>NZ_ASXG01000192.1 GCF_000411975.1 Amycolatopsis orientalis DSM 43388
AGTACAGGGCAGATTACCCACGTGTTACTCACCCGTTCGCCACTCATCCCCGGCCGAAACCGGATCAGCGTTCGACTTGCATGTGTTAAGCACGCCGCCAGCGTTCGTCCTGAGCCAGGATCAAACTCTCCAACAATGCTTTCGAGTCCGATCGAGACTACATCTCAATCAATATTCTCAAAGGAAACCCCGACGAGGGGGTTTACCAAAATAAGCTCTACTGGCTTAGTTCACTAGCACACTGTTGAGTTCTCAAGCAACACACCCCGCATCAACCCCACCCCCGCAAGGGCGAGCCTGACCGAAGCGGTCATTCCTAGCAGTTTTTGGTGGGACACCCACTCAATCACCCTAGAGGCGAGAGCTTGGTTCGTGTCCCGGCGGCCGCCCGGTCTCCCTGGCGACGAAGAGAAGATTACACGCCCTGAAACGGCCTGAAACAGGGGGGTCCCTTAATCCGATCTTCGCAGGTCAACCCGCCGAATGCGCCCTCTCCGGCCGGTCTGACGGGGCCGAGCGGCCGGGGGTCGGCGGATGAGCGCGCGACGAATCCCGCCGCTTATCGGCTCGCGGATGCCGTAATCCGGAAGAAGGCGCGGTGCGCGTTATCGGTGAATGCACGAACCCGGCCGGCCGACGCGGAGCGGATCGTCGCTGGACGTCGGCTCGCCGAGCGGAACGGTGCGGAGGTCGCCGAGTTGCTCGCTGGATTCACCGGGGCGCTGGCCCAATTCGGAGAGCTGGTCGAGACACAGGGGCTCACCGCTCCGGTGCTGGCCCACCGGCTGCAGAGCTCCGGTCGTCACCGACGGGCCGTTCGGAGAGACCGAGGCCGTCATCGCCGGGTACTGGATGGTCGACTGCGCCAGTTTCGACCGGGCGACCGACGTCGCGACGGGACTGCTCAAAGCACCGGGGCGGCTGGCCGACGCCGGGGGCGTCCGGCGGTGATGGGCAGTGCCCCTGACCCACGAGGCAGGCAGAGATGGCTGACCCCACGGTCCACACGATCCACTGGCTGACCGGCACGGCGGGTTCGGCGATCCGGATCTACGCCGAGGAACCGCGGGAAGCGCCCGCCGCGGGCCACAACCCGGGGCCGCTCGGTGGGTGACGCCCGGCAGTTCTTCGCAAGGCTGCGCTGAAAACATTGCTCCGACTACATTGCACCTTATTGCTCTGATCTATCGCCCCGATTAGCGTCAGGAGCATGCAGACAGTCCTTCTCCCGTCGGGCGCTCGGATCGCCTACGACGACTTTGGCCAGCAGGCGAAGCTCGCGGTGCTTCTCGTGCACGGGCACCCGTTCGACCGGTCGATGTGGGGTCCGCAGGCCGGCTATCTCGCGCGGAATGGCTACCGAGTCGTGGTTCCTGACCTGCGGGGTTACGGCGAGAGCAGCGGCCCGGCGGTCGGCGGGCTCGGAGACTTCGCCGAGGACCTCGTCGGGCTGGCCGACCACCTCGGCATCGACCGCTTCGCGTTGGGCGGGCTGTCGATGGGCGGGCAGATCGTGATGCAGACCGTCCGCGATCACCCTGAGCGGATCGCCGCATTGCTCCTCGCCGACACGTTCGCCGAGCCGGAGACCGACGAAGGAAAGGTGGCGCGCAACCAGGTCGCGGACCGGGTGCTCGCGGAAGGCATGACCGCGTACGCCGACGAGCTGCTGCCGAAGATGCTGTCGGCGGGCACGCTTCACGAGAACCTTGAAGTGACTGGGCACGTCCACAAGATGATGCGCGGCGCACCGGCGGCAGGTGCGGCAGCGGCGTTGCGGGCCCGGGCGAAGCGGCCTGACTACCGCGATTCGCTGAAGCAGGTCAGCGTGCCGACACTGGTCGCGGTGGGCAGCGAGGACGAGTTCACCCCGGTCTCCGACGCGCGGCTGCTGCACCAGCTCGTGGCCGGCTCGGAGCTGGTGGTGCTCGACGGTGCGGGACACCTGCCTAACCTGGAACGCGCGGCCGAGTTCAACGACGTGTTCGGCCGGTTCCTGGACCACGCGGAAGAACGGTGACTCACTCCATGAAGACCGTATTGGTGACCGGCGCGAGCGCCGGGTTCGGTGCCGCGATCACGCGCCGGTTCGTCGCGGAGGGCGCCCGGGTCGTCGCCGCGGCCCGCAGCGGCGATCGGCTGAAGGCGCTCGCGGACGAACTGGGCGACGCGGTGTACCCGCTGGTGCTCGACGTGCGCGACGCGGACGCGGTCGCGGACGTCGTCGCGCAGCTGCCCGAGGAGTGGGCGAAGATCGACATCCTGGTCAACAACGCCGGCCTCGCCAAAGGTCTCGAGCCGGCGCACGAGGCGAAGCTGGAAGACTGGGACCAGATGATCGAGACCAACGTGACCGGTCTCGTCCACCTCACCCGCGCAGTGCTGCCCGGCATGGTCGAACGCGGCACCGGGCACGTGATCAACATCGGTTCGGTCGCGGGCAGCTACCCCTACCCCGGCGGCAACGTGTACGGCGCGACCAAGGCGTTCGTCCACCAGTTCAGCCTCAACCTGCGCTCCGACCTGCGCGGCACCGGCGTCCGCGTGACGAATGTCGAGCCCGGCCTGGTAGGCGGCACCGAATTCTCGACCGTCCGCTTCGACGGCGACCAGGCCAAAGCAGCCAACGTCTACGCCGGCACCACCCCGCTGACCGCGGACGACGTCGCCGAGTCGGTGTTCTGGGCCAGCTCGCAGCCAAAGCACGTGAACATCAACGTCATCGAACTGATGCCAGTAGTACAGACCTTCTCCGCCCTGAACATCGACCGCAACTCCTAACCGCACCAGCGCACCCAACATCGAGGCACCCACACCTCCCCCGCACCCCGATACGAAGCCAAACTGCGGTTCGGGGGTGCTTGTCAAGGCACGCTTTCCCGCGTTGACAAGCACCCCCGGACCGTCAGCACAATCAAGCTTCGGGGTGCCCCACGCCACTCCATATGCAAGGTCGCCCGCCAGAGCGACGAGCAGTCACCCAGGCGCAAACCGCTCCAACCCGAACAACTCGAACAACGCCTGCTGCCTCCCCGTCCGATCCGACAAGATCCGCCGCGTCCTCGGCCTCCCCCCGGTAGACCGATGCCGCAAAACCGTCTCCCCGATCCCCCGCAACTGATCCAATAGCTCGGCCACCGACAAATTCATCCCCGCCCGGTCCGCCTCCCGCCGCATCAGGTGCGTAACCGTCGCCGCGAGCACGGACACCGCCGTATGCACCGCGATCCGATGCGAAGTCCACTCCCACCGGGGGGACGGCCCAGCCACCGCGGCCCCGGTCAGCCACCGAAACGTCGACTCGAGGTGCGTCCGCGCCCGATAAGCGGTGACCACCTCGGCGACCGGCCAATCCCGATCAGTCACCAGAATCTGCTTGCCGAAGAACTCCTCCGCCAACCGAGCGACCGCTGCCTCGTCGACCCGCCGCTCCAGCCGCAACTCCCCCGCGCGGCTCCCGGTGAGCGTCGTATTCAACACGCGCTCCACCCGACGTCCGCGAATGATGCGCGACATCTCCGCGTGCACCTGGGTCCGATCCCCGCGATGGGTACCGGCAGCGAGCGCAGCGGCCAACCCGTCAAGCTCCCGCACCGTAGTGCTCAATTCACTGGTGAACGCCCGGTACTGCGCCGCGTGCAACGTCGCCGAATGAGTAAGGATGACGCGCCGGCGAGCACCGTCCACAGTCGCCACCGTGTCGAACGCGGTCAGCCCGGCAAACCGCTCCGGATCCACCCTCCTCCGCACCGACGCCGGACGCGCGAGCAAATCCGGATGATCAGCCAGTGGAAGCGATCCGACAAACCCGCGCCGCGCACCAAGATCGAGCTGCGCGGCCTGCCCGGCATGGAAAACCAACGTGACGTCCGTCGCCGGATACCGTTCCCCCAATTCCACGGCCAACGCACCGAACGCAGGCGCGCCATCCCTCCGATAAACCCGCGACGCCAACGGAATCGCCCCGTCCCGCGTAACGACCAGACCGAGCCCGGCGAGTACGTCCTGACCCGCCGACGGCAGCGTGCAATCCGCAGCGGTGAACGCGGCGAACTGCGCGACATCAACGGCTAAGGCTTCCGTTCCGTCGTCGCCCAGCAATTCCAGAACCGCTTCCGCCACAACGGTTTCCACCCCGGCGATCCGCTCCGGAGTAAGCCGCTGCAACGCCCGCCAATGACTAGCCGTGGTGATCGACCCCTTGGGCGGCCGGGGCCGGACCAGATCTTGCGCCAGGCAGCCGTTCCACCACTCCTCGAACTCCGTCTCCGGCGCCGTCGCCCGATGCAGCACGGCCAGCGCGACGTGGAGACCGAGCGTCGGCCGAGCCCGCTGCGGGCCGGCGACGGAGTCGACGCGCCGGACGAGGTCCAGGCGCTGGAGCGTCCCCCACACGGCGGAAACGTCGCCGAACGAACGATGCCGCGCGCCAGCCGCTTCCGGACCGCCGCCGGCCACCGCCGCGGCGATGTCCTCGGCCGTGCCGAGATACCGCTGGCCGACCACGCGCGGTTTGCCGTCGACGCGCGCGGACTCGGCGAAGTAGTAGTACGTCCGCCCGCCGATGCGCTTCCCGATCACTGACGCCACCCTTTAGGTAATACCGCCGTCAGCAGCCACCGACAAGCCCGCAACCTGCGCTAATGATCACTTCAGACACCGCCTCGGCTCGGCGGCGGGCTAAGAGCTGGCTGGTCGCGGCGGCCGGGTCCTAGCGTGGCGGGAATGGAGCCCGAAGCTGGCGTGACCACGCCCACCCCGTCGGCCATGCGCCGTGCGCTCGCCCGGGCGCGAGACGGGAAGACGCTCGACGTCGCCGAGGCGGCAGTGCTGCTGCACGCGCGCGGCGACGACCTGAAGACTTTGTCCGAACACGCCTCCCGCATCCGCGACGCGGGCCTCGAAGAAGCCGGTCGCGCGGGGATCATCACCTACAGCCGCAAGGTGTTCATCCCGCTGACCCGGCTGTGCCGGGACCGGTGCGGCTACTGCACGTTCGTCACCGTCCCCGGCAGGCTCGAATCGCCGTTCCTGTCGCCGGACGAGGTCCTCGACATCGCCCGCAAGGGCGCCGAGATGGGCTGCAAGGAAGCCCTGTTCACCCTCGGCGACCGGCCGGAGGACCGCTGGAAGGCCGCGCGCGAATGGCTGGACGCGCACGGCTACGACGACACGCTGTCCTACGTCCGCGCGATGGCGATCCGGGTGCTCGAGGAGACCGGTCTGCTGCCGCACCTCAACCCGGGCGTGCTGAGCTGGCAGGACTTCCAGCGGCTCAAGCCGGTCGCGCCGTCGATGGGCATGATGCTGGAGACCACCGCGCGCCGGCTGTGGAGCGAGAAGGGCGGGCCGCATTACGGTTCGCCGGACAAGGATCCCGAGGTCCGGCTGCGGGTGCTGGAGGACGCCGGGCGCAGCTCGGTGCCGTTCACCACCGGTGTGCTGATCGGGA
This sequence comes from Amycolatopsis orientalis DSM 43388, assembly GCF_000411975.1. Classification (GTDB taxonomy): domain Bacteria; phylum Actinomycetota; class Actinomycetes; order Mycobacteriales; family Pseudonocardiaceae; genus Amycolatopsis; species Amycolatopsis orientalis_D. Next base: position 5,453 of record NZ_ASXG01000192.1, read on the forward strand.
TCGGCGAGACGCACGAGGAACGCGCCGACGCGCTGTTCGCGATCCGCAAGACCGCGCGCGAGTACGGCGGCATCCAGGAAGTCATCGTGCAGAACTTCCGGGCCAAGCCGGACACGAAGATGCGCGCGACCCCGGACGCCGACCTCGAAGAACTGGCCGCGAACATCGCCGTGGCCCGGCTGGTGCTGGGTCCGCGGATGCGCATCCAGGCCCCGCCGAACCTCATCGGCGACCAGTACGACCTGATGATCCGCGCGGGCATCGACGACTGGGGCGGCGTTTCCCCGCTCACCCCGGACCACGTCAACCCCGAACGCGCGTGGCCGCAGATCGACCTCCTGGCCCGGCAGACCGAGAAGGCCGGATTCGCCCTGCGCGAGCGGCTCACCATCTACCCGGAGTACGTGAAGCGCGGCCAGCCGTGGCTCGACCCGCGCGTCACGCGGCACGTCGCGGCGCTGGTCGACGCGGAAACCGGGCTGGCCCGCGACGGCGCGATGCCGGTCGGGATCCCGTGGCAGGAGCCGGACGGCGGCTGGGAGGAATCCGGCCGCACCGACCTGCACACCGAGATCGACACCACCGGCCGCACCGAGGACCGGCGAGGCGACTTCGACTCGGTCTACGGCGACTGGAAGGAAATCGGCCGGAAGATCAAGACCGGGCCGCAGCGGTTCGACACCGACATCCGGGACGCGTTGCGCAGTGCGGAAAAGGACCCCGCCGGATTGTCCGACGACGCCGCCCTCGCACTGCTGCACGCCGACGGGCCGGAACTGGACGCGCTCACGAAACTGGCCGACGACCTGCGGCGCGAGGTCGTCGGGGACGACATCACCTTCGTCGTCACGCGGAACATCAACTTCACCAACGTCTGCTACACCGGCTGCCGGTTCTGCGCCTTCGCGCAGCGGAAAACGGACGCGGACGCATACACGCTGTCGCTGGAGCAGGTCGGCGACCGGGTGGACGAGGCGTGGGCCGCGGGCGCGACCGAGATCTGCATGCAGGGCGGGATCCACCCGGACCTGCCGGGCACCGCGTACTTCGACCTCGCGGCCGAGGTGAAGCGGCGGCAGCCGGACATCCACCTGCACTCGTTCAGCCCGATGGAGGTCGTGAACGGCGCGTCCCGGACGAATCTGTCCATTCGCGACTTCCTGCTCCGGGCGAAGGAGTCCGGAGTGGACTCGCTGCCGGGCACCGCGGCGGAAATCCTCGACGACGACGTCCGGTGGGTGCTCACCAAGGGCAAGCTGCCGACCGACGCGTGGATCGAGGTGGTCACCACCGCGCACGACATCGGCCTGCCGACCACGGCGACGATGATGTACGGCCACGTGGACAACCCGAGCCACTGGGTCGGGCACCTGAAACTGCTGGCCAAACTGCAGCGCGAAGGCGTGGAACGCAACGGGCGGCGCGGGTTCAGCGAATTCGTGCTGCTGCCGTTCATCCACCAGAGCTCGCCGATCTACCTGGCCGGCCTCGCCCGCGCGGGCACGACGCTGCGCGAGAACCGGGCGGTGCACGCGCTGTCCCGGCTGCTGCTGCACGGCACGTTCGACAACATCCAGAGTTCCTGGGTGAAGCTCGGCGAGGAAGGGAGCCGGGCGGTGCTGCAGGGCGGCGTCAACGACATCGGCGGCACGCTGATGGAGGAGACGATCAGCCGGATGGCGGGTGCGTCGAACGGGTCGTACAAGACGATCAGCGACATGCGCGCGATGGTCGAGCCGCTCGGCCGTCCGTTGCGGCAGCGGACCACGTCCTACGGCACGCCGAGCGCCGAGCGGCTCGCCGCGGCGCAGGCGTCGGACGGAGTCGCGATGGCGGTGCGGAAACCGTTGCTGCCGCTGCTCACGCCGTGATCACCCGGTGCGGTGCAGCCGCCACAAGGCGATAGCCAGCTGCAACCGCAGACGACCCGCGGGATCGCGTACTGGCCAGCCGAGCAGGTGTTCGGCGTGGGCCAGGCGCTCCTGCAGGGTCGAATGGTGCACTACCAGCGTGTTCGCCGCGGAACGCAGACTCGGCGCGCCCGCTACGGCGACCAGCGTGGGCAACACCCACGGGGCCGCCGTGCGGGCGTGCTCCAAGCTGGTTACGTCCGCGACCGGTTTGGCACCGGGTCCGACCGCGTCGGCGAGCACCGCCAGCCCGCCGAGTTCGGCGTAGTCCACCACGGACGGTCCGGGATCGTCTTCGGTTGCGGTGAAACGGAAAGCCGTGCGGGCTTGCCGGCCGGACAGCGGCAGGTCGACCAGGTCCACCACCGTTCCCAGGCCAACCCGGCTACGCTCCGGCGGAGTCCACTGTGGAGGGACGACCAGCGGGACCGCGTCGGTCACGACCGCCCGCGCAGTGGCACCGAGCCCGAGGCGATGCGCGGCGCGCAAACGGGTTCGCTCGTCGGCGGACGCATCGAGCACCACCTCGACGGACGCCGGATCGACGACCCGGCCGCGCGTGCGGTCCAGCACCGCCCGGGCCGCGGCGGACGCGCGCTCCAGCACCATCGCGTCCACGGGGCTCGGCGGACCGGGCCGTTCCAGCCACAGCGCGACCGGCCCGTCCGGACGCACCGGAGCCGACGGCCAGTCCGGATCGGGCGGCTCGGCGGACGGCACCACGCGCCCGTCCGGTTCGACGCGAACGCGCACCCGGCGTTCGTCGTCGGCCAGCCGCGCGGGACAGCCGGACAGCACCGCCGCCCCGCGCACGATCGGCTCCAGCCCGGCGCGGCCCTCGACCAGCCGGTCGAAATACGCGATGACCTTGACCGTCTCGGCCGCGCCGGGATCGAGCGCGCTCAGATGCGTGACCAGCTCCCTCATCGGTCCATCATCGCTTGTCCGGTTCAGCCGAGCAGCCGCCGCAGCCACGGCGTGCGCTCGGCGCGGGCCTGCTGCGACAGCGCCGCCTGCGGAGCCGAGCCGTCGAAGCCGTGGAAGGCGCCGGGCCAGACGTGCAGTTCCGCCTGCACCCCGGACAGCCACAGCCGGTTCGCGTAGGCGATGACCTCGTCGCGGAAGGTCTCGGTGCTCCCGACGTCGAGGAACGCGGGCGGAAGGCCGGACAAGTCTTCAGCACGCGCGGGCGGCGGGCTCGCGGCGACACGTCCGGGCCGCCGCGAGCGTCGCCGAGCAGCGCGGTCCAGCCGACGTTGTTCGCGGCGCGGTCCCAGCTGCCCATCTCGGCCATCTGGATCGCCGACGGGGAGTCGTTGCGGTCGTCGAGCATCGGGTACACGAGCAGCTGGCCGATCAGTTCCGGGCCGCCTCGGTCGCGAGCGAGCAAAGCCGTCGCGGCCGCGAGCCCGCCGCCCGCGCTCGCGCCGCCGATCACGACGCGGGAGGCGTCGAATCCGTACTCGGCGGCGTGCTTGACCGTCCATTCGAGGCCGGCGTAGCAGTCCTCGACGGGTGCCGGATGCGGGTGTTCGGGCGCGACGCGGTAGTCGACGCAGACGAAGCCGAGGCCCAGTTCGGTCGCGTACTCCTTGAGGAAGTACAGGTCACCGCCCTTGTGCCCGCCGATGACCATGCCGCCGCCGTGCAGCCAGTACAGCACCGGCGCGTCGACCGCACCGGCCGGGCGCGCGACGATCAGCGGGATCGGCCCGCGCGGCCCCTCAGCGTCCACTTCGGACACTTCAAGGGTGCCGTCGGCGGTGATCTCCTCCAGCGAAATCTGCCGCTTCGCCGCGGCCGCGCGCACCGCCGGGATCGACTCGAGCGTCTTGATCGGCGGGCGCTCGGCCGCGAGCACCTCGAGCGCCGCGGCGAGCTCGGGGTCGAACGGGAGCGGCGGATAGGCGGTCATCGCGGGCCTCCAGCGGATTCGGGCAACTGGACCCATCCTTGCCGCCCGGGAGCCGGACCGGGCCAGCCGGGCGGCGGGAATCTCCCGCCAGACGGCGGGTCAGCGGCTCAGGCTGATCGCGTTCTTCGCCCGCTCGACCGATTCCTCCGACGCCGGTCCGGCCGGGTTCTCCGTGGCCAGCGCCTGGTTCAGTTCGGCGAACGGGCGCATCCTGGTCTCGTAGTCGGCGAGACCGTCGGCCAGGACGTACGCGCCGACGAGGGCGAGGCTCGTGCCCTGCCCGGACAGCACGGACGCGCAGTACCCGGCGTCGCCGACCAGCGCGACCCGTCCGGTCGTCCAGCGGTCGAGGTGGATCTGGAGCATGGCGTCGAAGAAGAAGGTCTCGGACTCCGCCATGGCTTTGACCAGGTCCGGCACCGGGCCGCCGACGTCGGCCAACCGCTGCGCGACAAGCTTCTTCTGCTCCGCGACGTCCCGGATCTCGCGGTACTCCGGCTCGCCGAAGCCGAGCGTCACCCGGATCTCCTCGTTGCCGGGCACCGGGTAGACCGCGCCGCCGACGCCCTCGCCCTGGAACCAGATCTGCCAATCCTCGAGGCCGAGCGTGTTGGGAGCCGGGAAGATCGCCAGGTACTGGCCGAGGTAGCGGCGGAACTGCTCCTCCGGGCCGAACGCGAGCCGCCGGACCGCCGAATGCGCGCCGTCCGCGCCGACGATCAGGTCGAACGTATGCGGCTCGGCCTTGGCGAATTCGACCCGGCCGGACTCGGCGTCGAGCGCGGTGATCTCGTCGCCGAAACGGAACTCGGCGTCGGCGCGGCGGTGCAGCAGCTCGACCAAGTCGTCGCGGAGGATCTCGATGTCCTCGCTGTCGAGGCGACCGCTGCTGAAGACGCGCTCCTCGGAACGGAACACCTCGTTGCCGGACGCGTCGAGCATCGACATCCCGCGCATCCGCGTCCGGGCCGCGCGGACCCGTTCCCCCAGTCCCATCCGGTCGATGACCTCCAGCGCGACCCCGCGGATGTCGATCGCCTGACCTCCGCTGCGCAACCCCTCCGCGCGCTCGACGACCGTCACGTCGTATCCGCTGCGGCGCAGCCAGTAGGCCGACGCGCACCCAGCGACTCCCGCTCCGCAAACCAGTGCTTTCGGCATGTCCTCACCCCTTAGTACGGTGCATCATTACCTGAATGAACCTGCCCTGACCTGGCTTCCACTGCCAGAACTGACCTAGTACAGATGACCCGCTGACCTAGTACAGACAGGACGCCGATGCCGACCGAACCGCCGTACCTCCGCATCGCCGCCACGCTGCGCGAAGAGATCTCGCAGTTGCCGCCGGGCGCGAAGGTGCCTTCGACGCGTCAGCTGGCTTCAACGCATGGTGTCGCGAACGCAACCGCAGCAAAGGCGCTCGACGTCCTGCGTCGCGAAGGCGTGGTTCGGGCGGAACCGCGGTCTGGCCATGTCGTTGCTGGTCAGCACTCCGAGACTGGGGCGAAGCGTCCAGTGCTGACCCGGGAACTACTGGTGCGCACGGCCATCGCGATCGCCGACACGGAAGGTGTCGCGGCGCTGTCGATGCGCGGACTCGCCGCGCGGCTGGGAGTTCCGGCGATGGCGCCGTACCGGTATCTGTCCGGAAAGGACGAACTGGTCTTCCTGATGGCGGACACGGTCTACGGCGAAACCGGTTACCCGCCACGGGAACCGGAGGGGTGGCGGGCGCAGTTGGAGCTGTCGGCGCGCACGCTGTGGTCCGTGCACCGGCGGCATCCGTGGCTGGCGCATCTCGTCCCACTCACCCGCCCCTGGCCGCTGCCGAACCTCGCGGCACACAACGAACGCGCGCTGGCCGCGTTGTCGGTCTTCGGGCTGAACGCGGCTGACCTGTGCGATCTGAATGTGTTGTTCTACAACCACATCCAGGGCACCGCGATCCATCTGGAACGCGAGCGGCACGCGATGGGGGCGACCGGGATCACCGAGGACCAGTGGATGGAGACGCAGGCGCGGGGATACGCGGCGCTGACCGGGTCCGGGCGGTATCCGGTGCTGGCGCGGATGGTGGCGGAGCTTGCCGAGGGGTACGACCTCGATCTGGACCACCTGTTCGAGATCGGGCTGCAGGCGCTGCTGGACGGGCTGGCTGTCCGATATCCGGTTGGCGGTAAGGGTGCCGGACGGCAGAATCAGTGAGCGTGATCCGCTTAGTCCCGACCGTCCGCGAGCGCCGGAAGTATCAGCGCGAGCGCAGGTATCTCGACTTCGAGATCGAGCTCCGCGCGCGAGTTCCTCCGCGAACTGGCGGGCCGCTGAGCGGTCAAGCGTGGGCATGAACGCCGATGCGGCCGAGCGGTACGTCCCGAGCCCAGACGCCGAGCATGTCCCGAGAGGCCCCCGACTTGCCGTAGACCCACGACCGAGGCGGTTCCAGGAGACCCTGCTGCCGCTCATCGAGGCCCGGTTGGACCGCGGTGCGCGGCCGATCCGCCGCTAAACGCCGAGCTTCAGGATGTCGATCCCCCGGTTGTTGTCCGCCACGTACACGTACCCGTCGTGCCAGTACGGCGCCCACGAAGCCGCGTCCGCCGGGCGGAAGTACGCGATCTGCGTCGGGTTCGACGGGTCGCTCACGTCGAGGAATCGCGTGCCCTGCGCGTAAAACGACTGCACCAGCACGTGCCCGCGCAGGTCGAAGTAGTGTGCCGAGCAGTCGTCGGACACCGGGTCGCTGCCTTCCTGCCCGGCGACGCTCCAGGTGCCGATGCTGCGCATCCGGAACGGCTTCTCCGGCGTCGACCGCCAGCCTTCGCCCTGATACGAGCCGTCCAGCGAAGAAATGGTCAGGACGCCGTCGCCCGCGCAGCCGGGGAGGAAGCTTTCCTCGGTGGCGTACACGAGGTCGTGCCCGCGCCACGCGCCGTCGTCTCGGGAGCCGACCGGGTGGAAGCTGTTGTGCAGGAACTTCGACGGCGCCGCGGTTTCCGACACTCCGCCACCCGCGTATGGCACCGGCTTGAGCGCGCTCGCCAGGCGGTAGCGGTTCTGCACCGGGTCGCGATGGAAGCCGGACGTCCAGTAGCCGCGCACGCCGCCCGCGCCGGATACCCACGCGACGCCCATTTTGTCGACCTGCACGTCGTGCACGTAGTCGGTTTTGCCGTCGTTGCGAGCGAGTTCGATCGGGTCCGGGTGCACCTTCGGGGCGCGCGGGTTGCGCACGTCGGTGACCCAGATCGGCCTGCCGCCCCAGTCCGCGGGCTGGTCGTCGGCCTTCGCCGGGCCGCCGGTCCAGAGGTAGCGGCAGTCGTCGGCGCAACTGGTGGTGTGGCCTGCCGGGACCTTGACGTAGCTGAGGATCTCCGGTTTCTCCGGATGCGCCACGTCGACCACGTAGATGCCGGACTCGCCGGTGTGCGTGTTGCCCTTGAACGCGCGCGGGTCCCGGGACAGGAACACGAGCTTGCGCTTCGCGTCGACCTCGGTGTCCTCGGTTTCCCACAGCCCGGGCAGGCTCAGCTCGCCGATCGCGCGCGGCTTCGCCGGATTGTCCGTGAGGTCGTACACCTTCAGGCCGAACTGGCCGGACACGACCATCACGTCGCGCTTGCCGTAGCTGAGGAAGTTCGCCGAAATGGCCCCTTGCGCGTCGGGCACGGTGCCGACCGGCCGCACGCCCTTGACCGCGCCCGGATCGCCGAGGCTGTGCTTCGCTTCGGTGACCGGCTTGTCGTCCTCGCAAGCCGCGGCGGGCAATCCGGTGGCGACGAGCGTCGCCGCCGCGGTCGCGATTGCCAGTCCGGAGCGAATCCACCAACGGCGCACGCGAAACCTCCAAGAGACCCCAGTGTGACTGAAGTACTTTAAGACGGTCCCTAACCGGACACAACCGCCTTTCGTTGCTTTCCACCTGGTAATAAGACAGCATGCGATCGCGTCTGCTGGTCCCGCTCACGCTCGCCGCCGTCGTCGCGGCCGGTACCTCCGGCTGTTCGTCGTCGGCCGAACCCGCCCGGCCCGGCGTCCTGTCGGTCGGCCTCGGCGAACCCGGCACGCTGCTGCCCGCCGACGTCACCGATCCGTCCGGGCGGCTCGTCACCGGCGCGTTGTGGACTCCGCTCGCCGATTACGATCCGGCCAGCGGAAAAGTCACCCCGCGCGCGGCCGAGTCGATCACCAGCACCGACCGGGCGACCTGGACCGTCCGGTTGCGGCCCGGGAAATTCCACGACGGCACGCCGGTCACCGCTCAGTCCTATGTGGACACCTGGAAGGCGATCTCAGGCCACCATTGGGCCAGCAGCCCGGTTCTCACGAAGTCCTTACGAGCCAAGGAAATAACCGCAGTCGACGCGAATCAGTTGCGGATCGTGCTCGATCGGCCGTCGAATCAGGTGCCCGCTTGGTTGTCCGCGCCCGGGCTCGTGCCGCTGCCCGCGTCGGTGCTGAAATCGCGCGACTGGAACGGGTTCGCCCGCCATCCGATCGGCAACGGCCCCCTGCGGTTAGAGGGCGACTGGCAGTCCGGTTCCGGCGGCAAGCTCGTCCGGGTCGCCGCGGATCCGGGCCAGGCGAAGGAAATCGAGCTGCGCGTCGGCAATCCGGCGGAGCAGTACGACGAGGTCAAGGAGGGCAAACTCGACGTCGCCACGTCTGTCCCGGGCGACCGGCACGAGGCGATGCACGCCGATTTCGCCGACCGGCACGCGATGTGGGCGCTCCCCCGCGCCGGCTACCTGGTGTTTTCCGCCGAGGCAACGCGATTCGCCGATCCCGCGGTGCGGCACGCCTTCGCGCTCGGCACCGACCGCGCCGCGCTGGAATCCGGTCCGCTCGCGCACCAGGCGGACGCGGCCAAGGGATTGCTGCCGCCGGCGGTCGCGCCCGGCGAACGGTTCGGGAGCTGCCGTCCGTGCACTTTCGACGGTCCGGCCGCCAAGTCCCTGCTGGACCAAGCCGGATTCACCGGCGACGCGGCCGTGTACTACGACAGTTTCGACGGCACCTGGCCGCAGGCGTTGGCCGAGGGGCTGTCGAAGAGTCTGGGAATTTCGGTTACCGCACAGCGAAAAGCCACCGGAGGCAAGCCGACCGGACCGTCCGCGCTGGAGGTCAAGGCCGTCTCGCCGAGCCCGGCCGACCTCCTCCACACGCTCGCGGACGCCGCCGGTTACACCGACGCCGGATTCGCCGCCGATCTCAATTCCGCCGAAACCACCGCGTCGCCGGAAGAAGCCGCGCAGCTGTTCCGGGTCGCCGAGAACCAGGCCCTGCGCGATCTTCCGGCGATTCCACTGTGGACCGCGCATGGCCACGCCGTCTGGTCCGCCCGGGTCCACGACGCGGTGACGACGCCGTTCGCTGGAATCGACCTGACCCGGCTGCGCGACTAAACCCGTGTGTGTTGCGCCAGCACTTCGCCGAACGCCGCCGTCAACGGATCCGGTTCGCTGCGGCCGTAAGCGACCAGCTCTCGCCGGATCGGTTTGCCCGGGCGCAAAACCCGGCCGCTGAACTCGGCGGGGAGCACGTTCGCCGGAACCAGCGCGGGCCCCAATCCGGCCGCCGCGAGCAACGGTGCGGCGGCGGTCTGTTCCGTGCGCACCGCGGGTCGCGGCCGGAATCCGGCTTCCGCGCAAGCGGCGTCGAGAAGTTCGGCTAAGCCGTGGCCAGGCGCGTAGTGCACCCACGCGCAGTCGGCAAGGTCAGCCAGGTCGACCGTACCGTCCGAAGTGGACTCCGTGGCGCCGTCGGCCGGGAGCACGACGACGAACTCTTCGGTGCCCAGCGTCCGCACCGGGCCCGTCCACCCGGCCGGACGCGGGCCGATCGCGAGATCCGCTTCTCCGGCCAGCATCGCGTCGCGCAGTTCGTCGGCGTGGCGGTACTCGAAAAGCCGCACGTCGACGTCCGGCCGTTCGCGCCGCCACACCCGCAGCGCCGGCGGCAGCACCCCGAGGCTCACCGAGTAGACCGTGGCGACCAGCAGTTCTCCGGCTACCTGGCCGGAAGCCTGTCGCGCGGCGCACCGGGCACGTTCGGCATCGGCGAGCGCGGCGCGGGCGTGCGGCAGCATCGCGCGCCCCATTGGCGTGAGCCGGACCGAACGCGGCAACCGTTCCAGCAACGGCCCGCCGACGCTGTGCTCCAGCGCCCGCATCTGGTGCGACAGCGCGGGCTGCGTCACGTGCAGCTGCTCGGCGGCCCGGGTGAACGAACCGGTGTCGACCACCGTGACCAGGTACTCGAGCTGCCGCAAGCTTGTCATAAGCACAGTTTATCGAAGCTGTGAGAAGTAAGCCTTGGACTCATCGTGAGAACGAGGTCAGGATCGGAGACATGAGCAGCACACGCGTGGCCCTCGTGGCCGGGGCCAACGGGATCATCGGCCGGAAACTCATCTCCCACCTGCGGACTCTCGACGGCTGGGAGGTGCTCGGGCTCTCCCGTCGCGGCGGACCGGGCAACCTCGCCGTCGACCTGCTCGACCCGGCGGGCACCCGGACGGCGCTGGCCGGCGTCGGCGCGACGCACCTGTTCTACGCGGCCTACCAGGACCGGCCGACGTGGGCGGAACTCGTGCCGCCGAACGTCGCGATGCTGGAGAACCTGGTGAACGGCCTCGACGAAGGCCCGCTGGAACACGTCAGCCTGATGCAGGGCTACAAGGTCTACGGCGCGCACCTCGGCCCCTTCAAGACTCCCGCCCGCGAGGCCGACGCCGGACAGCACATGCCGCCGGAATTCAATGTCGACCAGCAGAAGTTCCTGGAACGCCGAGCCGCGGCCGGAGGCTGGTCGTGGTCGGCGATCCGGCCGTCCGTGGTCGGCGGGACGACGCTCGGCAACCCGATGAACCTCGCGCTCGTGATCGCGGTCTACGCGTCGATCTCGAAGGAACTCGGCCTGCCCCTGCGCTTTCCCGGCAAGCCCGGCGCGTACGACAGCCTGCTGGAGATGACGGACGCACAGTTGCTCGCCGAGGGCACAGTGTGGGCGGCGACGTCCAGTCAGAACGAAGCGTTCAACATCGCCAACGGTGACCTCTTTCGCTGGCGAGAGCTGTGGCCGAAGCTGGCCGCGTACTTCGACCTCGAAGTCGCTTCGCCGTTGCAGCTGCCGCTGACGACCGTGATGGCCGATAAGGAACCACTGTGGACCGAAATGACGGCGAAGCACGGCCTCGCTGCTTCGTACGCCGACGTCTCTTCGTGGGCCTTCGGCGACTTCGTGTTCTCGTGGGACTACGACATGTTCGCGGACACGTCGAAGTCACGCCGCGCCGGTTTCCACTCCTATGTGGACACTGAGCAGATGTTCTACCGGCTGTTCGACGAGTTGCGCCGCGACCACGTCATCCCCGGCCGATGAACGGCATCGTGGTCGCGGTGATGGTGAGAAACTGGACGTTGGCGTCCAGCGGCAAACCCGCCATGTAGAGCACCGCGTCGGCGACGTGGCCCGCGTCGAAGGTCGGCTCGGCCAGCAGCCGCCCGTCGGCCTGCGGGATGCCCGCGGCCATCCGCTCGGTCATCTCGGTGGCTGCGTTGCCGATGTCGATCTGTCCGCACGCGACGTTCCAGGCGCGGCCGTCGAGCGAAATCGAGCGGGTGAGACCGGTGACGGCGTGTTTGGTGGCGGTGTAGGCGACGCTCGCCGGACGGGGCGCGTGCGCGGAGATCGAGCCGTTGTTGATGATCCGGCCGCCCTGGGGGTCTTGGTCGCGCATCAGCCGCACGGCCTGCTGCGCGCACAGGAACATGCCGGTGAGGTTCGTGTCGACGGTGCGCCGCCAGTCCTCGACGGAGAGATCCGCGACGGTGCCGCCGAGCGACACCCCGGCGTTGTTCACCAGCAGATCCAACCGGCCCCATTCGCTGCGCACGGCCGAGAAAAGCGCCTCCACCGAAGCCGGATCGGCGACATCTGCGGGCACGACCAGCGCGTTCTCGGCGGAGCCGGCCGTCTCGCGCAGGGCGTCCTCGCGACGTCCGGCGAGTGCGACCCGGTAACCCGCGTCGAGCAGCGCTCCGGCGATCCGGCGGCCCAGCCCGGAACCGGCCCCGGTGACCACAGCGGTCTTCTCCGACATGTCGCCTCCTCAAAAGTCCGTTCGCCCGCACGTTGCCATATCGCGGCACACTGGGTTCATGGGACCACGTGACACGCTGCTCGCCGGGTTCGCCAAACAGCTGGGCCATCCGCGGGGCCGGGCCGGACAGGCTGTCGTCCGGCTGCTCAACAACGTCAACCGCGGGCCGGTCACCGGAGCGGTCGAAGCGCTGGAGATCCGCCGCGGCGAAACCGCGCTGGACCTGGGTTTCGGCGGCGGTCTCGGGCTGGACCTCCTGCTGCGCGCGACCGAGGGCGGCACCGTGCACGGCGCGGAGATCTCCGAAACGGCGCTGGCCCGGGCGCGGCGGACGTTCCCGAAGAACCTCGCCGCCGGACGGCTGGTGCTGCACCAGGCCGGGATGGCCGAGCTCCCGCTTGGCGACGGGACGATTGACGCGGCGCTGACCGTCAACACCGTCTACTTCATCCCCGACCTGGCACCCGCGTTCGCCGAGGTCGCGCGGGTGCTCGCGGACGACGGCCGGTTCGTCGTCGGCATCGGAGATCCCGCGATGATGCGCGAAATGCCCTTCACCAGCCACGGTTTCCGGCTGCGGCCGCCCGAAGAGATCGAGAAGGCGCTCGCGGACGCGGGACTCGAACTGCGCCGCCACAACCGGCTCGGCGACGGGCCGAGGGCGTTCCACCTGCTGGTCGCCGGACGCTGAAAAGGGCGGGCTCCCCGGTCGAGGAGCCCGCCCTTTCCGCAACCGCTACTTCTTCGGCACGCCCAGCGCGGCCAGCGCCGGACCCGCCATGATCACGCCGTTGCCGGTCACCGCGTCGAATCCCGGTGCGCCGAGGTCGATCGCGCTCGACACCAGCGCGGTGCGGACGTCCGCCGGGGTCGCGGCCGGCTTGCCGGACAGCAGCAGCGCCGCGATCGCCGCCGCGTGCGGGGCGGCCGCCGAGGTCCCGTAGAACGGCTGGAAGCCGGCGACCGAGGTGGCCACACCGTCGGCCGCGGTGATGTCCGGCTTCGCGCGGGTCGCGCCGCCGGTCGAGGACACGTTGCCCGGGGTCAGCTCGGTGCCGTCGGCGTTGTAGAAGAGGTGCCGCTGGCCGTCGGAGGTGAAGCGCTCCCACTTGCTGGCCGAGGTGAACAGGCCCGGGTACGGGCCGGCCGGGTTCGCCGGGTCGCCGGTCTCCAGCGGACGGCCGAACGCGGTCGCCGCCGGGGCCGCGGCCACCGAGAACGCCGCTGCCGCCGCCGAGTGGCCCGAGGTCACGCCCGCGGTGCTGAAGCCCTTGAGCGAACCGGAGTCGACGAACCGGCCGCGGATCACGTTGAGCGCGAAGAACCGGTCCGCGCCGCTGTACTTGACCACCGCGACGCGGTAGCCGGAGCCGGATGTCGGCACGGTCAGGCTCTCGTACGGGTTCTGCGAACCGTCCTGCGAGTTGGCGCTGGAGGCGACGACGCCGCCGGAAGCGTTGAGCAGGAACAGGTCGTAGTCATTGGCCGAGTGGCCCCACGGGTCCGACCAGAACAGCGTCACCGGCCGGCCGAGCGAGCCCGGCGACAGCGGGTCGGTGGTCTGCACGCCGCTGCCCGGGTCGAAGTCGTGCGGGGTGCCGGTGACGCCCGGCAGCGTGGTGCCGGACGAGCGGAAGTCGCCCTCGTAGTAGCCGCTGGTGCCGTCGGTCAGGTTGCCGGAGTTGCCTGCGGAGGAGAAGTAGAGCGCGCCGGCTGCGGTCACGTCGTTGACCGCCTGCGCGACCTGCGTGTCCTGGAACGGCGACTCGTCGAAGTACGCGACGTCGTCGACGATCACCGTGCACTTGCCGGTGTTGCGCAGCGCGCGGATGTTGTCCGCGAAGCTCGACTCGCTGGTGAACGCGGTCGCGAAGCCGAGCGTCGCGCCCGGAGCGAGGTCGTGGACGATCTCCAGCATTGCGGTGCCCTCGTCGCCGCTGCCGGCCTGGCCGGGCAGCACGTCGACCGCCGGCAGCTCGCCCGCGTCCTGCGACTTCTTCAGCGAGTTGACGCCGTCGGAAAGCACGCAGACCTTCACGCCGGTGCCGTTCACGCCGTACTGCGTGCGCGCGGTGTCGGCGCCGTGGGTCTTGTCCCCTTCGGACACCTGCACGGCGGCGACGGCCTTCTTGGCCAGCTGCCGGCGCTGCGCGTCCGGCTCGTTCCAGGTCATCGCCTGCGTCGCGGGCTGGACCTGCCGGACGTCGCCGCGCGCCGCGATCCGGTCCACCGCGTTGAGCGGCAGCTGCGCGCGAACCGAGCCGTTGGACGAGGTGGACTGAACAGTGCCGCCCGCGGCGCGCACCGCGTTCGCGATCGCGGCGCCGGCAGTGCCCGCGATGTCCACCGACACCGTGCCAGCCTGGGTGACCGGCAGGCCAGTGCGGTAATCCGGCAGCAGCGCGGCGAGTCCGCGGTCGGCGCGAAGGCGCTTCTCCACGACGAGCTGGCTGGCCTGCTTCTTCTCGGCCGGGCTGAGGGTCCTCTTGATCTCTTGCAGCGCGCTGATCCCCGCCCCGGTGCGCGCGTTCGCGACCTCCGCGGCGGACGGCTGCGCGACGGCGACCCCGCTCCCGGTGAGCACCACCCCGACCGCGAGCGGCACCGAATACGCGGTCACCCGGCTCGTTCTTCTCATCGCAACTCCTGTCCTCGCCCCCGGCCACCCACTGTGGTCACGTGAATCTAAAGAGCGACGGCGGCCAAGACCACCGACCAAAGTGGTATCTGCCCGGATGGCCCACCTGGTGAGACCGGGCGGTTCCGGCCCGGAAGCGGAGCTGGCACTCTGCTCTGGTGGCGAACCTGGGGAGGGACTTCGCCCGCCTGTGGGCCGCGTACGCGATCAGCACGGCGGGCAGCACGGTCGGCGCGGGCGCACTCGGGCTCGTCGCGGTGCTCGTGCTCGACGCACCCGCGTGGCAGGTTTCGCTGATCACCGCCATCTCGGCGGCCGCCAGCGCGGTCCTGGCTTTCCCGCTCGGACCTCGGGTCGAGTTCGCCCGGAAGCGTCCCGCGATGATCACCGGAGACCTGGTTCGCTGCGCCGCGCTGGCGAGCGTCCCGCTGGCGGCGGCGCTGCACGTGCTGACCATGCCGCAGCTCTACGCGGTCGATATCGTCGTCGCCACCGCAGCCGTCGTCTTCTCCGCGGCCAGCGGGGCGCACCTCAAAGCCCTTGTCGCGCCGGACGAGCGGGCAGTCGCGTTGAGCCGCTTCGAAAGCACCGACTGGGTTTGCTGGTCCGCCGGACCGCCGCTGGGCGGGGTACTGATCAGCGGCTTGGGCGCGACCGCGACGATGCTCATCGACGCTTTCTCGTTCCTGTTGTCCGCGCTCGGCATTCGTCGTTTGCGCACGCCGGAACCACCTCCCGCGGTGGTTTCGGACCACTCGCGACGCGGCTTCACCGACGGCTGGCGGTTCCTGCTGCGCAGCCGTGAACTGCGGCCGCTGTTCTTCAACTCGGTGCTGTTCAGCGGCGCGGTGCTTTGGGTCACGCCGCTGCAAACCGTGCTGATGCTGCGGGATCTCGGGTTCGCGCCGTGGCAATACGGACTGGTGCTGGGCGTCCCCTGCCTGGGCGGGCTCCTCGGTGCGCGGCTCGCGCCGGCGCTCAGCTCTCGCTATGGCGCGCAGAAAGTGTTGCTCTGCACCAGTTTCGCGCGTACTCCGTGGTTGCTCGCGCTGCCGTTCGCCATTCCCGGACCCGGCGGGGTCTCCCTGCTGATCGCCGCGAATTTCGGGCTGTTGCTGGTAGCGGGCATCTTCAACCCGACTTATTCGGCGTACCGGCTCTCGCTGATCGACGACACTGTTCTGACGCGCACGCTCACTGCCTGGTCGATCGGAACCCGTACCGCCAAACCGGTTTTCCTCACCCTCGGCGGGATCGCCGCCGGAGTGCTCGGCCTGCGCTTCTCCCTGGGGATCGGCGCGGTGCTCTGCCTGCTCAGCGCCGTCGCGTTGCCCGCCCGCCGGGTCGCGTGATCAGTTTTTGTCGGTGGTGCCGGTTACCGTGGCCGGCATGTTCAAGATTGACCGCGCGACCGCTGCCGACGCCGCCTCGCTCACCGACCTCATGCACGCGTCATCGGCCTACCGAGGCCGATACGCCTCGATCCTGGAGGGGTACGCCGTCACGCCGGATTACCTTCGCCAGCACCATGTTCTGGTCGCCCGCGGTCCCTCGGGGCCGGCCGGGTTCGCCGCGCTCACCGAGGCCGAGCTGGATCTGCTGTTCGTCGCCGACGAAACGCAGGGAAGCGGGCTGGGGGCTCGGCTGGTGCGGCGCATCCTTGAAGTGGCAAGGGAAAACGGGCTGACCGAGGTGCGCGTGGTGTCGCATCCGCCCGCGGCGAAGTTCTACGAACGCGTGGGCGCCCGCCGGATCGGGACTGTCCCGCCGAAGCCGCCGAGGATCTCGTGGTCCCGGCCCGAACTGGTGTTTTCCCTGTCCGGAAACGGCAGCGCCCCGGCCCGCGAAACCACCGCGGGCCAGGGCGACCGTCGAAGAATCAGAAGTTGATCATATGGCCGGCCAGTCCGTGCACCGCTTCCTTGACCGCCTCGCCCAGTGTCGGGTGCGCGTGCACGTTGCGCGAAATCTCGTGCACCGTAAGGTCCCACTGCTGCGCCAGCGTCAGCTCCGGCAGCAGCTCCGTGACGTCCGGGCCGATGAGGTGCGCGCCGAGCAGTTCGCCGTACTTCGCGTCGCTCAGCACCTTCACGAAGCCCGCCGCGTCGCCGAGGCCGTGCGCCTTGCCGTTCGCGGTGAACGGGAACTTCGCTACCTGGACGTCAAAGCCCTTTTCGCGCGCCTGCTCCTCGGTCCAGCCGAAGCTCGCGATCTGCGGCTGGCAGTAGGTCGCGCGCGGGATCATCACGAAGTCCAGTTCCATGGTCTCCGCGCCGGCGATCGTTTCCGCCGCCACGATGCCCATCGACTCCGAGGCGTGCGCCAGCATCAGCTTCGCCGTCACGTCGCCGATCGCGAACAGGTGCGGCACGTTCGTCCGGCCGCGGCCGTCGATCGCGATCGCGCCGCGCTCGGTCAGCTCGACGCCGGTGTTCTCCAGGCCGTAGCCCTCGACGTTCGGCCGGAACCCGATGGCCTGCAACACCTTGTCGGCCTCGAGCACCTGCTGCTCGCCGTTCTTCGACACGGTCACCGAAACCTTGGCTCCCGAGTCGTCGATCGCCTCGACCTTGGTGCCCAGCAGCACCTTGATCCCCAGCTTGCGGTAGCGCTTGGCCAGCTCGGCCGAAACCTCGGCGTCCTCGAGCGGCACCATCCGGTCGAGGAATTCGACGATCGTCACGTCCACGCCGTAGTTGCGCAGCACGTAGGCGAACTCCACGCCGATCGCGCCCGCCCCGGCGATCACGATGCTGCCCGGCAGCTCGCTTTCGAGGATCTGCTTTTCGTAGGTGACCACGCGCTCGCTGCGCTGCGTGCCCGGCAGCAGCCGGGCCGTCGCGCCGGTGGCGATGATGCCGTAGGTGAAGGTGATCCGCTCGCCGTTCACCTCGAGGGTGTTGGCGTCCACGAAGGTGCCGCGCCCGTTGTACTCGGTGATCTTGTTCTTCTTCATCAGGAAGTGCACGCCCTTGACGCGCCCGTCCGCGACCTTGCGGCTGCGCTCGTACGCCGCGGTGTAGTCGAAGCGGATCTCCCCGTCGGAGGAGATGCCGTAGGTCTTGGCCTCCTCCTTCACCGTGTGCGCCAGTTCGGCGTTGCGCAGCAGCGCCTTCGAAGGGATGCAGCCGACGTTGAGGCACACCCCGCCCCAGTACTTCTCCTCCACGACCGCCACGCTCAGGCCCAGCTGCGAAGCCCGGATCGCCGCGACGTACCCACCGACTCCGGCCCCGAGGACCACCACGTCATAGTCTGCGCTCATACCGTTGAAACTACCTCCCGCGCCCGCGCGGGGCGGCGTGACGGCGCCCGCTTTCGGCGCTGGCGCGTCCTAGGCCGGCTGGTTGCGGCGAAACTCGCCGGAGCAGGGTGCCGACGGGTCCGGGCCGAAGCCGCTTCGGGACCGGCCGGAGCGTCCACAGTGGCCGCCGCGCCTTCGCCCGGCAGCGCCGCGGAGTCCGCCGGTCAAGCCGGCGGCCGCACGCCCCGGATCTCGGCCAGCAGCTCCGTCACCGCGGCCATGATCCGCGCCGTCGCCTCCTCCAGCACGTCCCGGGTCAATTCCCGCTCGCGCAGGTCGCTGAGGTCCACCGGCTCTCCGGCGACGAACTCGATCTTCCGCCGCGGCAGGACGCGCGGGAACCACGCGCCGGCGGGCAGCAGTTCGTGCGTGCCCCAGTTCGCGACCGGGAGCACCGGCGCCCCGGTCTCCAGCGCGATCCGCGCCGCGCCGGTCTTGCCGTTCTTCGCCGGCCAGCCGTCCGGGTCGGCGGAGAACCGGGCCTCCGGGAAGATCGCCACGCATTCGCCCGCCCGCACCGCGGCGACCGCGTCGCGGTACGCGCCCGCGGCGGTCGGCGCGCCGCGGTGGACCGGGATGTGCTTGCCCGAACGCATCACCGCCTTGATCACCGGCGCGTTCCACAAGCTCGCCTTCGCCAGGTACCGCGGCACGCGGCCGGCGCCGAGGCAGAACGCGGTGAGCGTTGTCGGATCGGCGTTCGACAGGTGGTTGGAAACCACCACGACCCCGCCCGAACGCGGGATGTTCCGCGCGCCGCGCACGCGGAACCGGCTCGTCAGGGCGAGCAGCTGCCACACCACCTCGATCGCGAGGTGGTACCAGGCGCCCCGGCCGGAGCGGGCGAAGCGCCTGCCGTACCTCTGCATGCCGCGGAAGCCGAGCAGCTCCCCTTCGAGCGGGGTCCAGCGGTCCCGGGTCCGGGTGCGCAGCGCCATGAGCGTCATTCGTAGCCGAAGACGCTCCGGTTCGGCGCCGCGCGAGCCCTGGACGCGGCGGGAATCACACCCGCTCGAGCACCACCACGGGGATCTCGCGGTCGGTCTTCTTCTGGTAGTCGTTGTAGTCCGGCCACACCGCGGCGAGCTTGTCCCACAGCCGGGCGCGTTCCTCGCCGGTCGCGGTCCGGGCGCGCGCGGTGAACTTGTCCGCCCGGATCTGCACGCGGACCTCGGGGTTCTCCTGCAGGTTCAGGTACCAGCCGGGGTGGTTCGGCGCGCCGCCCTTCGAGGCGACGATCACCGGGTTGCCGTTGTCCTCCTGGTAGATCAGGGCGAACTTGCGGTCCTGCCCGGTCTTGCGGCCCTTCGTGGTGAGCACCAGCGTCGGCACGCCTTCCTGCCAGTCGTGCCCGACTTCTCCGTCGGTTTCCTCGTAACGGCGAACGTGCTCGTCACCGAACAGCATGCGGATTTCCTTTCGTTCGACTTCCGCGCTCGACAGCCCGGACGTGCCCTCCCACCCTGCCGCGAACCGGTCGGTCGCGCTGATCAGCTCGTGCAGCGTGCCCGGTTCGTCGAACGCGTGCCCGGCGTCGCCGATCATCTTCAGCTCGGCGCCCGGCAGCACCTGTGCGAGTTCCCAGGCGGTGGTGGCGGGAGTGACCACGTCGTACCTGCCCTGGACGAGAACGCACGGGATGCCCGACAGCTTCCCGGCCCCGCGGATCAGCTGGTCCGGGGCGAGCCAGCCGCCGTGGCGGAAGTAGTGGTTCTCGATCCGCGCGATCGCGAGCGCGAACTCCGGCTCGGTGAACGCGGCGACCACTTCTTCCTGCGGGGTGAACTTGACCGTCTCGCCCTCCCACCGGCTCCAGGCGAGCGCGGCCGGCCCGTGCACTTCCGGGTCCGGGTGATTCAGCAGTTCGTGGTACACCTCGAGCAGGTCGCCGCCGCGGCGGGCGTACGGCACCGGGGCGAGGAACCGCGACCACGCCTCCGGGAACATGCACGCCGCGCCCCCGCCGAAGAGCCACTGCACTTCTTTGACCCGCAGCGTCGCGACGCCGCGCAGGATCAGCTCGGTCACCCGCTCCGGATGGGTCTCGGCGTAGGCGAGCGCGAGCACGCTGCCCCACGAGCCGCCGAACAGCTGCCAGCGGTCGATGCCGCGGGCCTCGCGCAACTGCTCCATGTCGGACACCAGATGCCAGGTCGTGTTCACCGACAGGTCGACGTCCGGCTCGCTGCAGTGCGGCGTGCTCCGGCCGCAGCCGCGCTGGTCGAACAGCACGATCCGGTAGCGCTCCGGGTCGAACAGCCGCCGGTGCCGCGGGGACGCGCCGCCCCCGGGCCCGCCGTGCAGGAACGCGACCGGCTTTCCTTCGGGATTGCCGCATTCCTCCCAGTACAGCGTGTTGCCGTCGCCGACCGGCAGCATTCCGTGGTCGTACGGATCGAGTTCCGGGTACAGACCGAGCATGCAGCCACTATGCCCGACCTCGGCCGCCTCCCGCTGAGAGTCCACTGTGGACGCTCGGACGCGGCCGGGAGGCTCCGGTTAGGCTTCCCTCATGGCGAAGGTACTGGTGGTGGAGGACGACGCGGCGATCGGCAGCGTCCTCGACTCCGCGCTGCGCGGACACGGCCACACAGTGCAATGGTGCCGGGACGGCCGGAGCGCGCTGCGCGAGACCGCGGCCGATCTCGTGCTGCTGGACCTGGGCCTCCCGGACATCGACGGCGTCGAGGTGTGCCGGCGGCTGCGTTCGGCCATGCCGGGCGCGGTGCTGGTGATCCTCACCGCGCGGGCGGACGAGATGGACGTCGTGGTCGGGCTGGAGGCCGGGGCCGACGACTACCTGACCAAGCCCATCCGGCTGGCGGAACTGCTCGCCCGGGTGCGCGCGCACCTCCGCCGCGGAGCGCCCGCCGCGCCGTCGACGCCGGTCGTCCGGATCGGCGCGCTGGAGGTCGACATCGCGAGCAGGCGGGTCAGCCTGGGCGGCCGGGAGGTCGTGCTGCGCGCGCGGGAGTTCGACCTGCTCGCGCGGCTGGCCGTGCAGCCGGGGCAGGCGGTGAGCCGCGACACGCTGATGTCCGACGTGTGGGATTCGCACTGGCACGGCTCCACCAAAACGCTCGACGTGCACATCGCCGCGCTGCGCCGCAAGCTCGCCTCGGCCGCCGAGTCGCCGTACGAGGCGCCGAGGATCGCCACCCTGCGCGGGCACGGGTACCGGTTAGAAGGGGACTGAACGGGTGCGCCGCCGGATCGTGACGCTCACCGTCCTCGCGGCGGTCCTGGCCACGAGCCTGTTCGGGCTGCCGCTCGCCATCGGCGCGATGTGGTACTTCCGTACGCACACCACCTCCGCGCTGGAGCGGGCCGCTGACGGCGCGGCCGTCGTGGTGTCCGACGCGCTCGCCGCCGGCCAGCCCTTCCAGGTCCCGGACAACGAGGACGGCGCCGAGGTCGCGGTTTACGACCCGGCGGGCCGCCTACTCGCCGGGGAAGGCCCGGCCGTCGCGGACGACGTCGTGCGCGGTGTCGCGGCGAGCCGCAGCGACATGCTGAACCGGAAGGTCGGCGACGAGGACGTGCTGGCGGTCCCGGTGCTGACCGGGGCCCGCCTCACCGGCATCGTGCGCGCGGCGCTGCCCCGCTCGGCGCTGACCCGCGACGTCGGCATCACCTGGCTGGTGATGGCCGGCTGCGCGGTTGGCGCAGTGCTCGCGAGCTGGCTAGTAGCCCGGCGCATCGCCGCCCGGCTGACCCGCCCGCTGGAAGACCTCGCCTGCACCGCGGCCCGGCTGGGCGAAGGCGATTTCTCCGCCCGCTCCCGGCGTTCGGCGATCCCGGAAATCGACCGCGTCGGCGCGGCCCTGGACGTCACCGCGACCCGCATCGGCGAAACGCTGGAACGGGAACGCGCCTTCTCCGCCGAGGCCTCGCACCAGCTCCGCACCCCGCTGGCCGGACTGCGCCTGCAGCTGGAATCCGCGCTGGAAACCCCCGGCCGCGATCCCTACGCGGCCGTGCGCGCCGGAATCACCGCCGCCGACCGGTTGGAAAGAACCGTCGAAGACCTGCTCGCCCTGTCCCACGAACGCCGCGCTCCCCGCGACCAGCTGGACCTGCCCGCCCTCCTGGACGAGCTGAAGGACGTCCCACTGCCCCACCACCGCCGGCTGCGGCTGGAGATCGCCGACCCGCCGCCGGTGCGCGCGTCGGTCCCGGCAGTCCGGCAAGTGCTGGCGGTCCTGCTGGACAACGCGGTGAACCACGGCGAAGGCACCATCACGATCCGAGCCCGGGACGCCGGCGGCGCACTGGCTGTCGATGTCCTCGACGAAGGCCCGGACCTCGGCGAACGCGACCCGTTCTCCGACCACACCCCGGGAGGGCACGGCATCGGCCTCCGCCTGGCAAGAAGCCTGGCCGAAGCCGAGGGCGGCAGGTTGCGCCTGTCCCGCCCCGACCCGCCGACGTTCACGCTGCTGCTTCCGGAAGCATCCGACTCCTGACCTGACCGTCGGGCCGTGCCGGGCCGCAGCCCGCGCCGCCTGCCCGCCCAGCGGTGCCAGGTCCTAGCCCGCGCCGCCTGCCCGCCCGGCCTCCGCGAGGCTTCCGCTTCCCACACCGCGCCGCTGGCCCGATTCAGTACGCGACGTCCGACTCCGGCCACGGACCTCCCAATCCGCGCCCCACGCCCGACCTCCAATCCGGCCCGCGCAACCTCCGCCCGCACCAGACCGCCAGCGCGAAGCACCGCCCGGCATCCCCGAGTCCGCCCACGTCACTCTGGCAAGTGCGAAGGCCACCCGCGATTGATCGCGCCCACACCCTGCCTTGCGCAACCTTGGCCAACGCCACAGCCATCCACGACTGACGTCGCCTCCGACCAGCCGCGCAATCTCGACCCACACCACGACCTCACACGACCGACGTCGCCCCCGCCCAGCCACGCAACCTCGACCCACACCACGACCTCCCACGACCGACGTCGCCCCCGCCCAGCCACGCAACCTCGACCCACACCACAGCCACCCGCGACCGACGACATCTCCACCCTGCCGAGCGCAGCCTTGGCCGACACCCAGCCACCCGCGGCCGACGACGCCAGCCCACCCACCACACGCACCCTCGGCCAAGACCACAACCACACCCGGCAGCCCGCGTCCCCGCTGTCCCCAGCAACCAGCCCCCGACCACGGAGCCACCCACCAGGCCGAAACCCGCAATGCTCCCGCCACCGCCCGCGACAGCCAGCCACGCCCGGCACCCCCACCCCCGCTCCACCCGGCCCGGACCCGCGGGCAAACCCCCGCCCACCCAGCCTGACCTGCGCAAGCAAACCCGCCGCCGAAGGCCCCCGCCCCCGATCACTTAGAGTTAACAACGGCCGGAACGCCCACCCGGCCGAGGCAACCAGCCCCGCCGACACCGACTCCGAGAGCGCAATGAATCACCTGTCACCGCCAGTTTTCCACAACAGATCTCGGTTCTCGGGGCAATTTTCGATCGATACCGTGGCTCGAAGTCGACAGTGCCGTCACAATCAATCGCTAGGAGCCGCCCGGTGAGCACCACGTCCTCGAGTCCTGCGCGCGGGAGGCTCGCCACGGCGATGCTGCGCCGCAAACCGGTCACCGATCTGGTCGCCGAGGCGGATCACGGGCCGCTGAAGCGGTCGCTCGGGCTCAGCCAGCTGACCATGCTCAGCATCGGGGCCACCCTGGGCAGCGGGATCTTCGTGGTGCTCGGCGAGGCGGTTCCGGTCGCCGGGCCCGCCGTCGTGGTGTCGTTCGTGCTCGCCGGGATCACCGCGTTGTTCTCCGCGCTTTCCTACGCCGAGCTGGCGGGCATGATCCCGCTCTCCGGCTCCTCTTACTCCTACGCGTACGCGACCCTCGGCGAACTGGTCGCCTGGGTGTGCGGCTGGTGCCTGGTGCTGGAGTACGGCGTATCGGTCGCGTCAGTCGCGGTCGGGTGGGGGCAGTACGTCAACGAACTGCTGCACCTGGCGTTCGGCGTCACCTTGCCGGAGGCGCTCAGCGGGCCTCCGGGCGACGGCGGGCTGGTCAACATTCCAGCGATCGTCGTGGTGCTGCTGGCGATGGTGCTCCTGCTGTCCGGCGCGAAGGAGAGCGCGCGGGCCAACGCGATCATGGTCGCGGTGAAGATCGGCACGCTGATTCTGTTCTGCGCCATCGCGTTCACTGCGGTCCGGGCGCAGAACTTCACGCCGTTCCTTCCGCTCGGGCTGGCCGGGATGAGCGCCGGCGGAGCGAAACTGTTCTTCTCCTACATCGGGTTCGACGCCGCTTCCACCGCCGGCGAGGAAGCCCGCAACCCGCAGCGGGACCTGCCGCGCGCGATTCTGCTGTCGCTCGGGATCGTGACCGTTCTCTACTGCCTCGT
This sequence comes from Amycolatopsis orientalis DSM 43388, assembly GCF_000411975.1. Taxonomy (GTDB): domain Bacteria; phylum Actinomycetota; class Actinomycetes; order Mycobacteriales; family Pseudonocardiaceae; genus Amycolatopsis; species Amycolatopsis orientalis_D. The sequence goes on from NZ_ASXG01000192.1 coordinate 29,684, forward strand.
CGCGGTCGCGGCGATCGGTGCGCTGCCCTGGCAGGAGTTCGGCGACAAGCAGGCCGCGCTGTCGCACGTGCTCACCACGATTTCCAGCAACCCGCTCTGGGCGATCCTGCTCGCGATCGGCGCGATCGTGGCGATCTCCAGCGTCGTGCTGACCGTCCTCTACGGGCAGACCCGGATCCTCTTCGCCATGTCCCGCGACGGGCTCGTGCCGAAGTCGCTGTCCACCGTGCATCCGAAAACCGGCGTGCCGCGCACCAACACGCTCGTGGTGTCCGGGTTCGTCGCGGTGCTCGCCGCTTTCATCCCGCTCGGCAAGCTCGCCGACGCCACCAGCATCGGGACGCTGTTCGCCTTCGGGCTGGTCAATGTCGCCGTGCTGATCCTGCGCAAACGCCGTCCCGAAGCCGACCGCAGTTTCCGGGTGCCGTTCTCGCCGGTCACTCCGATCCTCGGGGTCGCCTGCTGCGCGTACATGATGTTCAGTCTCGACAGCGCGACCTGGATCGTGTTCGGCGCGTGGATGCTGCTCGGCCTCGTCATCTACTTCGGCTACAGCGTCCGTCGCTCGCGGCTCGCGGAGAGCATCCGATGATCATCGCCGTCCACCAAGGCCCGTTCGACCGCCTGCCCGAGGCGATGGCCGCGGCGGCGGAGCGCGGCGCCGAGCTGATCGTGACTGCCGAGATGAGCACGACGGGGTACAACATCGGCGCGAAAGCCGTCGCGGAGCTGGCTGAACCGGCGGACGGGCCACGCGCGGCCGAACTGGGCGCATTGGCTGCCCACCACAAGATCGCGCTGGTCTACGGCTATCCCGAGCGAGACGGCGACGCGGTGTACAACTCGGCGCAATTGCTGTCCGCACAAGGGGAACGGCTCGCGAACTACCGCAAGACGCACCTCTTCGGCGACCTCGACCGCGACCAGTTCTCGGCCGGCGACGAGCCCGTGGTGCAGGCCGACTTCAACGGCCTCCGCGCCGGGCTGCTGATCTGTTACGACGTCGAGTTCCCCGAACTCGTCCGCGCGCACGCGCTCGCGGGCACCGACCTGCTGCTCGTGCCTACCGCGTTGATGCAGCCGTACGAGCGCGTCGCCGACTTGCTGATTCCGGTTCGGGCGCACGAAAGCCAGCTGTACGTCGTGTACGCGAACCGCTGTGACACCGAAGGCGAGCTGACCTACTGCGGACGCTCGACTGTCGCGTCGCCGGATGAAGTCGTCGCGAAGGCCGGGCCGGGCGAAGAGCTGCTGTTCGCCGAACTCGACCCCGCGGTGCTCGCTCGAGCACGAGCCGAAACCCCGTACCTGGCCGACCGACGGCCGTCGCTGTACCGCTCTCTCACCGAAGGACCCCGGGCATGACCTCCGCAGTTCCCGCCGCGATCCACGCCGAGGAACCCGCCGGCCGGCCGATCACGATGTTCGGCCCCGATTTCCCGTTCGCCTACGACGATTACCTCGCCCATCCGGCCGGACTCGGCAGCGTGCCGGAGGAGGTGCACGGCACCGAGGTCGCGGTGATCGGCGGCGGTCTTTCCGGCATCGTGACCGCCTACGAGCTGATGAAGCTCGGGCTGCGGCCGGTCGTGTACGAGATCGACGGCCTCGGCGGACGGCTGCGCACGCACCGCTTCCCCGGCCTGCCCGACGACGTGGTCGCCGAGATGGGCGCGATGCGGTTCCCGCCGTCGTCGACGTCGCTGTTCCACTACATCGACAAGGCCGGGCTGGAAACCACGCCGTTCCCGAACCCGCTGTCGCCGGCCACGCCGAGCACGGTGGTCGATCTCAAGGGCCGCAGCCATTACGCGCGCACGCCCGAAGACCTGCCCAAGGTGTACGGCGACGTGGCGGAGGCGTGGCAGCGCACTCTCGACGAGCACGCGTCATTCGCCGAGATGCAGACCGCGATCCGCAATCGCGACGTCGCGACGATCAAAAACATCTGGAACGAGCTGGTGCCCCGGCTCGACAACCAGACCTTCTACGGATTCCTGTGCGATTCCCCGGCGTTTTCCTCGTTCCGGCATCGGGAGATCTTCGGCCAGGTCGGATTCGGCACCGGCGGATGGGACACCGACTTCCCGAACTCGATTCTCGAAATCCTCCGGGTCGTCTACACCGGCGCGGATGACGACCACCGCAGCATCGTCGGCGGCAGCGGGCAGCTGCCGAGGCGGCTGTGGGACCACGTCCCGGACAAGCTCGCGCACTGGCCGGCCGGCACGAATCTGGCTTCCCTGCACGAAAACGGCGAGCCGCGGCCGGGGGTCACGCGGCTGCACCGCACCGCGCCGAACAACATCACCGTCACCGACGCCTCCGGTCACATCCGCACCTTCCCGGCCGCGGTCTTCACCGCGCAGAGCTGGATGCTGCTGTCGAAGATCGAATGCGACGAGGCGCTCTTCCCGATCGACCACTGGACCGCCATCGAGCGCACGCACTACATGGCGTCCTCCAAGGTGTTCGTGCCGGTCGACCGCCCGTTCTGGCTCGACCGCGACCCGGTGACCGGCCGCGACACGATGAGCATGACGCTCACCGACCGGATGCCGCGCGGCACCTACCTTCTCGGCGACGACCCGGACCGGCCCGCGGTGATCTGCCTGTCCTACACGTGGGCCGACGATTCGCTGAAGTGGCTGCCGCTTTCCGTGTCCGACCGCGTCGAGGTGATGCTGCAGTCGCTGCGCGAGATCTACCCCGGCGTCGACGTGCGGCGGCACATCGTGGGCGACCCGGTGACCGTGTCGTGGGAGGCCGAACCGCATTTCATGGGCGCGTTCAAGGCGAACCTGCCCGGGCATTACCGGTACCAGCACCGGCTTTTCACGCACTTCGTGCAGGATTCACTGCCCGAGCGCTATCGCGGTTTGTTCCTCGCGGGCGACGACATCTCGTGGACGGCGGGCTGGGCCGAGGGGGCGGTGCAGACCGCGCTCAACGCGGTGTGGGGCGTGCAGAAGCATTTCGGCGGCGCGAGCGATCCGGCGAATCCCGGTCCGGGCGACCGTTTCGCGGACCTCGCACCGATCGAGCTTCCGGACTGACGCGGGCCGTCAACCCATACCGCGCGGTAGCAGCCGAACGTGTTTCCGCGGCGACATTCCGCCTCGTTAATCCGCCTTGCTGAACCGATCATGCCAAACTGATGCCATGAGCACCGATCCGGCGCCGAAGTGGCGGAGACTCGAACCGGACGAACGCAAAGAGCAGATCTACGCCTGCGCGGCGCGGCTGTTCGGCGAACGACCGTATTCGGAAGTGTCCACTTCGGACATCGCGGCCGAGGCAGGCGTGGCCCGCGGACTGATCAATCATTATTTCGGAACGAAAAGGGAGCTGTACCTCGAAATCGTTCGGCGTGCGCTGACCGTGCCGCGGATTGCGGTGCAGATTCTGCCGGACGGCCCGCTGGAGGTCCGCGCGGACGCCGCCATCGACTGGCTGCTCGACATGGTGCGCGAGCAGGAGAAGCTGTGGCTCGCCGCGATCGCGCCGGAGGGCATCGGCCGCGACCCGGAGGTGGACCGGATCGTCGCGGAGGCCGACCGCGCGTCGGCCGACCGTGTCCTGGAGGCGGTCGGGCTGTCCCGCGACAGCGAGCACGGCGAGGAACTGAACGCCGCGGTCCGCGCGTTCGCCGGCATGGTGAAGGCGGCGGGCCGCGAATGGCTCGTGCACCGCTCGCTGGACCGGCGCCAGGTGCACACGCTGCTGACCAAGTCGCTCGTGACCGTGGTCGACCAGGTGTTGCCCGCGATCCAGCATCCGCCCCAGCACTGACGAACCGGAAGGAGAGCCCCCGGCACCACGAGGGGGGAGGAAAGTGCCGGGGGCCCCTTCCGGAGGCAAGGCCCCCGGTACCTGTCCACGCTACGCCGGGAAGGCGTCGATTCGGTGTCGGTCGGCGCGGCGGGGACCCGACTTTTCACTACGACCACGCGGACGGCCCAGTGCGGACGCCCGGTACGGGCAATTTCGCGAATTTCAGCCGCGCGACCGGGCCAATCGGCACGCGAGCCCGTCGAGGCAGGTGCGGATCGCGAAGTCGAACAGTCGCGGATGGTAATCGGCCGCGGCTTCCGGGTCGGTGAGCAGCTCCTGCATCGCGCGGCCGTGCGCGGCCATGCCGGGCAGGTCCTCGCGGTCGCGGTAGGACGCGTATTCCTCGGTGTTGTCCAGGCGCAACGCGAGGCTGCAGTCCCGGTCGTCCTCCAGCGCGACGTACTGGCACGCGGTCGTGGTGAGCATCGTGTACGCGCGCGGGCTCTCGTCGCCGAAGCCCGCGTCCAGCAGCATCCGCACGCCGCGGTCCATCGTGGGCGTGGCCGCGGCCACCGACGGCCCGAACGACGCCATCCGGCGCGCGGTGCCCGGATGCTTGCGCAGCAGCTCGCGCAGGCCGGTCAGCAGTTCGACGAACCACTCCTGCCACTCCAGCGTCTCGTCGGGCAGCCGCAGCTGGCCGACGACCCGGTCGAGCACCGCGCACACGACCGCGTCGCGATCCCCGACGTGGTGGTAGACGACGGCCGGGTACGCGCCGATCGCCGCGGCCAGCTGCCGCAGCGTCCAGTTCTCCAACCCGCGTTCGACGGTGAGCTTCACCGCCGCGTCGACCACCTTCTTCGCGGTGACCGCGGGCAGCCCGGCGGCGGAACGGGACCGGGCGCGCTGTCCGGCACGCGAAGTCGGCATGCCGTGCACGGTAACCGGCGACCGCCCGGCTCGGCCACACGCGGTTCCGCGCTGCGGCATGATCGGGGCATGCCACGCGCACAGGCCAACGGCCTCGAACTCGAGTACGACACGTTCGGCGATCCGGCCGCCCCGCCGGTCGTCCTGGTGATGGGCCTCGGCGCCCAGATGATCACCTGGGAGGAGGGTTTCTGCGAGCTGCTCGCGAGCCGCGGCTTCCACGTCGTGCGCTTCGACAACCGCGACGCGGGCCTGTCCACCTGGTTCGACGAACTCGGCACGCCGGACCTCGCCGGGATCATGGCGGGCACGGCCCCGGCGCCGTATCTGCTCTCGGACCTCGCGAACGACACTGTCGGGCTGTTCGACGCGCTCGGCTTCGCGAAGGCGCACGTCGTCGGCGCTTCGATGGGCGGAATGGTCGCGCAGCAGCTCGCGATCGACCACCCGGACCGGCTGCTGAGCCTGACGTCGATCATGTCGACGACCGGCGACCCGTCGGTCGGCCAGGTCTCGCCCGCCGCGCTCGCGACGCTCACCCAGCCGGTGCCGGAGACGCGCGAGGCGCAGATCGACCAGAGCGTCGCGAACTACCGGGTGACCGGGTCGCCGGGCTATCCGGCCACCGAGGAATACCTGCGGCGCAAGGCGACCCGGAACTACGACCGGGGACGGCATCCGGCCGGGATGCAGCGGCAGGCCGCCGCCGTCGTGGCGTCGGGCGACCGCACCGAACGGCTGCGCGAGGTCCGGGTGCCGACCGTCGTGCTGCACGGCGACTCGGACGTGATGATCGACGTCAGCGGCGGGAAAGCCACCGCGGCGGCGATCCCGGACGCGGAGCTGGTGATCGTTCCGGGCATGGGGCACGACCTGCCGGAACCGCTGTGGCCGGAAATCGTCGCCGCGATCGTCCGGGCGACCGCGCGCGCTTGAGGAGGTCAAAAATCCGTCAATAATGCGCGCCGGGGCGTACGGAACTTGTCCGCACGTTCGCCCTTGCCCGTCCGCCCGGGGTGCCATGGGGCATGCGTACTGAAGGACGGCTCGCTGGCGGATTCGGATTCCCGCTCGGTTGCGTGGCGGTAGCGGTGGCTGCGATCGGTGCGGACCTCGCCGGAGGCACCGCGCATCCCGGCTACGCCGTCGTGTCCGTCGCGCTCGTGGTCGGCGCAGTGGCAGTGGTCACCACTCCCCTCGCCGCGGTCGGGGTGGCGGCGGTGGGCTGGGCGGTGCTGTCCGGCTTCGCGTACGGCCGGTCCGGGACTCTGGTTTTCACCGCTAGTACCGCCCGGGTTGCGGTGATCTTGGCTGGTGCGGCGGGGTTCGGGCTATTGCTTGGTGCCGGATGGCGCATGGCGCAACGGGTTCGTCCGATGTTCGCGAAGGCTGTCGTACCCGAGCCGCGGTCTGTCGAGCCGAGCCACCGCCGGGTGGCATCGCTCTGAAATGGCTCGCCAAGGTGCGCGAAGGGTGCCAGTCTGACGGGGTACCACGTCGTCACCTTCGGAGGTCAGCCATGAGTGAAGCGCAACCGGCACCCAGCGACGGGGAGGGCGACGTCAAGCGGAAGTTCCGCGAGGCCTTGGAGCGGAAACAGGCCAAGGCTCGGGAGGGGGCCGCGCACGAGAACGCCGGGCAGCAGAGCCAGCACGCGCACGGGCCCGCGGCGAGCAAGCGGACATTTCGGCGGAAGAGCGGCTGAGCGCTCCTGGGTGCCCTCGGTGGCTGGGGCACCCCGAAGCTTGATTGTGACTACGGTCTGGGGTTGCTTGTCAAGGCGGGAAAGATGCCTTGACAAGCAACTCCAGACCGTGTTTTGGCTTCGTATCGGGGTGCGGGGGTGGTGTGGGTGCCTGGCTGGTGGGTGCATCGGTGGCGGTCCGTGAAGGGCTCCTTGCGGGAATTAGATTCCCGCAAGGAGCCCTTCACGGACTTCTGCGGGGCTACACCGTGAGGATCGAGCGCAGGCGGCCGACGTCGGTCATTCGGCGTTCGGCCAGGCGGTCGGCTGCGGCGGCGGGCGGTACGCCGTCAGCTTTCGCGAGTTCGTACACCGCTTTCGTGGTGTCGAAGATGGCCGCCGTTTTGCGCTGGGCGCGGGTGAAGTCGAAGCCGTGGCGTTCGTCGTCCACCTGGATCACGCCGCCTGCGTTCACCAGGTAGTCCGGGGCGAACAGGATGCCGCGGTCGGCCAGGAGCTTGTCGACGCCGGGGTGGGCGAGCTGGTTGTTCGCCGCGCCGCAGACGATTTGGGTGCGCAGGGCGGCCACGGTCTCGTCGGTGAGCACGCCGCCCATCGCGCACGGGGCGAAGACGTCCAGTTCGGTCTCGATCATGGTGTCCACATCGGACACGACCTCGACGTCCGGGTGGGCCGCCCGGGTGCGTTCCACCGCGCTGGGCGCGACATCGGTGATCACCACGCGGGCGCCGGCTTCCACGAGATGGCCGACGAGGATGTGGCCGACCTTGCCGACCCCGGCGACGCCGACGCGGCGGCCGGTCAGCTCGGGCACGCCCCACACCTGCTCCGCGGACGCGCGCATTCCCTGGTACACGCCGAAAGCCGTGAGCACCGAGGAGTCGCCCGCGCCACCGTCCTCCGGGGAACGGCCGGTGACGTGCCGGGTCTCGCGAGCGACCACGTCCATGTCCCGGACGTACGTGCCCATGTCGCAGGCGGTGATGTAACGGCCGCCGAGCGAGTCCACGAACCGGCCGTACGCGCGGAGAAGCGCTTCGGACTTCAGCGTGTTCGGGTCTCCGATGATGACCGCTTTGCCGCCGCCGAGGTCGAGGCCGGCGAGCGCGTTCTTGTACGCCATTCCCTTGGAGAGCGCGAGAACGTCGTCGAGTGCGGCGTCCTCGGTGGCGTAGGGGTAGAACCGGGTGCCGCCGAGGGCTGGGCCCAAAGCGGTGGAATAGATGCCGATGATGGCTTTCAGCCCGCTGGCCTCGTCGTGGCAGAACACGACTTGCTCATGGCCGCTGTGCCGGCCGAACACGCCTTCGGTCACGGTGGTGACTCCTTTGTCTCCCACGCGGCTCGTGGCCGCGCGCATGTGTGAACGGTGCGCGCCGGGGAACGGGGGTTGCCCGTTCCGCAGTGCACACCGTCAACCTACTTCGCCGTTCTCCGGGCCACCACCCGCATCCCGGGAGCTTCACCCCAGATCCGCGACAGCTTCCCGAAGTGTGGAAATCGCGGTCTCGAGCTGTTCATCCGACAGGTACGGCGCCGGCCCGAACCGGAGGTACTGGCCGCGGCTGTCGGTCCGCACGCCGCGCGCGGCCAGGCGTTCGCAGAGACGCCCGGCGACCGGGCTGCGCAGCGAGAGGAAGCCGCCGATGCTTTCGAGCGGGGTTTCCCGGTCGCGGGTCACGACGTCGTCCGGCAGGCCGAGACTGTCGAAGCAGCTGGCGAGCAGACCGACCTGGTGTTGCGACACCTCCCGCAAGAACTCGGCGGTGAGTCCTTGCTCGGCGAAGAACCGCTGCACGCGTACGCCTCGGTAGTGGCTCGACGGGTCGTACGTCGCTCCGGCGAACCGGTCGCCGCCGGGTGCGTACGCGACTTCGTCCGGGCGGCGTTCGTCGGCGAGGGCGCCGAATTCCGCGTACCAGCCGGTAATCACCGGACGCAGTTCCTGCGCGTGCGCGGGCAGGCGCAAGAAGCAGTTGCCCTCGCCGAGCTGCAGGTACTTGTATCCGCCGCCGAGCACCCACGCGTTGGTGAGGCCGAGGTCGTGCAACGGGAACGGGACCGCGCCGACCGCGTGGTAAGCGTCGACGACCAGCTCGACCGAGCGGCTCCGGCACGTGTCCGCCAGATGCGCGAGGCCCGGCACGATCCACGACGTCTCGAACAGCACTGCCGACGTCAGCACCGCGGCAGTGCGGTCATCGACCTGCTCGGCGAGCCGTTCGGCCAACGTCGCGACCGGAGCGGCGGGCACCCGGACGACCTCGACGCCCTCCTCGGCCAGTCGGGTGAGCTGGCGGCGCAGAGTGTGGAATTCCCCGTCCGTGGTCACCAACCGGGGGCGCTTCCGCAGCTCGATCGCGGACAGGAAGCGCAGCACGAGTTCGTGCGTGTTCTGGCCGAGCGCGTAGTCGCCGTGCGGGTCGGACAGCCACTGCCGGAACCCGCTCCGCAGCTCGTCGGCCTTCGCGAACGCCCGGCCCCACTTCTCGTCCACCTCTTCCGCCGCGTCGGCGAACGCTTCCCGCAGGCCCTCCTCGGCGACGTCCGGCCACGCCTGGTGCGAATGCGCGGACAACAGCAGCCGGTCGGCGACACGGAACCGCGAGTAGTGCGGGGCGAGCGCGTTTTCCTTGCCGCGCAAGGACTCCACCGTGGTCACAACCGGCTCCGCACGGCCCACAGGTCCGGGAACATCGGGGTGAACAGCGTGGTGCGCAGGTAGGCCGCGCCGGAGGAGCCGCCGGTGCCGGTCTTGTCGCCGATCGTGCGTTCGACCATCTTCACGTGCCGGTAGCGCCATTCCTGCAGGCCCTCGTCGAGGTCGACCAGCGCCTCGGCGAGCACCGACGGGCCCCCGTCGTCGTGGTAGACCTTCAGCAGCACTTCCTGCAGTTCCGGCGACGGCTCCAGCGGCCGGGTCACGTCGCGGCCGGTGTCGACCGGATAGCCCTTTCCGGACAGATAGGTCAGGAACGAGTCGAACACCGACGGACGCCGCATCGCGTTGGCGATTCGGGTGCGCTGCTCGCCGCCGTCCGGGTAGTGCGCGAACACGCGTTCGTCGCGGCGGCCGAGCACCGCCTCCAATTCGCGGAACTGGCCGGACTGGAAGCCGCTCGACGCGTCGAGCCGGGCGCGGAAGCTGGTGAACTGGCTGGGCGTCATCGTCTCCAGCACGTCGATCTGCGCGACCACCACCTTCAGCACGGTGAGGATGCGGCGCAGCGTGCGGATCGAATGCGCGGTGTTGCCCGCTTCCAGGTTTTCCTGCAGGAACGCGGTTTCGTGCAGGATCTGCTTGAACCACAGCTCGTAGACCTGGTGGATCACGATGAACAGCAGTTCGTCGTGCTCGTCCGAACGCGGGCGCTGCGCGCTGAGCACCTCGTCGAGCGCCAGATAGGACGTGTAGCTGAGCGCGGCCTGGGTGTCGTCTGGTCCGGTCATCGGCTTCCTCATCTCGTGGACAGGGTTCGGTCGAAGTGGCGCTGAGCGGGTGGCGCGAGCGCCGAATACAGGTCGTGGAACAGCTTGACCGCCGCCGCCCGCGTGCCCGGCGCGGGGATCAGCTCGGACGGCAGTTCCGGGTCCAGCGAAGGAAATTCGCGATAGGTGTGCACCAGGCGGGTGCGCACGGCGAACGCTTCCGCGTCGCTGAGGTCGCGCGGGCAGTCGCCGAATTCCGCGACGAACGCGCCGTAGCGGGCGGACAGTCCGTCGAGGTCCCACGCCCGGCCGGCGAGCCGGCGCACGTCCAGCGCGGCGGACGGGGTGCCCAGCATCAGGCCGGCGTGTTCGGCGACGTCGAGTTCGGCGAGCAGCGCGAGCACCTCGGCCTCGCGGTCGTGCGGGGCGAGCCAGGTGCCGTCCTGGACCGGGCCGAAGCCGAGGAACCGCAGCCGCCGCACCAGCCGTTCGCGAGACTTGCGCCGGGTCTCCGGGATGTTCTGCCACAGGACGGTCCAGGTCCCGGCCGGTTCGTCCCGGCGGCCGAGGCCGAAGATCCGCCGGTCGCCGTCGTCGAGCAGGGCGACCGTGCGCGGGGTGAGCGAATAGTGCACCAGCCTGCCCTCGCGGTGCCGGGACAGCAGGCCGCGGCGCACCAGCCGGGTCAGCGCGATCCGGGCCGCGCCGTCGGAAAACCCCAGCTCGTGCAGCAGCGCGACGAGCCCGCCGGACCACACGCGCCTGCTCTCGCGCGGGCGCACGTAGCTGCCCAGCAGCGTCATCACGAGCTCCTGAGGCGTGCGGGCGGGTTCGGTTTCGGGCACGAGGCAACTCTATACACCTCAGCCCGCTGCGGTGTAGCTTTCGGGAGTGAGCAGTTTTTCCGACCGAGTCGTCGTGGTCACCGGCGGCACCCGCGGCATCGGCGCGGCCGTCGCCGAGCGGTTCCGCGCCGCCGGGGCGACCGTGCACTCCCCCGGCCGAGCCGAATGCGACGTCACCGACGAGGCCGCCGTCCGCGGGTACTTCGCCCGGCTCGGACCGGTCGACGTGCTGGTCAACAACGCCGGGGTGTCCTCGAGCGCGCCGCTGGCGAAGACGGGCCTGGACGACTGGCGCGGCCAGTTCGAGGTGAACGCGACCGGCGCGTTCCTCTGCACTCGCGAGGTGCTGCCGGGAATGCGCGAACGCGACTACGGGCGAATCGTCACGGTCGCGTCGACCGCGGGCCTGGCCGGGGCGCGCTACACCTCGGGCTACACCGCGTCGAAGCACGCGGCGGTCGGCCTGATGCGCGCGGTGGCGGCGGAAGTGGCGGGGACTGGCGTCACGTCGAACGCGGTGTGCCCGTCGTTCGTGCGCACCGACATGACCGCGACCTCAGTCGCCCGGATCCGCGAGCGCACCGGCCGCGACGAGGCCGACGCGGAAGCCGCGCTCGCCGCCGCCTCCCCGCTCGCCCGGCTGCTCGAACCCGGCGAAATCGCGTACGCCGTGGAGTTTTTCGCCGCCCCCGAGGCGGCCGCGATCAACGGACAGACCCTCGTACTCGACGGTGGAGGAATCCAGAAATGAGCCCGTTCCGCGCCAGTGTCCCGCTCACGAAATCGTGGGAGCACTTCGAGTTCACGGTGGACGACGGGGTCGCGACGGTGACCTTCGACCGCCCGGACAAGCTCAACGCGCTCACCTTCGACGTCTACGCCGACCTGCGCGACCTCGTCGCCGAACTGCCGCACCGCGGCGACGTGCGGGTGCTGGTGCTCACCGGGAAGGGCCGCGGGTTCTGCTCGGGCGGCGACGTCGAGGAAATCATCGGCGAACTGCAGAAAATGGACACCGCGGAACTGCTCGAATTCACCCGGATGACCGGCGCGGTGGTGAAAGCCATGCGCGAAACGCCGATCCCGATCATCGCGGCGGTCAACGGCGTCGCGGCGGGCGCCGGTTCGGTGCTCGCGCTGGCCAGCGATTTCCGGCTGCTGGCCGAATCGGCGAAGTTCGCGTTCCTGTTCACGAAGGTCGGATTGGCGGGCGCGGACATGGGTTCGGCGTACCTGCTGCCGCGACTGGTCGGCCTCGGCCGCGCGACGGAACTGCTGATGCTGGGCGACAAACTCCCCGCCGAGCGCGCCGAAGCGATCGGGCTGGCCAACCGGGTGGTGCCGGACGCCGACCTCGCCGCCGAGGCCGCCGCACTGGCGCGACGCCTCGCGGACGGCCCGGCGTTGGCGTACTCCACCACGAAGGTGCTGCTGACCCGCGAACTCGACAGCGACCTTGGCAGCTCGATCGAGCTGGAAGCGATCACGCAGGCTCTGTTGATGACCGCCAAGGACCACAAGGAGTTCTACGCCGCCTGGGCGGCCGGTCGCAGTCCCCAATGGACCGGCCGCTGATTGTCCGTGAAGGGCTCCTTGAAGGAAGCTAAGTCCCGCAAGGAGCCCTTCACCGACAGCTGATCAGAGGTCGGTGTAGGCGAGCGCGTTCTCTTCCAGGGAGCCGAACCACAGCCGGCCGTGGTATTCGCGGATGCCCACCAGCAGGTGGAATCCCGGGATCTCGCCGCGCAGCTCCCGCACCACCGCGCCCTCCGGGGTGACCGCGAGCGCGCCCACCCGGCGTTTCGGCGCGGGTTGCAGGGAATCCGGCAGCGCGCGCACCGCTGTCCGGAGCGGCGTGGGCAGGCGACGCACGACGTCGAGGGCACGCAGCCGCGGGCTGGCCTCGGTGATCCAGATCAGTCCGTCCGAACCGGTCGCGATGTTGTCCGGGAAGCCCGGCAGGTCGTCGATCAGGACGTCGCGGTCGCCCGCGCGCGGGCCGGTCAGCCAGACCCGGCTGACCCGGCACGCGCCGGTTTCGGCGACCGCCACGAAGGATTCGTCCGGCGGCAGCGCGACGCCGTTCGCGAACTGGAGGCCGTCGGCGAGCAGGTCGATCGCCCCGTCCGGCGTGCGGCGCAGCAGCCGTCCGCCCGCGGTCTGCTCGATGAGGTCGTCGCGCCAGTTGTCGATGCCGAAGCGGCGCGAGGAATCGGTGAAATAGACCGTTCCGTCGGCGGCGACCGCGGCGTTGTTGCAGAACACGAAGTCCAGTCCGGCGCCGGACGTCGCGAGCGTCGTCGGCTCGCCGCCGGCCAGCGGCATGGTCAGCAAACCGGCGCGGGCGTCGCAGATCAGCAGTTCGTCGGGGCCGTACAGCTCCAGCCCGAGCGGGCGGCCGCCGGTATCGCCGATCAGGTCGATCCGCCGTCCGTCCGGGGCGACGCGCAGGATCCGGCCGTCGTCGACCCCGGTGTAGACCCGGCCCTCGGCGTCCACGACCACGTCTTCTGGACCGTGCCCGTTCACCGGCACGATCGTGACCTCACCGAACCGCACGCCGGCCTCCTACCGGTAGCTGAGCAGCCGCGCGTTCTCGCCTTCGAGATGCGGATGCTCGTTGAAGGACAACAGAGTCACGCCGCCGCGACCGGACGTCAGCTTCGTGATGCCGGTGTTCACGGTGACGCGGTTCAGCTTCAGCAGCCCGGGCCCGGGCGTGCCCAGCAGCGACCCGGCGACCGCGCCCAGCACGCCGCCGGAGGTGAACACCAGCCCGTTCTCGCCCTTGCCCAGCGAGCCGACCAGGTCCGCCAGCGCCGCGGTGCAGCGGCCGAGGAAGACGGGCCAGCTTTCCGTGCACGGACCGCTGTCGCCGGAGTCGACCCACGCGGTCAGCGCGGTGTCCAGCAGCCGCTGGTACTCGCGCGAATCCTCTTGCGGCGCACCGCCCGCGTGGTGCCGTGCGATGTCGACGTGGTCGTATTCGTTCCAGCGTTCGTCCTCGACCACCGGCACGTCGCAGCCGAGGGCTTTCAACGCGGTCGCCGCGGTGTCCCGCTGGCGGGCCAGCGTTCCCGAGCGCACCTGCGCGAACTCGACCCCGCGCCGCTTCAGCTCCGCACCGACCAATGTGGACTGTTCGAAACCCAGCGGCGACAACGCGTCGTAATCCGCCGCGCCGAACGACGCCTGTCCGTGCCGGATCAGGTAGATCGCACCCATTCACGCCGTCCCGTCAGGAAAACATCCGCAGCAACCGGCCAGGCGCCAAGCGTACCGCGAGGCTCAGCGGCACCCAGGGCCACGAAGGCACGTACGCGCGCTTCGGTTCCGCTTCGATCGCCTTGACCAGCGCGTGCGCCCCGGCTTCGGCCGACACCATCAGGGGATTGCGCTTGGTGGAGCGCGCGGTCATCTCGGAGCTGATGTAGCCGGGCCGCACGTCGGTGACCGTGATGCCGAGGCTGCTCAGTTCCAGCCGCGCGCCCTCGGCGAACGCGGAAATCCCGGCCTTCGACGCGGAGTACGCGGTGAGATTCCGGGGAAAACCGCGCAGTGCCATGAACGACGAGATCACCGCGAGATGCCCGTCGCGCTGCTCGCGGAAAATGCCCGCCGCCGCCTCGATCTGGGCCACCGCGGCGACGAGATTGGTCTCGAGGGTCTGCCGGTTGGCGTCGAACCGGCCCGCGCCGACCGGTTGTCCCTTGCCGAGCCCGGCGTTGACGATCACGCGGTCGAGCCTGCCGAGTTCGGTCCGGAATTCCTCGAACACCTCGAAGACGCGGTCGTGGTCGGTGACGTCGAGCTCGCGCGTGACGACGGTGATCCCCGGGTACGCGGCGCGCAGCTGCGCGGCCAGGTCGTCGAGCCGTTCGGTGCGCCGGGCGCACAGTGCGAGATTGCGGCCGCGGGCGGCGAACTGCCGGGCCATTCCCTCGCCGAGACCGGAGCTGGCTCCGGTGATCAGGATGTTCTGCCGCAAGACCATGCCCGGAGCCTACCCGCTGGTAACCAACAGGGCGGTGGCGCGGCTCACCGTGCCGCCCACCTCCGGTCCGCCCGTTCCCGGCTGCCGGGGATCAGCCGGAACAGGAATTTCGGCACCGCACCGGAGAAGTAGTAGGTCTTGCCCTCGAGCTCCAGAGCGTGCCGAGGCTTGCCCGCGGGTGCTTTGCTCGCGGGCCCGAGGCTCAGCGCGAACGCGCATTTTCCGTCGAACTCCGGTGCGGCCATCTCACGCTCCCGGCCGCGGAAGGATCTCCAGCACGTCGATCGTGCCGATCTCAGTGTGCGGGTGCCCGTCGAGCAGGGCCCGCACCGCGTCCGCGGAGTCGGCCCGCACGATCGAGTACCCGCCGACCGTGCCGTCGCCGCCCGCGGTGGGCGCGCCGCCGTCCACCACCGCGTCGCCCGCTTTGGCGAACCACGCCTCCCAGGCTCGCATCCCGGCGGCCTGTTCTTCCGGCGTCGCCTGGGCCAAGCGCTCCGCGGCCGACTGGTCCGCGCGGTAAAGCAGAAGAAAGTTCGTCATTTCGGCCGCCTGCGATCGAGGGAAACCGCCCCGAGGACGGGGATTGCGCTCATCGTCTGCCGCTTCGGGCGCGGGCGCAAGTCCCGCGGGCCCGGCAAGGATGACCGGCGGCCCGGCCTCTGGGGGCATGCCGGGCCACCGGTTCCGGGCGCGGCCGCCGGCCGGGCGCGGGGCGCGGTCCGCGCTGCCGGGGCCGAGGCTCCGGACGCGCCGGGGGCGGCGCGTTCCGTCCTGGCCATGGAAGCGCGACCGTGCAGGTCACGGCAATGGTTCACAGTTGCCAGTACTAGCCCGTTCGTCCGAATGGCACGGAGGCACCACCTGGTCGCACGGCTGCTACCGTGCCTGTGTCGGGCTCGGCACGGTCGGTTACCAGCGGGGGCGGGCGGCGGGACATGACGCAGCGGCATGCGGACCACGCCGGTCCGGACACCGACGGAGGTGCCCGGACCGCGTTCGCGAGCGCGCTGCGCGCCGCGATCGGAGCCAGCGGGCTTTCCCTGGACCGGATCCAGGCCCGGCTGCGCGCCCGCGGCGCGGCGGTCAGCGTCACCGCGCTCAGCTACTGGCAGTCGGGCAAACGCCAGCCGGAACGCGCCGGGTCGCTTTCGGCGGTGCGGATGCTGGAGGAAATCCTCGACGTCCCCGACGGCGCGTTGCTCGGCTTGCTGCCGCCGCCCCGTCCGCGCGGCGCGAGCAAACGCGACCGGGCGGGCGAGGAACCGGTCACGTTCACCCGCGAGATCCTGCAGCCGCTGCTGGAACGCGTCGGCGCGCCGGACGCGCTGGACCAGCAGCACCAGTTGAAGCTCGTCGGCCTGCACGACCGCTGCGAGATCGCGGCCGACGGCGGCCAGCGCTCGGTGACCTCCCGCGCGGTGTTCCAGTCCGGTGCGGACGGTCAGGACCGCTGGCTGCTGGTGTACGCCCAGGGCGACGCGACGGCGGTGCCGCGGCTGGAGCCGGTGCGCAACTGCCGCGTCGGCCGCGCCGAAGTGGACGACGACCACGGAATCCTCGTGGCAGAACTGCTCTTCGACCGCGCGCTGGAACGCGGCGAGACGCACCTCATCGAGTACACCCTGCGCAACGCCGGACCGCCGTACCCGCGCTGCCGGTCGACGCACTACCGGGAATTCCGCCGCCCGGTCCGCGAGTACCTGCTGGAGGTCCGCTTCGACCCGGCCGCGGTGCCCGCCCGCTGCTGGCAGTACGCGAACGCCACCGACGAAGCCCCCGCCCGGCGCCGGCTGCGGCTCGACAGCGGCAACGGCGTGCACGCGATCGCGCTGGACTTCGGACCGGGGATCTTCGGCATCGGCTGGGACTCGTGAGGCCGGAGCCGGTCGACCTCTTCCCGTACCAGCTTTCAGCGAACAGCCCTCGCCGCGGCCTTGCTGGCCGAACCGGACCTGCTCGTCGTGGACGAACCCTGCGCCTCCCTTGACCGCGGAACCGCCAGCGAAGTGCGGTCCGCCCGCGTGCTTGCGCCGATTCCGGTGCCGCCGTCCTGGCCATCACCCATGACGGCGCTCCTGGCGGAAACCGGTGTCGCCGACGCGATGGTGCTCGTGCGCGAGGGCCGCACCATCGCCACCGGGACGCCCGGTGAGATCCGCGTCCTCGCAGATCCCTGCGTGCGAAGCTGCTTTCGGTGACCCCGCTCAGCTCAGCTTGGTCCGCAGCACCTTCCCGGTCGCGTTGCGCGGCAGCTCGTCCAGGAACTCCACGTCCCGCGGCACCTTGTAGCGCGCCAGGTTCGCCTTCACGTACTCGCGCACGCCGTCCTCGTCGAGCGTCGAGCCCTCGGCCCGCACCACGAACGCCTTGAGCCGTTCGCCGAAGTCCGGGTCCTCGACTCCGATCACCGCCGCCTCGAGGACGTCTTCGCGCTCCACCAAGAGGTTCTCCACCTCGATCGGGAACACGTTCTCGCCGCCGGAGACGATCATCTCGTCGTCGCGGCCGTCGATGAACAGGAGGCCGTCCTCGTCGAAGTGGCCGACGTCGCCGCTGGAAAGCAGGCCGTCGATGATCTCCTTGTTGCGGCCGTCGGTGTAGCCGCCGAAGCTGAGCCCGCTGCCGACGAACACCCGCCCGGTCACGTGCGGTTTGGTGATCTTGACGCCGTTTTCGTCGTACAGCGCGACGCGGCAGCCGACCGGCGCGCGGCCGACCGTGCCCGGTGCCCGCTTCCAGTCCTCCGGCGTCGCGACCGTCGCCACCGCGACCTCCGTGGAGCCGTACAGGTTGTGCACGACGTCGCCGAATTGCTCGTTCGCCCGGTTGCCGAGATCCGGCGAGAGCGCGGACCCGGCGACGAAGATGATCCGCAGGCACGAGGTGTCGTAGCGGTCGCGGACCTCCTTCGGCAGGTCGACGATCCGCTGCAGCATCGTCGGCACCAGAACGAGCGCAGTGCACCGGTGAGCGGCGACGCCCCTGAGCGTGGCTTCCGGGTCGAACTTCCGGCGCATCACCACCGTGCAGCCGAGCGCGAAGCTCAGGATGAACTGCGACAGCCCGGTGCCGTGGAACAGCGGCGCGCCCATGAAGGTCGCTTCGCCGGCGCGCAGCGGGATGCGGTCCAGGAACTGCGCCGACGCCAGCGCGGACGTGTGCGGTCGCGGCGCGCCCTTGGGGGTGCCGGTGGTGCCACTGGTGAGCAGCACGAATCCGCCGGGTTTGGCCGGCGCGGGCAGCGGCCGGTCGTCGGTGCTGGCGATGATCTCGGCGAGCACCGGGATCTCGTGTCCGGCCGGTTCGTCGACCCAGGCCAGATACCGGTCGACGCCCTCGTCGATCGCGTCGAGCAGGCCGGTGAACTCCTGGTCGTAGACGAGCGCGGTGACGCCCTCGCGCTGGGCGACGTCGGCGAACTGCGGTTTCGCGAAACCGGTGTTCATCAGCAGCAGCCGGGCGCCGAGCTTGCCCGAGGCGGCCATCGTGACCACGAGCCCGCGGTGGTCGCGGCACAGCGCGGCGATCACCGAATCGGGGCCGAGACCGCGCTGCGACCAGGCGCGGGCGAGCGCGTTGGACTGGTCGTCGAGCTGCTTGAAGGTGAGCGGGCCGAGGTCGTCGACGATCCCGACGGCGGTCGAATCGCGCCGGGCCGCGATGTGGTTCGCGCCGGCGAACGGGCCGTACTTGCGGATCGCGACGAGGGACCGCACGCCCTCGTCCAGGCGGGGGAACGGCACCAGCCCGGCGCGGCGCATCACCTCGACGCTGCGCACGGTCTCGGTCAGCTTGCCGGCCACCTGGCCGGCCAGCTCGGCCACACTCATCCGGGCACCTCCATTGCTGCGGCGGGAGCGCCCACGCCGACGGCCTCCGTACCGCCGGTATGGGAGTTACTCGACAGTAAAGCAAGCCCGCGCCGCGCACCAGTGCCCGGCCGGGGCGGAAATCTCCGGGGCCGGTCCGCGACGGTCCGTGAAGGGCTCCTTGAGGGAATTAGATTCCGTCAAGGAGCCCTTCACGGCCCGCTCGGCAGCGGGGGCGCGGAAATTGTCGGTGCCGGTCCGCACAATGTGACGGTGCAGGTGATCACCGGCCGGGAGGAGGACTCCGGCTACACGATCGAGGGTCCGGCGGGGACCCTTCGCGGGCTTTCGCGCGCCGACTGGGCCGCCGAGGTGCGCCGGCTGGAGGCGGCCGAGAGCCCGCGCTGGGTGCTGCCCTCGGTCGAGGAGCTCTACCCCGCGTTGATCAAGGCCGGGGTGCGGCTCGGCCGGTGTCACGACCTGTCGCTCGCCGAAGGCCTGCTGCTCGCCTACGAGGGCCGGGAGGGCGAATCGCGAAGTTTGCGGGCGGCGTGGGCGCGGGCGAACGGCGAGGAACCACCCGACGACGGCCCGGCCTTCGGCGAGGACGCGCAGCCCACGCTGTTCTCCCCGCGCGGCCCTGGCCTGCCGCCGGGCGTCACCGTCGCCGCCGCGGCCCGGCGGGTCCTGGCCGAACAGGAGAAGCGCGTCGCCGCCACCGAGGCCCCCGCCCGGATGCGGCTGCTGCTCGCGGCCGAATCGGCGAGCGCGCTGGCCGCCGCGGAGATCTCCGCCGCCGGGCTGCCCTGGCGCGCCGACCGGCACCTGCGGTTGCTGGAAGAACGCCTCGGACCGCGCGTCCCCGCTGGCCAGCGCCCGAAAGCCCTCGTCGACCTCGCGGCGAAAATCTCCGCGGCGCTGGGCGGGCGTCCGGTCAACCCGGACTCCTCGGCCAGCGTCGTCCGCGCGCTGGCCAGGGAGGGCATCGAAATCCCGGCGGCGCGGAAGTACCTGCTGAAGGACATCGACCATCCCGCGGTCGCGCCGTTGCTGGAGTACAAGGAACTGTCGCGGCTGCACTCGGCCAACGGCTGGGCGTGGCTGGACGAATGGGTCTCCGACGGCAGATTCCGGCCGCATTACGTGGTCGGCGGCGTGGTGTCCGGCCGCTGGGCCACCCGGGGCGGCGGAGCGCTGCAGATCCCGCGCGCGCTGCGCTCGTGCGCCTCGGCGGACCCCGGCTGGAAACTCGTCGTCGCCGACGGAGCGCAACTGGAGCCGCGCGTCCTCACCGCCCTGTCCGGCGACCGCCGCCTCGCCGAGGTCGCCGCGGCCACCGACCTGTACGCCCGCCTGGCGGAAGCCCTGTTCTCCGGCACGCGCTACGTCCCGCTCCGCCCCGGAGACACGCGAGACGACCGTTCCCGCGCAAAGATCGCGATGCTGTCCGCGATGTACGGCGGCACCTCCGGCGAGGCCGGTCCGCTGCTCGCGTTGCTGCGGCAGCGTTTCCCGGACGCAGTGTCCTATGTGGAGCGTGCCGCCGCGGCGGGCGAACGGGGCGAGCGGGTCCGGTCCCGGCTGGGCCGCACCTCCCCGGCCCCGTCCGCCGCCTGGCGCGCCCTGACCGGCGGGCTCACCGAGGACGAGGCAACGGAAACCCGCGCCCGCCGAGCGTCGCGAAGCTGGGGACGGTTCACGCGGAACTTCGTGGTGCAGGCCAGCGCAGCCGACCTGACGGCGGTCCTGCTGGCCACCCTGCGCGGGCGACTGCCGGAACCGGCGCACCTGGTGTTCTTCCTGCACGACGAGGTGATCGTGCACGCGCCCGCCGAACTGGCGGACGAGGTCGCGGAGATCGTGGAGTCGTCGATCCAGGAAGCCGCTCGATTGGTGTTCGGCGAGGCGTGTCCGGTGCGGTTTCCGATGCACGCGAAACCGGTGGACACGTATGCGGAGGCGAAGTGACCAGCTGACTCATCTTCCCCACCAACCACGCGGGCGAGGCCGGGAAATCCGTTTGGCGGAGCACGACGTTGCCGTCGGCGGCGCTCGTTGCGGCGCATTCCACCGCAAAGGCGCTATCTCCCGGGCGGCGAAGATCAGCATCTTCGTGCCCTATGGCGGGGAGAAAAAGGAAAAAACAAAAGCGGAAGCCTCTGGAGCTTCCTGGCTTTTATCGCTGTCATCGCCCTGTGGGCGATCCCGGCGATCGGGCCAGGCGTCATCGCGATCCTGTCGGCCTTCGTAGTACTGTACGGCCTCTTTCAAGCACCGACCTGGTGTTGCGCGCCTACCCGGAAGAACGATTTCTGCCGCAACAACGCCAACGGAATCCTCCTCGGGTGTCACCTCCGGCAGCACAAATGGCAGAAGCTCAAGATGGCGTTCAAGGAGCAAGCACCGGCGAAAGCGTTCGGGAGAATGCTCGGCAACGTGAAGGGAGTGGCAGCTTCGCTGTCCGCCGTCGCGGGCACGGTTTCAGCCAGCGCCGCCACCGTCACGCTCTTGGTGAAATGATCCTCAAGCGAGCGCGTCGTCCAACGCCTTGGTGATCCTCTTCAACGACACCGGATGCGCCGTCCCCAGGGTCTGCGCGAAGAAGCTCACCCGAAGCTCCTCGATCATCCACCGCACCTCCGCCAGCGCGGGCGAAGACGTCCCCGGCGGCAACGCGGCCATCGCGTCCTCGTACTCCTTCGTGATCCACGCGACGTCCGCCATCCGCTGCAGGTCTCGCGTCTGTTCCAGCGGCAGTTTCTCCAGCCGCCGCTCGATGCCGCGCAAGTACCGGACCACGTTCGGCAGTCGGTCGGCGCCCGTCTCCGTCACGAAGCCCGCGTGGACCAGGCCGTCGAGTTGGCGCCGGATGTCCGCGAGGGACTCGGCCGGGCCGCGGGTGTCCGCCAGGCGCGTTTCGACGTCGATGGCCGCGCGCAGGATCCGCTCGACCTCCGTCAGCACCTCCAGCACCTTCGGGTTCAACCCCGCCCGCACCTTCTCCAGCAGCGCGGCGAACCCCGCCTCGTCCCAGGCCGGGCCGCCGGCCGCGGCCATCAGTGCGTCCACCGCGCAGTCGACGCAGTCCTCCAGCAGGCCCGCGACGCTGCCGTGCGGGTTGCGGTTCAGCACGAGCTTCGAGGAATTCGACAGCGACCGCGTAATGAACTTCATCGGCGAGTTCAGGTTCAGCCGCAGCATCCGCCGCGTGCCGGCCCACATCGCGTGTTGCTGTTCGGCCGGGGTGTCGAGCAGCCGCACGGCCACCGACTTGCCCTCGTCGACCAGCGCCGGATACGCCTTCACGTCGTGCCCTCGGCGGGTCGAGGCGAACACCTTCGGCAGCTCTCCGAACGACGGCTGCACCAGGCCGGCCTTCTCGATGCTGTTGGCCGCCTTGGAAATCGTCTCCCGGACCCGCGGCGCGAGCCGGCGCTTCAGCTCGTCCAGGTCCTTGCCCTCGGCCACTCGCTTGCCGCGCTCGTCCACCACGCGGAAGGTCATCCGGAGGTGATCCGGCACCGCGGAAAGGTCCCACGCCGAACGCGGGATGTCGATGCCGCGCATCGCGTGCAGTTCGTCGCCCAGGATGTCGAGCAGCGGACCGTCCGAAGGGGACATTCGCGTCAACGCGTCGGCCGCCGTGTCCGGAGCGGGAACGAAGTTGCGCCGCAACGTTTTCGGCAGCGATTTGATCAGCTGCGTCACCAGTTCGCCGCGCAGGCCGGGCACCTGCCAGTCGAAACCGTCCGGCGTCACCTGGTTCAGCACCGGCAGCGGGATGTGCACGGTCACGCCGTCGGCGCCGGCGCCGGGCTCGAACTGGTAGGTCAGCTTGAAGACGTGCGTGCCCTGCGTCCACGAGTCCGGGTAGTCCGATTCGCGGACCGCGCCCGCGACCTCGTTGATGAGCATGGACTTCTCGAACGACAGCAGGTCCGGATCGGTCCGCCGCGCCTTCTTCCACCAGCTGTCGAAATGCCGCACGGACACGACGTCCTCGGGCACCCGCGCGTCGTAGAACTCGAACAGCGTCTGGTCGTCCACCAGGATGTCCCGCCGCCGCGCGCGGTTCTCCAGGTCCTCGACCTCGTCCAGCAGCGCGCGGTTCTCGGCGAAGAACCGGTGGTTGGTGTGCCAGTCGCCCTCGACCAGCGCGTGCCGGATGAACAGCTCGCGCGAGACCTCCGGGTCGATCCGGCCGTAGTTCACCCGCCGGTCGGCGACCAGCGGCACGCCGTACAGCGTCACCTTCTCGGTCGCCATCACCGCGCCCTGTTTGCGCTCCCAGTGCGGCTCCGAATACGACCGTTTCACGACGTGCTGCGCGAGCGGTTCGACCCAGTCCGGCTCGATCCGCGCGTTGACCCGGCCCCACAGCCGCGACGTCTCCACCAGTTCGGCGGACATCACCCAGCGCGGCTGCTTCTTGAACAGGGCCGAACCGGGGAACACCGCGAAGCGGGCCCCGCGTGCGCCGAGGTAGTCGCCCTTGGCCGGGTCCTTGAGCCCGATGTGCGAGAGCAGCCCGGAAATCAGGGCCGTGTGCACCCGCTGCGGATCTGCGGGCGTGGTGCTGAGCGTGATGCCGAGCGGTTTGGCGAGCTGGCGCAGCTGCCCGAAGATGTCCTGCCACTCGCGGATCCGCAGGTAGTTCAGGTACTCGGCGCGGCACATCCGACGGAACTGGTTGCCGGTCAATGTCTTCTGCTGTTCGCTGACGTACTCCCACAGCTTGAGGTAGGAGAGGAAGTCCGACGTCGGATCGGCGAACCGGGCGTGCTGCGCGTCGGCGGCCTGCTGCTTTTCCGCCGGCCGTTCGCGCGGGTCCTGAATGGACAGTGCGGCGGCGATGATCATCACCTCGCGCACGCAGCCGTTCCGCGCGGCCTCCAGCACCATCCGGCCCATCCGCGGGTCCACCGGCAGCAGCGCGAGCTTGCGGCCGACCTCGGTGAGCTTCGAGGAAACGCCCTGCTCGAACGCGCCGAGTTCCTGCAGCAGCTGCACGCCGTCGGTGACCTGGCGGCGATCGGGCGGCTCCACGAACGGGAACGCGGCCATGTCGCCGAGGCCGAGCGACGTCATCTGCAGGATGACCGACGCCAGGTTCGTCCGCAGGATCTCCGGATCGGTGAACTCCGGCCGCGACTCGAAGTCCTCCTCGGAGTACAGCCGGATGCAGATGCCGTCCGAGGTCCGCCCGCACCGGCCCTTGCGCTGGTTCGCCGACGCCTGCGAGATCGCCTCGATCGGCAGCCGCTGCACCTTCGTGCGATGGCTGTACCGCGAAATGCGCGCGGTGCCCGGGTCGATCACGTACTTGATGCCGGGCACGGTCAGCGACGTCTCGGCGACGTTCGTGGCCAGCACGATCCGCCGTCCGGTGTGCCGCTGGAAGACGCGGTGCTGATCAGCCGCGGACAGCCGCGCGTACAGCGGCAGCACCTCGGTGTTGCGCAGTTCCAGCCGGTTCAGCACGTCCGCGGTGTCGCGGATCTCGCGTTCGCCGGAGAGGAACACGAGGATGTCGCCGGGGCCCTCGCCGGACAGCTCCTGGACCGCCTCGGCGATCGCCTGCGTCTGGTCGCGGTCCGGATCGCCCTCGGGGTCGTCCGGGTCCACGAGCGGGCGGTAGCGCACCTCGACCGGGTAGGTCCGGCCGGAGACCTCGACGATCGGCGCGTCGTCGAAATGCCGTGAGAACCGCTCCGGGTCGATGGTCGCCGAGGTGATGATCACCTTCAGGTCGGGACGGCGCGGCAGCAGCTGCTTGAGGTAGCCGAGGATGAAGTCGATGTTGAGGCTGCGCTCGTGCGCCTCGTCGATGATCAGCGTGTCGTACTGGCGCAGCATCCGGTCGGTCTGGATCTCGGCCAGCAGGATGCCGTCGGTCATCAGCTTGACCAGGGTGTCCTGGCCGGACTGGTCGGTGAACCGGACCTTGTAGCCGACGGTGTCGCCCAGTTCGGTCTTCAGCTCGCTGGCGATCCGGTCGGCGACCGTGCGCGCGGCGAGCCGGCGCGGCTGGGTGTGCCCGATCTGCCCGCGCACGCCGCGGCCCAGCTCGAGGCAGATCTTCGGCAGCTGCGTGGTCTTGCCCGACCCGGTCTCCCCCGCGACGATCACCACCTGGTGCTCGCGGATCGCGTCGCCGATCTCGTCCTTCAGCCTGCTGACCGGCAGCTCGGCGGGGTACTCGATCTTCGGCACGCTTTCGCGGCGCTGCTGCACGCGCAGCAGCGCCGTTTCGACGTCGGCGGCGATGCGCTCAGCCGTCTGCTGCTTGTCGCGAGCCCGGCGCGCGCCGTCGAGACGACGGCGGAGCCGGTGCTCGTCGCGCAGCATCAATTCGGGCAGCTGGGCGCGCAGCTCTGCGAGGGGAGATGGAGTGGACATACTTGGGCCAAGGATAGCCGTGCGTGACCGTCGTGGCTTCCGAATATGCCGCGAGCGACAGCCCGGCGCCCCGGCTCACGGCACCGGGGCCGGGCGCGGCGGCACGAGCTTGGCCGGGAGCAGCCAGGTCAGCCGGTCCGAGCGGAGCACGGCGAGCGGGCCGATCACGGCCAGGAGCAGCACGTACCCGGCGACGAACGGGGCGACCCGCGAGTCCAGCCCGGCCGCGGTCGCCATCGCCGCCAGGACCAGCGAGAACTCGCCCCGGGTGAGCACGGTCAGGCCGATGTTCACGCCTTCTTGCCGGTCGAAGCCGTGCAGCCGGGCGGCGAACGCCCCGGCGGCGAGATTGAGCACCAGCGTCAGCGCGACCGCGGCGAGCACCGGGAGGACGACCGTGCCGACCGCGCCCGGGTCGATCGACAGCCCGAAGATGAAGAAGAACAACGCGCCGAACGCGTCCCGCAGCGGCAGCACCAGCTTGTGCACCCGCGGCGCGACCTGGGAATTGCCCAGCATCATGCCGACCATGAACGCGCCGATCGCGTCGGACACGCCGACCTCCTCGGCCACCGCGGCGCCGAGCACGGCCACGCCGACGAAGCAGACGGTGAGCAGTTCGTCGTCCGCCGAACCGAACAGCCGCGACACCAGCCGTCCGCCCCACCGGGCCAGCGCGGCGAGCACGAGCAGGAAGCCGAACGCCTTGCCGAAGTCGGCGAGGGCCGCGCCGAACCCGTCCGCGCCGCTGAGCACCGGCTGCAGCAGCGCGAGATACAGCGCGAGGAAGAGGTCTTCCAGCACGATGATGCCCATGATAAGGCGGGATTCCCGGTTGTTCATCCGCCGGGTTTCCAGGAGCAGCTTGGTGACGATGGCCGAGGACGAGATGCCGAGCGCGCCGGCGATCACCAGCGCCTCGCGCGTGCCCCAGCCGAGTGCGAAGCCGAACGCGAGCCCGCCGCCGATGTTCAGCACCAGGTACGCGAGCCCCGCGCCGGCGAGTCTGGCGCCGCCGCGGGCGAGGTCGTCGAGGGAGAACTCCAGTCCGAGATAGAACAGCAGGAACACGAGACCGAGCCCGGCCAGGACGCCGAACTCGGCCGGATCGTCCACAAGGGACAGACCGGGGGTGTGCGGGCCGAAGACGAAACCAGCCAGCATGAACAGGGGGATCGTGGGCAGCCCGATCCGGGCGCCGACGCGGGCGAGGGCGCCGGCGGCGAGAAACGCGCCGCCGACGGCCAGCAAAGCATGACCGTTGCTCATGAAATCCTCTTAGGAGCCGGGTACCGGGGAAACGAGTACTCGGCAACCGGGCGGGGCCCGCGCCGCGGCGGGCGTGGGCGCGCGGTCCAGCTCGACCGCGGGCGCGGCGGAAAACGGGACGGTGCACCAGTCCGGCCGGGCGAGGCGGATCTCGCCCGGGGCGTCGGCGAGCGGCAGCGGGTGCGCGGCGACGAGATACGGGCCCTGCTCCTGGACCAGGGCGGGTTCGGGATCGAGCGGCCGCGGACCCGCCGGTCCCGGGCCGGGGACGGCCACGCCGAGCAGGAGCAGCACGGCAAGCAGCAGGCTGAGGATGGACCGGTGCCGCGGCGCGGAAGCGGCGGCAGCAGTCGTCATCTCAGCACGAGTTTACCATGTCTTTAAGGTGCGCCGGGGCGCTCCGCTTTGAGTCCACAATAGACAGAGCGCTGGGCTCTCGCGCTTCCGTCCGCCCGCAGGCGATTCCTCTTTGTCCATAGTGGACTTGCCTGGTTCACATCCGTGAAACCTCGGCGAATCCCTTGCCTCGCCACTTCACGCTCGGTTATCGTGGCGCTACGCCGCAGCAGTATCCGGAACCGGTTCATTCGCCGGTCCGGCCGCCTTGCCCACGTACCGCGGAAAGGGATCCCCCTCATGCGCAAGACGATGCGGCCCACGCTGGTCGCCGGTCTCACGGCCGCCTCGGCCCTCGCTCTCGTCCTCAGCACTCCAGCTCTCTCAGCCGCCGCCGCGACCGCCCCGCTCGCCTCCTCGGCAGTGTCTTCCGCTGTGCTGGGTTCCGGCGGCGACCTCGCGTCTCCGGAGAAGAAGGAGATCGCGATGCAGCTGGTGTCGAGCGCGGAAAACTCCTCGCTCGACTGGAAGAAGCAGTATTCCTACATCGAGGACATCGGCGACGGACGCGGCTACACCGCGGGCATCATCGGGTTCTGCTCCGGCACCGGCGACATGCTCGAACTGGTGCGGGCCTACACCAAAGCCGTGCCGGACAACCCGCTGGCGAAGTTCCTGCCCGCGCTGGAGAAAGTCAACGGCTCCGATTCGCACGAAGGTCTCGGCTCGGCCTTCGAGAGCGCGTGGAAGCAGGCCGCGGCCACCGAGGAATTCCAGGCCGCGCAGAACAGCGAACGCGACCGAGTGTACTTCGATCCGGCAGTGAACCAAGGCAAATCCGACGGTCTCGGCGCGCTCGGCCAGTTCATTTACTACGACGCCATCGTCATGCACGGCACCGGCACGAGCGCCGACAGCTTCGGCGGCATCCGCGACGCCGCGCTGTCGAAGGCGAAGCCGCCCGCACAGGGCGGTGACGAAACCGCGTACCTCAAAGCGTTCCTCGACGCGCGCAAGGTGGTCATGAAGAAGGAGGAGGCGCATGCGGACACTTCCCGCGTCGACACCGAGCAACTGGTGTTCCTCAACGACGGCAACCTCGATCTGCACACGCCGCTGAAGTGGAAGGTCTACGGCGACCCGTACGAGATCAACTGAACCCGCAACAGATTCTCGCGGTCACCACGCACCACGCGTCCGCGTGGGACCTCGACGGCGACCGCTGGGTACGGGCGCTCGGTCCGTACCCAGCGGAAGTCGGCGCGCAAGGAATCGGCATCGCACGCGAAGGACTTTCCCGTACCCCGGCCGGAACCTGGCCGCTCACCGAGGCCTTCGGCATCGCGCCGAATCCCGGCACCCGGCTCCCCTATCGGCAAGTGACCACTTCGGACTGGTGGGTGTCCGATGTGCACTCCCCGCGGTACAACACGCACTACCGGGGCGCCGCGGGGCCGTTCGACGAAACCGCCGGAGAAAACCTCGGCGCCGCAGGCCCGGCGTACACGCACGCGGTGGTGATCGACTACAACCGCTCGCCGGTCGTGCCCGGTGCTGGTTCGGCGTTCTTCCTGCACGTGGCCACCGGCGGACCGACCGCGGGCTGCGTCGCGCTGGCCCTCGACGATCTCCTCGCCGTCCTGCGCTGGCTCGACCCCGCGCGGGAGCCGGTCATCGCACTAACTGCTCGGCCGTCCGCGTGTTGATGACCCGGTCCGGGCCGATGCCCGCCTTTTCGGCGCGCTCGCAGCCGTAACTCTGCCAGTCGAGCTGGCCGGGTGCGTGCGCGTCGCTGTCGATCGCGAACTCGCAGCCCAGCTCGACCGCCTGGCGCAGCAGCCGCATCGGCGGGTCGAGCCGGNNGGCGGGTCGAGCCGGTCCGGCCGCGAGTTGATCTCCACCGCCACGCCGTTCTCGCGGCACGCGGTGAACACCTTCTCCGAGTTGAACTGCGACTCCGGCCTGCTGCGTCCGCCGACCAGCCGTCCGGTGCAGTGCCCCAGCACGCGGACGTGCGGATTCTCGACGGCAGCCAGCATCCGCGGCGTCATCTCCCGCGCCGGCATCCGCAGTTTCGAGTGCACGCTCGCCACCACGAAGTCCAGCCGGTCCAGCAGCTGCTCGGTCTGGTCGAGCGCACCGTCGTCGAGGATGTCGACCTCGATGCCGTGCAGCAGGCGAAATGGCGCCAGCTGCTCATTCACCCGCGCCACCTCGTCCATCTGCGCCCGCAACCGCTCCGCGGACAGGCCGCGCGCGACGGTCAGCCGCGGCGAATGGTCGGTGAGCACGATCCACTCGTGTCCCAGCTCGCGCGCTGTCTCGGCCATTTCGGCGATCGGGCTGCCGCCGTCCGACCAGTCGGAGTGCGTGTGACAGTCGCCGCGAAGCGCGGTACGCAGCGCACCGCCATCCGGCAGCGTGCTTTCGGGCAGCTTCGCCGCGTACGCGGGCGTACGGTCGTGCCACGCGTCCTCGATGACTCCGGCCGTGGCTTTGCCGATCCCCTTCAAAGTCTGAAGCGAGTTCGCGGCAACGCGGGCCGCCAGCTCATCCTCGGACAGCCGGTCGACCACTGCGGCCGCCTGCCGGAAGGCACGCACCCGGTAAGTCGGCTCACCGGCGCGTTCGAGCTGGAAGGCGATGTCGCGCAGGGCGCGGGCCGGGTCCATGCCTCCTGTTCTACCCGCTCAGCCGCGCCGTGGCAGCTCATGCAGCTCGACGCGGTCCAGACGGCCGTCGTGGATCTCGGCGGTCTGGTAGGTGCAGAACGGCTGCCGTCGCCGGTCGGTGGGCGAACCGGGGTTGAGCAGCCGCAGCCCGCCGGGCGTCACCGAGTCCCACGGGATGTGGCTGTGCCCGAAGACCAGCACGTCGACGTCCGGATACCGTGCGTCGCACCGGGCCTCGCGCCCCTTCGCGTCGCCGGTCTCGTGGACCACCGCCAGCCGCACGCCTTCCAGCGTTTCCCTGGCCACCTCGGGCAGGCGTTTCCGCAGTTCGGGACCGTCGTTGTTGCCGTAAACGCCGATCAGCCGGGCGCTGCGGGCCTCCAGCGCGTCGAGGGTGTCCACGTCGACCCAGTCGCCCGCGTGGATCACGACGTCGGCCTGCGCGACTTCGTCCCAGACCTGTGCGGGCAGCTCCTTCGCCCGCTTCGGCAGATGGGTGTCCGCGACGAGCAGCAACCGCACGTCGTCACTCCTCCCCGATCGCCTCGAGCACGTGGTCGAGGAACGCCGCGATGTGCGCGCGCAGCAGCTCGGCCGCGCCGTCCTCGTCGCCCTTCTTCGCGGCGGCGAGCACCGCCTTGTGCTCGTTCCATTCCTTGCGCCAGCTGGGCTTCGCGTCCCAGCCGACCACGGTGATCAGCGCCGCGCGGTCGCGCAGATCGTCCAGCATCGAGACCATCAGCGGGTTGCCGCAGCCCGCGTACAGCGCCCGGTGGAATCGCCGGTTCAGCAGGCTCAGCGTGGTCTGGTCGGCGTCCGCGGCCGACGCTTCCTTGAGGATCTGCGACGCCTCGTCGAACGACTCGCGGTCCGCGGCCCGCACCGCGCGGCGCAGCGCTTCGGGCTCCAGCACCATCCGCACGTCGTAGACCGAACGCGCCAGCTCCGCGTCGACCACGCACACCGACGCGCCCTTGTACGGGCTGAACGTGACCAGCCCGGTGTTGGACAGCACCTTCAGCGCCTCGCGCACCGGCGTCTTGGACACCCCGAGCCGCGCGGCCAGCTCCGCCTCCACCAGCTGCTGCCCGGGCAGCAGCTCGCGGGCGAGAATGCCGCGCCGGATCTCCTCCAGCACCACCTCGGTGCGGGAGGCGGGGAGGCTGAACGTGGACGGCATGCCGACCCTCCTGGCTTTCGCGCTCGTCCCCGCACATTCAACCAGGCGGGCGTCTCCGAGCGTCGACACGTACGATCATATATCAGATGCCATCCGTCGACCGAGAGGACCGCGCCGCGATGAAGGCACCCGAGGACCTGCGCAGCCACCGGTGGTTCGGCGGCGACGACCTGCGGAATTTCAGCCACCGCACCCGCGCCCGGCAGCTCGGCTACGAGCCGGAGGAACACCTCGGCAAGCCGGTGATCGGCATTCTCAACACCTGGAGCGACATCAACCCGTGCCACCAGCACCTGCGCGAACGCGCGGAGCAGGTCAAGCGCGGAGTGTGGCAGGCGGGCGGCTTCCCGCTGGAGTTCCCGGTGGCGACGCTGTCGGAGACCTACCAGAAGCCGACGCCGATGCTGTACCGGAATCTGCTGGCGATGGAGACCGAGGAACTGCTGCGGTCGTATCCGGTCGACGGCGCGGTGCTGATGGGCGGCTGCGACAAGACCACGCCGGCGCTGCTGATGGGCGCGGCGAGCGCCGGGCTGCCGTCGATTTTCGTGCCCGCCGGTCCGATGCTGCGCGGAAACTGGCGCGGCGAAGTGCTCGGCAGCGGCACCGACATGTGGAAGTACTGGGACGAACGGCGCGCGGGCACGATCGGTGACCGGGAGATGGCCGAGCTGGAACGCGGTCTCGCCCGCTCCCCCGGCCACTGCATGACGATGGGCACCGCGTCGACCATGACGTCCGCCGCCGAGGTGCTGGGGCTGACGCTGCCCGGCGCGGCCTCGATCCCAGCGGTCGATTCCGCGCATCATCGGATGGCCGCGGCGAGCGGCGCGCGCATCGTGGACATGGTGTGGGAAGACCTCACGATCGCGAAGATCCTCGACGAGCGCGCGTACGCCGACGCGATCACGACCGTGCTGGCGCTCGGCGGGTCGACCAACGCGGTGATCCATCTGATCGCGATGGCCGGGCGCAGCGGGATTTCGCTGTCCCTGCGCGACTTCGACGAGATCGCCCGCCGCGTGCCGGTGCTGGCGAACATCCGGCCCGGCGGCGACTGGCTGATGGAGGACTTCTACTACGCGGGCGGACTGCCCGGGCTGCTGTCCCGCTTGACCGACCTGCTGAACCTCGACCGGATCACCGTCACCGGGCGTCCGCTCGCCGATTCCGTCGCCGACGCCGGCGTGCACAACGACGACGTGATCCGTCCCCGCCACAACCCGGTCGCCAGCGAAGGCGGCGTCGCGGTGCTGCGGGGCAACCTCGCGCCCGACGGCGCGGTGATCAAGCACATCGCCGCCGACCCGGCCCTGCTCACCCACACCGGGCCGGCGGTGGTTTTCGACAACTACGCGGACCTGAAGAAGCGCATCGACGATCCCGCGCTGGGCATCACCGCCGATTCCGTGCTGGTCCTGCGCGGATCCGGCCCGCTCGGCGGCCCCGGCATGCCCGAGTACGGCATGCTGCCCATCCCGGCGCACCTGCTGGAACAAGGCGTGCGGGACATGGTGCGGATCTCCGACGCCCGGATGAGCGGCACCAGCTACGGCGCGTGCGTGCTGCACGTGGCGCCGGAATCGCACGTCGGCGGACCGCTCGCGCTCGTCCGCGACGGTGACCTGATCACCCTCGACGTGCCCGCGCGGACGTTGCGGCTGGAGGTGGACGACGCCGAACTGGAGCGTCGTCGCGCTTCGTGGACCGCCCCTGCGCCGCGGTTCGAGCGAGGTTACGGTGCGCTGTACGCGGAGCACATCACGCAGGCCGACGAGGGCTGCGACTTCGACTTCCTCGCCCGCTCCGGCGCCAATCCCGAACCTGACGCCGGGTGACCGGTTTGTTCCGCTGGGGGCAGTAGTCCGGCATGTCCGGCTCGGCCCGTACGCTGTGCCCCTGCCCGCAGAGAATCGAAGGGGTCGTGAGGTGCAGTACGAACCGCGCTGGCCGGAAACCGACAGCGACCAGACCGACATCCTGCCGGTCGTGCCGCCGGAGGAGCCTCCGTCCCCGCCGCGCCGGCGCGGCCTGCGCAAGGCGGGCTGGATCAGCGGCGGCGTGCTCGGCGTGCTGGTCGTCGCGTACCTCATCGACCTGCTGACGAGCCAGGGCCGGGTGCCGCGCGGCGTCGTCGTGGCCGGCGTGGACGTCGGCGGGCTGGAGCGGCCGGTCGCCGAACGCGAACTGCGCGGGAAGATCGAGCCCCGGCTCACCCAGCCGCTCACCGTCACCGCGGGCAACGCGCACACCAAGCTGTCGCCGACCGAAGCCGGGCTGGGGCTCGACTGGAGCGGCACCCTCGACCAAGCGGGCGACCAGCCGGTCAACCCGTTCGCCCGGCTCGCGTCGTTCTTCCGCACTCGCGAAGTGGGCGTCGTGTCGCACGTCGAGAACGAGAAGCTCGACCCGGCGCTGGAGGACCTGCGCGGCCGCGTCGACCGGGAGCCGGTCGAGGGCACGATCCGGTTCGACGGCACCAGGCCGGTCGCGGTCCCGCCGCAGGCCGGGCAGAAGCTGGACGTCGCGGCGGCGCGGGCGAAGGTGCTGAGCGGCTGGGCCTCGGGCAGCGAGCTGACGCTTCCGGTCGCGCCGACGCCGGTGCGCACCACCGCCGAAGGCGTCCAGCGCGCGCTCGCCGAGTTCGCCAAACCCGCGGTGTCCGCGCCGGTCGTCGTCAAGGGCGAAGGCGCGGACGCGACGCTGACGCCCGAGCAAATCGCCGGCGCGCTCACGTTCGTGCCCGGCGACGGCGGCAGCCTCGCCCCGCAGATCGACCCGAAGAAGGTCACCGACGCGCTCGCGCCGCAGCTGAAGTCCACCGAGCAGGAGGGCAAGGACGCGGCGATCGCGTTCTCCGGCGGAAAACCGGTCGTCGAACCGTCCGCGGACGGCAACACGGTCGACTGGGAGCAGAGCCTCAAACCGCTGCCGAACACGCTGAAGCAGACCGACAGCCGGGAGCTGAAGGCGATCTACAAGAAGACGCCCGCGAAGGTCACCACCGAGCAGGCGGACAAGCTCGGCGTCAAGGAAGTCATCGGCGAGTTCACCACCGGCGGGTTCGCCCCCGACTCCGGCACGAACATCCGCGTGGTCGCCGAAAAGGTCGACGGCGCGATCGTGAAACCGGGAGAAACGTTCAGCCTCAACGGATTCACCGGTCCGCGCGGGCGCGCGCAGGGCTATGTCGAGGCGGGCGTGATCGAGAACGGCGCGCCGGCGCGCGAGGTCGGCGGCGGCATTTCGCAGTTCGCCACCACGCTGTACAACGCGGCGTACTTCTCCGGGATGAAGGACGCCGGGCACAAGGAACACAGCTACTACATCAGCCGGTACCCGGCCGCGCGCGAGGCGACGGTGTTCCAGAATCCCAACGGCGCCAGCGTGATCGACCTGAAGTTCACCAACGACTCGGACACCGGGGTCGCGATCCAGACCGTCTGGACGCCGTCGTCGATCACCGTGAAACTCTGGGGCACCAAGCGCTACACCGTCGAGTCGGTGCCCGGCGAGCGCACGAACCCGACCCCGCCGCCGACGAAACCGGGTCCGGCGGAAAACTGCCACCCGTCCAACGGCGCGCCCGGGTTCACCGCGAGCGACACGCGGATCCTGCGCGACGCCTCGTCGGGCCGGGAAGTTTCGCGGCACACGCGGTCGGTCCGTTACAACCCGCAGCCG
Organism: Amycolatopsis orientalis DSM 43388; assembly: GCF_000411975.1. GTDB lineage: Bacteria > Actinomycetota > Actinomycetes > Mycobacteriales > Pseudonocardiaceae > Amycolatopsis > Amycolatopsis orientalis_D. Next base: position 63,716 of record NZ_ASXG01000192.1, read on the forward strand.
AAGATCACCTGCGGGGAGTAGCGAGTCGCTGCATCGTGGCGGCCACCGCCAGGTCCACGGCGAAGGAGAACTCCGCTTCGTGATCGCATCGCGCCAGATGCGGCGCGGATTCGACGACGGCGGGAAGTTCGGTCTGCTCCAATTCGGCGCGGCGACGGGCGATCCCGGCTTCGTCGGTGACGCCGAACGCCGGTCCCGCACCGGCCTCGCGCAGCAGCGAGCCGACCACGACGGCCAGGAGCGACCGCAGCAGGTGCACCGCCTCCTCGGCCGACGCACCTGCCTTGCGCAGCACCGAAAGCACCGCCTCGACGGGGGCGAGCGCGGCGATCGACGGCAACTGTCTGGTTAGGACCAGCGCGGCTGCCTGCGGGTGCGCGCGCGTCGCTTGCCGGAAGGATCGGGCGATCGCGCGCAGGTCGTCTTCGGGCTGTCCGGTCAGCTCCGGGAGGTCGATTCCGCCGAGCACGTGCCCGGCGACAGCGTCGAGCAGGGCTTCCTTGCCGCCGATGTGGTGATAGAGGCTCTTCGCATCCACACCGAGGCGCTGCGCGACTGTCCGCATGCTCACCGCTGCCGCTCCGTCGGCGTCGACTACTTCCAGCGCGGCCGTCAGGATCGCCTCCCGCGACAGCCTGGCGTCTCCCTTGCGCGGGCGTCCCCGGCGAGTCGTGGTGTTCACGGCTCCATCATGGCGCACTTGCCTTAAATCCACAGCGTGGGATAAATTGCGGTTTCCGGTTGGGAGGAACCCGTGGACCCGTTGGCCATCCCCGCGCCCGAAGTGCTGCGCGCCCGGCAGAAGCTCGTCCTCGACCACTTCCGCGACGAGGTGCGCCAGGACTGGGACGACGTGCTGGCGACGTTCCCCCATCCGCACTACGAGATCGTGCCGACGATGACCGTGCACGACGGCGATTCCGCGGTGCGCGGCTACTACGACGAGACTCGTCGCGCTTTTCCCGATCAAGACCACGAAATCATCGCGCTGCGGCACAGCGCGGACGCGGTGATCGTCGAGTTCTGGCTCCTCGGCACCCATCGCGGACCGCTCGGCAGGATTCCGCCGACCGGACAGCGGTTCCGGATCCGGATGACCGCGTATTTCCTCTTCGACACCAACGAACAGCTGGTGTGCGAACGCGTTTACTTCGACACGCTCACCATGCTCCGCCAGCTGCTGCGCGCGTACGACGTCCGGAAACCCGCCTCGTGGCCGAAGCTGGTGCGCGCGGCGCGCGGGCTGCTGGCGATGTCCGGCGACCCGGATCCGCGGCTTTCCGACACCACTCCGCCCGCTTTTTGTCGGTGACCCCGCGTACAGTCGGGCGCACACCACGGGAAGGGGGAACCGGTGTCCGACGACGCGGCCATGGGGCTTTACGGACTCACCAAACGGTTCGGGACGACGCTGGCGGCAGACGACATCCGGCTGGAAGTGCCGCGGGGGTCGTTTTTCGGCCTCGTCGGGCCCAACGGAGCCGGGAAAACGACGTCGCTGTCGATGGCGGTCGGGCTGCTCCGGCCGGATGCCGGCGAGGCGCGCGTGTTCGGCGTGGACGTCTGGCGGGAACCGGAACGGGCGAAAAGCCTGATCGGTGTTCTTCCGGACGGATTGTCCATTCCGGAGCGGCTCACCGGGCGGGAACTGCTGACGTACATGGGCCTGCTGCGCGGGCTCCCGCCGGACACGGTCGCCGAACGCGCCCAGGAACTGCTCGGCGTGCTGGAGCTGACGGACGCCGAGCGCACCCTCGTCATCGACTATTCCGCGGGCATGCGCAAAAAGATCGGCCTCGCGACGGCGTTGCTGCACGGGCCTCGGCTGCTCGTGCTGGACGAGCCGTTCGAGGCGGTGGACCCGGTCTCCGCGTCCACGATCCGCACGATCCTGCAGCGGTTCGTGGCCTCCGGCGGCGCGGTCGTGCTGTCGAGCCACGTGATGGCGTTGGTGGAACAGCTTTGCAGCCACGTCGCGGTGATCACGCGCGGCCGCGTCGTCGCCGCGGGCGCGGTGGCCGACGTGCGGGGCGAAGGCACGCTGGAAGACGCGTTCGTGCACATTGTCGGCGGGCGGACCGGTGGAGCGGAGGGGCTGGCGTGGTTGGCGTCCTCGTCCGACTGAAGCTGCGGGTCCTGCGCAATTCGCTGCGAGGGCGGCAGATCGCCGGAATGGTCGTCGGCGGGATCTTCGGTCTCCTGGCGGCCGCGTTCACCATCGGCATCGCGGTGTTCCCGGCTCCGGAAGCGCGGATCACCGTCGACCTGCTCACCTCGGTCTACGCGGTGTGGATGGCGGGCTGGGTGCTCGCGCCGATCGCGACCGGAGGCGGCGACGACACCCTGCGGCCGGAGCACTTCGCGCTGCTGCCGATCGGCCGCCGCAAGCTGGCGGTCGGGCTGCTCGCGGCGAGCTTCGTGGGCGTCACCGCGCTGGTGAGCCTGCTGGCGTTCCTCGGTTTGGCGTTCTACGGGCTGCGGTTCGGCGCTGGCGCCGCGCTCGTCGGTCTCGTGTTCGCGGTGCTGCAACTGGCGTTCGTGGTGCTGCTGTACCGCGTGGTGATGGCCGCGCTCGGCGCGTTGCTGACGTCGCGCAAGGGCAAGGAGCTGGGCATCATCCTGGTGGCGCTCACCGGGTTGTCCGGCGTCGCGGTGAACTACGTCATGAACAGCATCGGCCCGGCCATCGTCAGCGGCCGGATGCCCGGTTTCGTCAGCGTCATGCACGCCCTTCCGTCTGGCTGGGGCACGCTCGCGGTCCACGCCGCCGGGACCGGCGAATGGAGCACGGTCGGCGGCCTTTTCGCCGCGCTGCTCGGTGTCGTAGCGGTTCTCGTCGTGCTCTGGGGCGCGCTGCTGGCCCGGCAGGTCACCACGCCTTCCTTCCGCGGTGCCGCCCGCACCCGCGCGAAGAGCACCCGCACGCGGCGCAGCCTGCTGCCTTCGACACCGGTGGGCGCCGTGGCCCGCAAGGAGCTTTTCACCTGGTGGCGCGACGCCCGCCGACGCGTCGCCCTGCTGTCGACGCTGCTCATCGGCTTCGTCGTCACCGTCGTACCAGCCCTGTCCGGCGGCGGTGGCCGGTCGGCCATGCTGCCGTATTTCGGGGTCGCGGTGGTGGTTTTCGCGTCCATGCAGTCCGGCAACCTGTACGGAATGGACGGCAGCGCCCTGTGGCACACGCTGGTCGTCCCCGGCGCCGAACGCGCCGACATCCGCGGCCGTCAGCTGGCGTGGGCCCTGATCGTCGCCCCGGTTGCCGTGGTGCTGGCTCTGGTTCTGCCGGGTGTCACCGGCGTGCCGGGCGCGTACCCCTGGGTCCTGGGCCTAGTCCCCGCGATGCTGGGCGCCGGTGCCGGGGTGCTGATGCTGCAGTCCGTCTTCCTGGCCTTCCCGCTGCCGGATCAACGCCGCAGCGGCAGCCCATGGTCGTCCGGCGGTCGACCGGGGTGCGCCCGAGCCGCCCTGATGCTGGCGACGACGCTGCTGATCGTGCTCGGCGCGCTGCCGGTGATCGCACTGTGCGTGGCTGGGACGTTGGCGGATCTGCCAGTGCTGCAATGGCTCGGCATCCCGGCCGGGATCGCGACGGGCATCGCATTGGCGTGGTGGTGGGGCTCGCTCGCCCAGCAACGGCTGGCGACGCGTGGGCCGGAGTTGCTGGCGACGGTCTCCAAAGAGAGGTGACGGAGTTTTCTTGCGGAGGTGTCGAACGGCGGCGCGGGCGTTCCTAGCCGAGGGCCGTCCCGTTCACTGACGGTCGTCGCGCCCTACCGGTCAATCGCTCCTTTCTGCGGACCGTCTCCGCGCCCTCTCTGCGACCGCACCCACGTCGCTCTTCACCGACGACACCACGCTTCACCGACCGCACCCGCGCTTCGTCGGCCGACCGCACCCCCGTTCCACTCCGCCGACGTCCACTCCGCCGACGACAGCCGCTCCCCACTCCGCGGCCGCTCCCGGGTGCCACCGGTCCGCCCGCGCCCGACGCCACCAACTACACCCACCCTCGACCAACCTCACCCTCTATCCGCTCCGCCAACCACACTGGCGGCCCGCCCCACCGGCCATTCCCGCGCTCCACCTCCGCGCACGACCACCGCTACACCCGTCCTCCCCTCGCCCAACCGCACTCGCGCCCCTCTCGAGCAACCGCACTCGCGTCCCCCTACACCGGCCACACCCGTGCGGACGGCCCAGCTAACCCGGCCCGACTCATGCCAAGGCCGCCAAACCGTCCGGACCGACCGGGCGTTCCCCAAGCCGACGGCCGCCCGCCGATGACACCCCGCCACGCCAGCCGCCCCGCCACGCCAGTCGGCCCATCCAGCCGTCACCCGCCAAACAAAACAAACCTCGCCAAGCACTCCCTCCCATCGCGCGCCTTCTGCCCACCGGCCCGTTGCTCTCCCCTCGCCAACCGCATCCCTCAGGGCAGCGCCGCCAACGATTCCTCCAGCGCGGTGTCCGGAAGTTCGTTGTCCACCATGTCCCCGGCCAGATACGCGCCATACGCGGGCAGGTCGAGATGCGCGTGTCCGCAAAGCGCCGTCAGGATCACCTTCTCTTCGCCGGTCTCCTTGCAGCGCAACGCTTCCCGGAGGCACGCGGCCAACGCGTGCGTCGGCTCGGGCGCGGGGATGATGCCTTCCGTGCGGGCGAACTGCACTCCCGCGGCGAAACATTCCTGCTGGCCGATCGCGAGCGCCTCGATCAGGCCCAGTTCGTAGATGTGCGAGATCAGCGGCGACATCCCGTGGTAGCGCAGGCCGCCGGCGTGGATCGGGTCCGGGATGAAGCCGTGGCCCAGCGTGTGCATTTTCAGCAGGGGCGTGAGACCGGCGGTGTCGCCGAAGTCGTAGGCGTAGCGGCCGCGGGTGAGGGTCGGGCAGGCCGCCGGTTCGACCGCGCGGATCACCGGGTTCATCCGGCCGGCCAGTTTTTCCCGCAGGAACGGGAAGGCGAGCCCGCCGAAGTTCGAGCCGCCGCCGGTGCAGCCGACGAGCACGTCCGGGGTGTCGCCGGCCAATTCGAACTGCCGGAGCGCTTCCTCCCCGATCACGGTCTGGTGCAGCAGCACATGGTTGAGCACGCTGCCCAGCGCATATCGCGCTCCCGGATCCGCCGCGGCCTGTTCGACCGCCTCGCTGATCGCGATCCCGAGACTGCCCGTGGACTGCGGGTTCTCCGCCAGAATCGCCCGGCCCGCGGCAGTGCGGTCCGATGGACTCGGGTACACCTGCGCGCCGAAAGTCTCCATCATCAGCTTCCGGTACGGCTTCTGGTCGTACGACGCCCGCACCTGCCAGACCTCGCAGGACAGCCCGAACGTCGCGCACGCGAAGGCCAGCGCGCTCCCCCACTGCCCGGCGCCGGTCTCGGTGGTGAGCCGCGTGACGCCCTCTGCCGCGTTGTAGAACGCCTGCGGCACAGCGGTGTTTGGTTTGTGCGAGCCGACCGGACTGACGCCCTCGTACTTGTAGTAGATCCGGGCCGGGGTCCCGAGCGCCTTCTCCAGCCGGCGGGCGCGGTAGAGCGGAGACGGACGCCAAAGCCGGTAGACGTCCCGGACTTCCTCGGGAATGTCGATGTAGCGCTCGGCAGTGACCTCCTGCTCGATGAGCGCCTGCGGAAACAGCGGAGCCAGGTCCGCGGGCCCGACAGGCTCGCGGGTGCCCGGGTGCAGCGGCGGAGGCGGTGGCTCCGGAAGGTCCGGCACCACGTTGTACCACTGCGCCGGGAGATCGGCTTCGTCCAGGATGTATTTCGTCCGTTCTGCCATGACGCCTCCTCGGTCGGCGGACCCCAACGTAAGCCGGGCAGCAGGAGAAGCCAAGCGCCGGAGTGCGCGAGGGGACCCCTCGTGCCGATAAAGCGGCAGGTCCACCCATGTGGGCGACCTGTCCACAATGGAGGGTGTGGCAGATTCTCCGGAAGCGGTTTTCGGCAGGCGCCGGTTTTTGTCGGTGGGCGGCGGTAGGTTCGTTGGCATGGCGACATTGGTGACGTTCCACGCCCACCCGGACGACGAGGCGATCATGACCGGCGGCGTGATGCGCAAGGCAGCCGACGAGGGGCACCGGGTGGTGCTCGTGGTGGCCACGCGCGGAGAAAAGGGAGAGATCCCCGAGGGCCTGCTCGACGAGGGCGAGCAGCTCGCGGACCGCCGCGTGCGGGAGACGCACGAGGCGGCCGAGGTGCTGGGCGTCTCGCGCGTGGAGTTCTTGGGATACGAGGACTCCGGAATGATGGGCGACCCGTCGAACGACGCCCCGGACACGTTCTGGAGCGCCCCGGTCGAGGAAGCCGCGGAGCGGCTGGCGAAGATCCTCCGCGAGGAGTCGGCCGACGTGCTCACCGTGTACGACGACTTCGGCGTCTACGGCCACCCGGACCACATCCAGGTCCACCGCGTCGGCATGCGCGCGGCCGAACTCGCGGGCACGCCGCGCGTCTACCAGGGCTCGGCGAACCGCGACCAGATCCGCCGAGCCGCCGAAGCCGCACGAGCAGCGGGCGAGGAAGGCGGCCCGGACGAGGAGACGCCGATCGGCAAACCGGAAGCCGAACTGACCGCCAAAGTAGACGTCATGGCCTACGCCAAGGCGAAGCGGGCGGCGATGCGCGCACACCGGAGCCAGATCAGCGAGGAGTCGTTCTTCCTGGCGCTGCCGGAGGACAAATTCGGCGAGGCGTTCGGGACGGAATGGTTCATCCGGGACGGAGAGGGACCGGGGGTGACGGAGACGGATCTGATGAAAGGCCTCTGACCGGACGGGGTGCGCCGCCGGGCGCGGAGTTGGGGCGTGGGAGTGCGGTTGAGGGGGCATGGGGCGCGGGTGGCCAGCTGGGCCTGCGCTCTCCCTGGTCGACCTGCGCCAGGCCTCCGCAACTGGCCAACGTCCGCCAACCCTAGCACTGCCGCTACCCGGCGACGCAGTCAGCACGGGCCGCAGCATGCCGTCGGGCGGGTGCACCACCGGCTAGTGCGGGAGTGGCGGGGATCGCGGCTTGGCCGGTCTGTGCGCTACTCAGCACGGCAGCAGCAACGGCCTGACGACGCGACCAGCCACGGACGGCAGAACCAGCTCGGCCGTGCTGCCAGCCGCACGCGGCACCAGCACGGATCGAACGGCCGCCAAGCCAGGCCAAGCTTGGCGCGGGAGGATGAGATGCGGCAGGGGCCGCTGATCAGACCATGCCGCCGATCACGCACGGCGGAGCCTGTTGGGCCGTGCCGCCAACCACGCGCAGCACCAGCGTGGACCGAACTGCAGCCATGGCAAGCCAGATGCGACAGGGCCAGATGCGGCGGCGTCACCGACCGGATCATGCAGCCGACCACCCACGGCGCAGCGGGCTCGGCCATGGCGCTAACCACGCACAGCACCAGCACCGACCGAACCGGAGCCAGGCCACGGCGCGGCAGAGTCCGAACGATGCCACGATCACGCACAGCGCTGCCAACTGAGCCACGCCACCAACTGCGCACGGCACCAGTACTGACCGAACTGGCACCAGGCCAGGCAACGGCAGGGCAGCGGCCGGACCACGCCACCGGTCGCCCACGGCGCGGCCAACCGAGCCACGCCACCAACCACGCACGGCACCAACACGGACCGAACAGCAGCCAACCCAGGCACGGCCAGGCCGAGGCGAGGCAGAGGCAGAGGCAGGACCATGGCACCGGTCAAGTGTGGGTGGCGTCTGCCGGACCGCGCCGTCAGCCGCACAAGGGCGACGCGTGGCCGAAGGGTGCCGGTCGCGTGCGGCATTGGTGGGCTGGGCCATGCGGTTGGCCGCGCAAAAGCAGCCCGGACTGGACCGAGGAATCCGCTCAACCGGGGCAGCGCGTCCCGCAGCGGGCTGAGCTAAATCGGGACCAGCCGCCCTGCGGATCAGCGGGGGCTGTCCTGCGCAATAGCCGGCGGGCGCATCGGGGATGGCTGGACCCCGGGGGCGGGCGGGTACCCCGGGTCACCGAAGTTCAGTCCCGCGTGCGACCGGTCACGCACGGCGCAGCCAATCGAGCCATGCCGCCAGCCATACACGGCACCATGCGAGGGTCACGCGGGTTCCTCTGAGACCCGAGCCGAGGCCAGGCGGACCGCGTCCAGGATTTTTTCATAGCCCGTACATCGGCAGAGGTTTCCGGCCAATGCCTCGCGGATCTCTGGGTCCGAAGGGGCAGCCACGCGGTGCACGAGTTCATGCGCGGCGACGATCAATCCCGGCGTGCAGAAACCACACTGCACGGCGCCGGCATCGACGAATGCCTGTTGTACTGCGTTCAGTTCATCTCCGTCGGCGAGGCCCTCGACCGTGCGGACGTTTCTGCCTTCGGCCTGCCCTGCGGCGACCAGGCACGAACACACGGGCGTACCGTCCAGATACACCGTGCACGAACCGCATTCGCCCTGTTCGCAGGCGTTCTTCGAGCCGGGCAAGCCGAGTTGGTCGCGCAGCACGAAGAGCAGGCTCTGGCCCTCCCATACGTCGTCGATGGTGCGCGGTTCGTCATTGACCGTGAGGTTCAGGCGCATTTCGGCTGCCCGCCTTTCCGATAGTCTTCCCAGGCCCAGCTCAACGTCCGGCGGGCCAGTACGGCGATCGCGTGGACGCGGTAGTCGGCGCTGCCCCGGACGTCGTCGATCGGGGAGGCGGCGCTCGCGGCCAGTTCGCCGAAGCGGCGCACGACTGGGTCCGGCAGCGGGGAGCGGGACGTCCACGCATCGGCGAGGGCCTCGCGGAGGAAGTCCTCGGCAGCCGTGGCTCGGCGTGGCGTCGGGGCGGCCGAGCCGATCGCCGCTCCTACCCAGCCGGTTTCTGGGGCCAGGTCCAGCGCGAACGAGCACACGGCGATGACCATCGCGTTGCGGGTGCCGACTTTCGCGAACTGCTGCGGGCCGGTCGCCACTGGAAGGTGAATGGCGGCGATCAGCTCGTCAGGGGCCAGGGCGTTGCGTTTGACGCCTTGGTAGAACTCCGTCGCCGGGATCATCCGGGTGCCGCGCACCGACGCGACTTCGATGGTCGCGTCGCAGGCCAGGAGCATCGGGTGGGTGTCGCCGGCGGGGGAAGCCGCGCCGAGGTTTCCGCCTACGGTGCCTCGGTTGCGGATCTGCGGGGAGCCGACGGTGCGGCTCGCCATCGCCAGCCCGGGGAGACGGGAGCCGAGTTCGGTGATGATCCGGGCATACGAGACCCCCGCGCCCAGGCGGATCCGGCCGTCTTTCTCGGTCCATTCGGTCAGCTCGCCGATACGGGTGAGGTCGAGCAGCGCGGGCGGGCGGCGGTGGTCGAAGTTGAGTTCGACCAGGACGTCGGTGCCACCGGCCAAGGGGACGGCGTCCGGGCGATCGGACTTGACGGCCAGGGCTTCGGCCCAGGTCAGCGGGGACAGGAAATCCATGGGGCACCTCCGGGAGGCAGCTGGCGGTCAGGAGCGGGCGGGGCCGTTCGTGCTCGCCTGGTCGGGAACCGGACCCGTGCACGAAGCAGCGCTCACGAAGCGGCACTCACATCCCCCCGCGGACCCCCGGCCAGGGCGATGTCGTCCGGACGGATCGGAGCGTTCGGCAGCGGCAGGCCGGTCGCGGCACGGAGGGCGTTCAGGATCGCGGGGGTCGAGGACAGCGTCGGTGGCTCGCCGACGCCGTTCAAGCCGTACGGCGAGTCCGGGTGCGGGAATTCGAACAGGCTGATCGGCATCGGCGGGACGTCCAGCACGGTCGGGATCAAGTAGTCCGTGAAGGACGGGTTCCGCACCCGCCCCTCCCGGTCAACCAGGATCTCCTCCATCAGAGCCAACCCCAGGCCCTGCACGCTGCCGCCTTCGATCTGGCCCTCCACGGCCAGCGGGTTCATCGCCTTGCCGACGTCCTGCGCGGTCGCCAGCTCGACCACCCTCACCAAACCCAGGTCGACATCCACGTCCACCACCGCCCGGTGCGCGGCGAAGGCGAACGCGATGTGCGCGTTGCCCTGGCCGGTTTCCGGGTCGATGCCTTGGGTGGGCCGGTGGTGGTACTCGAAGGTGTGCGAAATCGGGTCCGAACCCACCAGATCGGCGATGGCACACACCGGGCGTCCGGCGGAGTCCAGGACTTGGTCGTCGCCCAAGGAAAGCGCGGAGAGTCCACTTGCGACGGACGCGCGGCGCAGCAGTTCGCGGGCGATCTGGCGGCACGCGCCTTGCACCGCACCGGTCGACATCCACGTCATTCGGGAAGCGGATGCGGAACCGGCGTCGCCGATTTGGGTATCGGCGGGGAGGACGACTACCCGGGAGACACCCAATTCCGTGCTCGCCACCTGTGCTTGCACCGTCGTGACGCCTTGTCCGCATTCCGCGGCTGCGGTGTGCACGGAGACCACCGGGTCGCCATTGACGACCGCGAGGGCGACTCGGGCGGTCGAGATGTCGTCGACGCCTCCGGAATAGCCGATCGCTTTCACTCCGACCGCGTAGCCGACTCCGCGACGCACCCCCTCGCCGTGCGTCGTGTTGCCGGCTCCGCCGGGCAGGGAAAGCAGATCAACCTTCGCCGGCGGCGGCAGCGGGCGGTCGCGGAGGGCTTGCAGCAGTTCGGCGACCGGGGCCGGACCGTCGACGGCCTGGCCGGTGGGCAATACAGTGCCCGTGGTCATGGCGTTGCGCAGGCGCAATTCCATCGGGTCCATTCCCAGTTCGCGCGCCAGTTTGTCCATATTGGACTCACAACCGTAGGCCGACTGGACCGCACCGAAACCGCGCATCGCACCGCACGGCGGATTGTTCGTATAGACCGCCAAGCCATCGATTTCGGCATTCGGGACGTCGTAGGCACCGGTGACGAAGTAGCAGGCGTTGGCGATGACGACCGGCGAGGTTGACGTGTACGCGCCGCCGTCCAAAACGAGGCGGGCTTTGACGTAGACCAGGCGGCCGTCCTTCGTGGCTCCGTGTTCGTACCGCATTTTCGCCGGGTGCCGGTGCACGTGACCGAAGAACGATTCATAGCGGTTGTACGACATCTTCACCGGGCGGCCGAGCCGCAGTGCCAGCATGCAGGCGTGCACGTGGACCGAGAGGTCTTCTCGGCCGCCGAAGGCACCGCCTACCCCAGCCAGGGTGAGGCGCACTTTTTCCGGCGGCAAGCCGAGGCACGGAGCCAATTGTTCGAGGTCTTTGTGCAGCCATTGCGAGGAAACGTAAAGCTCGACACCGCCGTCCTCGGACGGAATCGCCAGACCGGATTCCGGACCCAGGAATGCCTGGTCCTGCATGCCGACTTCGTACTCTCCGATGACCACGACGTCCGCTTCAGCGCGAGCCCGCTCCATGTCGCCGTGCCGGATTTTCACGTGCCGCACCAGGTTTCCGTCCGGATGGATGGGCCGGACGCCGTCGTCAAGAACCGTCATCGGGTCCATGACCGGGGCCAGCGGCTCGTAATCGACGATGATCAATTTCGCGGCCTGCCGCGCGGTTTCCGGGTCGTCGGCGGCGACCAGCGCCACCGGTTCGCCGTGGTAACGGACCTCGTCGACCGCGAGGACCGGCTGGTCGGCGGTTTTCATTCCGTACGTTTTCGCGCCGGGCACATCCTCGTGGGTGAGCACGGCGTGCACGCCTGGCTGGGCGAGGGCTTTGCTCGGGTCGATCGACCGGATCCGCGCGGCCGCGTACGGACTGCGCAGCGTCGTCGCCCACACCATGCCCTCGAGCCACAAATCCGACGAATAGGCGAACCGGCCGGTCACCTTGGCGGCGCCGTCCGGCCGGAGTGCGCTTTCGCCCACCCCGGCGGCTTTCCCGGTTTCCGCGGCGCGTACCAGCGAGTCCACAGTGACCACCAGCTTCCTGCATTGCCGACTGCACGCGATTCAACACGTGTAGATCGGGACTGTCAACGGCTCTTCGGGTATCGTCGGGCGCATGCAGCGGGTCACCCGGGACGATGTCGCACGACTGGCGGGCACCTCGCCTGCCGTGGTCAGTTACGTGCTCAACAACGGCCCGCGTCCGGTCGCGCCCGGCACGCGAGAGCGCGTCGAGCGGGCGATCGCCGAACTCGGGTACCGGCCGAATCTCGTCGCTCGGGCGTTGCGGTCCACGCGCAGCAACGTCCTCGGACTGGTCGTGCCGGACAGCAGCGAGGGCTACTTCACCCAGCTCACCCACGCGGTCGAGCGGGCCGCGTTCGCTCGCGGATCCCTGGTGCTGCTGGGAAATTCGGCGTTCTCCCGGGAACAGGAGCTGCGGTACGCCGAATCGCTGGCGAATATGCGCGTGGACGGTTTGCTGCTGGTCCGCGCCGAGATCGCCGGCGCGGCGGCCACGCACTCCACATTGGACGTTCCGGTCGTCTACCTGCACCACCGCGCGCCGTCCGGCAGCACCGCGCCGTCCGTGGTGCTGGACAACAAAGCGGGCGGACGGCTCACCGCCGAACACCTGCTCGGCCACGGCTACCGCGAGATCGGCTGCCTCACCGGGACCGCGCGGTCCGGGCCGGTGGCCGACCGGGCCCGGGGCTGGGCCGACGCGATGCGGGCGGCGGACCGGAGCGCGGCCAACGTCGTCCGCACCGGCCTGGACCGGCACGCCGCGCGAGCGGACATCCGGCGATGGCTGCGGTCGCCGGAGCGGCCGCGCGCGATCATGGCCACCGCGGACGGGCTGGCGCTCGACACGCTCACGGTCGCGGCGGAACTCGGCCTGAGCGTGCCGAAAGACCTCGCGGTGATCGGCTTCGGCGGTACCGATGCCGCCGCGCACAGCTGGCCCGCGCTGTCCACCGTCGGGCATTCCTTCGACGACTTCGCCGACGCCGCGGTGTCCACTCTGGACAAGCTCAAAGCAGGCGAGCACCCGGAAGACCGCGTCCTCGACGTCCGGCTGACCGCGCGCGCCAGCTGCGGATGCGAGTGAACCCGCAGCCGGCACGGCACCGGATCAGGAGCTAGCGGCCTCCGCCCACGCCGACGGCGTGTAGCCGAGGTAATGCGACGCGTGCGTGTTCGCCGCGGACGCCTGCGGAATGTCCCCGCGCAAATACGCCTCCGCTTCGGCCTTGTCCTTCGGCGGCGGCGTCGGCGCGAGGCCGAGCAGCTTGGCCATGTTGTTGCCGAGGTAGCCCTCCAGGTCGTCCTCGGACAGGTTCAGGCCCTGCGGCGGCTGGTGGCACAGCACTTCCAGCTCGCGTGCCCACATGCCCGGCTCGTTCGGCGGCGAATCGGTGCCGAACACCAGGTCGCTCTTCTTCATCTCCTTGGCGAATTCGACGATCCGCGACTGCAGCAGCCAGCCCGATTCGCCGATCACGTTCGGCGAGTCCTGGATCATCCAGAACGCCTCGAAGCAGTAGACGCCGCCGGTCTGGATGCCGAAGTGGCCGAGAATGAACGTGACGTTCGGGAATTCGCGGATGATCGGGTAGAACTGGGTCGGGATCGAGTACGGCCCGTCCCCGGTGTGGATCAGCACGATCACGCCGAGTTCGTCGCACACCCGCATCACCGGCCGCAGCCAGTCCAGCGCCCGGTCCGGGCGGTAGGAATGCATGTTGGCGTGCAGCTTCAGCATCTTGTAGCCGTATTCCTTCACGTGGAAGGCCAGCTCCGCGGCGCCGTTTTCCGGCCCGAACCGCGGGTTGTACATGAAGTTGCCGACGAACCGGTCCGGATACCGCTGCACCAGCGAGGTCACGTACGCCTGGTATTCGCGGATTCCTTCGCGGCCGGTTTTGTTGCCCTCGCGCCAGGTCGTGTTCCCCGGCGGCGGCATGATGCAGCTGACGTCCACGCGCCGCGGTTTGCCGTTGATCCAGAATGGACCGTCCATCATCTCGAGCGTGCGCTCGCCGGTGAACGGGGTTCCGGTGTGCCGCCAGGCTTCGTCGACGAGATTCGTCGGATGGACATGGGTATCGATAATCACCGGATGTCTCCTTACGCAAGACTTGAGTAAAGGACTCCCCGGCCGCGCTTCACCGCACCTACGGGACCCGGAAGCGCGATCCGCGCTCCGGCGCAACCGAGTGCAGCACCTTCGCTGCTCGCTGTCAACACATGATCGCCAAACGCGTTGCGCGGCAAGACTTTTCCCGAAGCGGCTCTTGACACCGGTCCCGCGAGGGCTTTGCATTGAACGACCCGGCGATGCCGCCGGGCGCCGGTGACCTCCCGTTTCGGGCCAACCGTTCGGCCAGCTGCCTCCAGCCGCGCGCTGGAGACGACCGCCGGGCCGGGTCCGCCCCCGCCCGGGGAAGGGCGGCCCGATGTCGGCTGCGGAACCGGAACCCTGCGATCTCCTGCTGACCGGCGGCGCCGTGGTGACCGTCGACGACCAGCGCACTGTCCACGGCAACGGCCACGTCGCGATCGTCGGCGACCGGATCGCCGGGGTCGGCGACGGGCCGGGCACTGAGCGATGGCGCGCCGCCGAGGTCGTCGACTGCCGCGGCAAGGCGGTGCTGCCCGGCCTGGTCGACGGGCACAACCACCTCTACCAAGCACTCGCGCGCGGCCTCGGCGAAGGCATGTCGATCGTGCCGTGGCTGTGCGAATTCATGTGGCCGTATTCGATCGCGATCACCGGAGCCGAAGCGGTCGCCGGGGCGCGGCTCGGCGCAATCGAAGCGTTACGCGCCGGCATCACGACCGTCATCGACAACCATTACGCGCCAAGCGATCTGGAGACGACGCTGGCCGTCGCCGACGTCATCGAAGAGGCTGGCCTTCGCGGTGCGGTCGCCCGCGGCATGCTGGGCGAACGCACCGCGATCGCCGACCGCCGCGGCCAGCCGATCGAACTGTTCCGGTATTCGAGCGAAGACGAATTCGCGATCACCCGCGAGGCGATGGAACACCGGCCGCCGGACTCGAAGGTCGCGGTCTGGCCCGCCGCGCTCAACCTCTGTTACGTGGAGCAGAAACTCGTGCGCCGGACGGTCGAACTCGCCCGGGAATTCAGCACTCGCTGGCACACCCATTGCTGCGAAAGCAAAACCGATCCGATCAGCTACCTCGAAACCCACGGGGTCCGGCCGGTCGAATGGCTCGCGAAAGAAGGCCTTCTCGACGACCGGGCCACGCTCGCGCACGCGATTTGGCTCGACGAAGCCGAAATCGAGCAGGTCGCTGCCGCGGGAGCGGGGGTTTCGCACAACCCGGCCTCCAACGGCTATCTCGCTTCCGGCACCGCCCAGATCGCGAGCATGCGCAAGCAGAGCGTCCCGGTCGCGCTGGGCACCGACGGTCCCAGCTGCGGCCATCGCCAAGATCTTTTCGAGGCGATGAAACTCAGCGTCTTCGGCCAGCGAACGGCCACTTTGGACCCGACAGCGCTGCGGGCCGAGGACGCACTGGAAATGGCCACCCGCGAGGGGGCCCGTTACGCCGGAATCGACGCGGGATCGCTCAGCGAAGGCAAACTCGCCGATGTCGTCGTGACCGCGCTCGACCGTCCGCACGTGCGGCCGGTGCACCGGGCGGTCGCCGCCCTCGTCTACTCCGCCCGCGGGTCGGATGTAGAGCTGACCATCGTGGGCGGCGAGATCGTCTACCGCGACGGACACTGCGTCCGCGTCGACGAAGAGGCCGCCGCCGGCGAGGCGGAACGGCACGCGGCCCAGCTGCTGAAGCGCAGCGGCATGGGCGGACTGCTCACTCCCTGGGCGCGGTGATCCGCGCTCCCCCTTCCCCGCTGTGGAGGAAACCATGCGATTCCGTCCGCGCACCACCCGAGCCGAAGCCAAGACCCGCGACGCGGTCGACACCGTCCCCCGGTTCCGGCAGATGCTTCCACTCGGCATCCAGCACCTCCTGGTCGCCTACTCCGGCATGGTGACCGTCCCGCTGCTGATCGGCCTCGGCGTCGGCCTCTCCACCGCGCAGATCGCCACGCTGATCACGGCGAACGTGCTGGTCAGCGGCATCGCGACGCTGCTGCAGACGCTCGGCGTCGGCAACATCGGCGTCCGGCTGCCGATCGTGATGGGCTCGACCTTCACCGGCATCACCCCGGCGATCATCGTCGGCAAGGAGGCCGGCCTTCCCGCGGTGTTCGGCGCGACGATCGTCGCCGGGCTGCTCACCTGGCTGGTCGCGCCGTGGTTCAGCAAGCTGATCCGGTTCTTCCCGCCGATCGTCACCGGCACCATCATCGCGATCATCGGGTTCTCGCTGCTGCCTTCCACCGCGACGCTGATCGCCGGGTCCAATCCGAGCGCGGCCGACCACGGTTCGGCCGGGCGGCTGATTCTCGGGCTGGGCACCATCGTGCTGACGGTGTGCCTCGAACGGTTCGCGCCGCCCGCGGTACGCCGCTTCGCGATCCTGATCGCACTGGCGATCGGGACGCTCGTGGCGGTTCCGCTCGGCATGGCGGACTTCAGCTCGGTCGGGCAGGCGAATTGGTTCGGCGTCGTGCAGCCGTTCGAATTCGGCGCGCCGACCTTCGCGTTGTCCGCGCTGCTGCCGATGATCATCGTGCAACTGGTGAACATGGTGGAATCGACCGGCGACACGCTCGCCATCGGGCAGATCGTCGGCCGCGAGGTCGGACCGCGCGAGATTTCCCGGGCGCTGCGCGCGGACGGGATCGGCACGGCGTTCGCGGGCGTGTTCGGCTCGTTCACCGTCGTCACCTTCGGCGAGAACGTCGGCCTGGTCAGCATCACCCGCGTGATGAGCCGGTTCGTGGTCGCCACCGCGGGCGCGGTGCTGGTGCTCATGAGCCTGGTGCCGAAGCTCGGCGCGGCCGTCGCGTCGCTGCCCGGTCCGGTGCTCGGCGGCGTCGGCGTGGTCATGTTCGGCACGGTCGGCGCGGTCGGCTTGCGGATCATGAGCCAGGCGGATCTCAGCAACGGCCGCAATATCCTGATCGTCGCCATTTCGTTCGGCTTCGGGTTGCTGCCGGTGGGCGCGCCGGAGTTCTACCAGCATTTGCCCGTTGTGGTGCAGACCGTGCTGACGAGCGGCATCGCGGCCGGCGGCATCGCGGCGTTCCTGCTGAACCTCGTGCTCAACCGCCGCGAGCGGGTGCCGCGCACCGGACCGGAAGCCGCACCCGGGTATTGACCCTCGGCGGCTTCCGATGCACCATAGTCGGAACTCCTTGCAGGGAAGGAAAACTTCGCTCATTCCGTAACCCCGTAGGTGCGGCGGCAGGTTCGCGCGCGGCCGGGGGTCATCGACGCCGGCAGCCCGTCCGGCTCCGGCGACGCCCCGCGATCCGCCCCGGCCCGGCCCTCCCGGCCCCGCCGGCCCAACGAGGTGAGGGAATCATGGCCAGTCACCCGTCTCCCCTGTCCCCGGTGGACGAACGTCCCCGATTCGGCCCGCTGGTGCTGCTGGGTCTGCAGCACGTGCTCGTGATGTACGCCGGGGTCGTCGTGGTGCCGATCGTGGTCGGCGCCGGGCTGGGACTGCCCCAGTCGCAGATCGCCGACCTGGTCAGCGTCGACCTGGTGCTCGCCGGGATCGGCACCATGCTGCAGGCGTTCGGCGTCTGGAAGTTCGGCATCCGGATGCCGCTCGTGGTCGGCGCGGCGTCCAACGGAATCGTCCCGATGGTGCTGATCGGCAGCACGCAGGGGCTGTCCACAGTGTATGGCTCGCTGCTCGTGGCCGGCGTGGTCTGGGTGTTGATCGCGCCGTTGTTCAGCAAGCTGCTCAAACTGTTCCCGGAAGTGGTCACCGGAACGGTCATCACGTTGATCGGGCTGACGCTGATTCCGGTCGGGCTGAAGCTCATCGCCGGCTCCAATCCGTCCGCGCACAATTACGGTGCGCCAGCGAATCTCGCGCTCGCCGGGTTCACGCTCGCGTTGATCGCGGTGTTCTACCGGGTGTTCCGCGGTCTGCTCGGGCAGCTCGCGATGCTGATCGCGCTGACCGTCGGGGCGATCGTCGGCTGGCTGACCGGCCTGGGCAGCCTCGCCGGAGTCGCCAGCGGTCCCGTTTTCGGCTTGCTGAAACCATTCCACTACGGAGCGTTGCATTTCGACCTTCCGTCGATCCTGCTGTTCCTGGTCATCGTTTTCGTGTTGATGGTCGAGGCGTCCGGACAGGGGCTCGCCGTCGGCCAGGTAGTCGGCAAGAAGGTCGGGCCGCGCGACATCGCCAACCTGCTCCGGGTGGACGGACTGCTCACCGCGCTCAGCGGCGTGTTCAACGGGTTCGCCTACACCACGTTCGGCCAGAACATCGGGCTCGTCGCGCTGACCAAGGTGCGCAGCCGGTATCCGGTCGCGGTCGGCGGCGTGATCCTGATCGTTTTCGGGGTGGTGCAACCGGTCGGCCGGGTGATCGCGGCGATCCCGCAACCGGTGATCGGCGCGGCCGCGGTGGCCACGTTCGCCGCCCTGACCGTGTCCGGCATCCAGCTGCTGTCGCGAGTGGACTTCAACCAAACCGGCAACCTCGTGATCGTCATGCTGTCGCTCGGCGTCGGATTGATCCCGGCCGGCGCACCGGACTTCTACAAGCAATTCCCGTTCGCCGCACAGGTTTTCCTCAAGAGCGGCGTCGCCACTGGCACTGTTCTGGCGGTTCTGCTGAACCTGCTTTTCTTCGCCCGCCGGAAACGGCGGCCGGAGGAGCCGGTCAAGCAGCCGGAACCCGCCGCGAAGCTCTCCCAGTCCTGAAAGGACGTCATGGGCACCGAACCGCAGCGGCCCCGGCTGATCGTCGGCATCACCGGGGCCAGCGGCCCGCACCTGGCTGTCCACTTGCTGACCGCGCTGCGCAAGCTCGGCACGGTGGAAACGCATCTGGTCCTGTCGCGAGCCGCGCACCGCACCATCGAACTGGAAACCGGAATGCCGCCCGCCGAGGTCGCCGAACTCGCCGACGTCCGCCACGCGCGCGGGGACATCGCCGCGTCGATCGCGTCCGGTTCCTTTCGCACCATGGGCATGGTCGTCGTGCCGTGTTCGATGAAGACGGTCGCCGGCATCGCGCACGGCTACAGCGACGACCTGCTCGTCCGTGCCGCCGACGTGACCCTGAAAGAACGCCGTCCGCTCGTGCTCGTCGCCCGGGAAACCCCGTTGAGCCTCGTGCACCTGCGCAATCTGGTGGCGGTGACCGAGGCGGGCGCGACCGTGCTGCCGCCGGTGCCCGCCTTCTACCACCGTCCCGAGTCCATTGAGGACATTCTCGCCCACCTGACCGGCAAGGTGCTCGACCAGTTCGGCATCGAGCACGACCTGTTCGCGCGCTGGCAGGGGCCGCCCGCCTCGCAAGGAGTTTCGCCGTGAACCACCGGCAAGATCCCCACGCGTTCATCGACCAGTACCGGCACGAGTTCTCCGGCGACGTGCTCGTCATCGACGATCCCGTCTCGGCCGACGAGGGCGTCACCGGGGTGATTTACGAACTCGCCGCGGCCGGACGGCGCGAGATGGTGCTGTTCCGGAAGGTGACCGGGCTCGACGTGCCGGTGGTCAGCAACATGTTCGCCTCGCGGGAACGCATCTCCCGCATGCTCGATACCGGACCGTCCGGTTTGCACAGTGCCTACCAGCAGCGCGCGCTCCGCGCGGTACCGCCGCGGGTGGTCGACACCGGGCCGGTGCTGGACGAGGTGACGACCGACGTCGACTTGGCGGCCATCCCGATGCTGCGGCACTTCGCCAGCGACCGCTCCCCATACGTCACCAGCGGCATCATCGTCGCTGAGGACCCGGACACCGGCGTGGGCAACCTCAGTTACCACCGGGCGATGCCGCATTCCCGCACCGAATTGGCGACGAGCCTGCATTCGCGCGGCGATCTGTGGCGGATGTTGCAGAAGTACGCCGAGCGCGGTGAACCGATGCCGATCGCGATGGTCCTCGGCGGGCATCCGCTGTTCATGCTGGCCGCGTCCGCGCGCGTCGGCTACGACGTGGACGAGCGCTCGGTCGCCGGCGGATTGTTCGGCGAGCCGCTGGAAGTCGTGCGTACTCCGCGGCATGGCGTCGGCGTCCCGGCGTGGTCGGATTTCGTGCTGGAAGGCACGATCGATGCCGCCGAGCACGCCGACGAAGGCCCATTCGGCGAATTCTCCGGCTATTCCTCGAATCGCTCGACCAACAACGTCTTCCGAGTGCAGACCGTGCTGCGCCGTTCCGACGCCATGCTCATCGACGTCATCGGCGGCAACACCGACGAACATCTGAATCTCGCCCGCGTGCCGCGGGAATCGGAAATGGCGGAGAAGCTCAAAGCCCGCTTCCCGGACGTCACCGCGGTGCACTATCCGACGTCCGGTACGCACTTCCACTGTTACGTCGCACTCCGCCAGCGACGGCCCGGCCAGGCTCGGCAGGTCATGCTCGGCCTGCTCGGCTGGGACCCGTACGTGAAGACCGTGATCGCGGTGGACGAGGACGTCGACGTCACCCGCGACAGCGAGGTGCTATGGGCGCTGGCCACGCATTTCCAGCCGCACCAGGACTTGTTCACTGTGGACGGTCTGCCCGGCTCGCCGCTCGACCCGTCCTCGGGTTCCGACGGCACGACGTCGCGGATGGGCTTGGACGCCACCCGCGGCCCGCGGTTCGACGGTGCGCGCATCGTCGTTTCGGACGAAGCACGCCAGCACGCCCGCCGGATTCTCGGCGGGAAAGGTTAAGGAGGGAATCATCATGGCCAAAATCCCGGTGACCGTACTGACCGGCTTTCTCGGCTCCGGCAAGACCACGCTCGTCAACCACATCCTCACCGCGAACCACGGGCACCGGATCGCGGTGATCGAGAACGAGTTCGGCGAGATCCCGATCGACAACGCGCTCGTGCTCGGCGGCGACGAGAAGATCATCGAAATGAGCAACGGATGCTGCCTGTGCTGCACCGCGCGCACCGACCTGATCGAAATCCTGCAGTCGCTGCTGCGCCGCCGCGAACGGTTCGACCGGATCCTCATCGAGACCAGCGGCATGGCCGACCCGAATCCGGTCGCGCAGACGTTTTTCGTGGACGACGAGGTGTCGTCGGCCTTCGCGCTGGACGCGATCGTCACGCTGGTCGACGCGCGGCACGTCGGCAGCCATCTCGAGGAGGGCGAGCACGACGGCGTCGGCGGCCAGGTGAGCAACCAGATCGCGTTCGCCGACCGGATCGTGCTCAACAAGATCGACCTGGTCGCCGAGCCGGAAATCGAGGAACTGCGCAAGCTGCTTCGCTCGGTCAACGCGACCGCGGACATCCTTACCTCCAGCTACGGCAGCGTCGACCTGGACAACATCCTCGGCATCAACGCCTTCGACCTGAACCGCACCGTCGCCGCCGACCCGGACTGGCTCGAAGACGACGCGCACCACCACGACCCGACGCTGGAATCGGTGTCGATCGAACTCGACTGTCCCCTGGACCGCGCCGCGTTCGAGCAGTGGCTCACCTCCTTGCTGGCCGAACGCGGCGACGATTTGTACCGGTTCAAGGGAATCCTCGCCTTCGACCGCAAAACGGTGCTGCAGGGCGTGCACCGGATCTACGAACTGACCGAGGCCGGCGACTGGGGCGAGCAACCGCCGGTCAGCAAGCTCGTGCTGATCGGCCGGAATCTCGACCGTGCGGAGCTGACCGAAACGGTGTCGCGGTGCAGCTTGGCCGCGGCCGGACGGTGACTCAGGCGAGCACGGCGGTCACGTCCAACTCGACGAGCTGCCCCGAAAAGCCCAGACTGGTCACGCCGACCAACGTGCTCGCGGTGGTGAACGCAGCGGCGAGCGAGGAGTTCGTGAACCGCTGCCACACCGCGGAAAGGGTCGGCTGCTCGGAGGTGGCCACGTAGATCACCGTGCGCACGACGTCCTCGGGAGTCGCGCCCGCGTGCGCGAGCGCGACCTCGGTATTGGCGACGACCTGGTCCACCTGCGCGAGGACGTCGCCGGGAGCAACCGCGCCGTCGGGAGTCAACGGGCACTGTCCGGCGAGGTGGACGGTGCGGCACGCGTCGGTGGTGGTCACGTGGTGGTAGCCGGGAGTCGGATGCAGGGAGGGCGGGTTCTGCCGTTCAATGGTCACGAGGCGGATCGTCGCGCACGCCGGCGACGGTCCGCCACGGGATTTGCGGACGGGAGGGCGGATGCGCAGGACAGTCGACTGGGCCGACGGGGCGATCGTGATCGTGGACCAGGTCGCGCTTCCGGGCGAGTACCGCACGCTCACGCTGCGCACGGTGCCCGAATTGATCGATGCGATCCAACGGCTCGCCGTCCGCGGCGCCCCGGCACTGGGAGCGGCGGGTGCCCTCGGAGTCGCGCTGGCCGCCTGCCGGGGCGGCGACGTGCGAGCGGAAGCAGACCGGATCGCGCACGCCCGGCCGACCGCGGTCAACCTCGCCTGGGGTGTCCAGCGTGCGTTGGCCCAGCTCCCGCACGGCGCCGACGCGGTGCTGGCCGAGGCGAAGGCGATGCTCGACGAGGACGAGCACCGCAACCGCACGGCGTCGGCGCACGCGGCGGAAGTCGTGCTGGAGGCCTGCCCACGCCGGCCGTTGCGCTTGCTGAGCCACTGCAACACCGGGCATCTGGCGACTGTCGCGTGGGGTACGGCGCTCGGGGTCGTCTGGCACCTGCACGCCCGGGGTTTGGTGGAATCGGTGCTGGTGGACGAAACGCGGCCGTTGCTGCAGGGATCCCGGCTCACCGCTTGGGAACTCGAGCAAGCCGGGGTGCCGTACCGGGTGCAACCGGACGGCGCGGCGGCCGCGGCGATGGCGCGCGGCTTGGTGGACTGCGTGCTAGTCGGCGCGGACCGGATCGCGGCGAACGGCGACGTGGCCAACAAAATCGGGACCTACGGGCTGGCCATCGCCGCCGCACACCACGGAGTGCCGTTCGTCGTGGTCGCGCCGACGTCCACTGTGGACAAGTCCATCGCCACCGGCGCGGACATCGCCATCGAGGAACGCGCCGCCGCCGAGCTGACGGAGTTCGGCGGAACCCAGGTCGCGCCAAGCGGAGCAGCAGCCTTCAACCCAGCCTTCGACTTCACCCCGCACGCGCTGATCACCGCAGTGGTCACCGAAGACGGCGTATACGCCACCTAACCGGGCGCACCCAACTCCTAACCCGGTCGGTGCACCTAACTCACCAAGGCACCCAGCCCCAGCCCCTTCCCCGCACCAAACCACTCGAGCCGCGCACCCGCCCCCAGAACCGCCACCGCTGCACCCAGCCATCGAGGCACCCAGCCCCCGCCCTGCACCCCGATACGAAGCCTCCCTGCACACTCGGGCTTCGGGGTGCCCCACGCGACCCCCCGGCCAGGGCCGCTAAGGCCGAGGCCCCACCACCTCAACCCCATCCCGCACGGTGATCGCCATCGCCGGACAGGAATCCGCCGCGTCCAGCACGGTTTCGTCCGGTTCCACGGTGTCAGTGACCGCCCGCGCGGCAGCGCCGTCCAGCTCGAACGTCTCCGGCAGCAACGCCGCGCACATCCCGCTGCCCATGCACGTCCCCGCGTCGACCTCGACCTTCCAGGCCATCGTCACCACCCCACCGGCATCGACCGCGGCCCGCGGACCAGCATCTGCGTCTTCCACTCAATGTCCCCGGCCAACCGCAGCCCGGGCAACTCGCGGGTCAGCGCCCGCAACGCCTCCTGCAGCTCCAGCCGCGCGAGCGGAGCGCCCAGGCAGTGGTGCACGCCGTGCCCGAAACCGAGGTGACGGTTGTGGTCGCGGTCCAGGACGAGCTGGTCGGCCGCACCGAACTGCAGCCGGTCCCGGTTGGCCGCGCCGATCGCCACCAGCACCGGTTCTCCCTTGCGCACCAGGACATCGCCGACCTCGACGTCCTCGGTCGCGTACCGGGCGAACCCGGCTCCGGCGCCGAGCGGGACGAAGCGAAGCAACTCCTCGACCGCGGTCGGGATGAGCGACGGGTCCGCACACAGCCGCTCCCAGTGCTCGTGCTGGTCGAGCAGCGCATACACGAAGTTGGGGATCTGGCTGGCGGTGGTTTCGTGGCCGGCGACCAAAATCCCGACGCACAGGTCCACCAGCTCCAATTCGGTGAGCCGGTCCCGCACGTCGCGAGCCTCGATGAGCGCGGTCATCAAATCGTCCCGCGGCTGCGCCCGGTGCTCCGCGATCAAGCCGGCCATGTACGCCCGCAATTCCTCGCGGCTGCGCTCCGATTCCTCCGGCGTGAGCCGGGTGGTCGACAACGCCGCGTCGCTCCACTCTCGGAACTGCGGCCGGTCGCCCACCGGGACGCCGAGCAGTTCGCAGATCACCGCGACCGGGATCGGCAGCGCGTACAGATCGACCAGGTCGGCCGGCTGCCCGTGCTCCCGCATCTGGTCGATCAGCTCGTTCGCCAGCCGCGCGACCCGCGGGCGCAGTCCCTCGACCCGCCGCGCGGTGAACGCCTTCGCGACGAGGGTGCGCAGCCGGGTGTGGTCCGGCGGGTCCATCGAGAGAATGCCGCCCGGACGCCGGTACGCCGACATCCGCGGTTCGTCGCTTTCCTGCGCCAGCGCGCGGGAAAACCGCAGGTCCCCGAGCACGAGACGGGCGTCGGCGTAGCGGGTGGCGAGCCAGGCGGCCTCGCCGTGCGGCATCTGGACGCGGATCATCCCGGCGTTCTCGCGAGCGGCGGCGTAGGCCTCGTTGAGCGCGAGGCCCGCCTCCTCGTTGAACGGGTAGGCGAGCGGTTCGGTGTGCGTGGTGGTCATGCCAACGACTCCCCGGATCCCTTTGTAAGCAGGTGCTTACATGCCTACACCCGGGTCCGTCCGCGCGTCAATCCGCCAGGAGCTTCCGAAAAGCACGTGACAGCCGCCCTAGGCTCGATCCGGTGACGTGGACGAACGAGGCCGCGATCCAGCAGTGGAACGTCGGCAGCACCCGGGAATCGATGGAAGCGACCGCCGAGAGCGGGGACTTCGCCAAACAGCATCTGGTCAACCCGGTCCTCCTGCGGCTTCTCGGCGACGTGCACGGCCGCCGCGTGCTGGACGCGGGCTGCGGCAACGGATATTTCAGCCGGATGCTCGCCGCTCGCGGGGCCGAGGTGACCGGGGTCGAACCGGCCGAAAGCCTGATTTCGTTCGCCCGGGAGAAATCCGGCGACGGTATTTCCTACCTGCGGGCCGATCTCACCCGCCTGCCCGAACTGGAACCGTTCGACGCGGTCGTGTGCAGCATGGTGCTGATGGCGATTCCCGATTGGAAGCCCGCGATGCGCGCCTGCGTCGAAGCCGTGCGCCCAGGCGGGTTGTTCGTGTTCGCCATCGTGCATCCGGCGTTCGAGGAGCTGTTCGGCACTTGGCAGCGGTACGGCGAGTACCGCCGGAAGGAGTACCTGGCGGAATACGAGATCGTCGGCCGCGACGCGTCCGACTTCCACCGGCCGATTTCCGCTTACCTCAACGAAATGGCCGCGCTCGGGTGCCGGCTGCGCGAGATGGTCGAGCCGGGCCTGGATCCGGAGGTGGCGGACGGGATCGAAAGTTACGTGCGCATGCCGAACTTCTTGCTGGTTTCGGCTGAGGTCGGCTGACCTGATCAGCCCTGCGCCACGGCGCCTTCCTCTAACTCCGCCTGGGCCGCAGCAACGCGACCCCCATCGACAACGCACTCGTCGAGGCCACGTGAATCGCCAGCGCCTTTCGATTCGGCGCCCACACCCCGGTCGTCGGGCCGCCGGACCACATCGCCGCCACGAAACCGCCTGCGGCACAAGCCATTGCACGCCACAGCGCGGGCGAGCGGTCCCGTCCGGCCGCCAGACCGGTGCCTACCGCGCCGAAAGCGCCCGCGGTGACCAGGGCTTCGCGGGCCATGTGGTACTGCACGTGACCTTCGCCGTGCCGCACCTCCGGGGCGCGGTAGCTCGGATCGGTGATGTGCGTGACGGTCTGCCACACCGACGGCGCCGCGGCCGCCAAGCCCGCGACGACGGCCGCCGCACCCAGCGTTTCGCGTTTCATTGCTCGTCCTTTCGCTTGAGGTGGTGCGAGACCCGCCGCAGCGCGTCGTTCACCAGGTCGATCGTTTCCGGGTCGAGAGCTTTCGCGAGTTCGCGTTCGATCTCCGTCTTCAGCGCGAACGACGCGAGCGCCTGCCGTTTGCCCTCCTCGGTGAGGGTGACGAGCACCGAACGCCGGTCGCCCGGGTCCTGGTCGCGGCGGACCCAGCCGCGGGCCTCCAGCCGGGTGATCCGGTGCGTGACCGACCCCGAAGTCAGCTCGACCGCGGCCATCACCTGCCCGGGCGTCAGCCGATGCTCGGGCGCGCGCTTGAGCGCGGCGAGCATTTCCAGCTCCCACAGCTCGATCCCGTGCGCCGACAGTTCGCGGCGCATGGCCAGTTCCAGCTGGTGCGCGACCCGCCGCAGCCGATAGGACAGCGACTTCGCGCCCAGCACGCTCTCGTCGCCGCCCCCGCGCCGGACGGCGTCCACCAGGTCGTCGACCGCGTCCCGGGGCGGAGTGGTCACCGGCACAGCCCTTTCTCTCGACATCAAGACAGTGAGAGAATACCTTGACGTCAAGACAGTTCGCGAGGCGCGTCAAGGGGGAAAGATGGACATCGAGGTCGCGGTGATCGGCGCCGGACCGGTCGGGATGGCGGCGGCCGCGTTCCTGCACCAGGCCGGAGTCGCGGTCCGGCTCTTCGAGGCGAACCCGGACCGCGCCGGGCAATCGCGGGCGACGACGATCCACCCGCGCACCCTCGAACTCCTCGACTCGCTCCCGGGCGAACGGGGTTCGCTGGCCGCGCGCCTGGTCGCGGCCGGCAACCGCGTGCCTGCCGCGCATTTCGCGGCCCTGCCGAACCGGTTGGACTACACCGGGCTCGACACGTCGTTCCCGTTCGTGCTCGTGCTGCCGCAGCCGGAAACCGAGCGGCTGCTCGCCGCGCATCTGGCCGAGCAAGGCGTCGGGATCGAGACCGGGTGGAAACTCGCCGACCTGGCACAGGACGAGCAAGGCGTCACCATCGTGTCGGAAACCGGCGACACCCGACGGGCCGGTTACGTCGTCGGCGCGGACGGCGCGCACAGCGCGACCCGGCACGCGCTCGGCCTCGCCTTCCCGGGCACTCCGGCGTCCACCGTGGGGTTCCTCGCCGACGTCCGGCTGGAACGGCCGCCGGCGCATCCGCACCACTGGGACTCCGAACGCGGTTCGTACAGCGCGATTCCGTTGCCCGGCGGCATTTTCCGCATCTTCGGCCACGAACCCGGCGACACCGGTCTCACGCCGGAGGAAGCCGCGCGCCGCCAGGCCCAGATCCCCGACGAGGCCGAAATCCGCGCCACGCTCAAACGGCTCGCCGACGACGATCTCGGCCTCGCCGAGGTGCTGTGGTCCTCCCGGACCGGCGACACCACCCGGCACGTCGAGCGCTACCGCGCCGGCCGGGTCTTCCTCGCCGGAGACGCCGCGCACGTCCACCTTCCGGCGGGCGGGCAGGGGCTCAACGTCGGGGTGCAGGACGCGGCGAACCTCGCGTGGAAACTCGCCGCGGAGGTGCGGGGCCGCGCGCCGCGGCGGATCATCGACGGCCCGCGGTCCTACGACGCCGAACGCCGCCCCATCGCGGCCCGGCTCGCGGCGAACACCCTCGCCCAATCCGCGCTCATGGTCACCTTCACTCCGGGCGGAAAAGCGTTGCGGGACTTGATGTCCCACCTCATCGGCCGCAACGGCGACACCGCGGACGAACTGCGTGGCTGGCTCTCCGGACTGGACGTTTCCTACGCCGAGGACGGCGGTCTCGCCGGCCGTCGCGTGCCCAACCTCCCGCTCGCCGACGGCCGCACCCTCCACCGCGCCCTGCGGCACGACCGGTTCACGCTTGTCGCCTTCGGCACCACCGCTGTCCCCAGCCGGGCGGACGTCGTGCGGTCAACCCGGGACTGGCACGGCTTGGCCGCCGTCCTCGTCCGCCCGGACGGTTATGCCGCGGAAGTCTGGAGCGCGGGCGAAAAGATCCCGGAGCACTGGGAGCACTGGGAGCACTGAATGGGCGCCGACACCGCACGAGGCCGTTTCGGCATTCTCGCGATCCTCTGCTCCAGCATCCTCGTGGTCGCGATGGACAACACCATCGTCAACGTCGCGCTCCCGGTCATCCGCACCGATCTCGACGCGTCGATCAACGGTCTGCAGTGGACGATCGACTCGTACACCCTCGTGCTCGCCTGCTTCCTGATGCTCGCCGGGGCCACCGGGGATCGCTTGGGGCGCAAGCGAACCTTCCTGGCCGGGTTGGTCCTTTTCGGACTCGGCTCGCTGCTGTGCAGCGTGGCCCCGTCGATCGGCTGGCTGGTCGCCGCGCGGATCGGGCAGGCCCTCGGCGGCGCGATGCTGAACCCGGTCGCGATGTCGATCATCACGAACGTCTTCGCCGACCCGGGCGAACGCGCGCGGGCGATCGGGGTGTGGGGATCGATCGTCGGGATCTCACTGGGCGTCGGCCCGGTGCTGGGCGGCGTGCTCACCGAAAGCATCGGCTGGCGGGCGATTTTCTGGGTCAACGTCCCGGTGGTCGTCGCCGCGCTCGCGCTGACCGCGCGCTACGTGCCGGAGTCGCGCGCCCCGCATCCGCGCCGACCGGATCCGGTGGGGCAGGCGCTGGTGGTGGTACTGCTCGGCTCGGTGGTGACCGCCGCGATCGAAGGCCAGCGGCTCGGCTGGGGCTCGCCGGTGATCGTCAGCCTCGCCGCGCTCGGCTCGGCCTCGCTGTGCGCGCTGATCCGCTGGGAACTGCGTCGCCGGGAACCGCTGGTCGAGCTGCGGTTCTTCCGGAGCGCGCCGTTCTCGTCGGCCACCATCAGCGCGGTCTGCGGGCTCGCCGCGTTCGGCACCTTCCTGTTCCTGTCGCCGCTCTACCTGCAGGACGTGCGCGGACTGTCGGCACTGCAGTCCGGGCTGATGCTGCTGCCGACCGCCGCGGCCGTGACGATCGCCGCGCCGCTGTCCGGCCGCCTGGTCGCCACTCGCGGCGCGCGGATTCCGCTGCTGTCCGCCGGGATCTCAATGACCGGCGTCGCCCTCTTGCTGACCACGGCGTCCGCCACCACGCCGCTGTGGCTGCTCGCGGTCGCGTACGGCGGGTTCGGCCTGGGCTTCGGCCTCCTGAACCCGCC
>NZ_ASXG01000193.1 GCF_000411975.1 Amycolatopsis orientalis DSM 43388
CTTGCATGTGTTAAGCACGCCGCCAGCGTTCGTCCTGAGCCAGGATCAAACTCTCCAACAATGTCTTCAAGTTCGATCGAGACTACTCTCAATCAATCATTCTCAAAGGAAACCCCGACGAGGGGGTTTCAAATAAGCTCTACTGGCTTAGTTCACTAGCACACTGTTGAGTTCTCAAGCAACACACCCCGCGACACACCCGACCCCCGCAAGGGCGAGCCTGACCGAAGCGGTCATTCCTAGCAGTTTTTGGTGGGACACCCACTCAATCACCCTAGAGGCGAGAGCTTGGTTCGTGTCCCGGCGGCCGCCCGATCTCCCTGGCGACTTGAAGAACTTTACACGCCCTCCCAGGGCCCGAAACAGGGGGGTCCCTTAACTGCGTTCCCGCAGGTCAGAGCCCCTGTTTCGGGCCTGGGCGGAGATCAGCCCCCGACGCGGACGCCGGCCACCGTGCGCTTGCCCTTGCGGACCACGAGCCAGCGGCCGTGGAGCGCGTCGGAAGCCGCGGGCTTCCACTCCTCGTCGGCGATCTTCACGTTGTTCACGTACGCGCCGCCCTCCTTGACGGTCCGCCGCGCCGCGCCCTTGCTGTCCACCAGTCCCCCGGCGAGCAGCAGGTCGACGATCGTCGCGTCGCCGGCGGGCTCAACCTTGCCGTTCGGGACCTCGGCCATCGCCGCGTCGAGCGTCGGGCCGTCCAGGTCGGTCAGCTCGCCGCGGCCGAACAGGGCCTGGCTCGCCGCGATGACCTGGCGCGTCTGCTCCTCGCCGTGCACCAGGTTCGTGAACTCCTCGGCCAGCCGCTTCTGCGCGGCGCGCAGGTGCGGACGCTCCTCGGTGTCCTTCGCCAGCGCGTCGATCTCCTCCCTGTCGAGGAAGGTGAACAGGCGCAGGTAGCGGACCACGTCAGCGTCGCCGACGTTCACGAAGTACTGGTACCAGGCATACGGCGAGGTCAGCTCCGGGTCGAGCCACACGTTGCCGCCGCCGGTGGACTTGCCGAACTTGCGGCCCTCGGCGTCGGTGACCAGCGGCGCGGTCAGCGCGTGCGCCGTCCCGCCCTCGACCCGGCGGATCAGGTCGACGCCGCCGACGAGGTTGCCCCACTGGTCCGAGCCGCCGACCTGCAGCTTGCAGCCGTGCTTGCGGTACAGCTCCAGGTAGTCCTGCGACTGCAGCAGCAGGTAGCTGAACTCGGTGTAGGACATGCCGTCGCCCTCGAGCCGGCGCTTGACCGTCTCGCGGTTCAGCATCACGTTCACCGAGAAGTGCTTCCCGACGTCCCGCAGGAACTCGAGCGTGTTCTGCTTCCCGGTCCAGTCGAGGTTGTTCACGACGAGCGCGCCGGTCGGCGAATCGTCGAAGTCCACGAACCGCTCCAGCTGCCCGCGGATTCGCCCGGCCCAATCCGCGACGACGTCCAGGGTGTTCAGCGTGCGCTCCCCGTTGTCGCGGGGGTCGCCGATCATCCCGGTGGCGCCGCCGGCCAGCACGATCGGCCGGTGCCCGGCGCGCTGGAACCGCTTGAGCATCAGCAGCGGGACGAGGTTGCCGGCGTGCAGGCTGGGCGCGGTCGGGTCGAAGCCGCAATAGAGCGTGAGCGGGCCGTGGTCGAGTTCTCGGCGCAGGGCGTCGATGTCGGTGGATTGCGCGATCAGGCCGCGCCAGGACAACTCGTCAAGGATGTGCTCACTCACACCTGTAGATGATCCCCCACCAGGTCAAACGACTATCCCGCGGGTCGCACCTGCCGGCGCTTCCCGCCGCGGCGGTAGGTCGAGACGGCTGGTGAGCCGTCGATCCAGAACCGCCACGGCGTGTCCATCGCCATCGCGACGCCGACGCGCGGGCCGGTGCGCACGTTGTCCGCGGGCACGCGCTCGCCGACGAGCAGCCGCACCGGCGATTCGGGGTCGGTGAGGTCGAGGCCGTTCTGCTCGCGGGCGAGGCCCAGCACCGAGGTGAGGATGGCCGGGCCCTTGGCGAGTTCGCCGTTGCCGCGCGCGTTCGGCCGCCGCTTCCGCACGACGTCCGCGCCCTCGACGACCTCGCCGGCGCGCAGCAGCACCGCGCCCGGCTGGCCGTCCTCGGTGCCGACGACGTTCGCGCAGAAGTGCATGCCGTAGACGAAATACACGTAGAGGTGCCCGGCCGGACCCCACATCACCGCGTTGCGCGGCGTTTTCCCGCGGTAGCAATGCGAAGCGGGATCGTCGAGCCCGCGATAGGCCTCGACCTCGACGAGCCGCACCCCGACCCGGCCTTCGGGCGCGTCGGCCTCGAGGACGGCACCGAGCAGCAGCCGAGCCAAGTCGACCGGGTCCAGTGCCAGTTCTTCGCGCCGGAACAACCGGTCCACACGCACTCCCCTCGTCAAGCCGCCAGCCTAACCAGCGGCCCGACGACAGATCACTTCAGCCACTGCCGATGCGCCGCGACCCGCTCGACCAGTCGCTCCCGCTGCTCTGCGACCCGGTCCGGCGCGGTGCCGCCGCGCGCGTCGCGCGAACGCACCGAGCCCTCGACAGTCAGCACTTCGCGCACCGCGGGCGTGAGCGCCGGGTTGATGGCCTGGAACTCCTCGTCGGTCAGCTCGTCGAGCCCGACCCCGCGTGCCTCGGCGACCCGCACGCTCTCCCCCGCCGCCTCGTGCGCGACGCGGAACGGCACGCCCTGGCGCACCAGCCATTCGGCGATGTCGGTGGCCAGCGTGAACCCGGCGGGGGCCAGTTCGGCGAGCCGATCGGTGTGGAAGGTGAGCGTGCCGAGCATCCCCGCGATCGCCGGGAAGAGCAGTTCCAGCTGTTCGACCGAGTCGAAGACCGGTTCCTTGTCCTCCTGCAGGTCGCGGTTGTACGCGAGCGGCTGGGCCTTGAGCGTGGCGAGCAGGCCAGTGAGGTTGCCGATCAGCCGGCCGGCCTTGCCGCGGGTCAGCTCCGCGACGTCCGGGTTCTTCTTCTGCGGCATGATCGAGCTGCCGGTGGCCCACGCGTCGTCCAGCGTGACGTAGCCGAATTCGGCGGTGTTCCAGATGATCACCTCTTCGGCGATCCGCGACAGATTGACCGCGAGCATCGCGACGGCGAAAGCGAACTCGGCGACGAAATCGCGCGAGGCGGTGCCGTCGATCGAGTTCTCCACGCTGGTGTCGAAGCCCAGTTCGGCGGCCACGGCTTCCGGGTCGAGGCCGAGCGACGAACCGGCGAGCGCACCCGAGCCGTACGGCGACTCCGCGGTGCGGGCGTCCCAGTCGCGCAGACGGGAGACGTCGCGCAGCAGCGACTGGCCGTGGGCCATCAGGTGGTGCGCCAGCAGAACCGGCTGCGCGTGCTGCAGGTGGGTGCGGCCGGGCAGGATCGCGTCCGGATGCCGGGACGCCTGCGACACCAGCGCGTCGATCACGTCGAGCGTGCCCGCGACCACCCGGCGCGCGGCGTCGCGCAGCCACATCCGGAACAGCGTCGCGACCTGGTCGTTGCGGGAACGGCCGGCGCGCAGCTTGCCGCCCAGTTCGGCGCCGGCGCGTTCGAGCAGACCGCGTTCGAGCGCGGTGTGCACGTCCTCGTCCGCGATCGTCGGGGTGAAGGCGCCGGACTCGACGTCCCGCGCCAGCGTGTCGAGCGCGTCGAGCATCCCGGCCAGTTCCGCTTCGGTGAGCAGGCCCGCCTTGGTGAGCACGCGGGCGTGCGCGCGCGATCCGGCGATGTCGTAGGGCGCCAGGCGCCAGTCGAAGTGGGTCGAGGCGCTCAGCGCCGCCATCGCCTCGGCCGGCCCGCTGGCGAACCGGCCGCCCCACAGCTGCACCGGCTGGTCTTTCCCGCTCACGTTCTGCCTCTCTCGTCCGGCGTCTCAGGACGCCTGGGTGCTCGGATGCTGGGTGCTCCCCAGCGGAGTCTGCCCGGTCGCCGGCCGGTACCGCCGTCCGACCGGGCGAAGCCGCCTCCCGGGGAGGCCGGCGACGGTCGCGCTGCCCGCGTGCAGCACCAGCCGCACCTCGCCGGACACGCTCTCCTGCGCGCGCCGCACGAACGCGTCCAGCGGCTCGCGCAGCGGCGAGAACCAGAGTCCGTCGTGGACCAGCTCGGCCCACCGGCGGTCGACGCCGCGCTTGAACCTCGCCAGATCCCGGTCCAGGGTGACCGATTCCAGCTCTTGATGCGCGGCGACCAGCACCGCCGCGCCCGGTGCGTCGTGGCTGCCGGCCAGCTCGAACCGGCCGACTCCGTGCACGCCGGCCCGGTGGCCGAGCCGCTGCACCGCCTCGGCCACGCTGACCGTCTCGCCGTCGACCGCGACCGGCACGCCCTGTTCGAAGGTGACGACGACCTCGTCCGGCATGCCGAGGTTCACCACGGCGTCCTCGGTGCAGCGGTAGCCGGAGGTCGCGGCTCGGCCCCACAACGTGCGGCTCGTCGACAGCTCCTGCTCGCCCTGCACAGAGAGTTCGACGATTTCCAGGTCTGGCGCGAGGGTCGCGATCATGCTGGACAACGCGTCTCCGCCGCTATGCGCGACGGCGGACGCGTTCCGGTCTTTCGCGGTCGCGACAAGCTGGCTCGCCAGCAACGGCCGCGCCAGCGCCTCGACCAGCGGATGCCGGTCCAGGATCAGCGCATTCGCTTGCAGGGCAGGCAAACAGTAGCCGTTAGCGAATTCCTCGCGGACGTCCACGACGACGATCTCCGCGGCTCCGTCGGCCGTCGCCTGCCGCCGGAGTGCGCACAAATCCACGTCGCCGGCACCGAAGTCCGCCGCTACCGCGATCACTTCGCCTTGTCCGGCAAGCAGATTCAGCACCGCTGAGGAGCCGTGCCCGCCCGGGTAGGCGAGCACGACCCGCCGGGTCACGGCTCGTCCCCTTCCGCCGAACCTTGCGCGAGCGCGGTGAACCGTTCGGCGAGGTCCCGACCGGTGAGCGGCTCGCGGGCGATGACCGCCACCGTGTCGTCGCCCGCGATGGACCCGACGACCTCTTCCAGCGCCGCCCGGTCGATCGCGCTCGCGAGGAACTGCGCGGCGCCCGGCGGCGTGCGCAACACGGTGAGGTTGCCCGAAGAATCCGCCGACACCAGCAGTTCGGCGAGCAGCCGGGACAACCGCGAGGTGCCGCCCTGCACGCCGCGCACCGGGCTGCCGTCCTCGGGGATGACATAGACCGGCGCGCCCGAGTCGGCTCCGCGCAGCTTGACCGCGCCGAGTTCGTCGAGGTCGCGCGACAGCGTCGCCTGCGTGACCTCGATTCCCTCGGCGGCCAGCAACCGCGCCAGTTCCGTCTGGCTGCGGATGGCCATCGTGGACACCAGTTCGGTGATCCGCGCCTGGCGCCCGACCCGGCTGCTGGTCATCGGCCGTTCTGCCCGAACAGCCAGACCAGCAGCGCCTTCTGCGCGTGCAGCCGGTTCTCGGCCTCGTCCCAGACCGCGCTGGCCGGGCCGTCGAGCACCTCGTCGGTGATCTCCCAGCCGCGGTGCGCGGGCAGGCAATGCAGCACGATCGCCTCGTCGGCAGCGCGCTTCAGCAGGTCGGCGTTGATCTGCAGGGCGCGGAACGGGCCGACCCGGTCGAGACCGTCGTTCTCCTGCCCCATCGACGTCCAGGTGTCGGTGACCAGCACGTCCGAACCCTCGACGGCCTCGTGCGCGTCGGTGTAGACGGTCGCGCTGCCGCCGGTTTCCGCGCCGCGCTTCTTGGCATCGAGCATCACCTGCTGGTCGGGCTGGAAACCTTCCGGCGACACGACGCGCACGTTCATGCCGGCTGTGGTGCCGCCGAGCAGCAGCGAATGCGCCATGTTGTTGGCGCCGTCGCCGAGGTAGGTCAGCGTGAGCCCGGCGAGCTTGCCCTTGCGCTCGCGGATGGTCATCAGGTCCGTGAGCACCTGGCACGGGTGGAACTCGTCGGTGAGCGCGTTGATGATCGGGATCGACGCCACCGACGCCATCGAATCGATGCGTTTCTGCGCGAAGGTGCGCCACACGACGGCGTCGACGTAGCGGGACAGCACGCGCGAGGTGTCCTCGATGGTCTCCTCGCGGCCGAGCTGCATCGAACGGCCGTCGACGATCACCGGATGCCCGCCGAGCTGGCTGATGCCGACCTCGAACGAGAACCGGGTGCGCGTGGAGTTCTTCTCGAAGATCGCGGCCACAGTGTGCCCGGCCA
This sequence comes from Amycolatopsis orientalis DSM 43388, assembly GCF_000411975.1. Lineage (GTDB taxonomy): Bacteria > Actinomycetota > Actinomycetes > Mycobacteriales > Pseudonocardiaceae > Amycolatopsis > Amycolatopsis orientalis_D. The sequence continues at coordinate 6,166 of NZ_ASXG01000193.1, forward strand.
GCGCCTTGGTGCCGAGCGGGTCGGCTTTCAGCTGGTCGGCCAGGTCGAGCAGGGCGGCCTGCTCGGCAGGGGTGACATCGTCGTCGCGGAGGAAGTGGCGGGGCATCAGTCGGATTCCTTCGTGGTGGTGGAGTCGAGCGCGCCCGGGAGGGCGGAGAGGAAGCCGCGCGCCTGCTGCTCGTCGAGCACGAGCGGCGGGGCGAGCCGGACGGTGTCCGGGGCGACCGGGTTGACGAGGTAGCCCGCGTCCTGCGCGGCCTTCGCGACGGCCACGGAAACCGGTTCCCGCAGTCCGATGCCGAGCAGCAGCCCCGCGCCGCGGACGCCGGAGACGAGCGGGTGGCCGAGCGCCTCGACCCCGGCGGCGATGTCCTTGCCGAGCGCGGATACGTGGCCGAGCAGATCGTCCCGGGCGATCGTGCGCAGCACCGCCAGCCCGGCCGCGCAGCACACCGGGTTGCCGCCGAACGTCGTGCCGTGCTGGCCGGGCTTGAGCAGGTCTCCCGCCGCGCCGACACCGATCACCGCACCGAGCGGAAGCCCGCCGCCGAGGCCCTTCGCGAGAGTGATCACGTCGGGCACGACCCCGGCCTGCTGGAAGCCGAACCAGGTGCCGAGCCGGCCGATCCCGGTCTGCACCTCGTCGAGCACGAGCAGCGCCCCGACGGCCTTCGTGATCTCGCGGGCGGCCTGCAGGTAACCGTCCGGAGCCGGAATCACGCCGGCCTCGCCGAGCACCGGCTCCAGGAAGACCGCAGCGGTCTCGCCGTCCACGGCGGCCCGCAACGCTTCCACGTCGCCGTAGGGAACATGCGTGACGCCCGGGACCAGCGGCTCGAACGCCTCGCGCTTCGACGGCTGCCCGGTGAGCGACAGCGCGCCCATCGTGCGTCCGTGGAACGCGCCCTCCGCCGCGACGACCTTGTTGCGCCCGGTGAGCCGGGTGATCTTCAGCGCGGCCTCGTTGGCCTCCGCGCCGGAGTTGACGAAGAGGACTTTGGCTTGCCCGGTCAGGCCCGCGACGTCGAGAAGGGTTTCGGCGAGTTCGACCGCGACCGGGTTCACGTACAGGTTCGACGTGTGTCCCAGCGTCGAGATCTGCTCGGTCACCGCACGGACCACCTCGGGGTGGGCGTGGCCGAGCGCGTTCACTGCGATGCCGCCGACCAGGTCGACGTACTCGGTGCCGTCCGCGTCCCACACTCGCGCGCCTTCGCCGCGCACCAAGGTCAGGCCGGGGGTTCCGTAGTTGTCCATGACGGCCGACTGCCAGTGCTGCTGACCGTCCGCATTGGACTTGAGGGTAGTCACGCGTGCTCCGTTCCGGAGGGCGCTGCCTCGGGCAGCACCATGGTCCCGATGCCGCGCGAGGTGAAAACCTCGAGCAGCACCGAATGGGCGAGCCTGCCGTCGATGACGTGGGCGCCGCGCACGCCGCCGCGCACCGCGCGCACGCACGCTTCCATCTTCGGGATCATGCCGCTGGCGAGGTCAGGCAGCATGCGTTCGAGACGGTCGACGGGAATCCGGTCGATCAGCGACGACCGGTCGGGCCAGTTGGCGTAAAGGCCTTCGACGTCGGTGAGCACCACGAGCTTCTCCGCGCCGAGTGCGGCGGCGAGCGCGCCCGCGGCCGTGTCGGCGTTGACGTTGTGCACCACGCCGTCGACGTCGGGGGCCACCGTGGACACGACTGGGATGCGCCCGGCGTTCACGATGTCGAGCACCGCGTCCGGGTTCACCTCGGCGACCTCGCCCACGAGGCCGATGTCCACCTGCTCACCGTCCACAGTGGCCTGTTTGCGCTCGGCGGTGAACAGCCGCGCGTCCTCGCCGGAAATGCCGACCGCGTACGGGCCGTGCGCGTTGATCAGGCCGACCAGCTCGCGGCTGACCTGCCCGACCAGCACCATCCGCACGATGTCCATGGTCTCCGGCGTCGTGACGCGCAGCCCGCCCTTGAACTCCCCCGGCACGCCGAGCCGGGACAGCATCGCGCTGATCTGCGGGCCGCCGCCGTGCACGACGACCGGGTGCAGGCCGGCCAGCCGCAGGAACACCATGTCCTCGGCGAACGCGGCCTTCAGCTGGTCGTCGATCATCGCGTTGCCGCCGTACTTGACCACGACAGTCGCGCCGTGGAAACGCTGCAGCCACGGCAGCGCTTCGATCAGCACCCCGGCCTTCTCGGCCGCGCTGGCGAGCCGTTCGTCGGCGGAGACGAGCCGCCTTTCGGTGTCGGTCATGACGAATACGCGCTGTTCTCTTCGACGTAGGCGTGCGAGAGATCGGTGGTGTAGATCGTGGCTTCGCCGGAACCGACGCCGAGATCCACGACGATGTCGATGGCGCGCCCGGACAGGTCGGCTGCCGACCGGTCTTCAGCCGTCGTGCCGCGCGCGAACAACGTGACGCCGTTGATGGCGATCGACACCGTCTCCGGGTCGATCCGCGCCGGTGCGCGGCCGAGCGCCATCGCGATCCGGCCCCAGTTGGGATCGGACCCGAACAACGCTGTTTTGACGAGGTTGTCCTCGGCGATGGTCCGGGCCACCACAATCGCGTCGGCCTCGGACGCAGCGCCCTTCACCGTGACGTCGACGTCCTTGGTGGCACCTTCGGAATCGGCCCGCAGCTGCAGCACCAGGTCATGGCTGACCTTGGTGAGCAGCTCGGTCAACTCGGCTTCGGTCGGCTCCACGCCGCTCGCGCCCGAGGCGAGCACGAGCACCGTGTCGTTGGTCGAGGTGCCGCCGTCCACGTCGAGCCGATCGAACGTGACGTGGGTAGCGGCGCGCAGCGCACGGTCGAGAGTTTCCTTGTCCACCACGGCATCAGTGGTCAGCACGGACAGCATGGTCGCCAGATTCGGCGCGAGCATTCCCGCGCCCTTGGCGAATCCGCCGACGCTCCATCCGGATTCGTGCTGGGCGAACGCCTGCTTCGGCTTGGTGTCAGTGGTCATGACCGCGGTGGCCGCGTTGAGCGCCGCTTCCGGACCGGCGTCCAGCGCCTTGACCGCACTGTCCACACCGGACAGAACCGCGGGCATGGGCAACCGCTCGCCGATCAGCCCGGTGGAACACACCGCGACCTCGATCGCCCCGGTGCCCAGCACTTCGGCGACCTTCTCCGCCGTGGCGTGCGTGTCCTGGAACCCGCCCGGCCCGGTGGCCGCGTTCGCCCCGCCGGAGTTGAGCACGACGGCCTTCAGCTTCTGCTGCTTCAGCACTTCCTGCGACCACAGCACGGGCGCGGCCTTGATCACGTTCCGGGTGAACACGCCCGCCGCGACGTCGAGCGGGCCGTCGTTGACGACCAGCGTGAGGTCGAGCGCGCCGGAGGCTTTGATCCCGGCGGCCACGCCAGCGGCGCGGAATCCCTTCGGTCCGGTGACGGTCACGGTGCCACTCCCACGGTGGAAAGTCCGGTGGCCTCGGGGAAACCGAGCGCCAGGTTCATCGATTGGACGGCACCGCCCGCGGTGCCCTTGGTGAGGTTGTCGATCGACGTGACGACGACCAGCCGGCCCGCGTCGGCGTCGATCCCGAGCTGGAGCTGCACGTTGTTCGAACCGACCGTGGCGGCAGTCGTCGGCCAGGTCCCTTCGGGCAGCACCTGGACGAACGGCTCAGCGCCATAAGCCTTCTCGTAGACGGCGCGTGCCGCGGCTTCGTCGACTTCGCCCGCGAGCTGCGCACTCGCAGTCGTGAGAATGCCGCGCGGCATCGGCGCGAGCACAGGCGTGAACGAAACCGTGACCGGTTTGCCCGCCGCCGCGGACAGGTTCTGCACGAACTCCGGCGTGTGCCGGTGCGCCCCAGCGACGCCGTACGCACTCGCGTTGCCCATGACCTCGGACCCGAGCAGATTCGGCCGAAGGCTCTTGCCCGCGCCTGACGTCCCCGTCACCGACACCACGGTGACCGCGGGTTCGATCAGCCCCGCCGCCAACGCCGGCGCCAACGCCAGCGACCCGCCGGTCGGGAAGCAGCCGGGAACCGCGATCCTCTTGGCCCCCACGAGCTTCTCGCGCGCCCCGGGCAGCTCGGGCATTCCGTACGGCCACTGCCCCGCGTGCTCGCCGGAATACCATCGTCGCCAGTCCGCCGCGTCCGCGAGGCGGTGGTCGGCCCCGAGGTCGACCACGAGCACGTCCGGCCCGAGCTGAGCCGCGATCTCGGCCGAGTGGCCGTGCGGCAGAGCCAGGAACACGACGTCATGGCCCGCGAGCGTCTCCGCGTTCGTTTCGAGCAGCACCCGCCCGGCAAGCGGAACCAGGTGTGGCTGGTGGGTGCCCAGCGTCGCCCCGGCACTGCTCGCCGCCGTGAGAGCGCCGATCTCGACCTCGGGATGGGTCAGCAGCAGGCGCAGCAGTTCGCCGCCCGCGTACCCGCTGGCACCGGCTACCGCGATCTTCACCGTCATACGCATGATTATGCACGAGCGTGCAAGCTCAAACAAAGAGGGTTTGCTCACCCTGTCCGTCCCCTCCCCAGGACTTCCGCGGATTTCCCTGTATTCCGCACGTGGTTTCCGTCGCCGAGGCACGCCGGACCAGCCCGATCGCTGGCGTGTCGGCACTGGTCGTCAGCGGACGCTAAGCAACCGGCGAGACGCGGTGACTCCCTGATCCCGCGATCCCACCTCCGAGCCACTCGGGCAAGCAGGCCTTCCCACCGCGCGGGTCGGCGGGCTGTATAGCTGCCTTGCCACGCGACCCTTTTCGACGGCACGGACGGGCGCGTGAGCGCTCGCCGCTCGGACCGTCCAGCCGCACGAGCGACCGCGCGGTGTCTCAGCCACGCAGACTCGCGAGCCGCACGCGGGGGCCGCACGGTTGCTCGGCCACCCGGGCTCTTCAACCGCACAGGGCACCCGCCCAGTTGCCCGCCCTGTCGGACTCGCCAGTCCTCTCCAGCCGCACGCGGCGGCTGCGCGGTCCTTCGGTCACGACGACTCTTCGCGCACCGAATGGCCGGCACCTGGTCAGCGCGTCCGCCACCTCACTCCAGCACACAGGCCATCCGGCCACCAGCGTCTGCGTTGCCCACCGGCAGGCCACCCGGGCTAACCGCACCGCTCAAGCGGCGGACCGTTCGCACCCACCGCGACGCCCAACGACCGGATCGCCCACGCCAAGCGCAACACCCGGCGAAAGACCGCCCGCGACGCTGACCGACCGAACCCGCCCTCCGGCACACCATCCGGCGAACCCGCAAGCCGCGAAGTCCCACGACAGGTCGCCCCGGGATCCCGAGCGTCCAGCCGCCCCGAACCCGCCCACCGGCACACCATCCGGCGAACACACAAGCTGCGCCGTCCCGCAACAGGTCATCTCGGAATCCCGAGCGTCCAACCGCCCTGGACCAGCTCTCCGACCAGCACCCAAGCCGCGAAGTCCCGTGCGCGAGCAACGCCACGCCGGGTCCGCCTCGGCCTGCGAACCCGGCGGGCACCCCTCAGTCCGCTCCTTCCTCCGCGTCGCGGAGACTCGGCGGGGTCGGCAGATGGTTTCCCGGATGTTCCGGATCGCAGCCGACCCGGGGCAAGCGCGCCCGGATCCCGCCTGGCGTCCGCGCGAAATGGCGGGCCAGCTCGGCCACCGAATCCCCGGCGAGCCAGCGGGCCTCCAGATCCGCGTCCATCTCGTCGGTCCACGGTCGCCCCTGCTGAGCCGGGCGTCCGCGCGATCTTCGCCGCGAGCCGCCGCCCGCGAAAGTGCGCAGGCTCGTGTCGAGCAGCTCCGCGACAGTCGCCACCGACGCCACGTCTAGTTCGAGTCTGCCCTCGACGACAGGCTCGCCGTCCGGCCGCTCGCCGCCGACCGTGACGGTGACTCGTTCCGGCTCGCCGTCCTCGGTGCGAGTGATGACGGCGACCTGGTACTGGACATCTCCTGACCGGACCTCGGTCCGGTGCTCCTGAATGATCGTCATGGCCGCGAAGGTATCCGCGACCCCCGACAATTTTCGATCACTTAACGCGATCGGGTGACTGCGGTCCGAAATTGTCAGACCCCCGCCGTAGCGTCCCTGGCGACCCGTAAAACGACCGAGGGGGATCGGTGGACCAGCGGAAAAGAACAATGCCCCGGCCTGGCGGACCAGACCGGGGCACCACGAAGAACAGCTCACAACCGCAGCAGCCCGGCAAGCAAACTCTGCTTCTCCTCCGCCGCGGCCTTCGCCTGGGCGTCGGCTTTCTGCTGCGCGCCGGAAGCGACCGGAGCCGGAACCGGCTGCGGCACCGCGGCGCACTGGACGTCGGAGCGGTCGGCTCGCACGCGCTTCGGGAGAGCGCCAGTGGCGAGGTAGTCCGCGACCCGGTCGTCCACGCACGAGACTCCGGAGAGCGATCCGGCGTGCGTCGTCCCGCCGGGCGCGCTGATAAGGCTCGAACGCGGGTAGCGCTTGCGCACTTCGAGACTGCCCGAGTACGGCGTGGCCGCGTCGAGTTCCTCGCTGATCAACAGCGCGCCGCTCGCCTTCGACCCGTCGATGGCCACCGGCTTGCCCGGCTTCGCGGGCCAGTTCAGGCAGGTCGCGTTGTACCAGGTGTTGCTCCAGGTCTCGAACGGCGCGCGCGAGTGGGCTGCCCAGGCATCGCGACGCCAGCGGTCCCAGTCCTGCGGCCACTGCGCATCGGTGCACTGCACCGCGTTGTACACCGCGTAGCCGTTGTCGTCGCCGGGCGCGTTCGACTTGTCGTACAACGCTTTCAGCGTCTGCCAGTCGCCCCGGTGCACCCATCCGTCGAACGCCTTGGCCATGTCCTCCCAGCCGAACACGTAGTAGCCGGCCTGCAGGAAGACGTCGGTCCACTCGTCGCCGCCGATCACGCCGCCCGCCGGGGCGCGGTCGAGTTTCCGCTGCTGCGCGTACCAGAGCTGCTCGACCGCCGAGCCGGTCTTGCCGAGGTGGTAGACGTCGTCGTACTTCGCGAGCCAGTCGAAGTAGATCTTGATGTTGCGGTCGAACGCGACGTCCTGGTCCAGATTGGCGTCGTACCAGACCTTGCGCGGGTCGACGTTCCCGTCGAGCACCATCCGGCGCATGCGGTCCGGGTACAGCGTGCTGTACACCTGCCCGAGGTAAGTGCCGTAGGAGAATCCGTAGTAGTTGATCTGCTTCTGGCCCAGCGCCTTGCGGAGGCTTTCCATGTCCTGCGCGACGTCCGTGGTCTTGATGTGCTCGAGCAGCGGGCCGTTCTTCGCGCATGCCTCGGCGTAGCTCTTCGTCCGGGCGCGCCAGGTCGTCTCCAGTTGCGGAGTCTTCGGCACGTATGCCGGGCGGGCGGGGGCGAAGTAGTTCCCGTCGCACGTGAGAGCCGGTTTGCTGGAGCCGACGCCGCGAGGATCGAAGCCGATCCAGTCGTAGCTGTCGCCGGCGTGCTTGGGCACGTTCCGGCCCAGCACCGAAAGACCGAGCCCGGACCCACCGGGCCCGCCCGGGTTCACCAGCAGCACGCCTTGGTACTTCGCGGTTTTGTGCTTCACCCGGGAGACGGCGATCTGCACCGTCTGGCCCGACGGCTGCGCGTAATCCATCGGGACCACAAGGAATCCGCATTCGGCTCCCGCCTTGGCGAGGCCCGGTGCGGTGCACGGTCCCCAGTTGATCGGCGGCGGCACGTAGCCCGGCCCTTCGGGCTGCACCGCGGTGGCGGCGGGGGCGACAGCCAGTGTTCCGGCCGCGACAGCGGCGGCGGCCAGCGCGGTGACGATTTTCCTCACAGTGGTCCTTTGCGTCCGACGGCAACCAGGGCTCGTCGAAGCTACCGGCTGCGCGGCAGAATCTCGGTTCCCGACACGAGCCGCGCTGTCCCCCGATCGTCGGGATCCGAGACGACGGAGGTGGTCCTCAATGGATGCGGGCGCAGCGTTGATCACGGCGGTGCGGGCCGGGCTCGCCGAGCTTGCCGACCCGGTCAAAGCACCGGAAATGCAGGCGTACATGAAGTCCGCGATGCCGTTTCGCGGCGTGCCGAAACCGCCGCGCGGCACGCTCATGAAGACGGTCCTCGCCGAGCATGTTCTGCCCGATCGAGTGACATACACCGAGACCGTGCTCGCGTTGTGGCGGGAAGCGGAATACCGCGAGGAGCGGTACGCGGCGATCGACCTCTCCGGGCACCGCGCCTATCGAAGGTGGCAGGACCCGGAACTGCTGGAGATGTACGACGAGCTGATCGTCACCGGGGCGTGGTGGGACTACGTCGACGAGGTCGCGATCCGCCGCGTCGGGCCGATCCTGCGCGTGCACCGGGCGGCGGTCACGCCGATCCTGCGGCGCTGGATGACCGACGCTGATCGCTGGCGGCGGCGAACCGCGGTGATCTGTCAGGTGAGCGCGAAGGGCGAGGTGGACCAGAAGCTGCTCGCCGACGCGATCGAGGCGAACCTGGAGGACCGGGATTTCTTTCTGCGCAAGGGGATCGGCTGGGCGCTGCGGGATCACGCGCGTGCCGAGCCGGAGTGGGTCCGCGCGTTCGTCCGTGCCCACCCGGGGCTGTCCCCGCTGTCCACTCGGGAGGCGATGAAGCACCTCAGCTGATCTGAAGCACGTACCAGGACAACGAAAGGAGGGATGCCATGACACCAGCGCTCCCCCGCCCCGGCTGACCGGCCGGTCGGCCGGAGCGCGGGGCGGGGACAGCGTCGGGTCAGGCGCGGAGCGTCGCTCCGAAGCGTTCGCCGGCGGCGGCAACCGCCGCGTCGCGGGCCTTGGTGGCCTCGTCGACGGTGAGGGTGCGGTCCGCGGCGCGGAAGCGGAGCTTGTACGCCAGGGACCGCTTGCCTTCGCCGAGCTGCTCGCCGGTGTAGACGTCGAAGAGAGTGATCTCCTCGAGCAGTTCGCCGGCTCCTTCGCGGAGCACGTCGGCGAGGTCGGCGGACGGGACGTCCGTGCCGACGACCAGGGCGACGTCCAGCAGCACCGGCGGGTAGGCCGAGATGCTGGGCGCCGGACGGGAGTCGGGCAGCGGGATCGCGTCCAGGTCGAGTTCCATGGCGACCGTCCGCGGCGGCAGGCCGAGGGCCTCGACGACCTTCGGGTGCAGCTCGCCCGCGTGGCCGACCGGCCAGTCGCCGACGCGCAGCTGGGCGCAGCGGCCCGGATGCCACGGCAGCAGGTCGGCGGCCTGCACCGTGAGCTGCACGCCGGACGCCTCGGCCACCAGGCGCGCGGCCTGCACGGCGTCGGCCCAGCCGGCCTGGCCGCCCTTGCCCCACCAGCCGGCGCGCGGGCGCTGGCCGCTGAGGACGACGGCGACGTGCACCGGCTGCGCGGGCACGGCGGCCTCCAGCACGGCGAGTTCCTCGTCGCTCGGGCGGTGCTCGACGCCGAGGTCCGGGACCTTGAGCTGGTTCGGCTTCGGCAGCACGACCTGGCCGACGTGGAACAGCGACACGTCCTTCAGGCCGCGGGAAACGTTGCGCTGCAACGTCTCCAGCAGGCCAGGCAGGAGAGTGGTCGCCATGCGGTCGTGGTCGGCTTCGAGCGGGTTCTGCACGCGCACCGTGGTGCGGCGGATGTCGTCCTCGGGCAGGCCGAAGGCGTCCCACACCGCGTCGCCGACGAACGGGAACGGGCGCACCTCGACGTAGCCCGCCTCGGCGAGCGCGCCGGACACCGCGCGGCGGCGGCGCTGCGCGTCGGTGAGACCGCGGCCCGCGGGGGCGGCGGGCAGGACCGACGGGATGCTGTCGTAGCCCTCGAGCCGCAGCACCTCCTCGACGAGGTCGGCCGGCTGCACGAGGTCGCCGCGCCAGCTCGGCGGGGTCGCGGTGACCAGGCCGACGCCCTGGTCGCTCGTGCTGAGCTGGACCTTGCAGCCGATCTGGCCGAGCCGCCGCACCGTGACGCCGCGTTCGTAGCGCACGCCGGCGACCTGGTCGGGCAGGTTGATCGGCATGGTGACCGGAGGGTGCGGAGCGACGCCGCCGACGTCGGTGCGGCCCGGGCGGATCGCGCCGTCGCCGTACTGGCGCAGCAGGCGCGCGGCGAGTTCCACCGCGGCCGCGCACAACGCCGGGTCGGTGTAGCGCTCGAAGCGTTTCGCCGCCTCGGAGAACAGCTTGTGCCGGCGTGCGGTGCGGCTGATCGACGCCGGGTTCCAGTGCGCCGCCTCGAGCAGCACGTCCGTGCTCTCCGGCGTGATCTCCGTGCTGGCGCCGCCCATGGTGCCGGCGAGGGAGATGACGCCGCTGTCGTCGGCGATCACGATGTCGTCCGCGTCGAGGGTGCGCTCCACGTCGTCGAGCGTCGTGAGCTTCTCCCCCGCCTTCGCGCGGCGCACCACCAGGTCGCCCTGGACGGAGCTGGTGTCGAACGCGTGCAGCGGGTGGCCGAGTTCGAGCATCACGTAGTTGGTGACGTCGACCGCGAGCGAGATGGACCGGATGCCGGCCAGCATCAGCCGCCGGCGGATCCGCCACGGCGTCGGCGCGGTCGCGTCGAGGCCGGTGACGCGGCGGAGCACGAACCGCGGGCAGCCCTCGGGGTCCTCGACGCGGACCGGCCACGCCTCGCCCTCGGCTTCCGGGAAGTTGTCGAGCATCGCCGGGTCGCCGAACGGCACGTCGAGCGCGTTCGACAATTCGCGCGCCAGGCCGCGGATCGACAGCGCGTAGCCGCGGTCCGGGGTCGGCGTGACCTCGATGACGGTGTCGTCGAGGCCGAGCAGGTCCTTGGCGTCGTCGCCCGGGCTCGCCGTGCCCGGCGGGAGCACGAGGATGCCGCTGTGGTCGTCGCCGAGGCCGAGTTCGAGCGCCGAGCAGATCATGCCGTCGCTGATCTTGCCGTAGGTCTTGCGCGCCGAGATCTCGAAACCGCCCGGCAGGACCACCCCCGGCAGCGCGACCACGACCAGGTCGCCCTCGGCGAAGTTGGTCGCGCCGCAGATGATGCCGCGCGTCTTGATGCCGTGCGGGCCCTCGTTTTCGAGCGGGCCGTCGTCCTCGTCTTCGTCCTCTTCGGACAGTTCCGCGGCGTCGGGCTCCGGGTCGGGTTCCTCGCCGACCTCGACGCGGCAGAACCGCACCGGCTTCTTGAAGCCGGTCAGCTCCTCGATCTCCGCGACGCGGCCTACCACGAGCGGGCCGGTCACCGGGCCGAGCTCGCTCAGCTCGTCTACCTCGATCCCGATCCGCACGAAGGCGTCGGCCAGGTCCTGCGGCGTGACGTCGGCATCCACTTCGAGATGCTCGGTCAGCCAGCTCACCGGGACTCGCACTACGCCTCCGTTCCGAAGGGAAGGGTGAACCGGACGTCGCCTTCGACCATGTCGCGCATGTCCGGGATGCCGTTGCGGAACTGCAGGGTCCGCTCGATGCCCATGCCGAACGCGAAGCCGGAGTAGACCTCCGGGTCGACGCCGCAGGCGCGCAGCACGTTCGGGTTGACCATGCCGCAGCCGCCCCATTCGACCCAGCCGGGGCCGCCCTTCTTCTCCTCGAACCAGACGTCGACCTCCGCCGACGGCTCGGTGAACGGGAAGAAGTGCGGGCGCAGCCGCGTTTTGGAGCTCTCGCCGAACATCGCGCGGGCGAAGGCGTCGAGTGTGCCCTTAAGGTGCGCCAGGGTGAGACCCTTGTCGACGGCGAGGCCTTCGACCTGGGTGAACACCGGCGTGTGCGTGGAGTCGAGTTCGTCGGTGCGGTAGGTGCGGCCCGGGCATACGACGTACACCGGCAGGTCGCGGTGCAGCAGGCTGCGGGCCTGCACCGGCGAGGTGTGGGTGCGCAGCACGAGGCCGGAGCCTTCCTCGCCGACGTAGAACGTGTCCTGCAGCTGGCGCGCCGGGTGGTCCTTGCCGAAGTTGAGCGCGTCGAAGTTGAACCACTCCGCCTCGAGCTCGGGTCCTTCGGCGACCTCGTAGCCCATGGCGACGAAGACGTCGGCGATGCGCTCGGACAGCGTGCTGATCGGGTGCCGGGCGCCGCGCGGGACCTGGTCCCACGGCAGCGTGACGTCGACGGCCTCCTCGCGAAGCACGCGCTCGTCGCGCTCGGCCTGCAGCGCCGCGCGGCGCGCGTCGAACGCGGACTGCACCGCCTGGCGGGCCTCGTTGACGCGCTTGCCCGCGTCGGCCTTTTCCTGCTTCGGCAGCGCGGCGATCTCCCGGCGCGCCAGCAGCACCGGCGACTGGTCCCCGAGATGGGCCGGTTTGACGGCGGCGAGCGCGTCCAGGTCGGCCGCGCCGGCGAAGGCGTCCTCGGCCGCCTTGATCGCCGCGCGCAGGGTCTCCGGTGCGAGCACGTCGACCGGCTTTTCTGTGGCTCCGGACATGACTCCTCGGCGTCCGCTGGGACTGGTGTTGTCGGCGGCACGCGGGCATGCCGCCGCACGTGCACATCGGGCAGCTCAGTCTAGGGGATCGGGCGCCGGGCCCAGCCGCTCACCCTCCGCTTCCGGAGCGCCCGCGCCGGATCCGCCCTGTGATCACGACCGACCGTCGCCGCGGACCCGAACGGAGGTCAGCGAATCAGGTGAGGACGGCCCCTCCACCGAACTTGCCACGAATGCCGTTCCGGGTCTCCGCCCGATCGGTCAGCCGGAGCGGCTTCGGCGGTACGTCGCGGAGAGAGCGGGGGCGCGGGAGCGACCGCACATCGCGGGGCGGAGCGGACTCGGGGCCAGGGATCGCGGCGGCGGCGAGGCGCGGTGGGGGTCGTGCAGACAACGCGGGGACGGCGGAGCGGAAACCGCTTGCCCAAGCGGGACCCGGTCCGCAGCGGAAGTCGCTGACGTAGCAGCTCGCGCTTCTCCGCACGAGCCGATCGCCTGCGGGGAAGTCACTGGCACGGCAGCTCAGGCGCAGCCACATGGCACCGCTCCAAGAAGCCCAGCAACACGGCCGTGGCGGCTCGCGCTTGCCCACACGAGAGCCGATCCCCAGTGCGAATGTCACTCGCACGGCGCGCAGGCGCAGCCACCGACACCCGCCCCGACAACAGAGCCATGTCAGCTCACGCGCGGGGCCGCGCGACACCCTCCAACAGGCCCAGCATCACAGGCGCGGCGGCCCACGCTCGCCCACACGAGAACCGATCACCAGCGCAGGTAGTAACTCGCACGGCAACCCATGGGCAGCCAGGCAACACCCCTCCAATAGCGCAGCCATGCCTGCTCACGCTCGCCTACCCAAGAGCCGATCCCCAGCGCGAAAGTCACTCGCACGGCAACCCACGCTCGGCCACGCCGCAGCCGCTCCACAGCGCGAAAATCACTGGTGCCGCAGCCAGCACGGCGGGATCGCTGGCAGACAAGCAAGCCTGCTCGCGACCTGGCAAGCCGCTCAACCCAACCGAACGGACAGCGCAGCCGAAGCGGCTCGCGGACGGGAGCTAGTGACGCAGCCAGCACGGCGCGATCGCTGGCCGGCACGCAAGAACTGTTCGCGACCTCGCAAGTCACTCAACCCAGCCGAGCGGACAGCGCAGCCGAAGCAGCTCGCGGACGGGAGCTGGCACCGCAACCAGCAAAGCCCGCGTCCCAAAGCAGAAGACAGTCTCAAAGCCGATGATGAGAGCCGGGATCAGAGTCGGAAGAAGGTCGTCACCTGGTCGAAAAGATCGTCTTCCGTCGTCGTGGTGTCGACCTCGATCGCGCGCAATCCGAGCCGCGCCGTTTCCGGCCGGAGGCGGGTCGTGAACAGCCGGTCTCGTTCGGCCAGGTTGCGGGCGGCCCGAGCGGGATCGCTCGTTCGCCGCACGAACTGCTCCCCCGGTGCGCTCCGGCCCTCGATCGCCGTGTGGCGGAATTCCGGGGTCGGCAGCAGCCAGACCGCGCGGTCCGCATCGTTCAGCAGCGGTTTGACCAGGTGCGGCAGCAGCCGGAAACCGTCGACGACGCACGGGTTCGGCGGGAGGGCGAGGAGGTCCTCGACGATCAGCCCGAAGCCCTCGCCGCGGAACCAGGGGAAGGTTTCCAGCATGACGTCCGGGGAACGGCGCACCCAGCGTTCGTCCATGTCCATGGCCAGGAACGCGTGCAGCAGCGGAGCCGTGGCCGGGGTCGTGCGGGCGGCGTGGGCGCGCATGGCGTCGTCGGTCGCGTAGTGGTGCCAGCCGCGGCTTGCGGCCAGGCGGCGGGCGATCGTGGATTTGCCCGCGCCGGGTGCGCCGCCGATCCAGAAGACGTGCTGGAGGTCCGGCACGGTCAGCGGTGCGCGGCCATCGCGGCGGTGTAGACGCAGACCGCGGCGGCGGTCGCGAGGTTGAGGCTTTCAGCCTTGCCGTACAACGGGATCCGGACGGCTTCGTCGACGGACGACAGGACGTCCTCGGGCAGGCCGTGCGCCTCGTTGCCGAAGATCCACGCCACTGGGGCTCCGAAGTGGACAGTCTCCAGCGACGTCGAAGCGTAACCGTGCGCGGCAAGGGTGCGCAGGCCGGCGGAGCGCAGGGCGGTCAGGACCGACGGGATGTCGCGGGCGCGGGCCAGCGGGACGTGGAACGTCGAGCCGGCGGCGGCGCGGACGCTCTTTCCGTTGTGCGGGTCGACAGTGTCGCCAGCGAGGACTACCGCGTCGGCGCCGGCGGCGTCGGCTACGCGGATGACTGTGCCCGCGTTGCCGGGGTCGGCGACGTCCACCAGGACCACCACCAGACGGGCCGCGGCCAGGACTGTCTCCAGTGGACGGTCGACCAGCGAGCAGACCGCGATGATTCCTTGCGGGGTCACGGTTTCCGACAGGCCCGCGGCCGCGCGTTCGGTGATCGGCGACACGCGCGGGGCGGCCTCCACCAACGCGGGGTGGGCGGCGGCGGCGCGTTCGGTCACGAAGAGTTCGTGGACCGTCCCATAGGAGAGCGCCGAGGTGACCGCGTTGACCCCTTCGGCCAGGAAGCGGCCGGTTTTCTCCCGTTCCGCGCGCCGGGTCAGTTTGCGCGCAGCAACGACCCGGGGGGTCCGTTCGGTGAACGGATCCGCCCCGGGCCGGAAAATGCCGCTGGTCAGGCCGACTTCGCTTCGCCGGTCGTGACGTTCGCCTTGGCGAGCTCGGCGAGCGCGGTGAAGGCGGCCGCGTCGTTGACCGCGAGGTCCGCGAGGATCTTGCGGTCCACCTCGACACCGGCGGCCTTCAGGCCCTGGATGAACCGGTTGTAGGTGACGCCGTTGGCGCGAGCGGCCGCGTTGATCCGGGTGATCCACAGCTGGCGGAAGTCACCCTTGCGCGCGCGGCGGTCGCGGTAGGCGTAGTTGAGCGAGTGGAGCGTCTGCTCCTTGGCCTTGCGGTACAGCCGCGAACGCTGGCCGCGGTAACCGCTGGCCAGTTCGAGAGTCGCGCGACGCTTCTTCTGGGCGTTGACCGCCCGCTTGACGCGTGCCACTGGTCCATCCTGTCGAATTCGGGGGGTGCGAGGACCCCGGGGTGGTCGGGAAAGGGTGCGGCCTCAGCGGGCGAGCAGGCGCTTCACGCGGCTGACGTCGTTCTTGGCGACGTCGGTGGTGCCCTCGAGGCGGCGGGTGAGGCGGTTGGACTTCTTCTCCATCAGGTGGCGGCGTCCGGCCTTCTGACGGCGCAGCTTGCCCGACCCGGTGATCCGGATCCGCTTCGACGTGCCGCTGTGCGTCTTCATCTTCGGCATGGTTGTTCGTCCTCTTCCGTGCGGCGGCACACCGGAGAACCCGGTGTGCCGCTGACTGTGCTGGTCGGCGCGAGGCGCGCTACGCCTCGGGAGCCGGTTCGGCCTTGACGGCCTTCGGCTTCACGTTCTTGTGCGGGGCCAGCACCATGATCATGTTGCGTCCGTCCTGCTTCGGCGACGATTCCACGAAGCCGAGCTCGGTGACGTCGTCGGCGAGCTTCTGCAGGAGCCGGAAGCCGAGCTCCGGCCGGGACTGCTCGCGGCCGCGGAACATGATCGTGACCTTGACCTTGTTGCCCGCCGCCAGGAACCGCGACACGTGACCCTTCTTGGTCTCGTAGTCGTGCTGGTCGATCTTCGGCCGCAGCTTCTGTTCCTTGATGACGGTGAGCTGCTGGTTGCGGCGGGACTCGCGGGCCTTCTGCGCGCTCTCGTACTTGAACTTGCCGAAGTCCATGAGCTTCGCCACGGGCGGGCGGGCCTGCGGGGCCACCTCGACGAGGTCGAGATCCGCCTCCTGCGCAAGCCGCAGCGCATCCTCGATCCGGACGATGCCGACCTGCTCGCCGTTGGGGCCGACGAGCCGGACCTCCGGCACCCGGATGCGTTCGTTGATGCGTGTCTCGGAGCTGATGGGGCCTCCTTGGTCCGAGTGATGTTTTCTCGCTTCGACCTGGTGCCCACACGATTCAGGCCCCGCCGCCGGCTGCTGCCGGTGCACGGGGCCCGCTCTGTCTCCGATCGCGTCCGGCCCGACGGCCGAACGCTTCGCTTCCGCAGTACGCTGCCGGGACGGCAGTGGACCACTTCGGCGAGACCGGACCCGGACACCTCAGGCGGTGACGCGGGTGGGAGCGGGGCTCCACTTGCCGCCCCCGATCGCTCGGGAGCTGGTCGCACGTGGAAGGGTACCAGACGTGTCTGAACAACCATCGCCACCGCCCCCGTATTCCCCCGACGACCGCGGGCTCGAGGAGATCCCGAGCGTCGAGGTGATCAGTCGCGCCGCGGTGATGCTGCTGTCCGCGGGAGCCGAGCGCCTCGGCCTCGCCGACGCCGACCCGGAGAACTCCCCGCACCGCGACCTCGACGAGGCGCGCCGCCTCATCACCGCGCTCGCCGGGCTCGTCACCGCCTCCGCGGAGTACCTCGGCCTGCACGCCGGGCCCCTTCGCGACGGACTGCAGTCGCTGCAGAAGGCGTTCCGCGAGGCGTCGGTCGTGCCGGACCCGCCGGGCCAGGGGCCGGGCGAGAAGTACACCGGGCCGGTTTACTGAGCCGGAAGAACCGCACGAAGACCCGCTCTTGGGCATCGCCGGGCGGGTCTTCGCCGTTTCCGGGGACGGCGCGACCGGCCATGCGCGGCCGGGATCCGGCAATGCCGTCGCCGCTCCACGACGCCGGAAGCGCTCCGGATAGGTACGCGAGGGTCGCCTTGAGGGAACCAGAGACCGTGGAGGAGCCCTTCACGGACGGCCCGACTGCACCGCATCCGCCGCGGAGAGGCCCTCGCACAGCCTGGACCCGCACCTGCCGCACGAAGGCATTGTTCCGAGGCCGCCCGACATCTAACATGTTAGATGTGAGTGCACTCCCCAAGGTCTCCCGGCCGCTGCTGCGCGACGAGGCGTACGAGCGCATCCGGCACGCCATCATCGACGGCAGCCTCCCGCCGGGCACTCCGCTGCGCGACGCCGACCTCGCCGAGCAGCTGGGACTGTCCCGCGCCCCGGTCCGGCAGGCGCTGCTGCGGCTGGCCGAGGATCGGCTGGTGGTGTCGAAGCCGCAGAGCTACACGAGGGTCGCCGAGTTCGACGCCGATGACGTCCGCGACGCGGTCCGGCTCGTCCGGGCGCTGCACGAGCTGGTCGTGCGCGAGGCGCTCCCCCGGCTCGGCAAGCCGCAGATCGCGGCGATGCGGGAAGCCAACCAGAGGTTTCGCGCGGCCGTCGCCGCCGGGGACGTCGGCAAGGCGATCGAGGCGGACGACGAACTGCACGACATTCCGGTGCGCGCGTGCGGCAACCGGGCGGTCGCGGCGACGCTCGACCGGTACACGCCGCTGCTGCGCCGTCTCGAATACGCGCGGTTCAGCTCGCTGCCCGCGCATCGCTCGGTCACCCGGCACGACGAGCTCATCGCCGCGCTCGAAGCCGGCGACGAGGCCGCTGCCGCACAGCTCACTTCAACGATTTGGACCGACCTCGAAGCCCTCCTGGAGGACGCGTGAGCCTGGCTGATTTCCCCCGTTTCCCGTTGCTCGCCGGGCCTTCCCCGGTGCACCGGCTGGAGCGGCTGACCGAACACCTCGGCGGCGCGACCGTCTGGGCCAAGCGCGAGGATCTCAACTCCGGACTCGCCTACGGCGGCAACAAGACGCGCAAACTGGAGTACCTCGTCGCCGACGCGCTCGCCCAGGGCGCGGACACGCTCGTCTCGATCGGCGGGGTCCAGTCGAACCACACGCGGCAGGTCGCGGCCGCGGCGGCGCGGGCCGGGATGAAAGCCGTGCTGGTGCAGGAAAGCTGGGTCGACTGGCACGATCCGCTGCACGACAAGGTCGGCAACATCCAGCTGTCGCGGATCCTCGGCGCGGACGTCCGGCTCGTCGACGCCGGGTTCGGCATCGGCTTCAAGGAGAGCTGGGAGCGGGCGCTGGCGGAGGTCGAGGAGGACGGCGGCACGCCGTACGCGATCCCGGCCGGCGCTTCGGACCACCGGCTCGGCGGGCTCGGGTTCGCGAACTGGGTGCTGGAGCTGGAAGAGCAGGAACGCGAACTCGGCGTTTTCTTCGACACCGTCGTGGTGTGCTCGGTCACCGGCAGCACGCAAGCGGGGATGATGGCCGGAGTGGCCGTATGCGGGAAGCCGCGGCGGATCCTGGGGATCGACGCGTCGGCGAAGCCCGACGAGACGCGCGAGCAGATCGGCCGGATCGCGAAGAACACGGCGGAGCTGATCGAGGCCGGGCCGGTCGAAGACGTGGTTCTCGACGAGCGTTATCACGCGGGCGTCTACGGGATTCCGGACGAGCAGACGCTCGACGCGATCCATACTGCCGCGCGGCTGGAAGGCATGATCACCGACCCGGTGTACGAGGGCAAATCGATGGCCGGGCTGATCGACCTCGTGCGCACCGGTGAGATCGCGAAGGATTCGAACGTGCTGTACGCGCATCTCGGCGGGCAGCCCGCGATCAACGCGTACACGAGCGTGCTCGGCTGAACCGGGTGCCCGGCCGAGGCCGGGCACCCAGCCGGCTCAGTCCAGGACAGCGAGCACGTCGATCTCCACCAGGAGACCGGCGGGCAGCCCCACGTACACCGTGGTGCGGGCCGCGTACGGGGCTTCGCCGATCAGCTCGTTGTAGACCTCGTTGAACGCGGCGAAGTGGCTCGTGTCGGTGAGGTACACACGCACCATCACCGCGTCCGCGAAGCTCGAGCCCGCCTCTTCGAGCAGCGCGTTCAGGTTCTTGAACACCTGCCGGGTCTGGCTCACGACGTCGTCGCCGACGATCTCGCCGGTGGCCGGGTCGAACGCGACCGCGCCGGCGACCTGGAGGATGTTCCCCTTGCGGACGGCCTGCGAGAAGTTCGCCGGCGGCTTCGGCGCGTTCTCGCTGGTGATCGCCGTCTTGCCCATCATTGCCCCTTTCCGTTCCCCGTCCATCCACTGTGGACGGAAGCTTCCTCGGCGGCGGCCAGCAGCTCGGGCACGAGCGCCAGCAGCCCGTCGTAGTCCAGCAGCACCTTCGGCACCGACATCGACGCCGCGGCGAGCACTTCGCCGCCCGCGCCGCGCACCGGCGCGGAAATGCAGTGGATGAAGTCCTCGTGCTCGGCATTGTCCACGGCGTACCCGCGCTCAGCGACCTGGTCGAGTTCGGCCAGGTACGCCTCGGGCGTGGTGATCGTGTTGGCGGTGAGCACGACGTAGTCGATCGAGCGGGCGATCTCCTCGCGTTTCGCCTTCGGCATCGCCGCGACGAGCACCTTGCCGACCGCGGTGCAGTGCAGCGGCGCGCGTTTGCCGACCCGCGAATACATCCGGACCGCGTGGTGCCCCTCGAACTTGTCGATGTACACCACCTCACCGTCCTCATAGGACGCCAGGTGCACGGTGTGCCCGGTGCGCGAGTTCAGCGCGGCGAGCGCGTCGTGGGAGCTGCGCCGGACGTCGCGGTCCTCCAGCGCCTGGTTGGCGAGGTCGAAGAGCGCGCTGCCGAGCCGGTAATGCCGGGCTCCTTCGCGCCGCACGAAATGGTGTGCTTCGAGGGTGCGCAGCAGCCGCAGCACGGTCGTCTTGTGCACGCCGATCTCTTCGGCCAGCTCGTCGAGCGTCTTGCCGCCGCGCGCGAGACCGCTCAGCAGCGTCAGCGCGCGGTCGAGACTTTGACTCACGTGACCACCAGTCCCTCCCCGGTGAGCCGGACCGAACCCCAGCTGTCGGCGTCCGCCTGCACCAGTTTCGTCACGACGGCCTCGGCCAGCGGCGCGCCGACGTCGTCCTGAGTCAACAGTGTCGCCGCGGCTTGCAGGTGGCCGCGCCGGAGCCGGGTCAACGGGTCGGCTCCGCGCAGGGTCGCGGCCAGGAATCCGGCGGCGAAGGCGTCCCCGGCGCCGACCGGTTCCACGACATCGACCCGCAGCGCGGGCGAGAACAGCGGTTCGGCCGAACCCTCGACGAGGGTCGCGCCGCGTTCGCCGTGCTTGACCACCAGCGTGCGCGGGCCGGGCAACAGAGCGCGCAGCTTCGCCGGATCGCCGGTGCCCCACACGCGTTCCGCCTCGTCGTCGCCGGTCAGCACCAGATCGGCCTTCCCGGCCAGTTCGGCGAGCACGGACTGGTCGCGGCCGGCCCACAGCGCGGGGCGGTGGTTCACGTCGAACGACACGAGCAGATCGCCGCGCGGACGGTCGAGCAGCGCGCGGACGAGCGCGAGGCAGCTGTCCGAAAGAGCGGGCGTGATCCCGGAAAGGTGCAGCACTCGGACGCCGGAGAAATCGAGCCGGGACACCAGCTCCGGACCCATGCCGGACGCGGCGGAACCCGCGCGGTAGTAGCGGACGGGACTGCCGCCCGCACCGCTTTCCTTCACGTACAGGCCGGTCGGGCGGGCCGGGTCGACCACGACGCCGCGGACGTCCACGCCCGCCGCCGCGATCTCGCGGACGAGCGCGCGGCCGAACGGGTCGTCCCCGACCGCGCTGACCCATCCGCTGGGCACGCCGAGCGCGGGCAGGTGGCACGCGACGTTCGACTCCGCGCCGCCGACGGTGCGCAGCCAGGTGCGCACCTCGTCCGGCGGGCCGGGTTCGGCGGGCACGAACAACGCCATCGACTCGCCGATGCAGAGCACTTCAGGCGGCACTCCTGGCGACGCTGTCGGACTGCTGGTCACTGACGTTCCTTCCCCGTTGACCTGTGGCCACCCGGATGCTACACCTAGGCAACGCATTTTGCGCAACGTCCGTTGCAAGATACGCAACCGAGGTCCCAGATGAACAGCAACGCCGCTCTCACCGCCGCCGTCCGAGCCGGGCGCGGCGAACGGATCGACTGGCGCTTCCGCGCCCTCCCCCCGGCCCTGTCCGGACTCACGCTCGACGAAGCCGCGGCCCGCCGCGCGAAGCTCTTCGACGACGGCTTCTTCGGTCCGTTCGTGGTCCTCGACGCGGCCGCGCTGGAGCACAACCTCGCCACCATGGCCCGCTGGTGCGCCGAACGCGGCATCGCGCTCGCGCCGCACGGCAAGACGACGATGGCGCCGGAGCTGTTCGCCCGGCAGCTGGAGCACGGCTCGTGGGGCATCACCGCGGCGAACGCCGGGCACGTGCGGATCTACCGCGCGTTCGGCGTGTCGCGGATCTTGCTGGCGAACCAGCTCGTGGACCCGGCCGCGCTGCGCTGGCTGGCCGGCGAGCTGGCGGCGGATCCGGATTTCGAGTTCGTCTGCTGGGTCGACTCGGTGCGCGGCGTCGAGCTGATGACCGAAGCGCTCGCTGGTGCCGAGCGGCCCGTCGACGTGCTGGTGGAGTTGGGCGGCGAAGGCGGCCGCACTGGGGTCCGGGACGCCGCGACCGCGCTGGCCGTGGCCGAAGCGGCGGCGAAGAGCCCGGTGCTGCGTCTGCGCGGCACCGGCGGGTACGAAGGCGCGCTCTCGCACCACACCGACGAAGCTGCGCTGGCGAAGATCAGTTCCTATGTGGACACTCTGCGCGACGCGACGATCTCCTTCGCGGAGAAGGGTTTGCTCGCCGCCGGTCCGGTGTACGTGACCGCCGGTGGCAGCGCGTACTTCGACCGCGTCGTGGACGAGCTGACCAAGCCGTGGCCGGACGGCCTCGAGGTGGTCCCGATCCTGCGCAGCGGCGCGTACCTGACGCACGACGACGGCTTCTACCGCGAGATCTCGCCGCTTGGCGAACACCCGCGCATCGCTGGCGTCGACAGCTTCCGTCCGGCGCTGCACGCGTGGGCGCAGGTCACGTCGAAGCCGACGCCGAAGCTGGCGCTGCTCACCGCGGGCAAGCGCGACCTGCCGTTCGACGAAGGCATGCCGGAGCCGCAGTTGCTGCGCAAGGACGGCGTGGTCACCGACCTGACCGGACACACCGTCCCGAAGCTCAACGACCAGCACGCGTTCCTCGAGCTTCCCGAAGGGTCGCCGGTCGAGGTCGGCGACTGGGTTCGGCTCGGCCTGTCGCATCCGTGCACGACGTTTGACAAGTGGTCGTTGCTCCCGGTTGTCGACACCGACGGCGAGACGGTCGTCGACTTCGTCCGGACGTGGTTCTGATGGACCTCGTGATCCGCGGCGCGCGCGTCGCCGACGGAACCGGGGCTCCGCTGGAAATCCGCGACGTCGGGATCACCGGCGACCGCATCGCCGACGTGGCCGCGCCGGGAGAACTGACCGCGCCGCGCGTGCTCGACGCGACCGGCCAGGTCCTCTCCCCCGGCTTCATCGACATGCACTCGCATTCCGACCTGCAGCTGCTCGCCAACCCGGACCACCTCGCGAAGATCAGCCAGGGCGTCACCACCGAGGTGCTCGGCCAGGACGGTCTCTCCTACGCACCGGTCAACGACGAGGTGCTCGCGAGCCTGCGCCAGCAGCTCGCCGGATGGAACGACGACCCGGCGGGCTTCGACTGGAACTGGCGCTCGGTCGGCGAGTACCTCGACCGGCTCGATCAGGGCATCGCGACGAACGCCGCGTACCTCGTCCCGCAGGGAACGGTGCGGATGCTCGTGGTCGGCTGGGAAGACCGGCCCGCCACCGACGCCGAGCTGGCTCGGATGCGGGAACTGATCGCGACCGGGCTGGCCGAAGGCGCGTTCGGCCTGTCGTCCGGGCTCACCTACACGCCCGGGATGTACGCGACCACCGAGGAACTGGTCGAGCTGTGCCGCGTGGTCGGCGAGCGCGGCGGTTACTACAGCCCGCACCACCGCAGCTACGGCGCGGGCGCGCTGGAGGCGTTCGCGGAAATGGTCGACGTCTCCCGCCGCTCCGGCTGTCCCCTCCACCTCGCACATGCGACGATGAACTTCTCCGTCAACAAGGGCAAAGCGCCGGATCTGCTGCGGCTGCTGGACAACGCGCTCGACGACGGCTGCGACATCACCCTCGACACCTACCCGTACCTGCCCGGCGCGACCTACCTGTCCGCGCTGCTGCCGAGCTGGGCCACCGAAGGCGGTTTGGAACCGACCCTCGCCCGGCTGTCCGATCCGGACACTCGCGAACGGATCCGGGCGGAGATCGAGGAGTCCGGTTCGGACGGTGCGCACGGCGTGCCGATCGACTGGGACGCCATCGAAATCAACGGCGTGCGCCGCGAGGAAAACGCCGCGTTGGTCGGACACAGCGTCCTCGCCTCTGCACGCAAGAACGGGAAAACCCCGGCAGAGCTGTATTTCGACACCCTGATCGACGAAAAGCTCGGCACGTCCTGCCTGATGCACGTCGGGCACGAGGAGAACGTGCAGGCGATCATGCGGCACCGCACGCACACCGGCGGCTCGGACGGCCTGCTGGTCGGGGCGCGGCCGCATCCGCGGGCATGGGGCACCTTCCCGCGCTACCTCGCCCGCTACGTCCGGGAACTGGGCGTTCTCGAACTGGCCGACTGCGTCGCGCACCTCACCGGGCGCGCGGCACGGCGGCTGGGGCTGTCCGACCGGGGCCTCGTCCGGCCCGGTCATGCCGCCGACCTGGTGCTGTTCGACCCGGACACGGTCGCCGACACCGCGACGTTCGACAATCCGCGGCAACCGGCCGCGGGCATCTCCCACGTCTTCGTGAACGGCGTCGCCGCACTCGAAGACGGGTCCCCCACCCGCGCGCTCGCCGGGCATTCCCTTCGCCATCCCGGGAGTCGACGATGATTCACTGGCTGCAGACCAGCACGGCCGGG
Organism: Amycolatopsis orientalis DSM 43388; assembly: GCF_000411975.1. Taxonomy (GTDB): domain Bacteria; phylum Actinomycetota; class Actinomycetes; order Mycobacteriales; family Pseudonocardiaceae; genus Amycolatopsis; species Amycolatopsis orientalis_D. The sequence continues at coordinate 30,187 of NZ_ASXG01000193.1, forward strand.
CTGCTCACCCTGGCCGCGGTGTCCATCGCGGTGCTGCTTTTCCTCATCATCAAGGTGAAGGTCGAACCGTTCATCGCCTTGATCGTGGTGGGGCTGCTCACCGCGCTGGCCGCGGGCGTGCCGGTCGGCACCCTCGTCGGCACCGCGCAGAAAACGTCGGATTCGCTGCTGGAGAAGGGCTTCGGCAGCATTCTCGGGCATATCGCGGCGATCATCGGGCTGGGCACGCTGCTCGGTTCGATCCTGGAGAAATCCGGCGGCGCGCGCGTGCTCACCGCCGCGCTGCTGCGGACGTTCGGCGAGAAACGCGCGCCGCTCGCGATGGGTCTTTCCGGTCTGATCTTCGGCATCCCGGTGTTCTTCGACATCGGGATTTTCGTGCTCGCACCTCTGGTGTACGCGGCGGCGAAACAAGGCGGCCGGTCGATCGTGCTGTACGCGATGCCGTTGCTGGCCGGGCTTTCCATCACGCACGCCTTCATCCCGCCGCACCCGGGACCGGTCGCCGCGGCCGGGCTGCTGCACGTCGATCTCGGCTGGCTGATCCTGATGGGCGCGGTCTGCGGCATCCCGGCCTGGTTCATCGGCGGCATCCTGTACTCGACGTGGATCGGCAAGCGGGTGAACGTGCCGCTGGCCGAGGACTTCGCGAAGCTCGCCGGCGAAGAAGGCGAACAGGAAGGCCCCGCGCCGTCGCTCAAGCTGGTCGGCGGCATCATCGCGGTGCCGCTGGTGCTGATCCTCGTCGGCACCTTCGGCAGCATCCTGCTCCCCAAGGGATCGACCGGCGCGGGCATCGCGGCTTTCCTCGGCACGCCGGCCATCGCGCTGACCATCGCGACCCTGCTCGCGTCGTGGCTGCTCGGCCGCCGCCGCGGGATGAGCGGCGCGGATCTCGCCCAGCTTTCCGCCACCGCGCTGCGCCCGGTCGCGATGATTCTTCTCGTCGTCGGCGCGGGTTCGTTCTTCGGCGCGGTGCTGTCCGCGACCGGCATCGGCAAAGCCGTGGCCGGTTCCCTCGGCGACGCCGGGCTTCCGGTGCTGCTGGCCGCGTACATCATCAGCTGCGGCATGCGCATCGCGCAGGGTTCCGCGACGGTCGCGATCGTGACCACGAGCGGGATCGTCGCGCCCACGGTGATGGAACTGCATTATTCCCAGGCGCAATTGGCGCTGGTGGTGGTCGCGATCTCGGCCGGGTCGATCATCGCCTCGCACGTGAACGACGGCGGATTCTGGATCGTGTCGCGGTATTTCGGCCTCACCGTGACCCAGACCCTGAAAACCTGGACCGCTTTGGAAACAGTCCTTTCCCTGAGCGGTTTCGGTGTGGCAGCATTGGCGATGGCATTGGTCTGAACCACATCGGCACAGGTTCCGGGGGTATTCGATGACCGAGATTTCCCGTCGCACGTTCGTCGGAGCAGTCGGCGCGGCCGGGGTCGCCGCCGTGGCGGGCGCGCAGCTCGCCGCCGCGGCACCCCGGCCGCGGGCGGCCACGACGGTGTACGTCGGCAGCTACACCAGCAGCTCACCGGCCGGCCACGGGCTGGACGTCACCGCGCGAGCGACGGGAAGCCCCGCGCTCACGCCGGTGCGCACGGTTCCGAAGCTGACCGACGTCTCCTGGTTCGACCGGACTCGCGATGGCCGGATCCTGTACGTCACCAACGAAAACGAAGGCGCGGAGACCGGTACGGTGTCCGCGTTGGACATCTCCGACCCGACCCGGCCGAAGCCGCTCGGTTCGGTGTCCTCGCAGGGCGGCTCGCCCACGCACCTTTCGGTGCACCCGAGCCAGAAGTACGTGCTGGCCGCCAACTACGACTCCGGCAGCGTCGTGGTGCTGCCGATCAAGTCCGGCGGCAAGCTCGGCGCGGCCACCGATCTGCAACAGCACCAAGGCAAAGAACCGCACGCGCACCAGGTGGTCACCGACCCGTCCGGCAAATGGGTGCTGGCGGTCGATCTCGGCACCGACTCGGTATACGTCTACTCGTTCGACACCGGCAAGGGAAAACTGAAGCTGCACCAGCAGATCACGCTTCCCGCCGGGGCCGGTCCGCGGCACCTCGCGTTCCACCCGAACGGCAAGTTCGCTTACGTCGCCCAGGAACTGCGGCCGGAGATCACCGTCGCCAGCTGGGACGCGGCGGCCGGCACGCTCCAGCCGATCGCCGTCGTTCCCGCCGTTCCGCCGGGCAGCACCGGCGACCTGTTCCCGGGCGAGATCACCGTGTCGCGCGACGGGAAGTTCGGTTACGCCACCGTGCGCGGCCCCAACACCGTCGCCACCTTCACCGTCGCGGACGGCGGAGCCAAGCTCACCCTGGCCTCCTCGGTGCCGTCCGGCGGGAACTGGCCGCGGCATTTCGCACTGGACCCGGGCGAAAACTGGTTCTACGTCTCCAATCAGCGCTCCGGCACCGTCACCTGGCTGCCGCGCGACCCGGCCACCGGCCTGCCCGGCAAGCCCGCGGGATCGCTCGCGGTGCCCAGCGTCAACTCTGTCTTCTTCGTCTGAGAAAAACCGGGGCTGGCACGCCGCACAGCCCCGCCTTTCCCGGTCTCCGACCGGTCCCCGCGACAGGAGTCACCGATGAAGCTGCGTTCTGTCCTGCCCGCTGTCGCCACGCTGGCGTTGCTCGCCTCGTGTGCACCGGCCCAATCCGGCCCGGCCGCCTCCGGCGGAAACCAGACCGACGGCACGCTCCGGGTCTGGCTGTTCGACGAAGCGAATCGCGCGCCGAAAGAGGCCGCGGTCAAGGAAGCGATCACCGAGTTCGAGGCGAGCCACGCCGGCGTGAAGGTCGACGTGCAGTGGGTCCCGGTCGAGGGCCGCGCGGACAAGTTCTCCGGCGCGTTCAACGACCCCTCCAACGCCCCCGACGTCGCCGAGTTCGGCAACACCGACGTCGCCAGATACGCGCAGACCGGCGCGCTGTCCGATCTGACCAAGGACATCGCGAACTGGTCGGACGGCAAAGACCTGCTCCCGTCCGTTGTGGACACCGCGAAAGCGAACGGCAAGATCTACGGCATCCCCTGGTACACCGGCATCCGCGCGTTGTACTACCGCACCGACGTCTTCGCCGAGCTCGGCCTCAAGCCGCCGGCGACGCTGGCCGAGCTGACCGAGGACGCGCGCAAGATCCGCGCCGCCAAGCCCGAGCTGTACGGCATCGCCACCGGCGGCAAGTACACCTACGCGATGCTGCCGTTCCTCTGGGCCAACGGCGGCGAGCTGGCCAAACCGGACAACGGCAAGTGGACGTCCACTGTGGACTCTCCATCGGCCAAGGCCGGCGTCACCGCGTACGCGAACCTGCTCAAGGACGACATCTGCCCACCCGCGGCCTGCGCCAACCTCACCGGCACGCAGAGCGTCACCGCGTTCGCCGGCGGCAAGGCGGGCATGGTGATCGGCGGCGACTTCAACCGCAAGGCCGTCGAGAAGGGCGCGGTCAAGGGCAAGTACGCGATCATGCCGCTGCCCGGCACCGCTCCCGGCTCGATCGCGCCCGCGTTCGCCGGCGGCAACCTGCTCGGCGTGTTCGGCGCGAGCCAGCGCCACGGTCTCGCGGTGCAGTTCGCCGAACTGCTGGCCGACGTCAAGTACCAGGAGAAGATGTACGCGGCAATGGGCAACCTGCCCACGCTCGCGGCGGTGCAGAAGAAGCTCGCCGCCAGCGACCCGAGCCTGAAAGCGTTCGTGGACACCCTCGCCGCGGGCACGAAGTTCGTGCCCGCCACCCCGGCGTGGTCCAAGATCGACAGCCAGAACGTCCTGCCCACCGCCGTGCAGCAGATCGCCACCGGCGGCAAGGACGCGAGCGCCGCGCTGGCCGACGCGGCCGCGGCGATGAACAAGAACTTCGGCTGAGCCGTGGCCGCCGTTCGTTCCGCGACCGTTCGCCGCGACGGCCGCGCGGCGCTGCTGTACCTGCTGCCCGCCGGCATCCTGCTCGGCGCGCTGCTGGTATACCCGATCTACCAGCTGGTCGTGATCTCGCTCTACGACTACGGCCAGCCGCAGGCGGCGGGCGCGGCCCCGCTGGTGTTCCTCGGGCTCGACAACTACGTCAACCTGCTCGCGGACGGTCAGTTCTGGACGGTGCTCGGCAAGACCGTCGGGTTCGCCGCCGCGTGCGTGGTCGGCAGCCTGGTCGTCGGCACGGCGCTGGCCGTGCTGGCGAGCCGGGTCCGCGCGCTGCCGCGCACGCTGCTGTTCCTGGCCGCGCTCGGCGCGTGGGCGACCCCGGCGATCGCCGGCTCGTACGTCTGGCTGTTCCTCTTCGACACCGATTTCGGCCTGGTCAACGAGGTGCTCGCGGGCCTCGGGTTCAGCGGGATGGCGCACCATTCCTGGACGTTCGGCGCCTTCGGCACGTTCGGGCTGGTCGCCGCCGAGGTGATCTGGTGCTCGTTCCCGTTCGTGATGGTGACCATGTACGCCGGGATCAGCGCGGTGCCGAAGGAGACGCTGGAGGCCGCCGCGCTCGACGGCGCGTCGGTCTGGCGCACCTCGTGGTCGGTGGTCCTGCCCGCGGTGCGGCCGCTGCTGACCATCGCGACCGTGCAGTCGATCATCTGGGACTTCAAAGTGTTCACCCAGATCTACGTGATGACCAACGGCGGCGGCATCGCCGGGCGGAACCTGATCCTCAACGTCTACGCCTACCAGCAGGCGTTCGCCGGGCAGGAGTACGGGCTCGGCTCGGCGATCGGGGTCGTGATGACCTTGCTGCTGCTGTCGATCACCGGACTGTACGTCCGGTCCCAGCGCCGGAGTGCCGCATGGCTCTGAAAGTCCGCCGCCCCGCGCGGCTCGCCGCCGAGATCGCGACCGTGGTGATCGCCGGGATCGTCGCGTTCCCGCTGTACTGGATGGTGCTCTCGGCGTTCAAACCGACCGGGGAGATCCAGTCGGCGCATCCGAAACCGTGGACGTTCGCGCCTTCGCTGGACAGTTTCCAGCGGGTGCTCACGGTTTCCGGCTTCGGCCGGTACTTCCTCAACAGCCTCGTGGTGGCCGTGGTCGTGGTGCTGCTGTCCCTGGTGTTCTCGTTCCTTTCGGCGGTGGCGCTCACGCGGTTCCGGTTCCGCGGCCGCGGCGTGCTGCTGGTGATGCTGCTGGTGGCGCAGATGGTGCCGGTGGAGGCGCTGACCATCCCGCTGTTCTTCCTGATGCGCTCGGTCGGCGGCACGGTGCCGGCGTTCGGGCTCAACGAACTGGGCTCGCTCGTGCTGGTGCACCTCGCGTTCAGCCTGCCGTTCGCGATCTGGATGCTGCGCGGGTTCGTCGCCGCGGTGCCCGCCGAACTGGCGGAAGCGGCCACTTTGGACGGTGCGTCGCGGATGCGGTTCACCTGGCAGATCCTGTTCCCGCTCGTCGCGCCCGGGCTCGTGGCGGTGAGCGTGCTCGCGTTCATCCACGCGTGGAACGACTTCCTGTTCGCCAAGACCTTCATCATCTCCAAGACCGAGAACCAGACTCTGCCGCAGGCGATCCTGGTGTTCTTCAAACCGGAGGACACCGACTGGGGCGCCGTGATGGCCTCGTCCACCCTGATGACGATTCCGGTGCTGGTGTTTTTCGTGCTGGTGCAACGGAAGCTCATCGGCGGGGCGGCCGGGGCCGTGAAGGGATGACCATGTCCGGTTTCGACACCCTCCTCCCCCGTCCGGTGTCCGCGGAAACGGCTCCCGGCGCCTGTCCGTGGCCCGTTCCCGTGGAGGTGCGGACAGCGGATTTGCCCGCCGAGGGTTATCGGCTGCACATCAGGCCGGACGGCGTCACGCTCGAAGCAGCCGACGCGGCGGGCGAGTGCTACGGCCGGCAGACGCTGCGCCAGCTGGCCGGTCCGGACGCGTTCCGTGCCGCTTCGATCCACAATGGACCGGTCGAGCTGCCGTGCGGGACGATCACCGACTATCCGCGTTTCGCCTGGCGCGGCTGCCTTTACGACGTCGCCCGGCATTTCCGGACGAAGGCCGAGGTGCTGCGGTTCGTCGACCTGCTGGCCGCGCACAAGCTGAACGTGCTGCACCTGCACCTCACCGACGACCAGGGCTGGCGGATCGAAACACCGGAATTCCCCCGGCTTACCTCGGTCGGCGGCTGGCGGAAGTCGTCCATGGTCGGCAGGCACGACGGCCCGGAACGCGACGGCCGCCCGCACGGCGGTTACTACCCAGTGGACGACCTCCGCGAGATCGTCGCGTACGCGGCGACGCGAGCGGTCACCGTGGTGCCCGAAGTGGACCTCCCCGGCCACGCCCGCGCCGCGATCACCGCATATCCGGAACTCGGCCCGGCCAGCGAAACCCCTTGGGAGGTCTGGACTTCCTGGGGCATCAGCACTTCACTGCTGGATCCGTCGGAGTCCACTCTGGACTTCTTCCGCGCCGTTTTCGACCACGTGCTGGACATCTTCCCGTCCCCGGTGATCGCGCTCGGCGGCGACGAGGTGCCCGGCGTCACCGAAGCGCACCACCGGTTCGTCCGGGCGATCGCCGACCACCTCGTCGCGCGCGGCCGCACGCCGATGGGCTGGGACGAGGTCCTCGACGGCGGCGACCTGCCGAAGATGGTGATCGGCGTGTGGCAGGACCGCGAACGCGCGTCGCTGGCGGCGAAGGGCGGCCACGAAGCAGTGCTCTGCCCCGAGGACGGCGTGTACCTCGACCACCGGCAAAGCGACCACCCGGACGAACCCGTCCCGGTCGGGTACCGGCAGGATCTCGAGCACTTCTACGCTTTCGAACCCGAGTCCGGGCCGCACGTGCGCGGGGTCCAGGCGCAGCTGTGGTCCGAGCACCTGGACACCGTGCGGCGGACGGACTACGCGGCCTTCCCGCGGCTGTCGGCGTTCGCCGAGGTCGCGTGGAGCAGCGGACCGCGCGACTACGCGGAATTCCTGCCCCGGCTGCGGGACCACCACCTGCCGCGGCTGGACGCGCTCGGCGTGGAGTACCGGCCGCTCGACGGGCCGCGTCCGTGGCAGACCCGGCCGGACGCACCGGGCCGCCCTCGCTGATCATTGCTGTTCTTGTTCTCCGCGAAGCGGCTCGGCTTCGGCGGGCCCGAAGCCGAGCCGTATAGGGCGTTATACGCCAGCCGGGCCGAGGAAAGTCCCGCCCGTTGCGTCGACGACCTGCCCGGTGACCCAGCGCGAGTCCGCCGAGGCGAGAAACGCGACCACGTCCGCGATATCGGTCGGGTCGGCCACCCGCCGGAGCGCGGACGCGGCCGCCGTTCCCGCCCGCATCCGCTCGTCAGCGAACAGGTGCGCGGTGCGGTCGGTGGGCGTCGGGCCGGGGGCGACGCCGTTCACCGTGATGCCCCGCTGCCCGAGTTCCTGCGCCAGGCTGCGGGTGAACACGTCGAGCGCGCCCTTCGTCATGCTGTAGGCCAGCTCGAACGGCAACGCGATCCGCGTGTCCGCGGACGAGATGTTGACGATCCGGCCGCCGTCTCGCAGCACCAGCAGCAGACGCTGCACCAGGAAAAACGGTGCCTTCACGTTCACCGCGAACACCCGGTCGAACTCCTCCGGCGTCGCCGAGGTGATCGAACCGGCACCGGTCGCCGCGTTGTTGACCAGGATGTCGAGCGCGACCTCGCCGGTGCGCTCGCGCAACTCGGCTGCGAGACGGTCGAGCAGCGCATCCGCGTCCCCGTCCACGCCCAGCGTCGCCTGGACCGCGAACGCCTGCCCGCCGTTTGCCTCAATCGCCGCGACGGTGTCCTTGGCTGCCGCTTCGTCGCTGCCGTAGTGCACGGCGACCAGCGCGCCGTCCTGCGCCAGCCGCGTCGCGACGGCCCGGCCGATGCCCTTGCCGCCGCCGGTGACCAGTGCGGTCTTCTGCGTCATTTCTTGCTCCCCTTGAGTGGTGAACTTCGATGTCCACACCTTCGGGGAGCCCGCTTACCGTCCGCGCACGAAGCGCTGACGGGCTCAGCCAGGTTTCAGCCGGTACCAGACCTCCGGCCGTCCGACCTGCCCGTATCGCGGTTCGCGCTGCGCCAATCCGTTGTCCGCCAGGTACTCCAGGTACCGCCGCGCGGTGACCCGCGAAGCTCCGATCGCGCTCGCCGCACCCCCGGCGGAGAGCCCTTCACCGGCCCCGGCGAGCGCGTCGGTGATCGCGTCGAGCGTCTCCGCGCTCATGCCCTTCGGCAGCGGCGCGGCCTCGGTGGTGCGCAGCGTGCCGAGCGCGCGATCGATCTCCGCCTGCCCGCTGACCTCGCCGGACGCCTCGCGGAACGACGCGTAGCGCTCCAGTTTGTCCCGCAGCGACGCGAACGTGAACGGCTTCAGCAGGTACTGCACGACCCCGACCGAGACCGCCGCCTTGACCAGCGCGAGGTCGCGCGCGGACGTGACCGCGATGACGTCGATCGGCAATCCGGCCGCGCGCAGCGAACGGCAGACGGCGAGGCCGTGCGTGTCCGGCAGGTAGAAGTCCAGCAGCACCAGGTCGACCGGTTCGCGCTCGCAGAACCGCAGCGCCTCGCCGCCCGAATGCACCACCCCGGCGACGACGAACCCGGGCAGCCGCTCGACGTACAGCCGGTGCGCCTCGGCCGCCACCGGCTCGTCCTCCACCACCAGCACCCGGATCACGCCGGCACCTCCTGTCTCGGCAACCGTACGGTGAACACCGCGCCGCCGTCGCGTCCGACGTCGATGGTGCCGTGGTAGCGCCGGACCGCCTGCACGACCAGCGCCAGCCCGAGACCGTGCTCGTCCCCGGCCTTCGTCGACCAGCCCCGGCGGAACATCTCCCCCACGGCCTCTTCCGGTACGCCCGGACCGTTGTCCGCGACGCGCAGCAGCAGACCGTCCTCTTCGGACCGCGCGGTGACCACCACCGACGGCCGCGCGACGGATTCCCGCACCACCGCGTCGATTCCGTTGTCGATCAGGTTGCCGAGGATCGTCACCAGGTCCCGTCCGGCGACGCCGGGGCCGAGGTCGTCGATCATCGTGTCCGGCGTGATGGTGAGCTCCACGCCGCGTTCGCTCGCCTCCGCGGCCTTGCCCAGCAGCAACGCGGCCAGCACCGGTTCGGCGACCGCGGTCATCACGCGGTCGGTGAGCTCCTGCGCCAGCGCGAGTTCGGCGGTCGCGAACTCCACGGCGTCCTCGGGCCGGCCGAGTTCCACCAGCGACACGACGGTGTGCAGCCGGTTCGCGGCCTCGTGCGCCTGCGACCGCAGCGCTTCGGCGAGGCTCCGCGCCGTGGTCAGCTCGCCGGTGAGCGTCTGGAGTTCGGTGTGGTCGCGCAGGATCACGACGGTGCCCTGCGCGCGGCCGCCGGAGCTGACGAGCGTCGTGCTCACGACCAGCACCCGCGAGTCCGTCAGGTGCAGTTCCTCGGTGCGGTTCTCCGGCGCGGTGAACGCCGCCGTCAACTCGGGCGACAACCCCAGCTCGGCGAGCGGCTTCCCGACCGGGTCGCCGGTGAGCCCGAGGAGCGTGCGGGCGCCGTCGTTGCACAGCCCGACCCGTCCGTCGCGGCCGACCAGCAGCACGCCTTCGCGCACCGAATGCAGCACCGCTTCGTGGTACTCGAACAGATTGCTCAGCTCGGCCGGCGCGATGCCGCGCGTCTGCCGTTTCAGCCGGGCGCTCACCAGCCAGCCCCCGCAGGCGCCTACGAGCAATACTGCCGCCGCGACGCCGAGCAGCGGCCAGACGCGGTCTTGCAGTTCGGCGGAAATCGCCGCGATCGTGATGCCCACCGCGACGAGCGCGACCACCCGGTGCTGTGCGTCGAACACTGGCACCACGACGCGCACCGACGGGCCGAGCGAGCCGGTGTAGGTCTCCGACACGACGCCGCCCCGCTGCGCCGCCTCGATGTGCCCGAGGAACCGCTGGCCGATCAACGCCGGATTCGGGTGCGTGTAACGGATTCCTTGCGGCGACATGATCGTGACGAAGTCGACGCGCGTGTCCGCGAGCACCCGCTGCGCGTACGGCTGCAGCGTCGCGGTCGGGTCGGCGGTGGCGGCTGCGCGCGCGACGTCCGGCGCGTCGGCGATCGACCGGGCCACCGCGAGCGACTGTTCCCCGGCCCGGTCGGTCGTGGTGCGCCGGGCGTCGAGGTAGGCGATAGTGATCCCGCCGGAGACGAGCACGAGCAGGATCGCCAGCTGCAGCACCAGCAGCTGACGGGCCAGGCTCCAGCGGCTCGTCCGGATCCGAGGTGTCGGGGGCACCCGCTCATACCAGCACACGCGCGGGTCCGGCAGCACTCCGGCGCCGTCGCCGGGAAGTCCACACCGGACTCCTTCCGCCGCGAACTCAATGAACACAACGGTGACGCCGGTCATAACGCCCCGCATAGTGACCCGCGTTCCCCCCACCGAGCTGGAGGCAACGGTGCCTACACCGACCCCCGAAACGGCCGCGCCCAAGCGCGACCGCACGCGCTACCTGTACCTGGCCGTGATCGCCGCCGTCGTCCTGGGCGTCGCGGTCGGGCTGCTCTGGCCGTCCGCCGGCAAGAGCCTCGCCCCGCTGGGCACCGGCTTCGTCAACCTGATCAAGATGATGATCTCGCCGATCATCTTCTGCACCATCGTGCTGGGCATCGGCTCGGTCGCGAAGGCGGCGAAGGTCGGCAAGGTCGGCGTCACCGCACTCGTGTACTTCATCGTGATGTCGACGTTCGCGCTCGCGATCGGGCTCGTCGTCGGCAACCTGCTGCACCCGGGCACCGGCCTGCACCTCAACCCGGCCGACGTGTCGAAGGTGCACCAGCAGGCCAAGGGCGAGGGCGGCGTCGACTTCCTGCTCGGCATCATCCCGAAGACGTTCGTGTCCGCGTTCACCGAGGGTGAGGTGCTGCAGACGCTGCTCGTGGCGCTGCTGGCCGGGTTCGCGCTGCAGAAGCTGGGCAAGCGCGGCGAGCCGATCCTGCGCGGCATCGAGCACATCCAGCGGCTGGTGTTCCGCATCCTGTCGATGATCATGTGGGCCGCCCCGGTGGGCGCGTTCGGCGCGATCGCCGCGGTGGTCGGCGCGACCGGCTGGGGCGCGCTGCGCAGCCTGCTGGTGATCATGCTCGGCTTCTACCTGACCTGCCTGGTGTTCGTGTTCGGCGTGCTCGGCGCGGTGCTGTGGCTCGGCGCGCGGGTCAACATCTTCAGCCTGCTGCGCTATCTCGGCCGCGAATTCCTGCTGATCCTCTCGACGTCCTCTTCGGAGTCCGCGCTGCCGCGGCTGATCGCGAAGATGGAGCACCTCGGCGTCAGCAAGCCGGTCGTCGGCATCACCGTGCCCACCGGGTACTCGTTCAACCTCGACGGCACCGCGATCTACCTGACGATGGCGACGCTCTTCATCGCCACCGCACAGGACCAGCCACTCGCGCTCGGCGAGCAGATCACCTTGCTGCTGTTCATGATCATCGCTTCGAAGGGCGCGGCGGGCGTGAGCGGCGCCGGCATCGCGACGCTGGCCAGCGGCCTGCAGTCGCACCGTCCGGAACTCGTCGACGGCGTCGGGTTCATCCTCGGCATCGACCGGTTCATGTCCGAGGCCCGCGCGCTGACGAACTTCGCCGGCAACGCGGTCGCGACCGTCCTCATCGGATCGTGGATGAAGGAATTCGACCGCGACCGCTCGCGGCAGGTGTTCACCGGCCAGGCACCATTCGACGAAGCGACCCTGCTCGACGAGAAACCGGCCGAAGCCGCTCCGCCCGTCCCGGCGAACGCCTGAGACCCGGTCCGCGCCCGGGCCCCTTCCCTCCGGGTGCGGACTGTTCGGCGCCGCGGCCGTGCGCGTCCCCCGTGCGCACGGCCGCGGCGCCTCTCCAGATCAGCAAGCAGAATTCAGCAAGCGGTGCGGCCGTCGTAGCTCTGCCGCGAAACCGCGATCGCCTCGCGGTGCCGCTCCGCCCAGTCCACGAGCCCGGACAGCGAGTCGTACAGCTCGCGCGCCATTTCGGTGGCCTCGTACTCGACCCGCGGCGGCACCGTCGGATACACGGTGCGCTTCAGCAGGCCGTCGCGTTCCAGATTCCGCAGCGTGAGCGTGAGCATGCGGCGGCTGATCCCCTGCACCGAGCGTTCGAGCTCGGTGAACCGCACCGGGCCGCGCGTCGCCTCCAGCAGGATGCCGATCACCCACTTCCCGCTGATCCGGTTCACGACCTCCATCACCGTGCACACCGCGAATTTCGCCGGGTCGAAATCCGTGGCCTCGTCGGTCACAGCGATGTTCCCCTGGGACATGAAAGTGCCTCCTTCCGCGGTGCTCCATGGTCACACATGATGGGCACTGTAACAAGAGATGCCCTGGCTCCGACCAGCGGAAACTCTCCCCTGTGCTGGTTATGGAGGACTTTGTCATGCCCGAAACCGCTCGGCACCGCGGCGCGGCGCTCGCCGTGCTGTCCGCCGCCTCGCTGATGGTGGTGCTGGACAGCTCGATCGTCGCGGTCGCCCTGCCGGTGATCCAGACCGACCTGGGCTTCAGCGCACCCGGGCTGGCCTGGGTGGTCAACGCCTACCTTGTCGCGTTCGGCGGCCTGCTCCTGCTCTCCGGCCGCCTCGGCGACCTGGTCGGCCGGCGGCGGGTGTTCCTCGTCGGCCTCGTCGTGTTCACCGCCGCTTCGCTGGCCGCCGGTCTTTCGCCGAACGCCACCACGCTGGTCATCGCGCGGTTCGTCCAAGGCGTCGGCGGTGCCCTGGCGTCCGCTGTGGTGCTGGGCATGATCGTGACGCTCTATCCCGAGCCGCGCGCCCGCGTCCGCGCGATCGGCGTGTACAGCTTCACCCAGGCCGCGGGCGCGTCGATCGGCATGGTCGCCGGCGGCGCGCTCACCCAGGGCCTCGACTGGCACTGGACCTTCTACCTCAACCTGCCAATCGGCATCGCGGCGCTTGTCTTGACTCCGCTGGTCGTCGCCTCCGACCGCGGCCTCGGCCTCCGCACCGGCATCGACGTCCTGGGCGCGCTGCTGGTCACCGCCGGGGTGATGCTGCTGGTGCTGGGCATCGTGCAAGCCGGCGACTCCGGGTGGACCTTCCTGACCGTCGCCACGCTGGCCGCGGCGGTCGTCCTGCTCCTGCTGTTCCTGCTGCGCCAGGCCCGCACGCGAACCCCGTTGCTGCCGCTGCGTTTGCTCCGCGTGCGCGCGATCAGCGGCGCCAACCTCACCATGATCGTGATGGTCGCCGGGTTCCTGGGATTCCAATTCGTCACCGCGCTGTACCTGCAGCAGGTCCTCGGATTCGACGCGCTCACCACCGGCTTCGCGTTCGTCCCGACGCCGGTCATGATCGCCGCTTTCTCGCTCGGCCTCGCCGACTGGCTGAACACCCGGTTCTCCCCGCGCGCGGTCCTGGTCGCCGGATTGCTGACGACGTCGGTCGCTTTCCTGTACCTGACCCAAGTCCAGACCTCAGGCGGCTACGCCCTGCACGTGCTGCCGTCGCTGATCCTGATGGGCGCCGGGGCCGGGACGGCGATCCCGGCGCTGGTGGGCTTGGCGATGTCCGCCGCGACGCCCGACGACTCCGGCGTGACCTCGGGGTTGATCACCACGACCCAGCAGGTGGGCGGCGCGCTGGGAACCGCCGTGCTGGCCACCGCGGCGGCGACCCGGACTGCCGAGCTGCTGGGCGGAGGCGTCGCGGAAAAGGAGGCGCTGGCGTCGGGATTCCGGGTGGCTTACGGCTTCAGCGCCGGGTTGACCGCCCTCGCCGCGATCCTCGCCGCGGTGCTCCTGGGCCGCCGAGCCGCGTCCGCACCGGCCGCCGCGCCCGAACCGGTCGCCCGCTGAGCCGGGGTCCTGGCCGGCTACTTCGCCGCGAGGTAGCCGGCCAGCCCGTGGTGGCCGCGGCGCATCATCCACGCGTGGTTGGCGCGGAAAAACGGCCGGGCGACGATGTCCAGCCGGCGCAGCAACGGTTTCCGCACCTGGACGTGCTGCGTGATCTCCAGCCGGGAACCGCCGTCCTCGGCGTGGATCGCCCCGGCGAGCACCCCGTCGAGGTCGCCGCTCAGCCGGACGCGCACCCGCAGCCCCGCCGCGTCCTGCTGCTCGCGGTGCATCGCGACGACGATCCGGTACGGCAACCGGGACCGGCAGACGATCTGCGCGGTGTCGTCGTCGACCTGGCGCACCGACTGGACGTCCGGCCACCACCGCGGATAGGACTCCAGGTCGACGATCGCGTCGAACACCCGTCCCGGGAGGGTCGGCAGCCACCAGTCGCTCCGGAACGAGTACTCGGCGTCTCTCTTCTTCTCGAGGACCACAGCCGCCCCTCTCCCGATCAGCGGAACGCGTGCTTGTCGATCTTGGCCGCCGTTTCCTAGGCTGGCCACCCCTTGGGTACGCCGCCGCCTGAACCGTCGAGGAGGCTTGCCGTGCCGACAATCGCCCGGACCGCCCTCGCCGCGGCACTCGCCGCGACGCTGGCCGCCTGCGGTTCCGCGCCGCCGCCGGCCGCTCCCGCCTTCACCGCGACCCTCACCTCGCCCACGAACGTCGTCCTGCACTGGCCTGCCGACCCGGCCGCGGCGGGCTACCTCCTCGAATACGCCAACGCCGCCGACGGCCCGTGGACCGCGCTGCAGTACCTCCCGCGCGACCAGACTTCTTATACCCACCCGAATCTGATCCCGGAAACGCCGTTCTACTACCGGATCCGCTCTTTCGCCGGTCCGGTGTCGGCGACCGTGACGCCCGGCGGCGCTGCCTCGCCCGATACCGCCGTCCCGCCGTCCGCCCCGGGCGACTTCACCGCTGCCCCCGCGCCGGACCAGAGCCTGCACTTCGCCTGGACCGACCGCACGGCCGGCGAAGCCGGTTTCCTCCTGGAAATCCGCCGCCCCGGCGCCCCGGACTTCACCCCGGTCGAGGTGACCGATCCCGACGCGACGCACTGCGCGCTGTCTCTCCTGCCCGGCGAACAAGGCTCGGCTTTCCGGATCCGCGCCCTGTCCTACGGCCCGCTCTCCCCCGTCGTCGAACGCACCACCGGCAAGGTCTGACCCCCGCGCGGCGAAGAGCCGTCCGGTCCCGGGACCGGACGGCTCTCGTGGGCTCGCGTCACCGCGGGGATCAGGCCGGGTTGAGCACCTGCGCGAGGAATTCGCCGGTGTAGCTGCCCTCGGTGGCCGCGACCTGTTCGGGCGTTCCCTCGGCGATCACGGTGCCGCCGCCGGAGCCGCCTTCCGGGCCCATGTCGATGATCCAGTCGGACGTCTTGATCACGTCCAGGTTGTGCTCGATCACGATCACCGTGTTGCCCTTGTCCACCAGCCCATTGATCACGCCGATCAGCTTGCTGATGTCCTCGAAGTGCAGGCCGGTGGTCGGCTCGTCGAGGATGTAGACGGTCTTGCCGGTGGAGCGCTTCTGCAGTTCGCTCGCGAGCTTCACGCGCTGCGCCTCGCCGCCGGACAGGGTCGGCGCGGGCTGGCCGAGGCGGACGTAGCCGAGGCCGACGTCGACGAGGGTCTGCAGGTGCCGGTGGATCGCCTTGATCGGCTCGAAGAACTCGGCCGCCTCCTCGATCGGCATGTCCAGCACGTCGGACACCGTCTTGCCCTTGTAGTGCACCTCGAGCGTTTCCCGGTTGTACCGGGCGCCCTTGCACACCTCGCACGGGACGTAGACGTCCGGCAGGAAGTTCATCTCGATCTTGATCGTGCCGTCGCCCGCGCACGCCTCGCAGCGGCCGCCCTTGACGTTGAACGAGAAGCGGCCCTGCTGGTACCCGCGGACCTTCGCCTCGGTGGTCGCCGCGAACAGCTTGCGCACGTGGTCCCACACGCCGGTGTAGGTGGCCGGGTTGGAGCGCGGCGTGCGGCCGATCGGCGACTGGTCGACGCGCACCAGCTTGTCGACGTTGCCGAGGCCGTTGACCCGGGTGTGGCGGCCCGGGACCTGGCGCGCGCCGTTGAGCTTGTTCGCCAGCACCTGTGCGAGGATGTCGTTGACGAGCGTCGATTTGCCCGACCCGGACACGCCGGTGATCGACACGAGGCAGCCGAGCGGGAACGACACGTCGATGCCGCGCAGGTTGTGCTCGCGCGCGCCCACCACGGTGAGCTGCCGCTTCTTGTCCACCGGCCGCCGGATCGCCGGCACCTCGATCTGCCGCCGCCCGGACAGGTACGCGCCGGTGATCGAGTCCTTGTTCTTCAGGATCTTCTTGTACGGGCCGCTGTGCACGATGTGCCCGCCGTGCTCGCCCGCGCCCGGGCCGATGTCGACCACCCAGTCGCTGGCCCGGATGGTGTCCTCGTCGTGCTCGACCACGATCAGCGTGTTGCCGAGGTTGCGCAGCCGGGTGAGCGTCTCGATGAGCCGGTGGTTGTCGCGCTGGTGCAGGCCGATCGACGGCTCGTCCAGCACGTACAGCACGCCCACGAGGCCGGAGCCGATCTGCGTCGCCAGCCGGATGCGCTGCGCCTCGCCGCCGGACAGGGTGCCGGAGGCGCGGTCGAGCGAAAGGTAGTTGAGGCCGACGTCGAGCAGGAAGCGCAGCCGCGCCTGGATCTCCTTCAGCACCGCGCCCGCGATCATCGCCTCGCGCGGGCCGAGGACCAGCTCGTCGAGGAACTCCGAGGCCTCCGCGATGGACAGCGCGCAGACCTCGGCGATCGACCGGTCGCCCTGCGTCGCGTGCTCCAGGGTGACCGCGAGGATCTCCGGCTTGAGCCGCGTGCCCTGGCAGGCCGGGCACGGCACCTCGCGCATGTAGCCCTCGTACCGCTCGCGCATGTACTCCGAGTCGGTCTGCTCGAGGCGGCGTTCCAGGAACGGGATCACGCCCTCGAAGGCCGCGTAGTACGAGCGCTGCCTGCCGTACCGGTTGCGGTAGCGGACGTGCACCTGCTCGTCGACGCCGTGCAGGACCGCCTTCTGCACCCGGGCGGGCAGCCGCCGCCACGGCGTGTCCATGCGGAACCCGACCGCCTCCGAGAGCGATTCCAGCAGCCGCAGGAAGTAGTCGGCATTCTGTCCGCCCGCCCACGGCGCGATGGCCCCCTCGGCGAGCGACAGCTCGTCGTCGGGCACCACCAGTTCCGGGTCGACCTCCTTGCGGATGCCGATGCCGGTGCACTCCGGGCAGGCGCCGTAGGGCGAGTTGAACGAGAACGACCGCGGCTCGAGGTCCTCGATCGCCAGCGGGTGGCCGTTGGGGCAGGCCAGGTTCTCGGAGAAGCCGCGCACGCGGTGCGGGTCGTTCTCGTCGAGGTCGACGAAGTCGAGTTCGACCAGGCCGTCGGCCAGCCGCAGCGCCGTTTCCACCGAGTCGGTGAGCCGCTGCCGGGCGCTGGTCTTGACCGTGAGCCGGTCGATCACCACGCCGATCTGGTGCTTTTCCTGCTTCTTCAGCTTGGGCGGGTCGGTGAGCGGGTGCACCGTGCCGTCGACCACCACGCGCGCGTAGCCCTGCTGCTGCAGGTTCTGGAACAGGTCGAGGTACTCGCCCTTGCGGCCGCGCACGACCGGGGCCAGCACCTGGAACCGCGTGCCCTCGGGCATTTCCAGCACCTGGTCGACGATCTGCTGCGGCGTCTGCTTGCTGATCGCCTCGCCGCACTTCGGGCAGTGCGCCTTGCCCGCGCGGGCGTAGAGCAGCCGCAGGTAGTCGTAGACCTCGGTGATGGTGCCCACGGTGGACCGCGGGTTGCGCGAGGTCGACTTCTGGTCGATCGACACCGCCGGCGAGAGGCCCTCGATGAAGTCGACGTCCGGCTTGTCCATCTGCCCGAGGAACTGCCGCGCGTACGCCGAAAGCGACTCCACGTACCGCCGCTGCCCCTCGGCGAAGATCGTGTCGAAGGCCAGGCTCGACTTGCCCGACCCGGACAGGCCGGTGAACACGATCATGCTGTCGCGGGGCAGATCGAGATCCACGCCGCGGAGGTTGTGCTCGCGCGCTCCGCGAACAACGAGGCGATCAGCCACGCCTTCGTCCCTTCCGTCGTTCTGCTCGGTGGCCCGCCGGGAGATCCGGTGCCGGCGGGCGTGCCCAGGGTAGGGACGACCACCGACAAAAACCGGACCGCACGTGTTCTGCCTGGGGTTTTCCGCTCTCCGGGGGCCGGGGGAAGCGGCCCGCGGCGGGGTCGCCGGACGCTGTCGGAGGCCCCGCGCGGCAGAGCGGATGCGCTGGCTGGCCCGGTTCCACGATACAGGTCGGCGAAGGCCGCCCGGCCCGGGTGCACGGGCCCCGGGAACCGGCGCGGCGCAGGGCGTTCCGGCGGGTTTCGCGAGGAGCGGCGGGCGCGGCCGATACGTTGGCGGGGTGGCGAGCGACGAAGCCGGAGCAGTGCGGATCTACGCGGCGGGGAGAGGCGGCGACAGCCCGGGGCCGGGAGGCTGGTCCGCGCTGCTGGCCTACGGGGACCATCGGAAAACCCTCACCGGCGGGGCCGCGGACACGACCGCCGACCGGATGGCGCTGACCGCGGCCGTCGAAGCACTCGAAAGCCTGAAAAGACCGGTCCGCGTGCACCTCTACAGCGACAGCGAGTACCTCCGCACCGCGCTGGACGCCCCCGGATCCGACGAACTCCTCCCCCGGCTCCGCACCTGCGCGGCCCGGCACCGGATCGCCTGGCGCACCGCCGAGGACCCGGCCGCCCGCGCCCAGCTCGCCGAACTGGCCGACCTCGCGACCGCCGCCCGCCCCGCCGGACGGCCGCCCGCGCCGCCGGAGGACGACGAGTGCCGGCACGGCATGACGAAGGCCTACTGCGCCGACTGCCGCCAGCTCGCCGCGGGAGTGCTGCCGACCGGCTACCGCACGGCGGGCGGCAGCGCGTACCACAACGACGCCGACTGCTACTGGCTGCGCAGGGGCCAGCAACGGCAGGAGCGGATGGGCCGCGACACCCACGAGATCGTCCGGATCGCCTGGGCCTCGGTGCTCCCGGGCGAACTCGAACCGTGCGAGCACTGCTGCACGACGGAATGGCTGAACCGGCACCGGCGCGGTTGAGGTTTTGCCCGGTCGGCGTGGCGCACCGGACCCGATCGAACCGGCCCGCCGCGAGGTCGTCCACACGGGCCAGCCGATATGGAACGCCCACACCGCCCGGCGCAACACCCGCACTGACACAGCCCACCCACTCCGCATCACGCACCGAACCCGGCCTGCCGCGAGATCATCCACGCCAGCCAGCACAGAACGCCCCCTCACCCCGCGCGACACCCCCACCCGACACGACCCAGCACTCACCCGCTCTGCATCACGCACCGAACCCAGCCGAACCCGCCCGCCCAAGGTCATCCAGCACGCCGACATCACCCCACACGACGCTCACATCCGCGCGGCTCAGGGCCGACCCGCTCTGCCTGACAAACCGAACCCGGCCAGCCGCGAGATCATCCACGTGGCCCAGCCAGCACAGAACGCCCACCTCACCCCGCGCGACCCCGCGCGACACCCCCACCCGACACGACCCAGCACTCACCCGCTCTGCATCACGCACCGCACCCGGTCGAACCGGCCAGCCGCGAGGTCGTCTTCGCGGACCAGCCAGTACAGAACCCCGACATCACCCCAGCTGAGGCCCGCGTCGCCGTCGCTGTCGATCTGGGCTAGCAAGGCCCAGCGCAGCGCCTCGTCGGCGAGGTCCGATTCGGCGGCGTCGTCGGGCAGCACCGCGGCGGCGACCTCGTCCTCCGGCGGGCCTTGGACCGGCCAGGAGCAGCCGCCGATCTGGTGGTACGGCGCGGCGGACGATTCCCGGAGCAGGTCGTAGAACTCCTCGGACCAGTTCTCCGGGTCGGAGAGCGGAAGCCCGTCGCGGGCGAGCGTGCGGCGCAGCACTTCCTGCTCGGAGTTCGGGAACGTGCCGGCGATTTCCCCGGACACCTCCAGCCGCGGATAGACCTCGACGCCCTCCGGAGCGGCGCGGTCCGCGGTCTCGGCGCCGGCCGGGACGAACACGACCGCGCCGAGGGAGGTCAGATCGACCGGTCCCTGCGCCTCGAACCAGTCGTCGCAGTAGAAGAACAGCAGCGAACCCGACGCGGGCAGCTCGATCCCGCCGGGCACCCGAGGAAGCGCGGCGCAGTCCACGGACGCGACGAAGTTCATCGGCAGCTCGCCGCGCCACACCGGCCACTCGACGTCCGCGGGCAGCGCGGGAGTACCGCCGAGACAGCCGACGCGTACGCCGTTCCCGCTGGTGTTCAGCCGCACGGCGGGCCGGAACACGGTTTCCCATGCCTCCGCGACGTCCGGCGGAAGGTTCTCGCGCGCCAGCTTGGCGAGCGGGTCGATCCAAGAGGTCATGGGAAGATCTTGACAGCAGGCACCGACAAAAACGGCCACGTGGCCGCCGCACGGGTGACCCGGCTACGGTGGGACCTCGTGAACATCGCCGACACATACACCGGACACGTCGAACCGGGCGGCGACGCCGCCCGCCGGACGCTGGACGGCCTCACCATCACCAAGCTCTCCGTTGGCCCGATGGACAACAACGCGTATCTGCTCGTGTGCCGCGAGCAGAACGAAGCCCTGCTGATCGACGCGGCCAACGACCCGGAACGCATCTCGGACCTGATCGGCCACGGCCCCGACCGGCCCGCGCTGCGCACCGTCGTGACGACCCACCAGCACGCCGACCACTGGCAGGCGCTGGGCGCGGTGGCCGGAGCGAACGGCGCGAACACCGCGGCGCACCCGCTGGACGCGGAACCCCTGCCGGTCCCCCCGGACTTCCTGGTCGAACACGGCGACACCCTGAAGGTCGGCGCGGTCACCCTCGAGGTGATCCACCTGCGCGGCCACACGCCGGGCTCGATCGCGCTGCTGTACCGGGATCCGTCCGGCCACCCGCACCTGTTCACCGGCGATTCGCTGTTCCCGGGAGGGGTCGGGAAGACGTCGTCGCCGGAGAACTTCACGTCGCTGCTGGACGACGTGGAGACGCGGATTTTCGGCGAGCTGCCGGACGACACGTGGTTCTACCCGGGGCACGGCGACGATTCGACTCTGGGCGAGCAGCGACCGCATCTGAAGGAGTGGCGCGAGCGCGGCTGGTGAAGCAGCGAGGCGAACGGGGCTGTCTCCGCGAGGCGGCCCCGTTCGCCGTCGGCGCCGCGGCTCGGAACAGCCCCGGTTCGAGGTGCATCCGCCCCCGAGCCTCCCACCACGACAGCGCTGCTCGCGGCACCGGCCCAGGCTGTGTCGCGAGCAGCGCCGGATTGCATCGCGCCAGTCAGATTATGCGCGTCGCATTTCTGTTTCTCCTGAGACGCCAATCCCAGAACACCTCAGCAATCGGACTAACACAGTTCGGCCGAATGGCGCATTATGTTTCCGCTTCTCCGTCCATTGGCCAAGCGAGGTTCTAGTACTCCAGCTGTAGTTCGTGATCTTGCTGGAGGGGTCGTGTGAGACGGGTGCGGC
>NZ_ASXG01000194.1 GCF_000411975.1 Amycolatopsis orientalis DSM 43388
GAGGTGCTTGTCAAGGCACGCTTTCCCGCCTTGACAAGCACCTCCGCGCCGTAGTCACAATCAAGCTTCGGGGTGCCCGCCGCGACCACCGCGGCGCAATGTCGCCGCCAGGCGACGAGCCGAACCCCAAACCCCTCACAAATCCAACGCAGCCCTCAACGCCACATCGATCTGCTCCTGGACATCCGAATCCACCTCGGCGATCCGCTCCGCCAGCCAGGGCCGGTAGAGCCGGGTGAGGTTCAACGTGGACACCCAATACCGGGCATCCACCGCCACCCCGAGAATGTCCTGCGGATCCCGGTCCAGCAGTTCGGTCCCGAGCAGCCAAGGCCGCTCGGACTCGTTCACCCCGTCGGACGACAGCAGCACCACGGTCCGCTGCCGCGAGGGATCAGTAGGCGGGTGGTAAGTCCAGACCTCACCCCTGCGCACGCATCTCCTTCTCCGCGGCCGCCCGCTCCGCCTCGTCCGCCTCGGCCGAGGGCGCGGCGGGAGCCCGCTGCGGGGTGTATCCGGTCCGGACCGCCTCGCGCCGAGCCGCCTTGGACAGCCAGGACGAGACCGAAATTCCGTGCGCTTTCGCGGCCCGCTCGGCGTACTCGAGCGCACCGGTGTCGAGCGAGAGTGTCACCTTACGCGTTGCCATACCTTTTACCGTACCACTCTCACAGCGTCGGCGACCTGCCCTCGAACGGGGTGGACAGCACGACGGTGGTCCGGGTGGACACCTTCGCGGCCTCGCGGATCCGCCGGAGCAGGTCTTCGAGGCCGAGCGGCGACGCGACGCGCACCAGCAGGATGTAGGACTCGTCGCCGGCCACCGAGTAGCAGGACTCGATTTCCTTGATGTGCTGGATGCGCTGCGGGTAGTCGTCGGGGGCGGCCGGGTCGTTCGGGGTGAGCGAAATCAGCGCGGTGAGCGGGAGGCCGATCTGCTCGCCGTCGAGCCGGGCGGTGTAGCCGAGGATGACGCCGCGCTGTTCGAG
Organism: Amycolatopsis orientalis DSM 43388; assembly: GCF_000411975.1. GTDB lineage: Bacteria > Actinomycetota > Actinomycetes > Mycobacteriales > Pseudonocardiaceae > Amycolatopsis > Amycolatopsis orientalis_D. Next base: position 990 of record NZ_ASXG01000194.1, read on the forward strand.
GCGGCGCACCCGCTGGTGCACCGCCGACACCGACAGCCCGACCCGTTCGGCGAGGTCGGTGAAGCTGCGCCGGCCGTCGGCGGCCAGTTCCTGCACGATCGCCTGGTCGAGCGGCTCCAGTGCGCTCATGCGTCCAGCACGACCAGTTCGTGCGGCCGGGTGTTCACCGGTTCGACGCCCGAGTCGGTGACGAGCACGATGTCCTCGATCCGCGCGCCCCAGCGGCCGGGCTGGTAGATGCCCGGCTCGACGCTGAAGGCCATGCCCGCTTCGAGCGGCAGCGCGTTGCCCGCGATGATGTAGGGCTCCTCGTGCACGTCGAGGCCGATGCCGTGGCCGGTGCGGTGGATGAAGTACTCGCCGAACCCGGCGGCGTCGATGACGTCGCGCGCGGCCTTGTCGATGCTCTCGGCGGTGGCGCCGGGGCGGACCGCGTCGACGGCGGCCTGCTGCGCGCGCTGCAGCACTGCGTAGGTCTCGGCGACGTCGGCGTCGCGGGGTTCGCCGATCGAGTAGGTGCGGGTGGAGTCGGAGTTGTAGCCCTCGGGCACCGGGCCGCCGATGTCGATCACGACGACGTCGCCGCGTTCGATGACGCGCTCGGACACGTCGTGGTGCGGGCTCGCGCCGTTGGGGCCGGAGCCGACGATGACGAAGTCGGCGTGCGTGTGGCCCTCCTCGACGATGGCAGCGGTGATGTCCGCGCCGACCTCGGCCTCGGTGCGGCCGGCGCGCAGCCATTCGCCCATCCGCGCGTGCACGCGGTCGATCGCCGCGCCCGCCTTGCGCAGGGCTTCGATCTCGGCGGCGTCCTTGCGCATCCGCAGTTCGCGCACGATCGGCCCGGCGAGCGTCTGCTCGGCGTCGCCGAACGCGGCGCGCAGCGACAGCACGTGCAGCGCCGGGGTGAAGTCGCTGACCGCGATCCGGCCGGGCTTGCCGAGCCGGTCGGCGACCAGCCGGTAGGGGTCGTCGCCGTCGACCCAGGTGAGCACCTCGACGCCGAGTTCGTCGGTGGGCACGCCGGCGTAGCCGGGGGCCTCGAGCTTCGGCACCACGAGCGCGGGCGTGCCGTCGGCGGGCACGACGAGAGTGGTCAGCCGTTCGAACGAGCCGCCCGCCTGGCCGAGCAGGTACCGCAGGTCGGAGCCGGGCGCGACGAGCAGCGCGTCGGTGTCGGCGGCCGCGGCCGCTTTCGCGGCGCGGTCGAGACGGGCGCGGAGCGCGGCGGCATCGGGGGACGGCGTGTGGAGGGATCGGCTCGACATGACGCCGAGCCTAGTACCGGCGGTCCCGCGCAGCCCGCCCGTCCTCCCCAACCCGGCGCGCCGCCCGGGACGGGCTTCTCGCGGGAATCTGCGTCGTTCCCGGACGTCGGCCGTCGCGGGAGCGGACGCGCCAGTGCCGCGTTCGGCGCCGATCCGGGCCGGACGTGGCAGGCTGTGCGGGTGACCGGACCACTCGCCCTCCTCGATTCCGCGAGCCTCTACTTCCGCTCGTTCTACGCGCTGCCCGATTCGATGACCGCGCCCGACGGGACGCCGGTCAACGCCGTGCGCGGGTTCACCGACACGATCGCGCGCATCCTGACCGACCGTCGCCCGTCGCGGCTGGTCGCCTGTCTCGACGCGGACTGGCGGCCGAAGTTCCGCACCGACCTGCTGCCGAGCTACAAGGCGCACCGGGTCGCGGTGCCCGGCGACGGCGAGGCGGACGTCGAAGAGGTGCCCGACACGCTCACCCCGCAGGTGCCGATCATCCTCGAAGTGCTGGAGGCGTTCGGGTTCGCGGTCGCGGAGGCGGAGGGCTACGAGGCGGACGACGTGATCGGCGCGCTCGCGACGCGGGAGAAGGACGCGCCGGTCGAGGTGATCACCGGCGACCGGGACCTGTTCCAGCTGGTGCGGGAAGAGCCGACGCCGACGTCGGTGGTGTACGTCGGGAAGGGCTGGGCGAAGGCGGAAGTGCTGGGGCAGCGGGAAATCGCCGAGAAGTACGGCGTTCCGGCCGAGCACGCCGGGCCCGCCTACGCCGACATGGCCGCCTTGCGCGGCGACCCGTCGGACGGGCTGCCCGGCGTGGCCGGGATCGGCGAGAAGACCGCGGCGAAGCTGATCACCCAGTTCGGTTCGCTGGAGGACCTCGTCGCCGCCGCCTCGGCCGGGGATTCGCGGGTGCCGTTGAAGACGCGGCTGCGGCTTTCCGAGGCCGCGGACTACCTTGCCGTCGCGCCCACCGTGGTGCGGGTCGCGGTGGACGCGCCGGTCGTGCAGTCCGGCCCGGACGCGGTGCCCACCGCGCCCGCGGATCCGGAGCGCGTGGCGGAGCTGGCGGAGCGGTGGAACCTGGGCCGTTCGGTCGAGCGCCTGCTGGCGGCGCTGCCCGGAGCTTGATCGTCCGGGAGGAACCCTCCCGGACGATCAGAAGTGCGTGCCGGTCCAGGGCTGGACCCCGGTCCGGAACAGCGCGTCCACCCGGGCCACTGTTTCCGCGCTCGCGCCGGTGATCCTGCCGGACAGCGCGAGCGGACCGGCTTCCCAGGCGCCGAGGTACAGCATCGCCAGGGTGTCGACGTCCAGTCGCAGATCGGCGTCCGCCTCGGTGCGCTCGGCTCCGCCGCTGCCGACCCGGTACCGGCCGCGGTTGTCCGGCAGCATCCGGTCGTCCACTTCGAACACCACCGGTTCCGCGGCTCCGTACGCGCGAGCTGCGAGAGCCGCCTGCACGTCGATCAGCCGCAGCCACAGTTCGTCGTCCAGGCCGACGGTGTGCGCCCGGCGCGGGTCGACGAGCAGCAGGCCGACCGGATCGTCCACTGGGCGGCCGCGCACGTTCACGACCTCGATCAGGTCCACCGACAGCAGGAACCGCCACAGCCCGGCCAGCGCTTCCGGGCTCGCCGCGTGCATGTCGTGGACTTCGAGCGCGGCGCCGCGTTCCGGGTCGAGATAGGTGTTCTGCGGCACGACCTGGAAGACCGCGAAGCCGTCGTCCCCATCCGGTCCACTGTGGACAGCGACGCGGCGGTTGCCGCCGTCCGGGTAGAGGTGCCAGTTGAACGCGATCGGCCACCAGAGTTCCGGGCGGGCGATCATGCCCGGGCGATGCGTGCCGATCCGTTGGTACAGCGCGGGAATCGTCGCGATCGCCTCGTCCGTGGACAGCAGCCGGACCCGGCCGGGGGCGACGACGGTTTCGCGCAGCGGGGCCGGTTGCCGGACCTGGAGAGTGGCCATCCGGGTCGCGACGCCGTAGCCGAAGCGGCCATAGATCAGAGCTTCGCTCGCGTGCAGTGCGGCGACGACGTGGCCGCGCTGCGCAAAATCGTGCAGTTGCCGGTCCATCATCGCGGTGAGCACGCCCCGGCGGGTCCAGTCCGCTCGGACGCCGACGCCGTCGACCGCGGCCATCGGCACCGCACCGCCGCCGGGGACGGCGAGTTCGGTGGCGAACGAGCTGGCGATGCCGATGGGTTCGCCGTCGTGGAACGCCCCGGTCCGGCCGTCCGCGGTCCAGGAACCGCCGACCTTCGCCCAGCGCTCGTCCGAGGGCGGGTTTCCGTGCAGGGACCGCACCAGAAGGTCGAAAGTCGCGCGGCTTTCGGAGTCGGTGATCTGGCGTACCACGTAGTCGCTCATGATCCGATTGAACCAATGCGCACGCGGTGCGGCTATCGGATTTAGCGCGGCGGGATCACTGCGGCGGGTCGACGCGGTACTTGCCGTCCGTCCCGGTCACCGTGATGGGGACGTGTTTCGTCGTGCCCGCGATGTCCACAGTGCACTGAAAGCGCGAGCCGTCGGCGACGGGTTGCCGGTCCGGGCAGGACACCGCGCCGACGTTCGCCATCTTGTAGTCGTCGGTGAGCAGCCGGGTGACGGCCGAGGCCATCATCCGGGAGTCGAATACACGCATCGCCGAGGTGGGGCTGGGCGCCGGGGACGACTCGACGCCCGGCTGCTGCGCGGGGCTGCTCGGCGTGACGGTGACGGTGCGCACCGGGGGCGGGGGCGTCCCGTTGTCGCAGCCCGCGGCGGCGACCATTCCCAAGCCGCACAACAACAGCACTCGCACGGCGCGCATCAAACCCGCTCCTCTGCGCGAAACGTCTGGTCACCGGTCAGAAGAACGTACCGCACCACACCGATTCGCGCGTGCCGAAGAGAACATCGGCGGCCTCGGGCGCGGCCGGGTCGAGCACCTCGATCCGGCCGGTGGCGGCGAGCGAGGCCGCGCTCCAGGTTCCGAAGTAGAGCATCGACAGCGTGTCCGCGGAAAGCCGCAGCGCCGGTTCCGCGTCGGTGCGGGACGCGCCCTCGGGACCGACGAGGTAGCGGCCTTCGTTCGCCGGCAGCGACCGGTCGGAGACTTCGAGCACGACGGGTTCTGCCGGGCCGTAGGTGCGGGCGGCGAGTGCTGCTTGCACGTCGACCAGCCGCAGCCAGCTTTCGTCCTCGGTGCTTTCGGTTTTCGCCGCCCGCGGGTCGGTGAACAGCAGCGCGTGCGGTTCGTCGAGCGGGCGCATCGGGAGCACGATTTCGTCGACCAGGTCGACCGACAGCAGGAACCGCCACAGCCCGGCGAAAGCGGCCGGGTCGGCGTAGCTGAACTCCATCACCTGCAGCTTCCCGTTGTCGTGCGCGGCGCCCTCCTCGACGTGGTAGATCACGTAGCCGTCGGTGCCGTCCTGGCCGCGGTGCACGGCGGTCTGGACGAGTTTCGCGCGGCGGCGCAGCTGCCCTTCGAACCCGGGCCAGTAGTTCTCCGGCCGGGTCATCGCCGCGACGTGGCCCGTCGCGTTCGCGGCGTAGAGTTCCGGCCAACGCGGGGCGGCCTCGTCGATGCCGAGGACGGTCACCTCTCCCCCGGCAGGCACGTCCGGCCTCAATCGAGCCCGGTGCTTCTTCACCACGACCTGGTTCGCGAGGGTCGTGACGCCGTAGCCGTAGCGGCCGTAAATCGTGCCCTCGGACGCGTGCAGCAGCGCGAGCGCGACACCTCGCTCGGCGAAGTCCGCCAATTGCGCGGCCTGCAGCGCGCTGAGCACGCCGCGCCGGGTGCGTCCGGCGCGGACGCCGACGCCGGTGACCGCGGCCAGCGGGAGCCGCTTTCCGCCGGGGACGACCATTTCCGAGTCGAACGAGCGGGCGGTGCCGATCAGGTCCGGTCCGAACACGCCCAGGACGCGGCCGTCCTGGTGCGCCGCGGAGGCGCGTTCCCATTCTTCGTCGGTGCCGGGCTGGACGTGCAGCGCGGCCCGGAACAGGTCCCAGGCCGCGCGGTGCTCGTCGGGGCGGAGGGTCCGGACGGTGTGGTCGCTCATGCCCCGATCATTGCCGGGGCGGGCGCCGCGCCGCCACTGAATTCACGGGCGTCACTTGGCGGCGGGCGGCGAGACCTCGTAGTTGCCGTCGGTGCCCTTAACGGTGATCGGGACCTGCTGCGGTGTGCCGTTGATGGTGGCGGTGCACTCGAATTTCGCGCCGTCCTCCACCTTCTGGTCGGCCGGGCAGGTGACTCCGCTGACGCCCTGGATCTTGTAGGTGTCGGTGAGCAGCTTCGCGACGTCGGTCTGCATCTGGGTGTTGTTGAAGACCTGGGTCTTGAAGAAGCCGGGCGCTACGAAGCCGAGGATCGCCACGACGGCCACCACGACGACGAGTGCGCCGATCCCGATGAACAGGCCCTTCTTCGACCCGCCCGAGGAGGCCGGCGCGGCTCCGCCGGGCTGGCCGTAGTCGTACTGGCTGGGCTGCTGCTGGCCGCCGTACTGCTGCGGGTCGCCATAGGACTGTTGCTGACCGTAGGAGGGCGGCTGCTGCCCGTACTGCGGCTGCTGGCCCCATTGGGGCTGCTGCGGCGGTTGCTGCGGGTAGCCGCCGGGCTGCTGGCCGTACTGCGGGTCCTGACCGTAGGGCTGCTGGCCGTACTGCTGGGGCGGGTACGGCTGCTGCTGCGGCCCGCTTTGCGGGTACGCGCCGCCCGGCTGCTGCCCGTAGTGGGGGTCCTGGCCGTAGGGCTGTTGCCCGTACTGGGGCTGCTGCCGCGGGTCGTTGCCGCCATACGGCGTGCTCATCGTTCGCCTCCGCCTTCGTCTGTCCGCATCCGCAGGCCGGGCCGCGGGTGTCGTGCGCGATCCAACCACAGGTCTGAACCTGGCACACCTGTCCGCGCGCAGTCGCCGCCAAGGTGTGCCCTCGCGGTCACGCCGCGCCCGCGGCCACGACGCCGCGGCGCAGCGCCCGGACCGCCTGCGCGGCCGCCGAGCCGACCGGGTCCTCCTTGCCGAGGACGTCGCGGATCTGGTCGAGCAGGTCGATCACCTGCCGGCACCAGCGGACGAAGTCGCCCGCGGACAGTTCCTGCCCGTTGGTCTCGGCCGCGGTGAGGACCTTCTCCAGCGATTCGCCGCGCGCCCAGCGGTAGACCGGCCAGGCGAACCCCGCGTCGGGCTCGCGGGTGCGCTCGAGGCGGTGGCGGCGTTCGTCCTCGGTGAGTTCGACCCACAGCCTGCTCGTTTCCTGCCACGCACCGGGGACCGCGCCGCCGGGCAGGCGGGGTTCGCCCGCGGTGTCGCGGCGGGCCTCGAACACGAGCGTGGACACGACCGCGGCGAGTTCGGCCGGGCCGAGGCCGTTCCAGACGCCGTGCCGGATGCATTCGGCGGCGAGCAGGTCGGATTCGCTGTAGAGCCGGGTGAGGCGGCGGCCGTGTTCGGTGACGCGGTCCTCGCCGTCGCCGGGGCGGACGTAGCCGCGTTCGCTGAGCAGACGCAGGATCCGGTCGAACGCGCGGGCGAGCGAGTGGGTGGTGGCCGCGACTTTCCGTTCCAGCTGCTCGGTTTCGGCGGCGAGGCGCTGGTAGCGCTCGACCCAGCGGAGGTTCGCTTCGCGTTCGGCGAGGCCGTGGCACGGGTGGGCGCGCAGGGCTCGGCGCAGCGAAGCGAGTTCGGCGTCGTCGGCGGCCGCGGTGCGGCGGCGCTGGCGTCCGGGCAGGGCGATGCCGGAGTCGCGCAGCGCCGAGGCGATGTCGCGGCGGGTCTTGGGCGAGCGCAGTTCGAGGTGCTTGGGCAGGCGGATCCGCCCCAGCGCTTCGACCGGGGACGGGAAGTCGGCCGACGACAGCGGTCCGGACCAGCGGTCCTCGGTGACCACGACCGGCCGCGGTTCGCGGATCGGGTCGAGGCCGGGGTCGACGACCACGGCGAGCCCGGCGCGGCGGCCGGCCGGGACCGCGATGACGTCTCCCTTGCGCAGTTTCTCCAGCGACTGCGCGGTTTCCGCGCGGCGGGAGGACGTGTTCTGCCGCGACAGGGTCTTCTCGCGGGCGGAGATCTTGGCGCGGAGTTCGACGTACTCGAGCATCTGGTCGAAGTCGCCGGTGATCGCCGCGCTGTAGCCCTTGAGGGCTTCCTTGTTGCGTTCGATCCGCCGCGCGGTGCCGACCACCGACCGGTCGGCCTGGAACTGCGCGAACGACTGTTCCAGCAGGTCGCGGGCGGCGTCCGCGCCGACCTGGGAGACCAGGTTGACCGCCATGTTGTAGCCGGGCCGGAACGACGAGCGCAGCGGGTAGGTGCGGGTGGAGGCGAGCCCGGCGACGGCCTTCGGGTCGACCCCGGGCTGCCAGGCGACGACGGCGTGGCCTTCGATGTCGATGCCCCTGCGGCCGGCGCGGCCGGTGAGCTGGGTGTATTCGCCCGGGGTGAGGTCGACGTGCGCCTCGCCGTTGTATTTCACGAGCCGTTCGAGCACGACGGTGCGGGCGGGCATGTTGATGCCCAGCGCGAGGGTTTCGGTCGCGAACACGACCTTGACCAGGCCGCGGACGAACAGTTCCTCGACGGTTTCCTTGAACGCGGGCAGCAGCCCGGCGTGGTGGCCGGCGAAGCCGCGTTCCAGCGCCTCGCGCCATTCCCAGTAGCCGAGCACGCCGAGGTCGCCTTCGGGCAGGTCGGCGGTGCGCTCGTCGACGATCCGGCGGATCTCCTCGACCTGCTCGGGGCCGTTGAGCCGCAGGCCGGAGCGGACGCACTGGGCGACCGCGGCGTCGCAGCCGGCGCGGGAGAAGATGAACACGATCGCGGGCAGCAGCCCGGCGTGGTCGAGCCGTTCGACGACGTCCACGCGCGACGGCGGGCGGAACCTCGGGCCGCGCGGCGGGGCTCCCCGGCGGCCGCCGCGCGGACCGCGGAAGGCCGGCGCGAACCGGCCGAGGTCGTCGGTTTTGCGCAGCAGCGTGGGGTTGATCCGCAGCTGCTCCCCCGGGTCGGCCTCGTTCTGGCCGGCGAACAGGTCGAGCAGCTGGTTGCCGACGAGCATGTGCTGCCACAGCGGGACCGGGCGGTGCTCGTCGACGACGACGGCGGTGTCGCCGCGGACCTCGACCAGCCATTCGCCGAATTCCTCGGCGTTGCTGACGGTGGCGGACAGGCCGACGACGCGGACGTGTTCGGGCAGGTGGAGGATCACTTCTTCCCAGACCGCGCCGCGGAAGCGGTCGGCGAGGTAGTGGACCTCGTCCATGACGACGTAGCCGAGCTCGGGGATGGCGGAGCTGCCCGCGTAGAGCATGTTCCGGAGCACCTCGGTGGTCATGACCACCACCTGGGCGTTGCCGTTGATCGAGGTGTCGCCGGTGAGCAGGCCGACGGCGTCGTTGCCGTAGCGCTCGACGAGGTCGGCGTACTTCTGGTTCGACAGTGCCTTGATCGGCGTGGTGTAGAAGCATTTGCGGCCCTCGGCGAGGGCGAGGTGGACGGCGAACTCGCCGACCACGGTCTTGCCCGCCCCGGTGGGGGCGCAGACCAGGACGCCGTGGCCCTCCTCGAGCGCTTCGCAGCCGCGGATCTGGAAATCGTCGAATTCGAAGGCCGATTCGGCGGAAAACCGGGTCAGCTGGGGGTGCTTGGCGCGGCGACGGGAGGCAGCGTAGGCCTCGGCCGGCGATGGTGAAGGGCTAGTGGCCACTCCGTCAGGGTTCCATACGCCACCGACATTCCGCACGCGGCGTGCGCAACGCCCTCGTGACCGGCGGTGCCGGTTCCCGTCACGAGACGACGGTGAGCGCGGAGGGCACGCAGACGGCTTCGGCCGGGGCTCCGCCCTGGTCCTCGCCGTCGGCGTAGACCGGCCAGCCGGGGGCTTCGATCCGCAGCGTGCGGGTGCGGAAAGTCTGGACGCTGGGCCGTCCGACGTGCTCGCCGGTGCGCAGGTGCGGGAGCATCCGCAGCAGGCGGGCGCGGCCGGGGGCGCCGATGACCGTGACGTCGAAGAGGCCGTCGTCCGGGGTCGCGGCGGGGCAGACGGGGATGCCGCCGCCGTAGTACGGGGTGTTGCCGGCGGCGACGAGGGTGGCTTCGAGTTCGAGGGCTCCGTCGTCGGTGTGCAGCACGATCGGGCGGGGCTTGAACGCGGCGAGTTCGGCGAGGATCGCCAGGTCGTAGCGGCGGGGGCCGGCGGGCCAGCGCATCGCGTTCGCGCGGGCGTTGACGGCGGCGTCGAATCCGGCGCACAGCACGGTGGCGAACCAGGTGTCGCCGAGGCGGCCGAGGTCGAGGGTGCGGCGGCGCCCGGCTCGCAGGGCCTTGGCGAGGGCGTCGGCGGCGGCGCGCGGGTCGGGCGGGACGCCGAGGGCGCGGGCGAAGTCGTTGCCGGTGCCGGAGGGGACGAGGCCGAGCGCGACGCCGTGGTCGGCGCAGAACTGGACGCCCTGGTGGGCCGCGCCGTCGCCGCCGAGAACGATCAGCACGTCGAGGCCTTCGGCGTGCGAGGACCGCATGAGCGCGCGGGATTCCTCGACGCTGGTGGCGACGAGGAGGTCGAGCCGGTCGACGGCGGGCCGCAGCCGCGCGGCGACCGCTTCGGCGGCGCGGGCGGCCGCGCCGCGCCCGGAGGCCGGATGCACGGCCAGTGCTGCGTTGAGGCCCACGGTCAGGTGATGTCGTCGATCGAGCCGGTGCGGCCGGAGGCGGGCTTCTGCGCGGCCGGTTCCTCGCCGTCGGCGGTGGTCGGCGTGTAGTGGAACGGCGCGGCCTCGTCTTCGGCGAGCTGGTCCCAGCCCTCGTCGTGGCGGACGCGGTCGAGCTTGCGGTCGTGGAAGCGGGCGATCTGGATGGAGATCTCGAACAGCAGGGTGAGCGCGGCGGCGAGGCCGAGCATCGAGAACGGGTCCGAGCCGGGGGTGGCGAACGCGGCGAACACGAACAGCGCGAACACGATGCCGCGGCGCCACTTCTTGAGCTGCTGGTACTTGAGCACGCCGACGCGGTTGAGCATCACGACGAGCAGCGGGAGTTCGAAGCTGACGCCGAAGATCACCAGCAGCGACAGGATGAACGAGATGTACTTGTCCGCGGTGAGCGCGGTGACGAACTGGTCCTGGCCGAACCCGGCGAGCAGCGCGAGCGCGTGCGGGACGAGCAGGTAGGCCAGCACGGCGCCGGCGGCGAAGAGCACCGAGGCGAAGCTGACGAAGACCAGCGCGTAGCGGCGTTCTTTGGCGTAGAGGCCGGGCGCGATGAACGCCCAGATCTGGTACAGCCAGGCCGGGGACAGCAGGACCGCGCCCGCCGCCACGCCGACCTTGAGGCGGATCATGAACGCTTCGAACGGCACGGTCTGCAGCAGCCGGCAGCCGGGCTGGTCGCCGGCGAAGCGCTGCGCGGCCGGGATGGCGCAGTACGGGTGGGTCATGATGTCGCCGAGCGACGGGATCGGGCCGAGCCGCTGCTCGAACCAGATGAACCCGAAGATCGCGCCGATGACGACGAAAACGACCGCCCAGCCGAGGCGGCGGCGGAACTCGTAGATGTGCTCGATGAGCGTCATCGTGCCGTCGGGGTTTTTCCGACGGCTGCGCCGGCTCCGCTTGCTGGACCGGCTTCCGTTGCCGTTGGCGGCTTCCGCCACTGGTCGTTCCGTTCTCGTTCAGAGCCCGCCGGGGCGCGCCGCACCGGCGCGCCGCCGTGGACCGGGGACCGGGTGGTGCGCGCGGAGGGTCAGCTCGCGTTCTTCTGCGGCTGGTCGGACTGGGCCGCCTGCTGCTTCTTCAGTTCGTCGAGCTGGCGCTGGAGGTCGGCGACCTGCTGGTCGTGCGAGGTCTGCGCGGGCGCGGCGATGTGCCGGGTGTCGGCGGACTCGGCCTCGGCTTCGGCCTTCTGTTCGCCGGTCAGGTCCTTGGTCTCGGCCTTGAAGATCTTCATGGACTTGCCGATGGACCGGGCCGCGTCCGGGAGCCGCTTCGCTCCGAACAGCAGAACCACCACGAGCACCAGAACGATGATGTGCCACGGCTGCAGCGCGTTCATGGTCGTCTGCCCTCCTTGTCTGGGGTCTGTGCCGATGTTACTTGTTGCCGGGCGCCGGGCGGCGTTCGGCCACGGCCACACGGAGTGCCGCGGACCGGGCCCGGAGCAGTCCGGTCCGGTCGTGGGTGTCCGCACTGACCATGCTCATGGTGCGGCGGAAGCGGCGCAAGACTCCGGCGGTCCGTACCAGCAGCAGGGCCAGGACGAGCAGGCCGGCCGCGAGCAGCACATAGACGGGCAGGTACGGCACTGAAACCACCTTATCGGTCAGAGATGGACGTGAGGTGACGGGCACGCGCCACGGCGTCGGCGGCTCGGCGACCGACTGCGTGCGCGAGCGTGGCGGGGCTCTCCACCTGGGCTTCCCCGCCGAGGCTGAGCACGAGGCGGACCATCCAGGGCTCGTCGCTGTAGCGCATCGCGATGCGCAGCCGTCCGCCGTCGAGTTCGTCGAGTTCCTCGCACGGGTAGTACTCCGCGACCCAGCGCGCGTCCGGGTCCAGCACCAGATGCGCGACCCGCTGATCGGGACGGGCGGAGAAGACGCCGTCGGACAGGTCGGTGGGCCGCGCGTGGGCGGGCGGAGCCGCCGGTTCGTCCAGCACGGTGAGCGCGTCCACGCGGTCGAGACGGAAAAGCCGGACGCCTTCGACCCGCCGGCACCACGCTTCGAGGTAGCCGACGCCTTGGACGATGACGAGCCGCATCGGGTCGACGGTGCGCTCGGTGATCTGGTCGCGCGACGCGGTGTAGTAGCGCATCCGCAGCGCGCGGCCGTCCTGCAGCGCGCCCGCGATGGTCTCGCGGGTGCGGGCGGCGCGGGCGCCCTCGCGCACTCCTCCCCCGACGACGACGCCGGCCGGGCGGGCTTGCCCGGCGGCGTCCTCGATTTTGGCGATGGCTCGGCGGACCGCGTCGCCGTCCACGACGCCCGGAGTTTCGGCGAGCGCGCGCAGCGCAACCAGCAGCGCGGTGGCTTCGCCGCCGGTGAGGCGCAGCGGGCGGCTCATCCCGGCGTCGTGGGTGACGACGATGGTGTCGCCCTCGAAGGACAGGTCGATGAGGTCGCCGGGGCCGTATCCGGGCAGCCCGCACATCCACAGCAGTTCGAGGTCCTTGCGCAGCTGGCGCGGGGTGACGTCGAAGTCGTGGGCGGCTTCGTCGATCCGGATGCCGGGGCGGGCCAGCAGGTAGGGCACGAGCGCGAGCAGTCTCGGCATGCGTTCGCCGGAGGCGCTCATCGCCCGCTCCCCTGCCCGGCGCGGGCGAGCACGGCCTCGAGCCGGTGCTGCACGGATTTGGCCAGCACGTCCGGTTCGAGCACGAGCACGTCCGGGCCTTGCGCGGCGATCCAGTCGGCGGCCGATTCCGGGAAGTAGAGGCCGATCTCGATCACGTCGCCTTCCTCGCCCGCGACGGTCTCGCGGCCGACGACCTCGCCGCGGCGGCGGACTCCGGCGGCGCGGCCGTCGGCGACCCACAGCCGCGCGGTGGTGACCGGGGCCGGGTCCTCGCCGCCGCCGGTGACGGACACGAGCTGCATCAGGTTGACGCCCTCGGGCCGCACGACCGAGCCCGGTTTCCCGATCGCGGTGACCTTCCCGGTGACGCGGGAGAGCCGGAAGCAGCGGGGCGCGTCGCGGTCGCGGTCGTGCCCGACGACGTACCAGCGGGCCCGCCAGGACACCACGCCCCACGGTTCGAGCGTGCGGATGCGCCGCTCCGGGGAACCGCTGCGCCGGTACTCGAACCGGACCGCCTGCCCGGCCTGGACGGCGGCGAGCATCGGCGCGAACGCCGGTTCGGCGCGCACCCGCGGCTCGATCACGGTCGGCGCCTGGTCGTCGACCTCGACGCCGGCCGCGCGCAGTTTCACCAGCGCGCCCTGGGCCTGCCCGGTGAGTTCGGGCGAGTCCCAGAGCCGGACCGCGAGCCCGACGGCCGCCGCCTCGTCCGGGGCGAGGTCGATCTCGCCGAGTTCGTAGTCGCGGCGCGCGATGCGGTAGCCCTCGACCGGGTCGAAGGCGGAGTTGCGGCCGGTTTCGAGCGGGATGCCGAGTTCCCGCAGTTCGGTCTTGTCGCGCTCGAAGGTGCGGAAGAAGGCGTCGTCGCTGGCCGCGTCGGCGTACCCGGGCACGATCCCGCGGATCCGCTCCGCGGTGAGGTACTGCCGGGTGGAGAGCAGGGCCAGCACGAGGTTGACCAGCCGTTCGGCGCGTGCGGTGGACACCAGACGACTCTAGCTCTCCCCGCCGCGCGCGATCGTGAGGTCCAGCCTGCGCGCGTCGCGCCTGGTCAGGATGTGCGCGGCGAAGGGACCCTCCGCGCGCATCCGGTCACGCACCGCCGTTCCGGCGGGCCCGCCTGCCCGGATCGGGTTCCCTCTTACGGAACCAGCTTCGCCACGCGCCCGTTGGCTCCACTGGCCCAGCACGCCCCGGTCCACGTGCAGTCGACGGTGTCGAAACTGCCGTTGTCGAACGACGTCCAGTGCTGTCCTCCGTCGCGGCTCAGGTCGCTCCCGCCGGGCCCGACGGCGAGCACGGTGCCGCCTCGCCAAGCGAGCCCAGAGCGATAACCGGCGGGATGCTCCGGCGGAGTACGCCAGCTGCGCCCGCGGTCGCGGCTCGACGCGACAGCCGGACCGGGTGCGGTGGGATTGGCGTAGTCGCCGCCGATCGCGACGCCCTGCCACGGCGTGCGGAAGGCGACCGCGAAAACCCCGGCCGACGCGCTGCTGGGCAACGGCGTTTCGGCCGCGGTCCAGTGCCGTCCGCCGTCGCCGGAGTGGAGCACGCGTGCGTGCGCGCCTCCGCCAGTGGCAAGCCAGGCGTCGAACGGCCCGGACGTGGTGACGCACTGGCCGCTGGCCGCGAATCCGGCTTCTCCGGGCTCCGCGGGCGGGAAGGCGTCGTCCGGGATCTGCTTCCAGCTGCGGCCGCCGTCGAAGGTGGCCTGTACGCGGAACTTCCCGTCGACCGGGTCGCTCATCGCGAGGCCGCGCCAGGGGTCGAAGAAGGCGAGGCAGTCGTAGAAAGCGGCGGGATCGGGATTGCTGAACGTCTGCCGCCAGTGCTTCCCGCCGTCGTCGGTGCGGTAGATCCGGGAATCCGCGCCGGGTCCGATCGACAGCACGACGGCATGGTCGGCGTCGAAGGCCTCGATGTCGCGAAACTCGAGCTTCCCAGCATCCGGCGACCCCACCGGCAGCCAGGTGCGCCCGCCGTCGACCGTCCGCAACACAGTGCCCTGCGTCCCGCTAACCCACGCCACCCGCTCGCTCACCGCGGACAGACCACGGAACTGCGCCGCACTACCGGTAACCAGCACCCGCCACGACGGCAACGACGAGGCCGCGGCGACCCCGCCGAACGCCACCGACAACACCGCCAGCAGAACCAAAACCGTCCGGAACCCACGCATGCCGCAAACTCTGCCGCAGCCAGATGACAACTTTCGTCGGTTTCCCTACACGCGACACCGATTCCCACCCTCAGCCCCGGCTGACGCAACCACAACGCGGGATCGCGTCGGCGTGCGGAGGGGCAGTGTGCACGGCCCCCAGGCCGGGCGCACTGCCCCTCCGCAC
>NZ_ASXG01000195.1 GCF_000411975.1 Amycolatopsis orientalis DSM 43388
GGCTCGGCTCGGCTCGGCTCGGCTCGGCTCGGCTCGGCTCGGCTCGGCTCGGCTCGGCTCGGAGAAGCGTCGCCCTGTGCTCATGTTCCGCAACTTGCCTCCGCAAGACTTCATCGCCAAGCTGTGGCCCGCCGCCCTGAACCCGCAGGTCTCGCGCCTCCACCGAAGCCCGTCCCACTACCTGCCCGAAGGCGGCATCCCCAAGCGGCGCAACGGCAACAGCGCCAGACAGCCCAACCACCCGCCAGGTGTCATCAACTGCAGACACCCAAACCACTCCCAAAAACCACGAAAAAAGCAACCCACCCGCACCCATGCAACGAATTCCACATCACCAATCCGCAATTGCACGTGCGAAAGCACCCCCCAATGCACGAGATGTGTCCATTCAGGTGAATTCCCCGGCACGCAGCACGATTGATCCACCACCCCACTACCCTAAGGAATATTCCGAACACATTCCGTCCCAACGGAATATTCCATTCGCCATCCGAAACGAGAAAACGAGGGATCGCAGTGGACACCTACGACCCGCACGAGCAAACACGCCCGACCCGCACCCCGGCGGCGCGTTTCCCCGGCCACTCCTGGCGGAAACCCGCTGCTTGCGGACCCAATTCCGGCAACTGTGTCGAGGTCAACCTGGCCGCACCGGGGCTGGTCGGGGTGCGGGACAGCAAGAACGGCGACTCTCCCGTCCTGGTCTTCGACCGGGGCGAGTGGGCGAGCTTCGTCGAGGCCGTGCGGCGCGGGGAATTCGACGGCTGACCAGGGACGACGACTGCCGCACCGCGTCGAAAGCGCGGTCCGGTGTGCCTCACGAAAAGGCGCCGACCCGGAGTATTGCCCGCCGGGTCGGCGCATTATCATCGGTGGTTCTCACCTCGGCCCCTGGACGAAACGACGGAGCCCCCGTGACCTCCCCGATCCGGCAACCGACGCCCTCCCTGCGGACCCAGCGTTCCCGGCTGGGCTCCCGGATCCTCAAGTGGCGCACCGCACGCGGGCTGACGCAGGTCGACCTCGCCGAAGGGATCGGCTGCAAACAGCCCAAGATCCAGAAGATCGAGTCCGGCAAAGCCGGCACCCGGCCCGAGGACCTCGAGCGGATCGTCGAGGTCCTCGGCATCCCGCCGGCCGAGGCGAGCCAGCTGCGGGAACTCAACCAGGCCAACGATCCTTCCGCGCGGCGCGCCGAGCGCCGGATGATCACGCCGCACTGGTTCCGCGAGATCCTCGAGCGGGAGCAAGCGGCGGCGGAAATCCTCAGCTGGACCGGGAATCGCATCCCGGGACTGCTCCAATCGGAGTATTACATGCTCACGCAGTTCCAGGCCGGCCGCCAGGAGCGGGTCACCGACCGGGTCGCCGAACGCAAGGCGCGGCAACGGCTTTTCGACGCTGCCCGGGTCCGCGGGCGGTCTTCATGCTGGAGTACAGCTGCATCGAGAAACTCGTCTGCGGCACCCGGGCCAGCGTCGCCACCGACCAGCTCGAGCACATGATCCGGATCGTCGAAACGCACCCGTCGGCCGAGGTCCGGATCCTGCCCCGCGACGCGGCCGCGTACCCGGACGAAGACTTCACCATCCTCCGCTTCGCCCAGCCCGACCTCGTCGATTTCGCCTACCAGGAAAGCAAAGTCAAGCTCATCACCGTGCCGCGGAGCCAGGACGAGTTCGCCTCCTACGAAGAATCGTGGGAAGCCCAGCTCGCCGCCACGCTCTCGCGCGAGGAATCCCTGCAGTACCTGAAGGAGTGGGCGAGCCGCTGCGCGACGCCCGCTCGCTGACCGAAAACCGGACGAAAGGACCAGCCACCGGTGGCCGACGAACCCTTCCCGCCTCCCGGGGTCGACCTCGACCGTCCGAGCGTCGCGCGGGTCTACGACTACTACCTCGGCGGCACCACGAACTGGACGATCGACCGCGAGTTCGCCGACGAGGTGATCCGCGAGTTCCCGCTGATCCGCCCGATCGCGAAAGCCAACCGGCTGTTCCTGCACCGGCTCGTGCGGCATCTGGTGAAAAAGGGCGTGCGGCAGTTCGTCGACATCGGCTCCGGCGTGCCGACCATGGGCCACGCGCACCAGGTCGCCGACGAACTCGCCCCGGGCGAAAGCCGCGTCTGCTACGTCGACTACGAACCGGTCGCCGTCGCGCATTCGGAAACCCTGCTGCGCGAGGCGGGCGACCTCGACCGGCACGCGGTGATCCACGCCGACATGCGCGACCCGAAACGGCTGTGGGAGCAGATCGCCGCCACCGGCGTGATCGACGTCGACCAGCCGCTCGCGTTGCTGCTGATCGCGGTGCTGCACGTCCAGCAGCCGCCCGCCGAGGACAGCGGCGGCACCGAGGACCTCGGCCCGTCGATCGTCGCGCAGTACCGGGATCTCCTCGCCCCTGGCTCGTTTCTCGCCATTTCGCACATCACCGACCAGGGCGTCCCCGCCGACGTGGGGGCCGGGCTGGTCGAGCTGAAGCAGATGTACGACCGGTCCAGCAGCCCGGTGATCTGGCGGTCGCGCGAGGAGATCCAGGCGCTGTTCGGCTCGTTCGAGATGCTCGAACCAGGGCTCACCTGGACGCCGTCGTGGCATCCGGAGGAGTCCGGCGAAGGCGCGCCGCACGTCGAGTTCGAGACGCCCGCGCATTCGGTCATTCTCGCCGGAGCCGCGCGGAAACCGTAAATCGCTCGCCCCGCGCACGCGTCGCTGCGACCATCGACGCATGCGCACGAGCACTGTGGCGGACCGGATCCGCGAAGCCACCGTCCTGCTCGGGGACGGGCCGGACCGCGGCCGCTTCCCCGACCCGACGGGGTGGTGGCGCGCGCCCGAACTGCTGCGCGACCTGGGCCCGGCACTCGCAGAACTGTTCGCCGACGAACGGCCGAACGTCGTGCTGGGCCCCGAATCCCGCGGTTCGCTGCTCGGCCCGCTGGTCGCCGTGGCGCTCGGCACGGGCTTCGTCGAGGTGCGCAAAAACCGGTACCCGGCCGGGGATTCCGACCGGTGGCTCCAGCGCACCTCGCCGCCGGACTACCAGGACCGGCACCTCCGGCTCGGCTTCAGCCGCCGCCTGCTGCGGGCGGGCGACCGCGCGCTGCTGGTGGACGACTGGATCGACACCGGCGGCCAGGCCTTCGCCGCGCAAGCCCTGGTCGCCGATGCCGGCGCGACGTGGATCGGAGTCGCGGTGGTCGTCGACGGGCTGCGCCGCCACGAGCCGCGCCGGCAGCTCCGCGTGCGCTCCCTCCTGCACGCCCGCGACTTCTGATCAGCCGAACGCGTCGACGCTCCGCCCGACCCAGGACGCGAACGAGGTCGCCGGACGGCCCAGCACCTTCTCGACATCGGGGCTGATCCGCAGTTCCTCCGGAAGCGGCTGGCCGAGGATGTCGAGAGTGCCGTCGGCGACCGATTCCGGCATCTGCCGCAGCATCTGCTCGCGGGCCTGCTCCCGGGTGACTTCGACGAACTCCAGCGGCTCGCCGAGCGCGGCGGCGAGGATCTGCGCGCGCTGGCGCGGGCTCGTCGCCTCCGGTCCGGTGAGGACATACGTCTGTCCACTGTGTCCGGTATCCGTCAGCGCCGCCGCGGCGACTTCGGCGATGTCGAGCGGGTCCACGGCAGGCAGCGCGACGTCGCCGAACGGCGAGAAAACCGTGCGCTGCGCCCGAATCGACGGGATCCAGGCGAAGGTGTTGGTGGCGAACCCGCCGGGACGGAGGACGGTCCACTCCAGACCGGACGACCGCACCGTCTCCTCCAGCGCGGCGAGCGGCGCGTGCGAAACCGCGTCCGGCCGGGTTCCCGCGGCCTGCGACGACTGCAGGACGACCCGCGAGACGCCAGCGTCGGCGGCGGCTTGCAGGAGAGCTTCCCCGTCGACGTGCGCTCCCGCGCCAGAGACCAGCAGGTACAGGGCATCCGCGCCCTTCAACGCCGGAATCAGGCTGTCCACGTCAGCGAGATCCGCGGCGATCGGGGTGACCCCGGGCCGCGAGGGCGGCGGCGAACTCACTCCGCGAGAGACGGCGGTCACCGCGTGACCCGATTCGGCCAGGGACTCGACCAGCGAACGGCCGACGTTGCCCGTAGCACCAGTGACGACGATCAAGACTTGCTCCTCAGCTAGGGGGCGAAAGCGACCCAGCGAGGCTAAAAGCCGCCGTACAGTAGGTTCCCCAGGGAAAGTATTGGAGCCGCATGACCACGACCGCGCAGACCGGGACCGATCCGCTCGCCGCGTGCCGGATCAGCCCGGCCGTCGACCTGCTGTTCAGCCGGTGGACGACCCCGATTTTGTGGATGCTCAACCAGTCCGGGCCGGTCCGGTTCGGCGAACTGGAACGGCGGCTCGGCGCGACCGGGAAAGTCCTCACCCAGCGGCTTCGCCAGCTTGAGCGCGACGGACTGGTGCAGCGGCATTACTACGCCGAGGTGCCACCGCGCGTCGAGTACGACATCACCGAACTGGGCCGCAGCCTGTCGCCGGTCTTCGCCGCGCTCGCCCAGTGGACCGACGAGCATCTGCCCGCTGTCGAAAAAGCGCGCGACGCCTACACCGGCCCGCTTCCGCGCTGAGGGCTTGTGAGCGGCAATGCCGGTTCTACCCGGCAGCAACGCTCACGAGGCCTGGACTAACCGGCGAACTGCTCGTTCCCCAGCACCCCCAGCAGCTGGATCTTCTCGAACGCCTCGCTGCGCGGCGGCGCGGTCAGCACCAGCAGCGCCTGCGACTGGTCCTCGGTGAACAGCACCTGGCAGTCCACCTCGATCTCGCCCAGCTGCGGATGCACGAGCACCTTGTGGTCCTCGAACCGCTTCGCCACCTGGTGTTCTTCCCACAGCCGCGCGAATTCGGGGCTCTCGCGGGTCAACGCGCGCACGAGGTCGCCCGCTCGCGAGCGCGGCCCCATCGACCCGTGCACCACCCGCAGGTTCGCCACCAGCGCGCGGCTCTGCCGGTCCCGGTCGTGCTCGGGATAGACGAGCCGCTCGTCCGGGTCGGTGAACCACCGGTAGATCTCGCTGCGCGCCAGTCCGGTGTGCTTCGACCGGTCGCCGTACAACGCTTCCGCGAACCGGTTCTGGACCAGGACCTCGCCGAGGTTCGACAGGATCAGCGCGGGCGTGTCGGACAGCCGGTCGAGCACCCGCAGCAGCGCCGGCGCGACGTGCGTGGCCGCGACGACCGGCGACGGTGCGCTGCGGCCGGCGAGGTGGAAGAGGTAGTCGCGCTCGTCGTCGGTCAGCCGCAACGCCCGGGCCAGCGCGGCGAGCATCTGCTCGCTCGGCTGCGGTCCGCGTTGCTGCTCCAGCCGGGTGTAATAGTCGGTGGACATCGCCGCCAGTGCCGCGACCTCCTCCCGCCGCAGCCCAGCCGCCCGCCGCCGCGCGCCCGCGGGCAGCCCGACGTCCTCGGGCCGCAACCCCTCGCGACGGCTGCGGAGGAAGGCAGCCAGCTCAGCTCGGTCCATGGGTCCAGTATCGGCTCGGCCCGCCGCGCCAGCCAGGGATCGCCGATCCCCCGATACGCGCTCTCTGCCGCGGCCGCGGCGGCCGGCCGAAACTCAGTGGCATGAACATCACCGGAAACACCGTCTTCATCCCCGGCTCGACCAGCGGCATCGGCCTCGCGCTGGCCCGTGCACTGCGGGCGAAAGGCAACACCGTCATCGTCGGCGGACGGCGGGCCGAACGGCTCGCGCGGATCGCCGCCGAGAACCCCGGTCTCGACACCGTGCAGATCGACACCACCGACCCGGCGAGCATCCAGGCCGCGGCGAAGGAGGTGCTCGCGAAGCACCCGGACCTCAACGTGCTCGTGCCGATGGCGGGCATCATGCGCGTCGAGGACTGGCACCGTCCGGAATCCTTTTTGGACAGTGCGGAAGCGATCGTGGCCACCAACGTCCTCGGCCCGATCCGGCTCATCGCCGCGTTCGTCGAGCACCTGCAGACCCGGCCGGACGCCACCATCCTGACCGTCTCCTCGGGACTGGCTTTCGCGCCGCTGAAGGCCACGCCGAGCTACAACGCGTCCAAGGCCGCCATTCATCTGCTCAGCGAATCGCTGCGCCTGCAACTGGCCGACACCTCGGTGCGGATCGTCGAACTGGTACCGCCGTCCGTGCGCACCGCGCTTCTGCCCGGTCAGGAGGAAAGCGAGTTCGCAATGCCGCTGGACGCCTTCGTCAGCGAGGTCACGGAACTGCTCGAAACGCAGCCGGACGCCACCGAGATCCAGGTCGAGAACGTCAAGTTCCTCCGGCACGCCGAGGCCCGCGGCGACTACCACCAGGTGGTGGAGATGCTCAACGCCGCGGATCCGCACGGCAAGTGAGCTACGACAGGTACGTCGGCCTTCCCGCCACGATCGTCGCGGACACCGGCATTTCCCGGAGCTCCTTCGCCGACAGTCCGCTCGGGTCGGCCGCGGTGAGCACCAGATCGGCGACGTCGCCGACCCGGACGCCGCGGCGGCCGCCCGAGGACGCCGCCAGCGCGTCCGCGAGCGGAATGGCCTGCTCCGGATGCCACGGCGGCCGGTCGTCATCGGTCCGCCCGACCGCGGCGGCGATCCCGTCCCACGGATCGAGCGGCGCGACGGGCGCGTCCGAGCCGAATTCCAGCCGGGCGCCGGATTCCAGCAGAGCCCGGTAGGCGTAGGCGCGCTCGGTGCGGCCGGGCCAATGCCGGTCGGCGACGTCGCGGTCGTCGGGCTGGTGCGCGGGCTGCACGCTCGCGACCAGCCCGAGCGCGGCGAACCTCGGCACATCCTCGGGCCGCAACAGCTGCGCGTGCTCGATCCGGCCCGGGCAGCCGACCTCCTCGAACGCGTCCAGCGCGATGGTGTTCGCGTGGTCGCCGATCGCGTGCACCGCCGGGACCAGCCCGTGCTCGTACGCCCGGCGCAGCAACGGCACCAGCTCCTCCGGCGGCAGCTCCAGCAGCCCCTTCTCGCCGGACCCCGGGTACGGCTCGTGGCAGTACGCGGTGCGGGTGTTGAGCGAGCCGTCGACGAACAGCTTGAATGGACCGACCGTGAGCAGCCCTTCGCCCGCCTCGAGCACGTCGCCGGTGCGGTGTCCTCTTTGGATAGTCTCGTCGAGCAGATGCCGGGCGATCACACAGGAAACCCTCGTCGCTGGCTTCGCGTTGGCCGCCCGCCGAGTCCAATCCGCGACTGTATCCGCGTATTCGTAGTCGACCACCGACGTCACGCCCCGCTTCGCCGCGGCAGCCAGCGCGTCGGCGACCCAGCCGTCCTGGACCTCGACGGGCGCGGTCGGCAACGCCGCCGTCGCGCTCATGCAGTCGTTCTCGAGCAGGACGCCGGTCGGGTGCTCGCGGCCGATCAGCTTCAACGCGGCCGGGCTGAGCCACAGCGTGTGCAGGTCCGCGCTGAACAACGCCACCGCGCGCCCCGGAAGCGCCCGCTGCAGCAGGTCCTTGTGCGGACGGTCCGGCCACAGCCCGTCCCGGAACCCGACGCCGACGACGAGTTCCCGCGCCGGCGCGTCGAGCAGCTTCTCCATCAGCAGCTCGACCGCACCGGCCGCGGATCGCGCGCTGTCCAGCGGGATGCGCCTGCGGAAACCGGCCCACTGAACGAGATGCGCGTGCGCGTCGACCAGTCCGGGCAGGAGGGTGCCGCCATGCCCGTCGAGCACGCGCGCGGCGAACCCGGTGCCAGCGCCCGGTTCCTCGACAGCCGACACGACACCGTCGCGCACCCGGACATCGGCGAGCGGCCCCCGCAACCCGACCCGGACCCGGCGAAGAAGAAGATCGTCCATGCGCCCCAGCCTGCCAGCCCGCCCCATTCGGGTGAAGCGGGAATTCGGGTGCTGGGTCGGGCGTTGAAACGGGTATCCGCAACACATGGCAGCCGTCGCCCGCCGAAGGGTCAGGGCCGGTTCAGGAGCGCCGCCTTCACAAGCCGCGCAGGGTTCGACTCCCTCGGTTGCCGCTTCGTTTCGCTGAGTCGCGGGCGCGCTTGGCTTGTCTGAAGCTGCCCGCGAGTCGGCCGGACCCGCTCGCGTCCCGAACACTTCGCTCGCCGCCCGTGCGGCGCTCGCCGCCCGCTCCCGCAGCCAGGTCCAGCACAGTCCACGGTCCTGCCCGGCCACACAGCGGAGCCCCCCGAACACTTAGCCCTTGCGCTAACTATCTCGACCCGTAATACTTAGCCCCATGGCTCAGTATTCGACCACGCTCGACGGGGTCTTCGCCGCCCTCGCCGATCCGACCCGGCGGGCCGTCGTGCGGCGGCTCGGGCGGGGGCCGGCGAGTGTCGGGGAGCTGGCGGGCGACGCGCCGATGACGTTGCCGTCGTTCATGAAGCACGTGCGGATGCTCGAGTCGCACGGGCTGATCCGCACCGTGAAGTCCGGGCGGGTGCGGACGTGCGTCCTCGACCGCGACCGGTTCGCGCTCGTCGAGGACTGGCTCGCCGAGCAGCGGCGCGTCTGGGCCGAGCGCACCGATCGGCTCGAGCAGTTCGTCACCGACCCGGAGGAGCAGCCGTGAACCCCGATCTCGATCTTTCCCTCGACCGCGTCATCCGCGCGCCCCGCAAGCGCGTCTGGGACGCCTGGACCGACCCGGTGAGTCTCGCCCAGTGGTGGATTCCCGCTCCGTTGCGGTGCCGCGTCGAGGAATTGGACGTGCGCGCCGGGGGTGCGTTCGTCACGCGGATGAGCGAAGACGGGCAAACCTTCGTCCCGCACCTCGACGCGTGCTTCCTCGTCGTCGAGGACTATGAGCGGCTCGTGTTCACCAATGCGCTCGACAGCGCGTGGCGGCCGGCGAACCCGCAGCCGGTCGCGATGACGGCCGAGGTCGTCCTTCGCGATCACCCGGACGGCACGGAGTATCGCGTCGTCGTCCGGCACGGGGACCCGGCGGCGCGGGAACGCCACGCCGACCTCGGGTTCGCGGACGGATGGGGCACGGTCACCGCGCAGCTCGCCCGGGTCGCGGAGAGCGCTTCCTGAGGCACGGCAACCGATTTCCGGGAGTGCCGGTTCGACCCGGCGCTCCCGGAGATCACAGGCGCGCGGCCGAGACCATCGCGCGGTAGACGTCGGTGTTGTCCAGGGTTCCGTCCAACCGGTCGGAGCCGGGGCCGGTCGCGGTGACCGGGGTCGGCACGCCGCTGTGGTCGCCGGTCGTCCAGTCGACCGTCAGCGAAAGCTTGGTTCCTGGCACGGGAAACGGACCGTCCTCGTTGCCTTCCGGGGCACCGTCAGTGTCCTCAATGGCCAGTCCGCCGGTCTCGTGGTCGCCGCCGACGATCACCAGGGTGTCCGGGTGCGAGCGGGCGAAGCGGAGCACTTCGGCGACAGCCGCGTCGAGCGCCCGGCCCGCGTCGAGGACGCCGTGTGCGTTGTTCTCGTGGGACATTCCGTCGATGCCTTCTTCTTCCAGGAACAGGAAGAAACCGCGCGGGTTGGCCGAAAGCGTGTCGAGCGCCTTCTTCGCCATCACCGGCAGCGCGACTTTCGGCTGGTACGCGCCTTCGCCGTCCGGGCCGTAGTCGACCATGTCCTCGTTCGCGAACAAGCCGAGCAGCCGCGGCGCGCGAGTCGCGGCGAGTTCGCCGGCATTCCGCACATAGGTGTAGCCGGACCGCTTCGCCTGTTCGATCAGATTGCCGTGCGTGCTGCGGCTTTCCTCGCCCGGCTTGTCCGGCCACGCACCCGGGTCGCCCTTCGGCAGCCACCAGTCCTCGCCGCCGCCGAGGAGGACTTCCGGGCGGCTTTCGGTGATGTACTGCTTCGCGATGTCGCTCTGCAGGTCCCGCGAAGGCACGTGCGACGCGAACGCGGCCGGCGACGCGCCGGTGACCTGCGCGGTCGTGACCAGACCGGTCGATTTGCCGGCGCGTTTCGCCTGTTCGAGCACGGTCAGCAGACGACGGCCCTGCGCGTCCTGGCCGACCGCGCCGTTGCGGGTCTTGTGCCCGGTGGCGAGCGCGGTGGCCGCCGCGGCCGAGTCGGTGACGAGTTCTTCCGGGTCGGCGGGGTCGGTGTGCACCACGCCGGTGACCGGGAGCCGGTTCATCGCCAGGTCGCCCGCCCGGCCGGTCGTCGCGAGCCGGACGAACTCCCGCTGCGCCGCGCCCATGCCGTCGCCCTGGAGGTAGACGATGTTGCGCGCCTTCGGATGCCAGCCGCTGGAGTCCGCGGCGGGACTGTCCCCCGCCATCGCGACCGCGGGCACCGCCCCGGCCGCCGCGAGCACTGCCGCGGCGAGCACCATCGTCTTGCGCATCCGGACCTCCTTTAGTTAGGAAGCTTTCCTAACATGTTTCGGGAGGCTCCGCGAGAGGGTCACCTGAACGGACGTGTCCGCCGATGGTGAACAGCGTCCCGCCGGACCGCGGCGCTCATTACGGTTGGTTTCCATGGAGACCGTCACCACGCGCACCGTCGAGTACCCGGCCGACGGCCTCACCATGGTCGGGCACCTCGCGCTCCCCGCGGGCGCCGATCGCCGGCCCGCGGTCCTGCTCGGCCCCGAAGGCCCCGGCCTCAACGACTTCCAGCGCTCCCGGGCCGACGCGCTGGCCGAACTGGGCTACGTGGCGCTGGCCTTCGACCTGCACGGCGGACGCTGGTTCACCGATCCCGACGAGATGCTGGCCCGCTGCCTGCCGCTGCTCGACGACCCGGACCGGCTGCGCGACCTCGGCCGCGCGGCGCTCGACGTGCTGCTCGCCGAACCGCGGACCGACCCCGGCCGGATCGCCGGGATCGGGTACGGCACCGGCGGCGCGGTCGTGCTGGAACTCGGCCGGGCAGGAGTGGACCTGCGCGCGATCGGCACGATCAACGGGCTGGTCACCGGCCGTCCGGGCGAGGCCGCGAACATCCGCTGCCCGGTGTGGGCGGGCGTCGGCTCGGAGGACCCGATCATGGCTGCCGCGCAACGGGACGCCTTCGCCGCCGAGATGCAGGACGCGGGCGTCGATTGGCGGCTCACGATCTACGGCGGCGCGCGGCACGCCTTCCACCACCCGCCGGTCGACCCGGAACAGCGACTCGTCCCCGGCGTCGGCTATCACGAACGGCACGCCGAGCGGGCCTGGCGCGACGTCGTGGCGCTGCTCGCGGAAAACCTGGGCTAACGCGCTAGGAACGGCCCCGGATCCGCCAATACGCCATGGATAGTGCGGCCCGCGGCGCCCAGTGTCGCGGCGGACTCGCCGAGGGCGGACGGGTTCAGCACCGGTACCGAGCCGCGGAGACCCGTCAACCGCTTTCGCAGCACCGTTTCCGCGGCGGGGGCCAGCCAGGGGAACAACGGTCCGAACACCCCGCCGAGCACGACGCGGTCCACATCCACCAGGTTCACCGCCGACGCCAGTGCCAGCCCCAAAGCCTCGCCCGCCGCCGACACGGCCGACAACGCCGCGTCGTCGCCCTCCGCCAATGCGGCGGACAGACCCTCTACTGTGGACACTCCGGCCGCGGTCAGCATTGCTTCCTGCCCGGCGTAGGTCTCCAGGCACCCGACGGCGCCGCAGCGGCAGGACGGGCCGGACGGGGAGACCAGCACGTGCCCCAGCTCCCCGCCGGTGCCGCGGAACAACCGTGAGTCCACCACCAGTCCCGCACCGATGCCGATCTCGCCGGACACGTAGAGGAAATCCGCCGCGCCCGCGCCGAACCACAGCTCGCCCAGCGCACCGAGATTGGCCTCGTTCTCCACCGAAACCGGGACCGGCAGGTCCAGGGAAACGGGCACGTTCCGCCACCCGAGGTTCGGGGCGCTCAGCACCACCCCGTCCCGCACCGGACCGGACACCGCGAGCACCGCACCGGCGACCGTCAAGCCCAGTTCGCGGGCCTCGGACAGCTCCGCGGAAGCCAGCTCCCGTACCGCTTCCAGCACGGTTTCCGCTGGCACGCCGCGGTTGTCGCGTTCGATCCGGACCGACCGGCGGACCGTACCGGTCAGGTCGAGAACGCACGCGGCGAGATAGTCCACATTGGCCTCCAGCCCCAGCGAAGCCATCCGTCCGCCGCTCAGCGACACCTCGACCCCGGGACGGCCGCGCTCCCCCGCCCGCACGACGGCGGTCTCGGCCAGGAAGCCCGCGTCCAGCAGCGAGCCGACCAAAGTGGACACGGTCGATTTGGTCAGGCCGGTCCGCTCCGCCAGCGCGGCGCGGGTCAGCGGGCCGCCGCGGCTGATCTCGCCGAGCACCAGCTCGAGGTTCCGCGCCCGCATGGCGTCGTGCCGGACCGGTTCCATGCAGACCTCCGCTCTTGACGGCCGGGACGACCGTAGCGCAGTATTTAGTCTACATCGTGAACTAAATGAAAGGACGGGCATGGCCGACTACGCCCCCGTGCCGGAGGACAAATTCTCATTCGGGTTGTGGACCGTCGGCTGGCCCGCGGCCGACCCGTTCGGCGTCGCCACCCGCCCGCCGCTCGACCCGGTCGAGAGCGTGCACCGGCTGGCCGAACTGGGCGCGTACGGCGTCACTTTCCACGACGACGACCTCCTCGCCACCGAACCGGACCGCGACTCCGCGATCGCCAAGTTCAAGCGGGCGCTGGAGGAAACCGGCCTGCGCGTGCCGATGGCGACGACGAACCTGTTCAGCCACCCGGTCTTCAAGGACGGCGGTCTGACCAGCAACGACCGCGACATCCGGCGGTACGCCCTCACCAAGGTCCGGCGAAACCTCGACCTCGCCGCGGAGCTCGGCGCGCAGACCTACGTCCTGTGGGGCGGCCGCGAAGGCGCGGAATCCGACGCGGCGAAAGACGTCCGCGCGGCGCTCGCCCGGTACAAGGAAGGCCTCGACGTCCTCGCCGACTACGCCGTTTCGCAGGGCTACGACCTGCGGTTCGCGCTGGAGCCGAAGCCGAACGAACCGCGCGGCGACATCCTGCTGCCGACGATCGGCCACGCACTCGGATTCATCTCGCAACTGGAGCGGCCGGAGCTGTTCGGGCTGAACCCGGAGGTCGGCCACGAGCAGATGGCCGGGCTGAACTTCGTGCACGGCATCGCGCAGGCGCTGTGGCAGGGCAAGCTGTTCCACCTCGACCTCAACGGCCAGCACGGCCCGAAGTACGACCAGGACCTGATCTTCGGCCACGGCGACCTCACCAGCGCGTTCTTCCTCGTCGACCTCCTGGAGCACGGCGGCTACGACGGCCCGCGGCACTTCGACTACAAACCGCTGCGCACCGAAGACCCCGAGGACGTCTGGGTTTCCGCGGCGGCCAACATGCGCACTTACCTGATCCTGCGCGAAAAAGCCCGCGCGTTCCGGGCCGATCCGGAAGTCGCCGAAGCACTTGCCGCGTCCCGGGTGCCGGAACTGGCCACGCCGACGCTCGCGCCTGGCGAGACCCTGGACGACCTGGCCGCCGACGACTTCGACGTCGAGGCAGCGGGCCGACGCGGCTACCACTTCACCCGGCTCAACCAGCTGGCCCTGGAACACCTGCTGGGCGTCCGTCACTGAGCCGATCGTTACTGATCCGACCACAGCCACGGCCTCATGGCTTGGTCGCATCAGTTACGTGCCGGGAGGGGGTCGGCCTGCTTTTGGTCGGATCAGTAAATCAGGCGACGCGGCACGCAGCGGTGTTTTACCGTTGCGGGCAACACGTTGACGGAGACGAGTAGCGCGGGGCACGGCGAGGGACAGAGAGCTGCCGCCGGTGAGAAGGCAGCGTCGCGGCCCCGCGCGAAGACACTCCCGAGTGCGGGGAGGAAATGCCCCGCCGGCCCGGCCGCCGTCATCCGGCCAGAACGAGGCCGCCCGCCGGCGGCGAAGGTGCGGTGGCACCGCGAGTGTCCCTTCTCGCCCGCACCCCCAAGGGGTCGCCGAGTGCGCTCAGGAGAAGGAATGAGTACCCGCACCCCGGTGGCCTGCCTGCGTGACCGCGTGGGCTCCACCGTGACGATCGCCGGCTGGGTGCACCGCCGGCGCGTGCTGAAATCCGTGGCGTTCCTGGTCGTCCGCGACCGGTCCGGCACCGCGCAGGCGGTGTTCGCCGAGCCGCCGGACGTCGCCGAGGAAACCGTCGTGCGGCTCACCGGGCAGGTGGTCGCCAGTGCACAAGCCCCGCACGGGGCCGAGCTGCGGGAGCCGGTGGTGGAGATCCTCGCCGAGCCGGAAAAGCGGCCGCCGTTCGACCTGTATCGGCCTGAGGTAGCCGCTGGTTTGCCGGTGGTGCTGGACAATGCGGCGGTCGCGTTGCGGCATCCGGTGCTGCGCAGGCGATTCGAGGTGGCCGCGGCCAGCGTCGCGGCGTTCCGGCGCGTGCTGGACCGTCAAGGGTTCACCGAGATCCACACGCCGAAAATCGTTGCCACCGCGACGGAATCCGGGGCGAATGTGTTCCGGCTCGACTACTTCGGACGCCCGGCTTACCTCGCCCAGTCGCCGCAGTTTTTCAAACAGGCCATGGTCGGAGTGTTCGAGCGGGTGTACGAAGTCGGGCCGGTCTTCCGGGCCGAGCCCCACGACACCGCCCGGCATCTGGCCCAGTACACGAGTCTCGACGCGGAACTGGGCTTCATCTCCGACCATCGCGACGTGATGGCGGTGCTGCGCGACGTCGTAGCGGAGATGGCCGCGGCCGCCGGACCGGACGCGCCGACTGTGCCGGAAGAGATCCCGTCGATCGATTTCGCTGCCGCGCAAGAACTTCTGGCTCGGCACACCGACGAGGACCCGCGCGGCGAACCGGACCTCGCGCCCGCACACGAACGATGGCTGTGCGAATGGGCGCGACGGGAACACGGATCGGAATTCTTGTTCGTGACCGGATACCCGATGGCGAAGCGGCCGTTCTACACCCATCCGGACCCGGCGGACCCGGCCCGCTCGAACAGTTTCGACCTGCTGTTCCGCGGCCTGGAACTGGTCACCGGCGGCCAGCGGCGCCATCGCCACGCGGACTACCTGGCCGTGCTCGGCGAAGCGGCCGGGCGGTATGCGGACTACCTCGACGCGTTCGCGCACGGCATGCCGCCGCACGGCGGGTTCGCGATCGGGCTGGAGCGATGGGTCGCGCGGGTGCTGGGCGTGGCGAACGTCCGCGGGGCGACGCTCTTCCCCCGCGACCTGCATCGCCTGCGGCCCTGAGGGTCGGTGCGGGGAACCTTGAGCGAGGTTCCCCGCACCTCACTTGGCCGCGAAGGTGAGCGAACCGAGCGCCGTGACCAGGGGAGCCAGCTCCGGAAGTTCCTCCGCCTCGGCGAGCGCGGCCGATAGCGCCGCGTCGTGCGTCGGGCGGGCGGCGGCCAGCAGCTTCTGCCCGGACGCGGTGACCTCGGTGTAGATGCCGCGCCGGTCGTCCTGGCACAGGTACCGCGACAGCAGGCCGCGCTCCTCGAGCCGCGTGACCAGCCGGGTCGTCGCCGACTGGCTCAGCACCACCGCGTTGGCCAGCTGGCTCATCCGCAGGTGGAAGCCGTCCTGACGGCCGAGCACGTCGAGCACCGTGTACTCGCTCACCGACAGCTCGTGCTCAGCCTCCAGCGCGCGGTTCAGCCGGTCTTCGATCCGCGCGTGCAGGGCGGCCAGCGTCCGCCAGCCTTGCGCGCGCGCCTCGACGGCGTCGTCCGACACCGACATGGTGCACCTCCTCCAGGCGGCCCGGTTGCGGGCGGCCGCGGCCCCCGGGCAGCATCGGCGCAGGTCAATGTCTTTGCAAGTATTGCGCGCGCCGGTAGTACCCGTCCGCCAGTCTACTCGCGCACGCCCGCGACGGCCGGTGTCGCGGGCTTTCCGCGGCCCACTCCGCGTTTGCGGGCGCCCGAGGGCGGGTAAATTGACCGCGCTGCCCCGGGCGGAAGGTGACCGGTGATGACCGACGCTGGCGATTCGGACGCGGCCACGACCGCGAGACGGTTCGCGCTGGGCCGGTACGGGCCCGCTCCGCTGGTCCTGGCCGGCCGGTACGAGCTGGGCGAGCAGATCGGCGAAGGCGCGACCGCCTGCGTGCACCGCGCCGAAGACCGCGAGACCGGGGCCGAGGTCGCGGTGAAGCTGTTCCACGCCGGAGCGGTCGAACTGGGCCGCAACCGCCGCGGCCAGGAGATCGCGGCGCTGCGCGCGGTCCGGCATCCAGGGCTGGTCGGCTTCGTCGACGCCGGGGTCGACGAGGAGTACGCCTACCTGGTGATGGACTTCGTGCCCGGGCCCACCCTGTCCGAATGGCTCCGCTGCGGGCCGCTGCCCGCCGGGCAGGTCGAGGAGCTGGGCGCCCAGCTGGCCGAGGCGCTCGCCCACGTCCACGCGCACGAGGTGACCCACCGCGACCTCAAGCCCGCCAACATCCTGATGTCCGGCGACGGCCCGCGGATCGCCGACTTCGGCGTCGCGCGCATCGTGGACGCGACCCGCGTGACCGAAACCGGCGCGGTCGTCGGGACGGCTGCGTACCTCTCGCCGGAGCAGGTGCTCGGCGAGCGGCCCGGCCCCGCTTCGGACGTGTACGCGCTCGGGCTCGTGCTCCTGGAATGCCTCACCGGCGTCCGCGAATACCCCGGCACGGCGGCGGAAACCGCGGTGGTGCGGCTGCATCGGGCGCCGCGGGTGCCGCCGGGCACGCCGGAACCGCTGGCGAGAACGCTGCGCGCGATGACCATGCGCGCTCCGGAGGAAAGACCCTCGGCGACCGCCGTCGCACGGGCATTGCGCGGCACCGAAACGTTGCGGCTTCCGGTCAAAACCCGGCTGGCGGTCTTCTGCCGCCGCCACCATGTCTCGCGACGGCGCGCGGTGCTCGCGGCGGGTCTGCCCGTTGTTCTGGTCGCGGCGGGAACCCTGCTG
This sequence comes from Amycolatopsis orientalis DSM 43388, assembly GCF_000411975.1. Taxonomy (GTDB): domain Bacteria; phylum Actinomycetota; class Actinomycetes; order Mycobacteriales; family Pseudonocardiaceae; genus Amycolatopsis; species Amycolatopsis orientalis_D. The sequence continues at coordinate 16,830 of NZ_ASXG01000195.1, forward strand.
TTGGCTACCCCGCTCCGGCCGAGCACCGGATCCGCACCCGTCCCCGAACCGGCTCCCGTTCCGGTTTCGCCGCCCTCTTCCGCTCCGTCCGATTCACCAGCCTCGGCTCCGCGCCATTCGTCGTCCGCGCCACCGGTCCGTTCGACGAACGCGGAGACGCCCGCGCGAACCACGCCGGCCCCGCGAACTCAGCCAAGCCAAGCGGGCCAGCCCAGCCGACCGGGCCGGACCCCGCCGAAAACCCCGCCCGGGCAGACGAAACAGCCCCGGAACCCGGCCGCCGGCCCGCCGGGCGACAAGACTCCACATTAGACAGACCGGCCCGAGGGACCACCCGGTCGGCTGACGCGGGCAAATTCGGTGGCGAAGCCGGTCCCGGCGCGCGATCCTGGTGGCGAGCCGGGGAGGTGGAACCGATGACCGCACACGCACGTCGGTTCGGACGGCACTGCCGCGAACACTTCGAGCGCCCGGAAACCGCCCGCGCGCCCGAACCGAAACCCGACGCCGAAGCTGCTCCGGAGCCGGAGCGAGCGGCGGCGAAGGCGGAGCCGGAAGTCCTGGCCGGGAAGTAACTTCCTTTGCCGGGCAAGGGAAGCCGCGCTCACTCCGCGCGCGGCGCGGCCTCGATCGCGAGCACCGCGATGTCGTCGTGGCCGGAATTCCCGAGCCAGGCCCGCACTGCCTCGCGCAACCGGCGCACGACTTCCCGCGCCGGTTGCCCGACGCAGTCCTCCAGCACCGTGTAGAGCCGTTCGTCGCCGAACAATTCGGTGGATTCCGTGCGGTTGCGGGCTTCGGTGACGCCGTCGGTGTAGAGCAGGCAGACGTCGCCCTCGTCCAGATGCGTCGTCGCCTCCGCGAAGCGCGCCTGCGGCGAGACGCCGACCAGGGTGCCGGGCACGCTGATCTCCTCGACCCCTCCCCCGCGCCGCAGCACGAGCGGAGCCGGGTGGCCGCCGGAGGCGAGGGTGACGTCGAGCCCGGATTCCGCGGCGGCGACCGAACCGAGCACGAGCGTCGCGAACCGGTTGCTGCCTCCGGAGATCAGGAGTTCGTTGAGCAGCCGCAGCATCGTCCGGCCGTCGCGTTCGACCAGATGCAGCGCGGCCAGCGAATGCCGCACCCGGCCGGTCAGCGCGGCCGCCTCGGCGCCCTTGCCGCAGATGTCGCCCACGACCACGAACGCGCTGCCGTCGTCGCGGGACAGGACGTCGTAGAAATCGCCGCCGACGCCGAGCACTCCGCCCGCGGGTTCGTACCACAGCTCGAAATTCGCGCCGTCGATGTGCGCGGGCGGCGTCGGCAGCAACGTCGATTCCAGCCCGCGCGTGGCTTCCTCCTGGCGCGCGTAGCGCTGCGCGTTCGCCAGCGCAGTGCCGGCCGCGTCCGCGAACGCCTCGACCGCTTCGCCTTGCGAGAGCCCGAACGCGGGCTCGCCGCGCCTGCCGAGCAGCACCGCGCCCGCGATGCCGGAGCCGAACGAGACCACCGACACCTCGAGATGCCCCTCGAACGGCTCGGCGACCGCCGCCGGAAGCGCCGCCACCTCGGTCGCGGGCACCGCACGGACCTCCGGCCGCGCGAGGTCGGTGACCGCGTCGGACACCACCGGCGCGAGCTGGGGCGGAACCCGCCGGATCCGGCCGTGGCCCGCCGCGCCGTGCTCGGTGCAGCTCCACCACTCCCAGCGGCCGCGGGTCGTCGGCAGCAGCACGAAGGCGCAATCGCCCAAAGCGGACGCCGCCAGCTCGGCGATCACCCGCGCCGTCCCGTGCCGTCCGCGCGCGAGCGCCAGTTTCGGACCGGCCTCGGCGAGGAACTCTTCCGGACGGCGGCGGCCGTCGTCGACCACGGTCCACGCCCGCCAGCCGCCGGGCAGCGCGCGGACCTTGGCCGGCCGGTGGCCGACTTTGCCGGTGGTCTCGGTCACGCTGACGAGCTCGGCCGGGCCGAGCCGCTGCGCCGCCGCATTGGCCCAGCGCAGGGCGCCTTCCGGGTCCTGCAGGAACACCGGTTCCCGGACGTCGTCGAGCACCGAGCGCCAGAACCCGGCGTGGCCGGGCAGCTCGGCGCCGGGTGGCAGGGCCGACGCCGGAGCGGGCCGTGACACCATGCACGAACCTCCTGCCTCCGGGTCGACCTGACGGTCCTGGTCCTTCCAGGTTGGCACAGCGTGCGCGGGCGGACTGGGTCGAAGTGTAGGGCGAACCGTGGCAGGCTGGGTCGACGACCATGGCTGGCACACGCGTGGTGGGAAGGTCGGCAGAGATGACAGAGACTCCCCAGGCTTCCGGGAGCGCCCGGAACTCCGGGGCCCAGGACCCGGATTTCGTCCCGGCGCACGAGGTCGCGGCACTGGAGCGGCTGCTCGCCGCGGTCCACGACCTCGGGGACGGCAACTTCCGGCGGCGCTTCGTGGCGCACGGCGACGGGATCACCGCCCGGCTCGCGGCCGCGTTCAACGACATCGCCGAGCGCAACCAGCGGCTCGTGACGGAACTCATGCGCGTGCGCGGCGAGGTCGGCCAGGAGGGCAAGCTCAACGAGCGCGTGCGCACCGAGATCGGCCCGGGCGGCTGGGCCACCGCGGTCGACACGATCAACGGGCTGATCGAGGACGTCAGCCGTCCGGTCGTGGAGCTCGACCGGGTGCTGGGCGCGGTCGCCGAGGGCGATCTGTCGCAGCCGATGGCGCTGCAGCTGGACGGCCGTCCGCTGCGCGGGCAGTACGCCGAGCTGGCGAAGACCGTGAACGGCCTCAACGCGCAGCTGTCCCGGTTCGCCGCCGAAGTGATCCGGCTCTCCCGCGAGATCGCCGGCGAGGGCCGCCTCGGCGGTCAGGCCGAGGTCCCCGGCGTGGCCGGGACGTGGCGCGATCTCACCGACTCGGTCAACTTCCTCGCCGACAACCTCACCGAGCAGGTCCGCAACATCGCCTCGGTCACCACCGCGGTCGCCCGCGGCGACCTGACGCAGAAGATCAACGTCGACGCCCGCGGCGAAATCCTCGAGCTGAAGAACACGATCAACACGATGGTCGACCAGCTCTCGTCGTTCGCCGACGAAGTCACCCGGGTGTCTCGCGAAGTCGGTTCCGAAGGACGGCTGGGCGGCCAGGCGCGCGTGCCGGGCGTCGCGGGCACCTGGCGCGACCTCACCGACTCGGTGAACCTGATGGCGGACAACCTGACCGACCAGGTCCGCAACATCTCGCAGGTCGCCACGGCGGTCGCGGCGGGCGATCTGACGAAGAAGATCGACGTCGACGCGCGCGGCGAGATCCTGCAGCTCAAGACGACGCTGAACACGATGGTCGACCAGCTCTCGTCGTTCGCCGACGAGGTCACCCGGGTCGCCCGCGAAGTCGGCAGCGAAGGCCGCCTCGGCGGGCAGGCGGAGGTCCCCGGCGCGGCCGGCACCTGGCGCAATCTCACCGACTCGGTGAACCAGATGGCGGACAACCTGACCGACCAGGTCCGCAACATCTCGCACGTGACCACCGCGGTCGCGAAGGGCGACCTGACGCAGAAGATCACCGTGGACGCGCGGGGCGAGATCCTCGAGCTCAAGACCACGATGAACACGATGGTCGACCAGCTCTCGTCGTTCGCCGACGAAGTGACCCGGGTCGCCCGCGAAGTCGGCACCGAGGGGCAGCTGGGCGGCCAGGCCACCGTGCCCGGGGTCGCCGGCATCTGGCGCGACCTGACCGGCTCGGTGAACTTCATGGCCAACAACCTCACCGCGCAGGTCCGCAACATCGCGCAGGTCGCGACGGCGGTGGCGCGCGGCGACCTGACGAAGAAGATCGCGGTCGACGCCAAGGGCGAGATCCTGGAGCTGAAGACCACGCTGAACACGATGGTCGACCAGCTGTCCGCGTTCGCCGACGAAGTCACCCGCGTGTCCCGCGAAGTCGGCACGGACGGGAAGCTCGGCGGGCAGGCGACCGTGCCGGGCGTCGCGGGCACCTGGAAAGACCTCACCGACAACGTGAACTTCATGGCCAACAACCTGACCGAGCAGGTGCGGAACATTTCGCACGTCACCTCGGCGGTGGCCCGCGGCGACCTGACGCAGAAGATCACCGTCGACGCGCGCGGCGAGATCCTCGAGCTGAAGAACATCCTCAACACGATGGTCGACCAGCTGTCCGCCTTCGCCGACGAAGTCACCCGCGTCGCCCGCGAAGTCGGCACCGAAGGCCGGCTGGGCGGCCAGGCACGCGTTCCCGGCGTCGCGGGGATCTGGAAAGACCTCACCGACAACGTGAACGTCATGGCCGACAACCTGACCGTGCAGGTCCGGAGCATCGCCACGATGGCGAGCGCGGTGGCGAACGGCGACCTGTCGAAGAAGATCTCGATCGACGCGGCGGGCGAGGTCGCGGCGCTCGCCGGGACGCTGAACGACATGGTCGAGACGCTGCGCGCGTTCGCCGACGAGGTCACCCGGGTCGCCCGCGAAGTCGGCACGGAAGGCATCCTCGGCGGTCAGGCGCGGGTCCCCGGCGTGGCCGGGACCTGGAAGGACCTGACCGAGAACGTCAACTTCATGGCGCACAACCTGACCAGCCAGGTGCGCAACATCTCGCAGGTCACGACGGCGGTCGCGCGCGGCGACCTTTCCCGCAAGATCGACGTCGACGCCCGGGGCGAAATCCTCGAGCTCAAGACCACGATGAACACGATGGTCGACCAGCTGTCCGCGTTCGCCGCGGAGGTCACGCGGGTCGCCCGCGAGGTCGGGACCGAGGGCAAGCTGGGCGGCCAGGCCGAGGTCGAGGGCGTGTCCGGCACCTGGAAGCGGCTGACCGAGAGCGTGAACCAGCTGGCGGGCAACCTGACCACGCAGGTCCGCGCGATCGGCCAGGTCGCCACGGCGGTGACCGCGGGCGACCTGACCCGGCACATCACCGTGGACGCGTCCGGCGAGCTCGCGGATCTCAAGGACAACATCAACCAGATGATCGCGAACCTCAAGGAGACCACCTCCGCGAACCGCGAACAGGACTGGCTGAAGACGAACCTGGCCCGGCTGTCCGGGCGGATGCAGGGCCACCGCGATCTCGCGTCGGTGGCGACGCTGATCCTGTCCGAGCTGGCCCCGCTGGTGAGCGCGCAGCAGGGGGCGTTCTTCATCGCGCACGACGACGAGGACGGCGAGAACCCGGACAAGCTGCTCGACTGCATCGCCGCCTACGGCCTCGCCCAGGCCCGCACCGGGCTGCGGTTCCGGCTCGGCGAATCGCTGATCGGCCAGGCCGCGGTGGACCGGCGGACGATACTGGTCAACGGCGCTCCCCCGGAGTACGCGCTGGTGTCGTCCGGGCTGGGCTCGGCCCCGCCGGTCAACGTGATCGTGCTGCCGGTGCTGTTCCAGGGCGAGGTGCTGGGCGTGCTGGAACTGGCGTCGGTCAACGAGTTCTCCGCGGTGCACCTGGACCTGCTGGAGCAGTTGCGGCACACGATCGGCGTCAACGTGAACACGATCCTGTCGAACTCGCGCACCGAGGCGCTGCTGACCGAATCGCAGCGGCTGGCCCAGGAACTGCGCGCGCGGTCCGAGCAGTTGCAGGCCCAGCAAGGAGAACTGCGCCGGTCGAACACCGAGCTGGCCGAGAAGGCGGCGCTGCTGGCCCAGCAGAACCGCGACATCGAGGTCAAGAACATCGAGATCGAGCAGGCGCGCCAGGAACTCGAGGAACGGGCCGGCCAGCTGACGGTCGCGTCGCAGTACAAGAACGAGTTCATGGCGAACATGTCGCACGAACTGCGGACTCCGCTCAACAGCGCGCTGATCCTGGCGAAGCTGCTGTCGGAGAACCCGGAGGGCAACCTCACCGAGAAGCAGATCCAGTTCGCGAAGACGATCTGGGCGGCGGGCAGCGATCTCCAGCAGCTGATCAACGACATCCTGGACCTGGCGAAGGTCGAGGCCGGGAAGCTGGACCTGCAGATGTCCGACGTGACGCTGCCGGAGCTGGTGAACTACGTCGAATCCCTGTGCCGCCCGCTGACCGCGGACAAGGGCCTGGAGTTCGCGGTCCTGATCGACCCGCCGGTGCCGGGCAGCGTGCACACCGACGAGCACCGTCTGCAGCAGGTGCTGCGGAACCTGCTGTCGAACGCCGCGAAGTTCACCGACGAGGGCGGCGTGCGCCTGCACATCCGGATGGCCGATCCGTCCGAGGTCGAGCAGGAGTCCCTGCGCTCGGCGGCCGGGATCATCGCGTTCGCGGTCGAGGACACCGGCATCGGCATCCCGGAGGAGAAGCTGGAGGTCATCTTCGACGCCTTCCGCCAAGCCGACGGCACGACGAGCCGCAAGTACGGCGGAACGGGCCTGGGCCTGTCGATCAGCCAGCAGCTGACGGAACTGCTGAGCGGCGAACTGCGCGTCAGCAGCGTCCCGGGCAAGGGCAGCACCTTCACGCTGTACCTGCCGGTCGGCGCGGCGAACCTGATCGCCCCGACGACCCCGGTGCGCCCCACGCCGAAGCTGCCGGTCCTGCCGAGCACCATCACGGTGGCCGAACCGAACAGCGCGCCGAAACGCTTCAACGGCGAAAAGGTCCTCATCGTCGACGACGACCTGCGCAACGTCTTCGCCCTCGCCGCGGTGCTCGAGCAGGCGGGCTTGGAAGTCATCTACGCCGACACCGGCGTGGCCGGCATCCGGGCCCTGGAACGCCACGAGGACACCGCGCTGGTGCTGATGGACGTGATGATGCCGGAACTGGACGGAAACGCGACCATCGCCGCCATCCGCGCCGAAGCGGCCCACGAAGACCTGCCCGTGATCGCGGTCACCGCGAAAGCGACGGAAGAAGACCGCGAACGCACGCTGGCCTCGGGAGCGGACGACTACATCACGAAGCCGGTGGACACCGACCTGCTGCTGGACGTGATCGCCGCCCGCCTGGAGGCGGACGCGGCGTCGTCGGAGGTGGAAACTGGAGCGGGTGACGGGAATCGAACCCGCGTAGCTAGTTTGGAAGACTAGGGCTCTACCATTGAGCTACACCCGCAGCGCCCTCGGTGACCCGGGAGCGAAGCTAGCTTAGCGTGCCCGCTAGGGTGGGTCGTACACCCCCCGGGTACACCGGCTTCCGGGGCCGTCGGGGGTGCCGGGATGTGGCGCAGCTTGGTAGCGCATCCGCTTTGGGAGCGGAGGGTCGCAGGTTCAAATCCTGTCATCCCGACCACATAGAACACATCTACACCTGCGACCATCCGCGCACGAGTACCCCTCGCGTCCGGGTGGTCGTTTTGCGTTAGCGCGTGTCCGTCGGCCGCAGCAGCGTGCAGCACCGAACTCGGCAGCAGACGAGACATCACTTCACCCTCACCGTCCACTGGAGAGCTTCTATCTCCCCGGCGGGATGGGCAGGAGCCTCCTCCGGCAGCGCGTCACGCGCCTCTAATAGCGCCCGAAACGGCTCGGTGGCTTCAGCCCGTTCAACACTGCCGTCCTCCCCGCCGAATGTGGTTCGGTGCCGGAGCGCAGGCCGCCCGGCAGTTGGTTGCAGCGGTGAGCGCCGCCGCAGGAGCGGTTGCCACATCGCGGTTGGTCGCTTTGGCAGTTTCGATCTCTTTCGGTGCCGACCTACCCGCTGTCCACCGTTGACTGGTGATCATGCATGACGGGGGGGATTCGTGTCAGCCTCCAGCGACGAGGCCGCGCCGGTGCGTTTCTCCCGACGCCGACGGTATGTCCGCCGTGGCGAAGTCGCCGCCGGCACGCCTGTTCGGGCGGCGTAGGTCAGGAAGCACGAGTGCGCCGGCGGCGAGTCCGATGGCGGTGCAGGCTGGCCAGACTGCCGCTGGTGCCCAGGCGTAGAGGGCGGTGCCGAAGGCGGGCGCGATCAGTAGCGCGGTTCCGTAGGCGAGGCTCCGGAGCCCGGCGTAGCGGCCGAGTTGGTTTGGCGGGGCTAGGTCGGTCAGGTAGGCGGCGGCTACCGGCCATTGAACGAGTTCGCCGAATGTCCACACGGTGACCGCGAGCACCAGTGTGGGCAACGCGCCGCCGAGGCCGACCAGCCCCATGCCGAGTCCGATGGAGACGCAGGTGACCGTGATGACCGCGGCCGGATCCCAGTGCCGGGTTCGGTTGCTCAGCGGCAGTTGCAGAGCGACCGTGAGCACGGCGGCCCACGAGAGCAGCCCGCCGTAGGTGGCGGTGTTGTGGCCGTGCCCGGTTACCCACACCGCGAATGCGCCCTCCGACTGGAACAGCACGACGTTGATCAGCAGCGTGCTCAGCAGCAACCGGACGGCGGGCCCGCGCCGGGCGGGATCGGGCGGCGCGAGCGCCGGATCTGCGCCGTAGGGCGGGCGGCTCCGGGCGGGCAGCAGCACGAGCGCCAGCACGCCCCAGGCCGCCGACGTGGCCGCGTCGACGGCGAACAGCCAGCCGAACCCCTGCTCGGCAAGGATCCCGGCGACCGCCGGACCGGCGGCCATGCCGAGGTTGACCCCGAGCTGGTACACCCCGAACGCGGTCACCCGCTGGTCGGGCCGCACAGCATCGGCCAGCAGCGCGCTGGTCGCCGGCCGGTACAACTCGCTTGCCAAGCCGGTGAGCGCGGCGAGCGCGACGATCGCCGGCAACGGTCGAGCGGCCTGCAGGCACAGCATCGCCGCAGCAGAGGCGAACATCGACAGCGCGGTCGTGACGCGGCCGCCTATCCGGTCGGTCAGCTCTCCGCCCAGCGGTCCAGCAGCCATCTTCCCGGCCGCGTACGCGCTGGCCGCCAGCCCGGCCGCGGGGATCGAGTACCCCAGGTGGCGCACCCACAGCACCAGGAATACCAGCACGAATCCGCCGAACCGGTTGACCAGCGAGCCGCCGGCCAGCACCCACACCGCACGCGGAATCGTGCGCATCGAACGGAACATCGATTGACCTCCCCAGATAGATCAGTGTTAATATGCTCAACGTTGAGACAATAAGCGGGAGTGTCAAGTGCCAGAAGCGAAACGGGACGTGGTGGCCGCGATCCTGGACCAGTGGCGGGCCGAGCGGCCGGAGGTCGACTACGCCGGCGTGGAGGTGTGGGCGAGGATCGCCCGGGTCGGGCAAGTGGCCGATCGGCAGCTGCGTGAACTGCAGGCCCGGCACGGGCTGGAGCCGTGGGAATACGACGTGCTCGCCGCGCTCCGCCGCGCCGGCAAACCCTACGAACTGACCGCCGGCGAGCTGACGAAGGCGATGCTGGTCGTGTCGGGCACGATCACGAACCGAGTGGACCGCATGGCCGCCCGGGGCCTGGTTCAGCGCACGGCCAGCCGGCGCGATCGGCGCTCCACCCTGGTTCGGCTCACCCGTGCCGGGCTGACCGCCATCGACGAGGCGATGCCGACCTTGGCCGCGGGCGAGCTCGACCTGCTCTCGGGCCTGACTGCTGCCGAGCGCGACCGGTTGGCCCTGCTCCTGCGCCGGTTGCTCCTGAGCCTCGGCGACCGGGGCTGACAGGTCTCCCGCGTCGCTCCGCGCAGAAGATCTCGCCCCCGCTTGGATCCCAGGATCCAGTCCCTGCCCATTCCCGCCCGACGGAAGGCAATCCGATGCCCACCCTCACCCCACACCTGGTCGTCCGCGACGTCACCCGCGCCGCGGACTGGTACGCACACGCACTCGGCGCGCAGGAGCGCAGCCGCATTCCCTTGCCCGGCGGCAAGGTGCTGACGATCGAGCTCGCGTTCGGAGACTCGACCGTGATGATCGCCGACGAGTTCCCGGACCAGGGCATCGTCTCGCCGCTGACGCTCGGCGGCACCTACGGGGCGCTGCAGATCGCGACCGACGACGTCGACGCCCTCTGGAAGACGGCCCTGGATGCGGGCGCCGAGGTGTTCCACCCGCTGCAGGACGCGTTCTGGGGCGAACGGCACGGGCAGATCATCGACCCGTTCGGCCACCGGTGGGGACTGGCGCAGCGCCTGCGGGACGTCTCCCCGGAGGAGGTCGCGCTCGAGGCCGCGAAGATGTTCGGCGCCTGAACCCATCCGCCCAAAGCACGACGACACGACAAGGGAAGAGGACCACCATGCGTTACCGACTGCTGGGCCGGACCGGACTGCGGGTCTCCGAACTGTTCCTGGGCGCGATGACTTTCGGCGAACAGGGCGGCGTGGGCGCCCCGCCCGACGAGTGCCGCCGGATGCTCGACGCGTATGCCGATGCCGGCGGCAACGTCGTCGACACCGCGATCAACTACCGAGGCGGGCAAAGCGAAACCATCCTGGGCGAACTGCTCGAGGACCGCCGCGACCGCTTCGTGCTGGCCACGAAATACACCGTGTCCCGCGACGGCGCCGACCCGAACGCCGCGGGCAACCACCGCAAGAACCTCGCCCGATCGCTGGAGACCAGTTTGCGGCGGCTGCGCACGGACTACATCGACCTGTACTGGGTGCACTTGTGGGACCGGCACACGCCTGTCGAGGAGACGATGCGCGCACTGGACGACGCCGTGCGCGCCGGGAAGATTCTCTACGTGGGGATCTCCGACGCCCCGGCGTGGGTCGTCTCCCGCGCCAATACTCTCGCCGACTGGCGCGGCTGGACCCCGTTCGCGGGACTGCAGGCCCCCTACAACCTGCTCAACCGCGACATCGAACGCGAATTGCTGCCCATGGCCGAGTCGTTCGGCATGAGCGTCGCCGTCTGGGGACCGCTCGCCAGCGGCGTGCTCTCCGGCAAGTTCACCCGGCCCGGCGGACCCGATACCGCCACCCGCGTGGCACCAGAGTCGCTCGGCGACCGCGACCACGCCGCGGCACGCGCCGTTCAGCAGGTCGCCGACGAACTTGGGGCCACCGCGTCCCAAGTAGCGATCGCCTGGACCCGCTCCCGGTCCCGCGCAGTGCACCCGATCATCGGCGCCCGGACCGTCGACCAGCTCAAGGACAACCTCGGCGCCGTCGACGTCGCCCTGCCCGACGAGGCGGTCGAACGCCTGGCGGCAGCGGTCGACTTCACCGCGGGCTTCCCCACCGACTTCATCGCCGAGACCGGCCCGTGGGTCTTCGGCGAGGCGTCCGCGCGGGTCGACGGGAGGCCTTGACGACGCGTGTGCGAAATACCTGTCGCGGCCGAACAGCCGTGGCGGGCGGACGTCGGACGTCGGCCGTGACTCAGCCGTTCTGCTGGGATCGCCCCGGCCAGCATGTCCCACCATGAACGGCCCGACACCATCGTCGTCGGCACCGGAGCGGCGGGACTCGCCGCTGCCACTGCTGCATGAAGAACAATCCGCGGCGACGGTCGCCGCGTACAACATGGTTCTCCGTTTCCTGGTTGGTCTGGAGAGCTGCCCGCGTCGGCCAGGCCGCCGGTCTCCGTGCGCTCGAAGTGGCCAGCCGGGTCAGGAAGTGACCAGCCGGTCAGCGGGCCCACGCGCGGCGTGCATGTCCCAGTGGATACGCGCGATCTCGTCCGGTTCCATCGGCGACGCGTCCGCCGGAGCGCCCGGGGTGCCCGCGATCCACGCGCCGAGGGCGACATGACCGACGTAAACGCCCTTCTCCGCCAGCGCGCCGTTGAGGTTGAGGACCCAGTTGTGCAGTGCGGCACCCGCCGCGCCGACCGCGCCGGCCCACGGTGTCGGCACGACCGCGCTCGCTCCCGTGGTGTACAGGATTGTGCCCGCGCCGGCCGCCACCATCGCTGGGAGCACTGCGTGGGTCGCGGCGATCGCGCCGTAGCAAGAGCCTTCGATCTGGGGCCGCAGGGTTTCGACGGTCACGTCCAGCACCCCGGTCATCCAGCTGTCGCCGACCCGCACGTACGGCGCGGAGTACTGCAGCACGTCGATTCCGCCGAATCGCGCCGCGGCACTGTCCAGGGCGGAGGCCAACGCGGGGCGGTCCGTGACATCGGCGGGAAACGCTGCCGCGTTGACGCCTTCAGCCGCCAGTTTTCCGGTGAGTTCGCCGAGTCGTTCCGGGGAGCGGGCGATGAGGGCGACGTCGAAACCGTGGCTGCCGAAGACCCGGCCGAGCGACAGGCCGAGCCGCGTGCCGGCGGCGACGAGAGCGATTGCGGGCATAGCGGAAATCTCCTCAGCGCGGTCCGCCGGCTGTCCGGCCGGCTCCTCCACTCCAGCACCGCCGCTCGCGACCTGTCCAAGGCCGACCGCGCCGCGATCGATAGCCTGGAGTAATGGACCGGTTGGAGACGCGGGAGCTGGCGCATTTCCTCGCGGTGGCCGACGAACTCCACTTCGGCCGCGCCGCGACCCGGCTGGGCATCACGCAACCCGCGCTGTCGAAGACGATCCGGCAGATGGAACGCCGGTTGGGCGTCGACCTGTTCGCCCGGACCAGCCGCGCCGTCGCGCTCACCCCGGCCGGCCAGGTGCTCGCCCGCGAAGCACGGGCGGCGCTGGAGGCGGTGACCGCCGCGACCGCGCGGACCCGCCGGGCCGGCGACCCGCGCTTGGTCCTGGCCATGAAACCCGGCGGCGACGCGGGCTTGCTCCCCGCCGTCCTCGCGGCCTACGAACGCGAACCGGACGTGCTGCCGATCGAGGTGGCCTTCGGCGGCGACCGCGCCCGGATGCTGCGCGAAGGGCAGGCCGACGCGGCACTCTTGTACGCACCGCCCGACGACGTGCGCGGCCTGGACACCGAGACGCTGCTGCGCGAAGCACCGTTCGCCGTGCTGCCCACGTCCCACCCGCTCGCGCGCCGGGCAGGTGTGCGCATGGCCGATCTCGCGGGCGAAAACCTGCACAAACATCCCGCCGACGCCAACGCGACCGGCACCATCAGCGAACTGATGCATCTCATCGCCCTTGGCCGCAAGATCGCCGTGCTGCCCCAGTCGCTGACCACACCGCTGCGCGACGACCTGGCCGTCGTTCCCGTGACCGACCTTCCGCCCAGCAACCTCCTGCTCGCCTGGCCCGCACACAGCACGTCTCCCTCGGTCGCCGCACTCGCCCGGGCTGTCGCGAACGTCGCGCCCGCACACTGAGCCCGTGCCGCACCGAATCCGTGGACTGTCCACTGTGGATCGATGACGCGGGCCCTCGAATAGGGGTTAGCTGAGAAACGCTTCAGCAGATCGCCGCGCGATGAGACGTCGGCTGCGCCGCGAGCTGGCCAACTCGCCCTCGCACCGGCAGGATCAGCCCATGGGCAACCATCGCCGGGAACCGTGCCTCGGTGTCATCGTCGACCGTTACGTCACGCCCGGCCGCCGATACCTGAAGCTGCGCGGCGGCAGCTTTCTGGCCGTGACCGACCCCGCCGAACACAGCGCTTTCGCGCGTGCGCTCGCCGCCGACGCGCGGCAGATCACCGACGACGAGCTCCGGGAACTGCTCGGGTACGAATGGCGGGCACAGCTGACTGCGGCCTGGCTGGCCGGGCTCGACCGGCGCGTCGAGCACCGCGAGCGCATCGGAGAACTGCTGCTGGCGAGCAAACTGTGTCACGCGGGCCGGGGATTCTGCTTCGCTCTGGCTCGGTTCGGCACCCGGCAGGACGCGCAGTTGCTGGCCGACTATCACGACCGCTATCTGGCCCGGCCCGACCTGGCCTACGACCAGCACTGGGCGATGGGGACGCTCCTGCACCTGGACGCCCGGCTAGGCACTGAATGCGCCAGCCGGTTCCTCGAGCCGGACGGGGCGTGGCGGCGATGGGCGGAGGCGACGGCGACGCCGTTCACCGATCCGGGTTTCGTGCGTCCGCTGATCGGCGAGCTGTGTTCCTTCGCCGACCACTGCATGCGGTCCGCCGATGAAGGATGATCCAGGCGTTGCTTGGCTTGGTGGTCGTCCCGCGCAGAGCACGGCTGTCCAGGGGAAATCTGCACGAATTCCGGCTCTTCTGGATGGGTGACGAGATGCCGAGCCGCGCGTCGCGGACCTCGGCCTCAGCCCGTGCAAGGTGATGAGCAGTCCAGGCACCGCGCGTCACCAGGTCAGGGCCAGTGTCGTCGACGTGCCAGACCGGCGCCCGCACCGCCTGCGCGTGCACCGCTCCGCGCTCCCCCAACAGACACCGGGGACGCGCAAGTCGGCATTGGCCGTCGCGCGTCGACGACGCGGGAGCCGGGCAGTGGCGGTCCACGGCTCGGCGTCCAGGATGTCGCGCAGTCCGGAGCGGATTTCGCTGGGTCGCAGTCGGCTGTCCACGACTGGATCACACCGACAGTGCCGCGATCAGATCACTTGAAGTACTTCTCGACGGTCTGCGCCATCGCTTTCTCCGCCGTGCTGGCGGCTTCCGGCGGCAGCTGGCTGTACGCGTCGGGCATGTCCTTGCCGCGGCCCGGTTGGCCTTCCACCTTGATGTGGAGGTTGCCGTGCGCTCGCAGGTCGTTCGTCGGCGACAGGTAGATGTCGTACTCGGTGTTGTGGTCGTTGGTGTATTCGATCGCGGCTTTGCCGGCGATGGTGGTTTCCCGCCTGCCCGGCGAGCCCTGGCCGTAGTCGCCGGGGGCGTCCGTCGGGTTGACGTTCACCTGGATCATCAGCTCGTGCTTCGGGTCCACGAAGAAGCAGTGGGATCCCCACGTCACGGGAGTGAATTGCTTGCCGTACAAGGCGATGACGGCGTCCTGGAACACCGCGCACTGCACGTTCCGGTTGATCGCGGCGTCAGCCATGATCTGCTGCGGCGAGGACGCCACCGTGACCTGCTGGTAGGGCTCGCAGTCGGGCACGCTGCCGGTCACCGCGAGATCGACGCAGGCGCCCCTGGCTCCGGTGTCGTTGTCGTTCGGCCCGTAGAGCACCTCCTTCGCCGGGGCGACCTGGCCCGGTTGCCCCGTCGCGAGGCCCATCACGTGCTCGGCGAGCGCGGCGGCCGCGTCGCAGCTGCTGTCCTCCACCTCCACGGTCACGTCCGCGAACCACTTGTTCTGGTTGCCGGAGGGGCCGTCGTCCCATTTGGCTTGGCAGTGGTCGCCGAGGGTGGTCATGCCGACGTTCTTGCCCGCGATCGACCGCGGCTGGCTCCCGGTGAGCTCGGCCGGGGTGTCGTAGAACATCTCGATCTTCGGGCCGGCCTTCTGGCTCGCGGAATCGTTGGTCTCGCACCCCGCGAGGGGGTCCTTGCTGCCGCTGGGCCGGTACCGGTACTTCTTCGCCTCGTCGCCGGGCAGCGCCGTGGCCAGCAGCGTGCAGCCGTCCCACGCGGAATAGGGCCGGTGCGCCGGGGCGATCGCGGCCGGGTTCCGCAGCCGCGGCACGGCCGCTTCCGCGTACCGGCGCACGATCGGACAGACGTCGCCGTCGCCGCCGGTCAGGCTGTAGGAGAACTCGATCGCCAGCTCGAAGTTCACCGGGAACTCCAGCCGGCAGGTGGGGTGTTTGGCGGTTTCGGAGTACTGGTACGCCTTCGCGCCCCCGATGGTGACCGGCATGCCGAAGTACCGCAGCAGTTGCTCGGAGTACTCGCCGACCTTCACCATCACCCCGGGGTCGCCTGGTTCGTAGTTCGCGCCCGCGACCAGGAAACACGCGTGCGGCCCCTTCGCGATCGTGACCGCGTTGGGATTTCCGACCTGCCGCGCGACCGCGGGGTCGACGAGCGCGCACGGGTCGATGGCCCGCAGCGCGGCGGTGACCGCGGCCGCGTCACGTGCCTGCGGCGCGGGAGTGTGCGCCTCCGGCTGCATCCCGCTGTCCGACGCGGACGACGAGCCGTCCCGCGGACCACCGCCGGTCAGC
This sequence comes from Amycolatopsis orientalis DSM 43388, assembly GCF_000411975.1. GTDB lineage: Bacteria > Actinomycetota > Actinomycetes > Mycobacteriales > Pseudonocardiaceae > Amycolatopsis > Amycolatopsis orientalis_D. The sequence goes on from NZ_ASXG01000195.1 coordinate 32,524, forward strand.
ACGATCGCCCCGGTGACCGTCGCCGCGAGGACGATCACGATCAACGGGACCAGCCACAGCCACAATTTCTTCTTCCGCGGCGGAACCGGCGGGGGCGGCGGTGCTGCCGGTCCCCACGGCTGTTGCCCCCATTGCGGCTGCGGTTGCTGCGGCCCCTGCCCGTACTGGGGCATGCCGCCGTACGGCGAATTCACGTCGTTCCCCCCGACATGTGCACAGAATGCGTGTCCGCATACCTTAGATCACAGACGACGGATTGGGGCGGCAATGCGACTGTGTCGCCCCCCTGGCTCGCTGGCCTGGTCGCGCAGCCCGAAGCCTACGACCGAGCCCCAGGACGACGAGCCGAACCACGCGCAGCCTCAGCGTGAACGAATCGGAAAGGTCAAGAACCAAGCCGAAACCGCAGTTCGCCCCTGTCAAAGCGTCGTCTCGACCGCGATCCGTTCCGCGTCCGCCATTCGGGCCAAAAGCTCCGGAGGCGTGCCCGGAAACCCGTCGTCGAGCTGGGAAGACCGGTCGCCGTCGAGCAGGATTTCCGTCGTGTGGCTGATATGCCGCGCCAGTGCCGCGACGGCGGCTTCGGTTTCGCGGGCTAGGGCGAGTTCCATCAGGGTCCGGTGTTCCGCGATCACGTCGCGGCCGGGGTGGCGGGAGTGCTGCTGCGACCACGAGCGGTAGAGCTCCGCCGAGTCGCGCAGCGAATTCGCGATGCTCAGCAGGCGGGAGTTGCGGCAGCCGGCCAGCAGGGTGTGGTGGAAGTCGGCGTGCGCGCGGGACCACGCGTCGCTTACCCGTTCCGGATCGTCCTGGTCGTACTGCGGCGTCCGCTCGAGCGTGTGGTGCTTCGCGACCAGATCCGATTCCCACGGCGTGTCGCCCTCGGCCAGCGACATCCGCAGCACCAGGCATTCGATCGCCACGCGGGCGGCGGTGAGGTCGGTCAGGTCCGCCGCGGACAACGGGGTCACCTGGAAACCCTGGTGCGGCTGCGACCGGACGAGGTCCTGCTCGGCCAGCCGGGTCAGGGCTTCGCGGAGCACTCCCACGCCGACGCCGTACCGGGCGCCGAGTTCCGGGAACTTCAGCTTCTCCCCCGGGGCCAGCCGCCCGGCCAGGATGTCGGCCCGCATCGTCGCGAACGTGTCGTCCGCGCGGGTGCCGTGCGTGGATCGCGCCATGGTCCAACAGTAGCAGCAGAACAGAACGTACCGACAACTTTCTGCTTTCCATTGAACTTTAGAAAGTTTGCGGTCATGCTGGGTCCCACAGCGCGGGGTGGCGCCGGCCGCCCCGGCCGAGGAGGACGACGATGAAGTTGGCGAACCTGGCAGGACGAGCGGTCCTGGTGACCGGCGACGGAGCGGCTGACGTCGCCCGGGACAGCGACGGGCGCTTCGGCCCGGATCCGCAGGCGGTCCTGGAGCGGTGGACCGAGTTCCGGGAGTGGGCGCGAAGCGCGACGCTGGCTCCGCGGAGTTTCGACGAGGCGTTGCTCGGCCCGCCGGTGCCGAGGCCGCGGCAGATCTTCGCGATCGCGCTCAATTACCGGGCGCACGCGGCCGAGTCGGGCTTCGACATCCCGGCCAAGGCCTCGGTGTTCACGAAATTCGCCTCGTCGCTGACCGGGCCGTCCGGCGACATCGCCCTCGTCGACGGGAACGTCGACTGGGAAGCGGAACTGGTCGTCGTGATCGGCCGCGAGGCGCGCGCCGTGCGAGAACAGGACGCGTGGGACCACGTCGCCGGGCTGACCAACGGCCAGGACGTCTCCGAGCGCACCCGGCAGCTCGCCGGGCCCGCCCCGCAGTTCAGCCTGGCCAAATCGCACCCGGGCTTCAGCCCGATCGGGCCGTGGATCGTCACCCCGGACGAACTGGAGAACCCGGACGACCTGGAGATCGCCTGCGCGATCAACGGCGAGGAGGTCCAGAAGAGCCGGACCTCGGACCTGATCTTCTCGGTGCCCGTGCTGATCGAACAGCTTTCCGAGGTCCTCCCGCTCTACCCCGGCGACCTGATCTTCACCGGCACCCCGTCCGGCGTCGGCCTCGCCTCGCACCCGCAGCGCTACCTCGCCGCCGGCGACGTGCTGACCACCCGGATCGAGGGGCTGGGCCGGATGACCCACCGCCTCGTCGCGTCCCGCGGCTGACCGGGAAGGAGACCGACCATGCGAGTCGTCGAAACCGATGTCCTCGTCGTGGGCGCCGGGCCCTGCGGACTCACGGCCGCCGCGTTCCTGGCGAAGTACGGCGTCGAGGCCATCACTGTCACCAAGTATCCGCGCACTGCCAACACGCCGCGGGCGCACATCACGAACCAGCGCACCATGGAAGTCATGCGCGACCTCGGCATCGAGGAACAGGTGCGCGCCGTTTCCGTGCCCAACGAGCTGATGGCCGACAACGTGTGGGCCACGAGCATGGCGGGCAAGGAGATCGCCCGGGTGAAAACCTGGGGGACGATGATCGCGCGCAAGGCCGACTACGAGGCGGGCAGCCCGTCGGCCATGTGCAACATGCCCCAGCACCTGTTCGAGCCCCTGATCCTGCAGGGCGCGCTCGACCGCGGCGCCGACATCCGGTTCTCCACCGAGCTGATCGAAATCGCCCAGGACGACGCCGGGGTCACGGCGACCGTCCGGTACCGCCACACCGGCGAGACCTATCGGATCAAGGCGAAGTACGCCATCGGCGCCGACGGCGGCCGCTCGACGGTCGCCGACCAGCTCGGGTTCTCGCTGGAGGGAGAAACCGGCCTCGGATACGCGGTCAACGTCTGGCTCGAAGCCGACCTCTCGCGCTTCCGCGCGCACCGCCCGGGCGTGCTGTTCTGGACCGTCCAGCCGGGCAAGGACTTCTGGCTCGGCTCCGGAGTCTTCATCACCGTGCGGCCTTGGAACGAATGGGTCCTGGTGTTCATGTACGACCCGGACACCGAGGAGATCGACACCAGCGAAGAAGCGATGCTGCCCCGCGTCCACAAGGCGATCGGCGACGACAGCGTCCCGGTCACGATCAAGAACGTCTCGACCTGGCAGGTCAACCACGTCCTCGCCAGCGAGTACCGGCGAGGACGGGTGTTCCTGGCGGGCGACGCCGCGCACCGGCACCCGCCCGCGAACGGGCTCGGATCCAACACCTCCATCCAGGACGCCTACAACCTCGCCTGGAAACTGGCCGCCGTCCTCAACGGACACGCCGGCGAAGGGCTGCTCGAGACCTACCACCAGGAACGCCATCCGGTGGGTCGCCAGGTCGTGGACCGCGCCCTGAAAAGCGCCGGCATCGTGGGCCAGGTGCCGTCCATTCTCGGCATCCGGCCGGGCCAGACCGACGAGGAAGGCTGGGCGGCGATCGACGGATTCTTCGCCGACACCGACGACGGCCGCAGGCGGCGGAAAGCGCTCGAAGACTGCCTCGACGAAAACGCGTACCACTTCCACGCGCACGGTGTCGAACTCGGCCAGCGCTACACCTCGGCCGCCGTCGTCGACGACGGCACCCCGTTCCCGGACTACACCCGCGATTCCGAGCTCTACTACCACCCCACCACCCACCCCGGCGCCTACCTCCCGCACGTCTGGCTCGAACGACACGGCAAGCAGATCTCGACGCTCGACGTCGTCGGGCACGGCAGATTCACCCTGATCACCGGCATCGGCGGCGAAGCCTGGATCGCCGCGGCGGAGAAGATCGGCGCCGAGCTGGGCATCGAGATCGCCAGCGCGCCCATCGGCTACCGGCTCGCCTTCGACGACGTGTACGGCGACTGGGCCAGAACCCGCGAGGTGACCGACGGCGGCTGCCTGCTGGTCCGGCCCGACCGGCACATCGCCTGGCGCAGCCACGACAAGGCCGACGACCCGGTCGGCGCGCTGCGCGAAGCGGCCAAGTCCGCCCTTTCCCGCACCTGAGCCCGGCCATTCATTCGATCAAGGAGGCTCGAAATGACCATCACGACCGGCACCATGACCGACGAACAGCGCAAGTCGGTAGCCCTGGAATTCCTCAAGCGAGTCGATTCCGGCGGCAACGTCCTCGAACTCTTCGCCGACGACGCCGAGTTCTGCTTCCCGAAATACGGCACGGTCCGCGGCATCGACAAAATCGGGGAATTCTTCGGCCAGCTCGGCGGCATCATCTCGGCGATCGAACACCACACCGCGTATTTCAACTACGTCGTCGACGGCGACAAGGTCGTCGTCGAAGGCACCAGCCACGGCACGACCGCGAACGGCGTCGAGTGGCGGGCGGGAGTGACCTCCGCCGGGCCGTGGTGCGACGTGTTCGAAATCCGCGACTTCAAGATCCAGCGCCTCTTCGTCTACCTCGACCCGGACTACGCCGGCGAGGACACCGCCCGTTACCCGTGGCTCGCCGAATAACCTTTCCCTTCTGCCGTAAGGATCACTGACTCATGACCACCATGCGACCGGACGCGGCGCTGACCCGCGACGAGATCATCGCGCGCAATCTCGAAGTGGTGCAAGAACACTTCCACAACGAAAACCCGGACGACGTCGACAAGGCGATCGCCCTCTACGCCCCGGAAATCTCCTGGGAGGCCCCCAGCCGCGGGCTCGTCTACACCGACCACGGCAAAGTCCGCGAGGGCTACCTGGGGATCTTCCGCACCCTGCAGTTCCACTCCTTGACTTCGCTGCGCCGATTCGCCACCGAGAATTTCGTCTTCGACGACGCGATCGCCGACGTGACCGTGGTCGGCGACGAGATGCCCAACCTGCCCTTCCCCGTCGGCACCCGGGTCAGCGCCCGCATCGTGCACTGCTTCGAACTCAAGGACGGCAAAATCACCAAGGAGATCGCCTACGAGATGTGGCGCGAGGACGGCGGCCCGCTCGTCAACGACGCGATCCCGCCGGGCTCGCCGGTGGAGTACTTCCCCGAACCGGGCGACGCCGAAGGCTGACGGCACGATGAACGTGGCAACTTTGCTGGCAGCCAGCGCGCGCCGGGTACCGGAACGGGATGCCTGGCGCCACGGCGACCGGTCCGCGAGCTACGCGCTCGCCCGCGACCGGATCGCCCGCCTGGCCGGAGGGCTCCGGGCGCTCGGGCTCCGCCCCGGCGACCGGGTCGCCCTCGTCCTGCCGAACGGGCCCGACCTGTTCGAACTGCTGTGGGCGACCTTCTGGGCCGGGCTCGTGACGGTGCCGCTCAACCGCCACCTGCACCCCCGCGAGGTGGCATTCGTCCTCGCCCACTCCGGAGCGAAACTCGTCGTCGTCGCGCCCGAAACCGCCGACGCGGCGAGCAGCGACACCACCGGCGCCACTGTGCTCCGCACCGACACACCGGCCTACGAGGCGCTCACCGCCGGACCGCCGGTGCCGGTCGCCGAGGTGCGTCCCGACGACCCCGCCTGGATCTTCTACACCTCAGGGACCACCGGGCGGCCGAAGGGCGCCACCCTCACGCACCGGAACCTGCTGAGCATGACGCTCAACTACTACGCCGGCGTCGACCCGGTTCCCGACGACGCCGTTTTCCTCCACGCCGCTCCGCTCACCCACGGCAGCGGGATGTACCTGCTCCCCGCCGTGGGACACGGAGCGGTCAACGTGATCTCCGCGGCCGGCAGCTTCGACCCGGCCGACTACCTCGCCCTCGCCGAAGCCAACCAGGTCACCCATGGAGCGTTCCTCGCGCCCACGATGCTGCGCCGGCTGACCGACGAAGTCCGAGCCGGTACCGCACCGAAGCTTCCCCGGCTGCGCAGCCTCGTCATCGGCGGAGCCGCGCTCTACCAAGAAGATCTGCAGGAAGCACTCGACGCCTTCGGCCCGGTCATCACCCAGATGTACGGGCAAGGCGAGGCGCCCATGACCATCGCGGTCATGAAACCGGACCGGATTCCCCGCGACCGCGCACACCCCCGCCGCCGGTCCTGCGGCCAGCCGTTCACCGGCGTCGAGGTCCGGGTCGCCGACGCCGACGGCGCCGAACTGCCCACGGGCACGACCGGAGAAATCCGGGTTCGCGGCGACGTCGTGATGGCCGGCTACTGGTCCGATCCGGCCGCCACCGCCGCCGCTCTAGACGACGGCTGGCTGCTGACCGGCGACGTCGGGCACGTCGACGAACACGGATTCCTGTATCTCACCGACCGGTCGAAAGACGTCATCATCAGCGGCGGCTCGAACATCTACCCGCGCGAGGTCGAAGAAGTCCTGCTCGCGCACCCGGCGGTCCGCGAAGCCGCGGTCGTCGGCCTCCCCGACCCGGAATGGGGCGAGAACGTCGGCGCGTTCGTCGTGACCAGCCCAGCCGCCGAGGTCACCGAAACGGAACTCATCGCGCACAGCCGGGCGCACCTGGCGTCCTTCAAGAAGCCGAAATCCATCACCTTTCTCGACGAGCTTCCGAAGAACGCCACCGGGAAGATTCTCAAACGCGACCTGAGGAACCTTCGCTCCGGAGGCGATTAAACCGATGCGCGGGACGGGAGCCGTCCCGGTCGGATCTAGCCCGCAATGGGGTGAATCCTCGTCCGCAAGGCGGTCTACCGTCCGGCCAGCTCAGCCACGACCGGAGCGAGCGGGCCGGCGGCACCGGCGCCGAAGACGAAGTAGGAGAAGCCCATTTCCTCGCGCCGCCGCAGGATTTCCTCGGCCGCGGCCGAGGGATCGCTCGGGAGGTACGCCACCGAATCCGCGGCTCGGACGGCGGCCACGTCGGTGTCGGGTCCGGTCATGAACGCGGCGGCGGAATCGCCGATCACGGGAACGTGCAACGCCAGTTCAATTCCGCGGCGATTGTCGAATTGCCGTACCCGCTGCGTCGTCTGCGCCCGGGTCTCGATCTGCGGCATCACGAACGTCACCGTGTCGGCGAGTTCCGCCGCAACGGCCTGCGCCTTCGGGCCGCCCGCGGCCACCACGACCGGAGTGTGCGAGTCCGGACCGTCCAGTTCTCGCAAGGCCGCGATCACCTCGCGGACCTGTTCCGGCCGCTGGCTCACGGCTGTGTCCGGCAGACCGAGGTCGCGAAGCTGGTCGGAGATCCCCGGACGACCGGTCCCGATGCCCATCTCGAACCGCCCCTCGGTGAGCACGGACAACGAGTGCGCCTCCCACGCGGTGCTCCACGCCGGCCGGACCGGGGACGCATACACCCAGGTGCCCACGCGCAAGCCGGTGACCGTCGCGGCGACCGCGAGCGCGGGGCCCGGCGCCGGCTGCCATTCCGGCACATCGGGCATCAAGATCGTCGAATAGCCGCTGTCGGCCAGGCCGCGCAGCTGATCGCGCCAGGACGGCAAGTCGGAGGTGATCGGAGCGACCGCTCCGAACCGCAGCGGCCTCGTTTCGCGGTGGGTCGTGCCAGCCATCGTGATGCCCTTTCGTCGCGGCCCGGCGCCTGTCGCCGGACCTTTTGCCTCTTCTACGAACGGGCCATGGCGGTTTCGACACCCCTTGACCGCCGGGGTTTCGGCGCTAGCCCCAGCTCCGGCACGAGCATATGCGTTCGGCCTGGCCCGGGCCGGAATCCGCGGTGCCTGCCGAAGCATCTCAGCCTGCCGAAACAGCGCCTGTACTGTGCGCGCGTGCAGGCCTAGTTCCCGGAAAAGTCCGGGAGCGCGCCAGTCGCCAGATACTCGTCGACCGAGGCGGCGAGGTAGGGACATTCGTCGGCGGGATGGTCGCTGGGGCAGCGCAGCAGATGGGCAAGCGTCGCGCGAGCCGAAGCGAGCTGCGCCAGTTGCCGGTCGCACGCGGCGATGCGGTGCTCGACCGCACCGCGCCAGTCGGCGTCGTCGGTGTTGCCCGCCAGGAATACGCGGATCTCCTCGAGGCTCATCGCGGCGGCGGCCTGCCAGAGCTGGACCATCGCGACGCGGCGCACATCGGCCTCGTCGTAGCGGCGGCGGCCGGACTGGCGGCCGCTCGGGCTGATCAATCCGCGCTTCTCCCACCACCGCAGGGTGGACACCGGAAGGCCGAGCCGGTCGGCGACCTGTCCGATCGAGTACGTCCCCGGCCGCGAGCCGGTCGCGCTTGACATGAAGGCGACTTTAACTCGCACCGTAGACCCGGTCGCAAGTGAATATCGTTGCCGATAAGGCGGGGTCGATGAGCACCAAAGCGGGATGGCGGGTTCCAGCAGGGCTGATCCTGGGGCCGTTCGTGGCACTGCTGGATCTGAGTATCGTGACGGTCGCGCTGCCTCGGATGGGCGCCGATCTCCATGCGGGCACCGCGGGGCAGCAGTGGATCGTAGACGCGTACGCGGTGTGCCTGGCGGCGTTGCTGCTGTCCGGCGGCACACTCGGCGATCGGTACGGCCGCAAACGCGCCTATCTGATCGGGCTGACGGTTTTCACTCTTGCCTCGGTCGCCTGCGCCGCGGCGACGGGCATCGGGATGCTGATCGCGGCGCGGGCGGTGCAGGGGGCGGCGTCCGCGCTGGTGATGACCGGCTCGCTGTCGCTCCTGGTCCAGGCCTATCCCGATCCCGTGCAGCGAGCGCGGATGCTCGGCCTGAACGGGATGATCGGCGGATCCTCGATCGTGTTCGGCCCGGTGGCCGGCGGGCTCCTGGTCGACGCCGTCGGATGGCCGACGATTTTCCTGATCAACCTGCCGATCGGCGCCTGCGCGGTGTGGCTGGTCCGGCGCGCGATGCCGGAAAGTTCCGACCGCGAGCACGCCGCGCTGGATCCGGCCGGGCAACTGCTCGGGCTGACGTTCCTGGCGACGCTCACCTACGGGCTGATCGAAGGCCGCGACCTCGGCTGGGCGTCGGCCGCGACGATCGTGCCGCTGGCGGTCGCGGCGGCCGCCGGCGCGGGATTCGTCTGCGTGGAACGCCGGCTGGCCAAGCCCATGCTGCCGATTGCGGTGTTCGCCGACCCCCGTTTCACCGTGCCGAACGTGGCCTCTTTCGTGCTCGCGTTCGGCACGACCTCGGTGTTCATCCTGCTGTCGTGGTTCCTGCAGGACGTCCAGCATCGCTCGCCGAGAGCGGTCGGGCTGCTGTTCATTCCGTTGAGCGGGGTGATTTGCCTGGTGGCGCCTCTGGCTGCGCGCTGGTGCGCGCGATACCGGCCCGCCAGCGTGATGATCGCGGGCTACACCGTTTCCGGCATCGGACTGCTGGGGCTGCTTGCCCTCGACCAGAACAGCGGGCCGCTGGCGGTGTCCGGGTTCGGCGTGGTGCTCGGCGCCGGGATGGGTGCTTCGATCGCTCCCACTCAACTGGCCGGCGTGCTCGCCCTCCCCCGACAGCGCTCGGGACTGGCTTCCGCATGCATCGCCACCACCCGACAGGCCGGAACGGCGGTGGGCGTCGCGGTTCTCGGCGTGATCATCACCAGCGCCGCCGGCCCGCCGGAGCAGCCGGGCTATCCGGCCGGCTTCGTGCACGGATTGCACTTGGCGGGCTTGGTTTCCGGCGTGCTCACCCTCGCGACAGCCGCGCTCGTCGCCGTCACCGAACACCTGCGCAAGCGAAAGGCCGCGAAGACCTTCGCCGATCGCGCGGAAGCACCGGACAAGTCAGCCAGCGTCGAACCGCGCTAGCGACGGCTTGGGTTTTGGCGGCTGACAGTTCTCCCGGAATCGGTTGGCTCGCGCACCAGGCGCACGCCTACGGCCGGAGCACGCCCCCTTCGTTCGCGACCGGACCGGACGCGGAGCTGGCACGGGCCGCACCTGGCACCGGGGACCAGTGCAGGAGCCGGGCCGGGTTGTGCGCGACGGCGGCGCGGAAGACCTCGTCGCCGACCCGACCTCGCAGCCAGGCAAGGCAAGCGGCATAGGTTTGCTCGTGCTCGTAGCGAGTCCAGGGCCAGTCGCTCCCCCAGAGCAGGCGATGCGGTCCGGCTTCCGCGAGGAGCCGCTCAAGCATCGCGGCGGCCGCACTGGGGTGCGAACGGTAGGGTGCGCTGGCCTTGATCCACACGTGCTCGTGGCACGCGAGGCCGAGCACAATGCGTTCGGCTTCCGCGGAAACGCCGGGAAGTCCGAAGTGGTCGAGCACCACCGCCGAAGGCCAGCGCCGGAGTGCGGGCGCGAGCGCGGTCCACTGCTCGCCGCGGGCTTGGACCTCCAGGTGCTGGCCGCGGCGGTCGAGCTCCGCCCCCAGCCGCCGCCACCCGCTGGTGTCCAGGTCGGGAACCTGGCGGCCGATCAGGTTGAGGCGCACCCCGGCCACCCCCTCGACGCGAAGCGGCGACAGGTCCCGCGGCTCGTCCGGGAGGACCACCACCGCGCGGAGCCGACCGCGGAGCCGGCTCAGGCAGTTCAGCAGGAATCCGTTGTCACAGCCCAGAAAACTGGGCTGGACCAGCAGCCCGCCCGCGATCGCGTTCCCGTCCAGCAGGGTCAGGTACTCGGCGAGGGTGGCGTCGTAGTCCGGCACGTATCGCGGGTTCGCCGCGGTGCGCAGCGCACGCCGGAAGACATGCGCGTGCCCGTCGATGGCAGCGGAAGGAAGGACCACGCGCCGAGCATATACCTCTAGACCTATAGAGGACTATCTGTCATAGTGCCGGACATGGCTGACGAGGCAACGACGCCCTCCCCCGGGCGCGCCGAACTGGAGGCGCTCGACCCCCGGCTGCCGCTGCATGCCCGCCTCCGCGAGGTGCTGGTGGCGCGGATCGAGTCGGGCGAGTGGACCCCGGCCCGCCCCTTGCCCGCGGAAACCGTGCTCACCGCGCACTACGGCGTCGCGCTGGGCACGATGCGGCGCGTGCTCGGCGAACTGGTCGAGCAGGGCATGCTGGAGCGCCGGCACGGCAGCGGCACCTTCGTCCGGCGGGCGAAGCTCGACTCGTCCTTGTTCCGGTTCTTCCGCTACGGCGACAGCCGGACCGACGCGCCGGCCAGCCGGATCCTCACCTTCGACCAGGCCGCGTTGCCCGCCGAAGCGGCCGAGGCGCTGAGCGAACCCGTCGGTTCGCCGGCCCTGCACCTGCACCGTCTCCGGTTGCGCGACGACGAGCCAGTGCTTGTCGAGGACATCTGGCTGCCGCTGCCGCGGTTCGCGTGCCTCGCCCAACGCCATCAGGACGAGCTCGGCGACCTGCTGTACCCGGAGTACGAACGGGAGTGCGGGGTCGTGATCGCCTCCGCGGAGGAAATTCTCACCGTGGGCACCGCGAGCGCGGGCGACGCGCTGCTGTTGCGCTGCCGCCGCTCTGATCCGGTCGTGTTCATCGAGCGGACCGCGCGCACCCACGACGGGACCGCGGTCGAATGGCGCCGCACGGCGGGCAAAGCCGCCGATTTCCGCTATCGCGTCGAGATCCGGTGAACGGAGCTGCCATGTACGGATGGTTTCGGGCAGCGCCGCCCGCCGGCCGGCGCGCGTTCGTCGCGACCTTCGGAGGCTGGGCGCTCGAAGCGGCCGACGCCCAGATCTTCGGACTCGTGCTGCCGACGCTCCTGGCGCTGTGGCACCTGAGCGAGGGACAGGCCGGCCTGCTGGCGTCCGCGACGCTGATCTGCACCGCCGTCGGCGGCTGGCTCGCGGGCATCGCGTCCGACCGGTGGGGCCGCGTCCGCGTCCTGCAGGTCACGATCGCCTGGTACGCCGTCGCGACCGCGCTGGTGGGCTTCGCGGGCGGATTCGAGTCGCTGCTGGTCACGCGCTGCCTGCAAGGTTTCGGTTTCGGCGGGGAATGGGCCGCCGGGGCGGTGCTGATGAGCGAGTACGTCGGCAGGCGGTATCGCGGCCGGGTGCTCGGCGCGGTGCAGAGCGGATGGGCGGTCGGCTGGGGGCTGGCGCTGGTGGCCTACTCGATCGCGTTCGCCGTGCTGCCGCCGACGTGGGCGTGGCGCGCGATGTTCTGGCTCGGCGTGCTTCCGGCACTGCTGGTCGTGCTGATCCGCCGCGGGGTGAGCGACCCGCCGGTGTACCGGCGGCGGAAAACCGCGTCGTGGGCGGAGATCTTCCGTCCGGGCCTGGTGCGCGTGACGGTCTTCGGCGCGCTGCTCGGGCTGGGCAGCCACGGCGGGTACTACGCGCTCACCACGTTCCTGCCGACGTTTCTGCGGAAGACCCGCGGCCTGACGGTGCTCGGCACGACGGGCTACCTCGCGGTGTTCATCACGGCGTCGTTCCTCGGTTACGTCGTTTCCGGGATCATGTCCGACCGGGTGGGCAGGCGGACGAACATCATCGGGTTCGCGGTGCTGTGCCTCGTGTCCCTCGTGCCGTTTCTGTTGCTCCCGTTGAACAACACGGCCATGCTCGTGGCCAGCGCGCCGCTCGGGTTCTTCTCGGCGGGCATCCCCGGCGGGCTCGGCGCGCTGTTCGCCGAACTGTTCCCCACCGAGGTCCGCGGCGGCGGGCAAGGGTTCTGCTACAACCTCGGCCGCATCGTCAGCGCGGCTTTTCCCGCCGCGGTGGGATTCCTGTCCGCACAGATCGGGCTCGCCACGAGCATCGCCGTCTTCGCGGGCGCGGCGTACCTGCTGGCCATCGTCGCCGCCTCGAGCTTGCCGGAGACGCGCGCGGACGGCCTGCCCGACGCGTCCACAACCCCGCTTCGCGCTGATACCTCCCGGAAAGGTGCCCGATGACCGCGCACACCTGGCCGCTGCTCCTCGTCCTCGCCGCCGCGATCGCGGTGCTGTTGCTCCTGATCAATTCGCGGCTGCGGTTCCATCCCTTCGTGGCGCTCATCGTGGTGTCCGTCGCCGCCGGCCTGGCCGCCGGCGAGCCGCTGTCCAAACTGCCGGGGTCCATTGAGGACGGTGCGGGCGGCACGCTGGGCAGCATCGGCATCCCGCTCGCGCTCGGCGCGATGCTGGGCCGGCTGCTCTCGGAAGCCGGGGCCACCGACGCGATCGCGAAAGCCGTGCTCGCCCGGTCCGGTCCCCGTTCGCTGCCCTGGCTGGTGACCGGCGCGGCCGTCGTCATCGGGATCCCGATGTTCTTCGAGGTCGGCCTGATCGTCTTGCTGCCGCTCATCTTCAGCATCGCCCAGCGGCTGGACGACGAGGGCGGCACCCATGGTTCGCCCTACCTGCTGCTCGGTGTCCCGGCGATCGCCGCGCTGTCGACCCTGCACGGGACCCTGGTGCCGCACCCGGGCCCGCTGACCGCGCAGAGCGGACTGCACGCGAACCTCGGGCTCACCATCGTCGTCGGGCTGGTGTGCGCGATCCCCGCCATCATCGTCTCCGGGCCGCTCTACGCGCGCTGGATCGCCCCGCGGCTGCCTCAGGTGCGGCCCAGCGCCGCACTCGTCGAGCAGTTCACCTCCGTCGAACCGAAACCGGCCCGTACCGGCAGCGGACCGCAGTCGCCGAGCGCGGCCGACAGCCGGCGTGGGCCGAGTGCCGGGTTCGCCTTCGCCGCGGTGCTCGTCCCGGTCGGCCTGATGCTGTTGCGCACGCTGGCCGAGCTCACCCTCGCCCCCACGAATCCGGCACGGAAGATCCTGACCTTCACCGGGGAGCCGATCCTCGCCATGCTGGCCGGTTTCCTGGTCGTGCTCGCCGGCACCGTTTCCCCGCTGCGCGCCCGCGGCGTCGACGTGCGCGAGGCGCTGACCGACAGCCTCCGCTCGATCGCCGGGATCATGCTGATCATCGCCGGCGGCGGAGCGTTCAACCAGGTGCTCAAGGATTCCGGCATCGGCAAGGCGATCGCCGCGGCGGCGACTGGCGCGCATCTGAACCTCATCGTGCTCGGCTGGCTGCTGGCCCTGCTGCTGTCGGCCTCCACCGGATCGGCGACCGTCGGCATCGTCTCGGCGACCGGCATCGTCGCCCCGCTGGCCGGCGCGGGCGGAAGCCTGCAGACGTCGCTGCTCGTCATCGCCATCGGCGCCGGTTCCATCGGCCTCAACTACGTCAACCACGCGGGTTTCTGGCTGGTGAAGGAATCGTTCGGGATGAGCCTGTCGGAGGCGACGAAAACGCATACCGTGGTGCAGACGCTGGTGAGCGTGCTGGGCCTCGGCATGGCCTTGCTGGTGTGGGCGGTCGCCGGCTGAGGCCTTCCGCTGGGCGCGGTTTCTCCGTTACCTGTCGCGCTCGCAGCTGCCGCGATTTCCTCGTCGGCGAAGGTGTCCGGGTCGGCCGATGCGGTTACCCAGCAAAGGGTTCCGCCTTGCCCGACAGTCCTTCGCCTCAGGATTCGCCGTTCTCGGAACCCCCGCCGAACTTGGCCCACACCTTGCTCGCCGTGTCCGCGACCGTTTCTCCGACTTCGGTGAAGACCTTCGTCAGCGGATCGGCCGAGGCCGTCCAGGAATCCTTGTACGATTTCGCCGCGGATTTGAGGTCGTCCTTCCAGTCCGTGGCCGGCGCGTCGTCGTCGCGGCGGGGGTAGTCGCCGGTCAGGATCGCGCGGTATTCCTCCGACGCGGCCCATTTCTGCAGCTGCGTCGCGCGGACCACGGCGAACGGGTGGGTTTCCGTCTCGACGTGCTTCAGCTTCAGCAGGCTGTCCCGGATGTCTTCGCCCGCTTCGTATTCCGCTCCCTGCTGGAGGAAGGACGGGATGTCGATGCGGGACGGGTCGAGGCCGCCGGCGAGCTGGATCTGGGCGCGCAGCGCGGCGGTCGGGTCCTGGCCGCAGAGCAGGCCCGCGCGGTCGCACGACAGTTCCGCTTTCCGGTACCACTCGCTCAGCGCCGCGATGATCGCCCGGATGCCGAGCGCGCTGACCGGCGTCCAGGACATCGACATCTGGAGGTTGACCAGGCGCACCATGATCGTGCGGTAGACCGCGTGCCCGGACAGCACGTGCCCCATTTCGTGGCCGATGGCGAACCGCAGCGATTCCGGGCTCATCTGGTCGACGAGCCCGGTGCTGATCCGGACGAACGGCTCGTCCATGCCGAGCGTGGACGCCTGCATCCGCGGGTCCTGGTAGACGAACAGGTTCGGCACGGCGGGGAGATCGAGCGTCTCGGCGCATTCGCGGCGCAGCCGGTCGAGTTCCGGGTACTGCTTCGGCCCGACTCGGATCGACGAGGCCAGCGCCATCAGCCGCTCGCCGCGTTCGTTGTAGAAGCCGGAGACGGCCTTGATCACCTGAGCGAACCCGGGCACCGCGCGCAGGGTGGCGAGCGCGCCGCGGTCCACCGGGTGTTCGTAGGCTCTCGGGCTGATTCCCGGAAAACGCACCGCAGCGCGGCGCGCGGGTTCGATTTCCTCAGTCATGGCTCCCCCAATGAAGTCGTTGCCCGCAGCCTACTCAAAGCCGATCACCGGCCGGTCCGGCGGCGCCGCGATTCGACCGTTTTGCCGGACCGTGAGACCCGGCGGCTCCGCGGGACCGGCCGGATTGGATACGATGGCTGACGACTGCGGGGAGGCAGCGTGGCGCAAGGACCTGAAGAGCCCATTCCGGGCGTCGACCTCGACCGGCCAAGCGTGGCGCGGGTCTACGACTGGTATCTCGGCGGCACGGCCAACTGGGCCATCGACCGCGAGTTCGGCAAGATGGTCCTCGCGGCGTTTCCGGCCGGGAAGTACTGCGCCCGGGCCAACCGCGCGTTTCTGCACCGCGCGGTGCGGCGTCTGGTGCGCCTCGGCGTGCGCCAGTTCGTCGACATCGGCTCCGGCGTTCCCACGATGGGCAACGTGCACCAGATCGCCGACGAGGTCGCGGAGGATTCCCGCGTCGTCTACCTCGACCGCGAACCCGTCGCGGTCGCGCACTCGCGGATTCTCCTGGAGCGCCACGGCGACCCCGAACGCCACGCGGTGATCCAGGGCGATCTTCGCGAACCGGAAAACCTCTGGCAATCCGTCGCGGACACCGGCGTCATCGATCTCGACCGGCCGCTGGCCTTGCTGGTCACCGCGGTGCTGCACATCGAGCAGCCCGGCCCGGACGGGCGCGACCTCGGGCCGGAGGCCATCGCGCAATACCGGGAAATGCTCCCCTCGGGGTCGTATCTGGTCTTGTCGCAGATCACCAATGAGGGACTGCCGGAGGACCTCGCGAAGCAATTGCGCACGGTCATCGAACTGTACGACACCAATGTCAGCAAGCACGTGCTGCGCTCCGCCGCGGAAATCCGCGCCCTGTTCGGCGACTTCGAGCTGCTGGACCCGGGCGTCACGTGGACCGCTGCCTGGCATCCCGAGGAAAGCGGACCGGACACTCCCGTAGTCGACTTCGCGCATCCGAGCGAGGCGGCGATGCTGGCCGGGGTCCCACGCAAGTCCTGAGCGACCCGGAAACCGTTGCGGCGCAACGGGAAGTTGATCATCGCCGAGACACCCGGAGCGTTGCTCGAGTACCCGGCTGTTTCGCGGTTACACGTCCTTCTCCCGGGAAGTTTTTGTTACCTGGCACACCGCTCCGCGAGCATCCACAATGGACGATGGGCTCGATGTCGCTCACAAGGGTGACCTCTTCGTGAATTCCCGTGGAAGCGCGCCGGTTCGCTCGGCGGCGGCCACCACCGGATTTGATCTCGGCGGCGTTCGCGGACGACCTGCCGAACTGTCCGTCCCACAAGGACACCGCAAGCCGCGGCTAGCGATCAAATCCTTGCCGGATAACGAGATTCGAGGCGGTTGCCTACCTCCGAGCCGCGGTGTACACACGGCCAGGTGTCGGGATTACCAAGGTTGCCGCCAGCCGCGCTGGCACCCGGTCGGTGCGGCTGATTCCCGTGCCGCATCAGCCCGCGTGGATGGTGCGGCTGCTCGTCGCGCTCGGGCTGCTGGCGGGAAGCTGGCTGATCGGCGCCCTCGTCGGCGGAAGCTCCGCAGCGGCCGATCCGCCGGACGGGAAGTGTCCGGTGCCGGTGCTGCGGACGGGCGGGATCTGCCAATTGGCGGGCCCTGCTTCGAAAGAGGCATCGGCGGACCGTCTGTCGGCCAAAGCCCGCGATCCGAGCACGGACGGCCAGGCTGGACGCCCGGAAGGCGAGGAGGCTGCGCGCCTGCCGGACATCATGGGCGTGGGCAAGCAGGTGCTGGACAGGACGACCCGGACCGCGCTGAGCCACCGGACGGTCTCGGCGGTGCCGAACAGGCAAGCGCGCCAGCTGCAGTCGGTCACCGACGAGATTCGGGCACCGGTCGAGAACACTGTCCGCCTGGTCACGGACGAGTCGCACAGCTCCGGCGTCGCCCATGCCGCACAGTCGATCGGCAACCGGATCCTCCCGGCTCCTTACCCGGACCGCGTCCAGCCAATTGCCAGAAAGCCACCCTCCGCGGGCGGTGTGCGTGCAGTCACCGCTCCCCCGGTCGGCAGGAGAAACGACCGGGCCGCTCCCCGCACCGCACCGCGAAGCAACTCCACGCCGAGCCCGCACAAATCCAGTACCGGCGACGGCGCCGAAGGGCTTCCCGCACAGACCAAGGCTTCATCCTGCGCCTCACTGGCTCCGGCCGGTGACGGCGCGACGTCGAGTCAGGCTGGCGTCGGCGGGGTCGTCGCGCTGGTCGTGAGCACTGGCCGCGTGGCACCGCGCAGCCCGGCCGGAACGCCGGGCGCACGATCGCGGAGAAGCCCGCGCTCGATGGCGGATCTGCCGACCGTTTTCCCTGACTGACCAGGGCCGAACCCCCTCGCGCGCCGCGCCCGGCGGTGCGCGGTTTCCCTCGGCTTGCTGTGTCCTCCCGGCGACCTGCCCGGAGCGGCCCGGAGCCTCCGACCCGACGAGGAAGGTCCTGTCCCTATGGAGTGGAACTTGCGGCTGGCCGCGGCCCGGCGCGGCATCTGGACCGCGACCGACCTGCGTACCCGCCTGGCCGCGCATGGCCTGGCGGTGTCCGCCGGGAAGATGTCCAAATGGTGGTCCGGGCGACCGGCCAGCGTCAAACTCGG
Organism: Amycolatopsis orientalis DSM 43388; assembly: GCF_000411975.1. Classification (GTDB taxonomy): domain Bacteria; phylum Actinomycetota; class Actinomycetes; order Mycobacteriales; family Pseudonocardiaceae; genus Amycolatopsis; species Amycolatopsis orientalis_D. Next base: position 50,307 of record NZ_ASXG01000195.1, read on the forward strand.
CGACCTGGACGCGCTGTGCGCGGTGCTGGGCTGTCCGGTGGACGAACTGCTCGTGCCCGAGCGAACGAGCCGCCCGCGGCTGACGCCGGTGCCCGCGCGCCACGCCCGCTGACCGCGAGCAAAATTTGTCCCTGAATCGCGAAGCGCTGGGCTGGCTCCCGTTTCAGGAATTCCGAAACAATGTCCGGCACGCTGAACTCTCCTCACTTTCCCTTGCCGGTCACGAAAATCCGGGGTTTGCCCCCGCTTCGCGCGAGGTGTTACAAAGGGGTCGCCGCATTCGCGGGACCCGGGAAATACCCAACCGAGCGTCTTCGCACGGCGGAGAGCTCTTTTCCGGGATTGATCGAAAAGAAAGATCGAGAACGAAAAAGGAGCATCATGGATTCGGTGAAGTTCGAGGAACTGGACGCGCTGGCCGCCGAGGTGCTGCCGGAGCGCGCGGTGCTGGGCATCGTGTCCACGCCGTTCAACAACGCCGGCGGCGGCGCGAACGGCTCCGCGTCGAGCAGCTCGGCGGCCGCCTCGGGCGGCAACACGGTCGTCTACGACGGCGGCAACCACGGCGCCACGGCGCTGTCGGCCTGCCAGTCCTCGCACTCCGAGGGCACCCCTGGCCTGACCGGGACGCTCGGGCTGGGCTCCAACAACCCCGGCGAGACCATGAGCTGCACCCCGGCGGCCGTGTCCAGCTACTGAGCACGGTGACCGCCCCCGTCCAGGCGGGCCGAGGGACACCCGCGGGGCGGAGCCGGCCGTTGCCCGGCCCCGCCCCGTGCGGCCGAAACCCCAGACGACAGCGGAAAGAAGGCGACCACCGTGCATCAAGCCAAGCCCATCGCGGGGTCCGCTCCGGCGGACGCACGTTTCGCGGCGCTGGACGCGCTGTCCGGGGAGGTGCTGCCGGCCCGCACGGCGCTCTCCGCGGTCACCGGCAACCCCGCCGCTCCGACGGCCGACCCGGGCCGCTACGCGGTGCCCGACGGGCACGGCGGGACCGTCTACTACGCCTGCCAGACCACCCACAGCGAGGGCAGCGGCGGAGTGGTCGGGGCGCTCGGGCTCGGCCAGCCGCCGTCGACGACCACGAGCTGCCTGCCGGCCGCCGTCGAGAGCCACGGATGACGCCGCGCGCAGTGGCCTGATCCGGATCCGCTTGCTCACGCGGGGAGCACCGGCAGCCAAACCGCGGCCGCCGCTGACCGACCGCACCGGGCACCCGCAGCGCTGGTGCGCGCGAAACTCCCGCAGCCACCAGCCGCCGCTGACCGACTCCGCCCGCCCCACCAGGCACCAGCAACGTCGCTCGGGCAAAGCCCGCAGCAGCCAACACAGACAGCACCGGCGTAAGCGAAATCCCGAACCTAGGCGAACATCCGCACCAGCCGCTGTGCACCCGCCGCCAGCGAAGACCTCAGCCCCGGAGAGGACCGTCATGTGCCCGCATCCCGGACTTCCCGCCACCGCGGACGACGCTGCCGTGCCTGCCGCTCCGGGCGGCGAATCCGAAGCGGCGGCACGGATCGGGGAAGCCGGGCCGGTCGGGTTGCTGCCGGACACCGAGCCGGTCGGGGAATTCCGGGGCAGCGGGTACCGCGAGCCGCCGCTGCTCGTCACGCGCACCGACGGGCAGCTCGTGCGGCTGCCCGCGCTGCTGTACCTGATCGTCCGGCTGCTGGTCGCCCAGCAAGCCTTCGTGCCGGCGGACCCCGAGGAGACCGGACACCGGGACGACGCCGGCACTTTGGCGAAGGTCGCCGCGGCCGCCAGCGAGCAGTCCGGGCTGCGGCTGGAAGCCGAGCACCTCGCGTACCTGCTGGACCGCAAGCTCGCCCCGCTCGGACTGACCACCTACGCCGACGGCACCGTCCCGGAACTGGCCCGGCACAACCCTTTCCTCGCCTTGCGGGTGCGGGTCCAGGTGCTCGCCCCGGCGGCCACGTGGGTCCTCGGCGGGATGCTGGGGTGGCTGTTCTTCCCGGTCGTGATCGCGCTCCTGCTGGCCGCGGCCGGCGTCGCGGAGTGGTGGCTGCTCGCCGGGCACAGCGTGTCCGACGCGATGAGCAGCACCCTCGCCGACCCGATCGGCGTGCTGACGGTGCTCGGCCTGGCGGTCGCGTCGACCGGGTTCCACGAATGCGGGCACGCCGCCGCCTGCCGCTATTCCGGTGCCGTGCCCGGCGGGATGGGGGCCGGGATTTACCTGGTGTGGCCCGCTTTCTACACCGACATCACCGATACCTACCGGCTCGGCCGCGCCGGGCGGCTGCGCACCGATCTGGGCGGCGTGTACTTCAACGCGATCTTCGCGGTGGCCCTCGCCGCGGCCTACTTCAGCACCGGGTGGGCACCGCTGCTGGTGGCGGTGCTTTCGGTGAACCTGGAGATCGTGCAGCAACTCCTGCCCACGCTGCGTTTCGACGGCTACTACCTGATGGCCGACCTCGTCGGCGTCCCGGACCTGTACCGCTACATCGGCCCGATCCTCTCCCACTACCTCCTGCGCCGCCCCCGCGACGAGCGGTTGGACGCGTTGAAGCGCTGGCCGCAGACCGCCGTCACGACGTGGGTGCTGCTGATCGTGCCCGCTCTCGCGCTGGAGCTGGGCTATCTCGCCTGGCAGGTCCCGGGATTGGTGCGCACCGACGCGCAAGCGGCGTCCGGCCTGATTTCCCGCGCCGCGGCCGATCCGCATCCCGTCCTGGGCGCGATTTCCGCGGCGGTGCAGATTTTGCTGCTGGCGTTGCCGATCGCCGGGATCGTCGCGATCGCCTGGCAGCTCGGCCGTGCGATGTGGCGGCTGGCGCGGCGACGCCTTCCCGGACTGTTCCTCCGGAGCACCGACGGACCGGAACCGACCCGGCGACGCCGCCTGGCGTTCGGCGCGCTCGCCGCCGCGGTGGCGATTCCCGTCGGCGGAGGGGTCGGCTGGGCGTTGGGCGTCCTGCCGGGCAATCAGCCGGGGGAACCGGCGGCAGCCAACCCGGTGCCCGCGATGCCCCGCTCAAGCCCGCCCGCCGCACCACCGCCGCCTCCTTCTTCCTCTCCCGCACCCGCTCCGGCGCCCACCCCGTCGGACGCGGTGGCGGCGAGGGAAACCGCTCCGGAACCCCAGCCCCAGGCCGAAACCCACCGCCCGGTCCAGCGCAGCACGGTTCCGTCCCGAACTCAGCGTGCGGCTGCACCGACCGAGCCGGCCGGGCACCGCGACACCGGCGCCCCGGCCGCACCGTCCACTTCGGACGGAAACAATGCGCCGGCCGAAAGCGGACCGCCGCCGTTGTCGCCGACCAAGAGCCCGTCCTGCCCGCTGCTGGGCGTCTCGATGAATTGCTGAGGAGTTGGTTGCCATGCCCGTACCGCGCACGATCCACCGAACGGCGTTCACCGTCGCGACCGCACTCGCCGGCGGAGTCCTCGCCGCCGGGACCGCGGCCGCGGACGCCTCGCCGCCGCTGTCGAATCCGTTGAACCGCTCCGCTTCCGCGACGGCCACCAGTTCCGGCGGAGCCGCGCACGCGGTGGCGCAATGCCCGTCCGGCTATCAGGTCTCGTCGGGCGGCTACGCGGTTTCCAGCTACGGACCCACCGTCTACACGAACCGGCCCACCGACGACGGCACGGGCTGGGAAGTCTACGCGAGCGGAAAAACCGAGAAACCGTTCCAGCTCAAGGCATACGCCCGCTGCACGCTGGTCTGACCCGCCCACGGAACGAAAGGTGAGTTGTCATGTCCGATACCCCTCGCTGGTGCCGAATCGCGACGGTCGCCGCCGGTGCGGCACTGACCTTCGGCGCGATGACCGCGACCGCCGGCGCGACGCAAGCGTGTCCGATGTCCGTCCCGGCGGACCAGGGAATCCACGGCTGCGGTCCGATTCACCGCGACCCACCGGCGCCGGCTCAGCCAGGTTCGCCGGAACAACTGGCCCAGATCCTGCCGACGGTGAGCGTGCCGGCGAACGGCACTCGAGCGCAGCCCGGGCCGGGCGCTCCGGCGCGGTGAAGCCGCTTCACGGATGCAGTTCCGCCCGCAGCAGCATGGCGTTGCGGAAGATCCCGTCCGGCGGGGCGGTCGTGCCGCCGTCCGTGGTCACGTAAAGCACCCGGCCCTCCCCGCCCGGCGCCCAGGCCGCACTGGACGGCCCGACCAGGAGTTCGTCGAACGGCTCGCCCGCGATGTGCCGGACTTCGCTGCCGTGCCGCGGAACGAGCGGCACCCGGTCGAGCGTGTTCGCGCGATGCCTGGTGACGTAAGCGAATCCGGCCTCCTCGTCGAGGGCGAAGTCGTCCGCGTTGTCGATCGCGGCCACGAATTCCGCACCGCCGGCCGGTTCCAGCGTGGCCGGGTCGACCGGGACGCGCATGAACACTTTCTGTGCGGTGGACGTGTAGTAGAGATACTCGGTGCGCGCGCTGTACCGCACTCCGTTGACGCCGGGTTGGCGCGGCGGAGCGACCTCGGCGTCCGGGTCGTCGGCCATGGTGTCGTGCTCCAGCCAGACCCGGGCCCGCGCGCTCCGGGCGTCGGCATCCAGGTCGACGCGCCAGATCAATCCGGCGAAGCAGTCGGCGACGGCCAGCACTCCGCTGCCGAGCAGACAGCTGCCGTTGAGTGCGCGCACGCGGTCGTCGAAGGTGTAGATGATTTCCGGAGCGACCGGCTCCCCCGGTGTCCATCTGGTGAGGTCGAGCCGGACCAGGTGCGATTCGTGGGTGGTGTACCCCTCGGTCAGGCTGAGCACGAAAACGTCGGGCCGGACTTCGACGATCCCGGTCACCGGGTGGTCGAAGCGGTGCACGAGAACGGGGCCCGGCGCGAGCCACAGTTCCTGCTGCAGAAGGACGGTGACCAGCACTGATCCGTCGGAACGGACGGCGAGGTTTTCCGGGAAGTACTTCTCCGGGAAGGACGCGACCGGGGTCAGCGTGACGTCGGGGACGGGGGCCATGGGCATGCGGCACTCTCCACATCGTAAAAGAGGACGGACATCCGCTTTTCTTTTACGGTAGGCTCGGCACCCCGGAGTGTCAAGGCGAGGAGCGCGCGGTGCCGAAGGTGAGCCAGCAGTACAAGGACGACCAGCGGGGCGAGATCCTGGCCGCCGCGCGCCGCTGCTTCCTCCGCAACGGCTTCCATCGCACGTCGATGCAGGACGTCTTCGCCGAGGCCGGCAAGTCCGCGGGCGCGGTCTACCGGTACTTCCCGAAGAAGGAGGACATGATCGTCGCGGTCGCCGCGCAGAACCTCGACGACGTCGCCGCGGTGCTGCGCGCCGCCCTCGCCCGCGGTTCCGGCGAGAACGGCGTCGGCGAGGTGATGGCGGAGCTGCTGGAGGCCGTGGCCGAACTGCACCGGGACCGGCAGCTGGCGAGCATGGCGGTGCTGGTCTGGTCGGAAGCCCAGCGCAACCCCGAACTCGCCGACCGCCTCACCGCCGCGTCGGCCGAGATGGGTGCCGAAGTGGCCGGTCTCGTGCGCCGTCGCCAGGAGGCGGGCACGTGGACCGGAGCACCGGCGGACGCTCTCGCGCAGGCGATTCTGGCGTTCCTGCCCGGGTTTCTCTTCAACCTGGCACTGTCCGGGCCGGACGGCGTGGCCGGTTTCCCCGACGCGGTCCGCACCCTTTTGGCGAGCGGAACCAGCCGGTGAGTTTGCGTCCGCGGCGAGGAACGGGTGAGATGCCCGGATGCTCAACCCGTCCGAAGTCAGCCCGGTCCCCTGGCGCAACGGAGCCGGCACCACCCGCGAACTCGCCGCCGACACCGGTCCCGATGGGGAACCGCGGTGGCGGGTCAGCCTCGCCGACCTGCTCGAAGACGCGCCGTTCTCGTCGTTCCCGGGAATCGACCGGCTTTTCACCGCGCTCGGCCCGCTCCGGCTGACCGTCAACGGGTCCGCGACCGACCTCGAGCGCGGCGACCAGCTCCGGTTCGCCGGGGAGGACGCCGTGACCGTGGCCCTCGATCAGCCGGCCCAAGCCCTCAACGTGATGACCCGGCGCGGGCTGTACCGAGCCGAGGTCGTCCTCCGTTCCCCGGCGGAGACCGGCGCGGACGGAGCGGTCGCAACCGTCGACCTCGGCGAGCAAATTGCCGAAGTTTTCCTCTCCGCGCTGGCATGATGCAGCGATGACAGCCACCGCCCGGCGCATGTTCGAGCTTCTGGAGCCGATCTGCCTCGTCACTTTCTTCGCCGACGAGTGCAACGCCGAACTCGCGGCGCTCGGCCACCGCACCTACTGGGACGGCTACTTCGCCAGCCGGGCCGCCCCGTTGGGACGGGTGCCGGCCGAGGTGGTCCACGCGGCTTTCTACAACTTCGCCGAGGGCGAGGTCGCGCGGCACATCCCCAGCGCGTGGGAAACAATCCCGCCCGAGGCGTCCGTCGCCGCGCGGGAACGGGGCAGCGCGGCTTCGGTGCGCCGGATTCTCGGTGCCGAACTGGCCAATTCCGCGGAGCTGGTGCGCGCCGCCGACCTGATCACGAAAGCCGCGACGAGCGCGCCCACCGATGGGCGGGTGATGTTCGCTGCGATGCGGACCCGCCCGGTGCCCAGCGATCCGGTTGCCCGGCTGTGGCATTCCGCGACGATGCTGCGCGAGCACCGAGGGGACGGGCACATCGCCGCGCTGGTCAGTGCGCGGATCGGCGGCGGGGAGGCGCACCTTCTGTCCGCGCTGGACATGGGCATTCATCCGCCGGAATCGTTCGGGCGGGTCCACCACCTGCCGAAGAAGCGGCTGGCCGCGATCATGAACGGCTTGCGCGAACGCGGTCTCGTCGACGCCGAGGGCCGGTTCACCGACGCGGGCCGCGAGTTGAAGCAACACATCGAGAGCTTGACCGACGAACTCGCCGCCGCGCCGTACGAAGCCCTGAGCGCCGCCGAACTCGACGAACTGCTCGCGGCACTGGAACCGATCACGGCGAAGCTGGTGGCCGCCGGATCGCGCTGACGTAACGAGCGCGCACCTCGGTGCGACTTCGGAGAACCCGAGTCACAACGAGGTGTCTCATGTCCATCGCCAAAGCCTTCGCCACCACCACTCCGGCGGCCGAACCGACGAGCGGCAACCTCGGCGACGCGGCGCCGGCGGGCACGAAGAACGTCAGCGACTTCGTCACGGTTCAGTCGCTGACCAACTTCGCCGCCATGACCGGCGCGATTTCCGCGGCCTGGGGCGGCGCGCAACGGCTCTGGAATCCCTTGCACGGCCAATGGTTTCCGTTCACGCTCTGCGCCCTGTTCGGCCTCGTGTCGCTGCTCGCTTCACGGCCGGGCGAGAAGGCACTCGACGCGAACGGCACCCCGCTGCCCAACCAGGCGGCACCGATCGTCCGTTGGCTCCAGCCGGCGTTTATCGCGCTGGTCAACGTCTTCGTGCTCTACGGAGCAGTCGTGGGAGCGGTCACCGCGATCAAGTGACCTCAGTCGTGTCGCGCGGCCAGGCGGACGGCGTCCATCGCCGCCACCTCCTTGGGCGTCCGGCGTTGCGCGCCCACCCCGAGGAAGCCGCCTTCCTGGTTCACTTCGGCGACGACGGTAGCGATCTCCACGAGGAATTCGCGGAAGTCCGGCAGCTCCGCCGGTGCGCTGCGGGCGACGATGGCCGCGGCGGAGCGGATGGTCTTTTCCGCGTACGGCAGGTATTCGGCGTATTTGACGCCCGGCCGCAGGCCCGTGTCGAAGGCCGACGAGGCGGCGACCTCGCGGATGAACCGCCTCGGATGCGCGACGCTCGCCTCCCGCAGGGTTTTGACCAGCGCGAACATTTCGTCCGAATCCACGCCGCCCACGGAAAGCCCCACCAGGATTCCGGACGCCATCATCGCCCGTTGCAGCGTCGCCCATTCCTCGGCGGTGAAATCCTCCTCGCCCGCGCCGCCGCGAGCGCGCCCGTCGCGGACCACCTGCATGCCGACGCTGGCCACCAGTCCCGGGATGCTGCGCGCGAGGTGAAGTTTCCACGCCCGCGCCGGTTCCGGCAGGTCGTCCCAGCCGACCAGATCCGGGTCCGCCCCGCCGCCGGAGGGCTGCTCGGACCGCCACCGGTCGTGCTCCTGCTGAGCCAGCAGCAGGACCTCGTCGTCGCCGAACACGACCGTGAGGTCAGGGTCGAAGGCCGGCACCATCACGCAGCCGACCAGCGCCAGATGTTCGCCCAGCTGCCGGGCTTGCGCGCGAGTGACCGCCTTGCGCTCCTCGGGGGCCTGGTCCCAGCGGGGCGGCACCCGGGCGTGGACGGTCCGCTGCGCTTGGCCGTCGACGTCGTGGATGGCGCGCGCGAGGTCCTCGATGAGCTCGCCGCGCGTGTAGCGGCTGAGGTCCTCGATGAGCCAGTCCTGTGCTTCGAGCCGGGCCTTCATCCGGCGGCATTCGTGCAGGATCGCCTCGCCGTTGAGGAACGTCTGCTCGGACCGCCGGTCGCCGGCCTGGCCGAGCACGCCCTGGCCGACCATGATCACGATCATGAAGATCAGCTGGACCAGGGTGGACAGGAAGGTCATGAACGCGAACGGGTACGGGTCCAGCCGCTGCACGCCCAGCGCGGCCAGGCCCATCCACACCACCTGCGTCCCGGCGGCCAGGTAGAACGCCCACATGCTGCCGAGCCGCTGCGTCAGCCACGCCGCGATCCGGCCGTTGACGCTCACCGCCTGGTCGAGCGCCTGCGGCGGCCGCTGCACCCGGTGCTGCTGGATCCACGGATGCGGGCTCGACTCCAGCAGGCTCACGCCGCGGCTGAGCACCCGGTCGTGCCGGTCGAGGTGCCGCTGCAGGTCCGCGATCTGCTCGAAGACGGCCTCGGCGTTTTCGTAGGTCTGCACCGAACGGCGGTCCGCCGCGCCGCCGAGCACCCGCTGGCCGACCAGGATCACCAGGCACAGCACCAGCTGCACCACGTTGTCCAGGAACAGCAGGAAGGCGAACGGGTACGGATCGACCGCGCGCAGCGGGCCCCACGTCGCCAGCGCCATCCATCCGGCGACGAGCGCGAGGACGACGTACAGCGCGGGCATCGACCCGACCGCGCGAGTCAGCGCGGCCGCGAACGCGCCGTTGAACCCGACCTGTTCGTCCGCGGTCGTGGCCGGACGCCGCAGCCGCGTCCGCAGGCGGCGGTTCACCCGATCCGTCCGAATTCGGCGGCCGTACCGATTTTCCGGCACGCTTTCGTTCGCTGCCTGGATCCGCGCCGCGCCACCGTCGAGCCCCTTCCCGCTCCGAGCCGGTTTCCGCGCCCAGTATCCCGGTGCGTCCCGAGAGGGGTCCACGGCGCCCGCTTCACTGTCCACTGAGGACTGCTCGGGCGGCGCGGAATCGCACCCCGGTCCGGGCCGCCGCGTTTTCCGGTTCAGGCCCGCCGGCCATGCTTTAGCCTCGTCCGGTGGACCGGGGAGGCTACCGAATGGCACTGGAATTCCGGGGGCTGGGCGAGGTCGGCGCGGCCGCAGACGGCGAGGTGCGACGCCGGGCGTTCAAGAAGGCGCTGCACGGTTGGATCGACTACCACCTCGATCCAGGCACCATGCTCGGCCAGCAGGATCCGTTCGTCGGTGCCCTGCGCGCCACCGACTGCAAGGTCTACGAGTTCGACACGTGGCCCACAGTGGAGGACGTGGCCGCGCTGCTGGGCGAGCTGTCCGGGAAGCTACTGGCCGAGGCCGACCACGTGCCCGGAGCCACGGTCGCCGCCGTCGAGGTCCAGGAGACGCACGTCAACCGGGCCGGATCGTGTTCGGCTAGCGCTGCCGACGTGCCAGAAGCGCGACAGCCAAACTGACAGCGACCCCCGCCGCGACGACCGGAACGACTATTTCCGTGCTCGTCGCTGTGATGGAGCCAGGCCGCCAATACGGGTACAGCGCGGAGGCCACTCGTTCTTTTGCCTCTTGAGAGTTCTTGACCTCGCCCACACGTAGCTCTTTACGGGTATCTGCGGCTACCGAGACAAACCCGACGCTGGCGGCGAGCAGAATCGTGGAGGAAGCTCCACCCATGGTCGCTTTGTCGTCGATGTCAAGTCCACGCGCTACTGCGCCAAGCAGCATTGCAAGAAGAATCATCCACCAGTAGGCAGCGAACTTTCGCAGTCCAGTCTGGACGCTGACCAGCGTCTCAGGTCGCCCCAACTCGACCGCTCCGACGTAAGTGTCGACCAGATTCATGCTGAGCACGACCGTCACCACACCGTAAAAAATGCCAACGACCGCCGCGACTCGGTCCGATGGCGACGAGACGAGGTACTCCGGCGCTGCCACGTACGTGACCACAGGGACGAGGAACGCCACGACAAAGACCAGGCCGCCATACTGGACGAAGCGTGCCGTGGATAGTGCGAATCTGTCGATTCCGGTCGCCGTCGCCAGAACTTCGGGAGGCAAGCGCCTGCGCCAGCGAACCGACGACCTGAATTGACGCGCGATCAGACGAGCTTTCTTAATTTGGCGGTCCCACACAAGGGAAGACGATGGCACATGCACAAGCCGCGATGTCGGAACCCTTGTCCAGTGTCCCACGTTCGGAGCATTTGACCACGGCAAGCGGCTGGGGAGCAGCGAACACCCCGGACCCCACTATCGACGACGTGTGGGACGACGAACGGAGGGACAGCGAGCTGGCCGCCGACCTGTTCAAGCACGGCATGTCGCTGTGATCGACCATCGCGCAGCAGGTGATCAAGTTCCTCGGGCTGGTCATGACCTACGACCCGGGCCGGACACAGAACTGGGTCGCGCCCGCGTCCAGGGCGGCGGCCGGGGTGCTCAACGCCGCCACAAAAGTCGACGTGGACGCCATCCTCACTGACTCCGACCAGGTGGTCGACGACCTCAAGGACAGGTTCGAGACGCACTCCGATTGCCGCGAACAGGAAATCGCGGCATCGGAGGCGACGACCTTCGTAGGCTTCTACAGCGCGGAAGCACGCACAAGGCCCGCACGGTCTGGCAGCTCGCACTCGACCGGCACCGCGCGCAGGGCCGGTTCGCGGAGGTCAACTCCGTGGAAACGGCGCTGGCCGGGCTCGACGCCGGGGCAGCGGAAGCCGGCGAGGGGAACCGGGAGGGGAGCTGATTCCCGCCCGGACCTGCGCATCGCCGCGTCGCGGGGATCCGGCAAGCTGGGTCCGTGCCCATGGAATCAGTGATCGACCGCCCCGCCAAGGACCAGCTCGAATACTTCATCGACGAGCACCGCGACGCACTCCAGCACTGCCTCGACGGGCTCACCGAGGAGCAGGCCCGCCGTTCGCTCGTTGCGTCGAAGACGACGCTGCTCGGCCTGGTCAAGCACGTGACCTTCGTGGAGAAGGTCTGGTTCGACGAAGCCGTCACCGGTCGTTCGCGCGCCGAGATCGGGATCCCGGAAACGCCGGACGAATCGTTCGTCCTCGCCGACGACGACACCGTCGAGTCCGTCCAGCGGGCGCACCGCGAAGCGTGCGAGGACGCTCGCCGGGCGACCGCGTCGCTCGAGCTGACGGACCTCCTGCCCGGCAACCGGCGCGGCCCGCTGTCGCTGCGCTTCGTCTACCTGCACGTTTTGCGCGAGCTGGCGCAGCACTGCGGGCACGCGGACATCCTCCGCGAGCAGATCCTCGCGCACGGTCCGGCGGCGGAATGACGAGCCGCCGGGCTACTTCTTGACCGGGTACGCCTTGGGCGCACCGTCCTTGTCGACACCGGCCGCGGCGTACTTGCTGACCCAGTCCGGCACGAAGCCGACGCTGGTGGACAGGTCCTTGCCGGTCTTGGCGTCCAGCACGATCGGCTGCTTTCCATTGGTGTAGCCGTACAGCGCACCGTGCCAGGCGACCGTCAGCCCGCCCGGCGGGACGCGGTTCGCGGCCTGGTCCGGCAGGCTCCACAGCTTGGTCCCGGCCTTCGCGTCGTACGCGGTCAGCACGCCGGAGTCGGTGCAGGCCAGCACCGACTGCTCGTCGTACAGGCAATCGCCGTACGAATCGGGGCCCAGGTTCCGGGTGCCCTCCGCCGAGAACTTCTCCGCGCCCGTCACCGGGTCCAGGAACTTCAGGAACGCGTGGCCGGTGCTGTACTCGTTCGCTTTCAGCACCACCATCGCCGGATCGGCCGGGAGGATCTCGACCGCGCTCGACTTGGCGGCGGCGACCCATTTCTGCTGGCCGGTGGCGACGTCGAGCGCGGTCGCCTGGACCATCGAGGAGTTCTCGGCCACGTTGGAGTCGACGCCGACCACGACGTCGCCGTTCAGGCTGCCCGCGTCGTAATCCTTGCGCTCCCACAGCTGTTTCCCGGACGCCGGGTCCAGCGCGACGGTGAGCTTGTGGTCCGACTGCGCGAAGCTGGCGACCACCGCCTTGTCGGTGACCGCGACGACGTGCGTGACCGAACGGCCGCCGCTGATGCCGTACTGGTCGTCGGTGACCTTGGCGTTCGTCTGCCACGCCTTGGCCCCGGTCTCCGGGTTCACCGCGAGGACGGCGAGCGCGACATAGCCCGGGGTCGTGCCCTGCTCGGGCATCCGCAGCGGGACGGCCGCTACGGCGAGTTTGCCGGTGACCAGCGGCGGACGCGGGCCGCTCTGCTCGACGAACGGGCCGTCGTGCGCGTTCGGATCGGCGGCCGGACCCTCGATCTTGGTGTTCCACTTCTCGCTGCCGGTGAGCACGTCGACCGCGCTCAGCGAATCGGGGGCGACGAGGTAGCCGGTGCGGTCGCGCAGCGTCATGAACTTCGACGTCACCGAGCCGGCCACGTTGGCCTGCAGCGCGGTGCGGGGCAGCGAAACGCCCTTGCCGGTGTCGAACGCCAGCGGCGGATCGGCGGTGACCGCCTCCGGCTGGACGGACGAGGCGGGCGGCTGCCCGGCCGGTCCGGCCTGATCGCCGGGCAGGCCAGTCGGGGCGGAGCCGCCTCCGCACGCCGCCGCGCCGGCCAGCATCCCCACCCCGGCCGCCATGCTCACCAGTCGCCGCATCGGTCTCCCCCTTCTCCCGAGCCGGTTTCGGCTGTCCGGGAATTTAGCCGACAGACCGGCCGGATGCGCGCGATATCGCACAAATACGGCAGAAAGGGTGCCTCAGGCTCTACTCGGACGGGTGAACGACCGCGACCCATCCGCAGCCGACCCGGCTGCGAATGCCTGGCATGACCTCCCGTCTGCGGATCCTCCCGGCAGCACTGTCCGGTGTGCTCGCCCTGGTCGCGGCGCTCGCCGCCGGGCACCTGGCGGCGTCGTTCGGCAACATCAACGCTTCGCCGTACCTCGCGGTCGGGAACGGAGCCATCGATCTGACGCCGCTGCCGCTGAAGGACTTCGCGGTGCGGACCTTCGGCACATACGACAAGACCGTCCTGCTCGGCGGCATGGCGGTGGTGTTGCTGCTCGCGTCCGCCGCGGCCGGATTGCTGTCTCGACGAGCACCGTGGCCGGGCCTGGCGATCATTGTCGCGTTTGGACTGATCGGCGGCGTCGCGGTGGCCGCGCGGCCGGATCTGACCACGGTCGCGTTGCTGGCGCCCCTGGCCAGTTTGGTGGTCGGAGCGGCGGTTTTCCTGCTGCTGCACCGACTTGCGGCCCGGCAGCAGACGACGGACTCCTCGCGGCGGTCCTTCCTGCTCGGCAGCCTCGGGACCGTCGTCGGGGCGGGAGTGCTCGGCGGGGCCGGAGAGGCGATCAGCGGCACCCGGGACGCGAGCGCCTCCCGGACGGCGATCGGGCCGCTCGTGCCCGCGGTTTCGGCCCCGCCGATTCCCGCCGACGCGGACTTCGCCAAGCTCGGGACCCCGGCGTTCCTCACGCCCAACTCGAACTTCTACCGCGTCGACACCGCCTTGTCGGTGCCGCAGGTGCGCGCGGAGGACTGGAGCCTGCGGATCCACGGGATGGTCGAACGGGAAGTCCGCTACCGCTACCGCGATCTCCGCGACCGGCCGCTGGTCGAACGCACCGTGACGATGACCTGCGTGTCCAATGAGGTCGGCGGCGACTACGTGTCCACTTCGAACTTCATCGGCGTCGATCTCGCCGATCTGCTGGCGGAAGCCGGGATCCGGCCGGGTGCGGAGCAGCTGTTCTGCTCCAGTGTGGACGGTTGGACCTCCGGCACGCCGGTCGCGGCCGCGCTGGACCGTTCGCGCGGCGCGATGCTGGCCATCGGGATGAACCGCGAACCCTTGCCGCTGGAGCACGGCTTTCCCGCACGGCTGGTCACGCCCGGGCTTTACGGGTATGTCTCGGCGGTCAAATGGGTGGTGGACATCGAGGTCACCACCTGGAAGGCCCGGCAGGCGTACTGGCTCCGGCGCGGCTGGAGCGAGCAGGCGCCGATCAAGACCGAATCGCGGATCGACACGCCCAAGGGCTTCGACAACGTTGCCGCCGGGACGGTGCGGATCGCCGGCGTCGCCTGGGCGCAGCACACCGGGATCGCCAAGGTGGAGATCAAAGCGGACGGCGGGGAGTGGCAGCCGGCCACGCTGTCCGCCGAGGTGAACCCGAATACCTGGCGAATGTGGTGGACGCAGATCTCGGTGAAGCCCGGTACGCACCAGGTCTTCGTGCGCGCGACCGACAAATCCGGCTACACCCAGACCGAAGCCCGCGCGGGAACCGTGCCCAATGGGGCGACCGGATGGCATTCCACGACTTTCCTCGCTTCCTGACCAATCCGCCGCCGATCCGGCGCCGAATCCCTGCTGAACAATCCACTGTGAACGGAGAATTCCCGTGAAGACCCTTCGCCTCGCCGGTATCGGCGCCGCTGCCGCCCTCGCCCTCACCGCGTGCGGCACCGGCAACGACAACAACGCCTCGAGCGGCAGCAGCCCGTCGGCGATGCCGTCCTCGGCTCCGATGTCCGCGCCGATGTCCAGCAGCAGCAGCTCCGGCGTCACCACCAACGACCAGGTCTTCGGCCCCGCCTGTTCCCAGCTTCCGCAGGGCAGCGCGCCCGGTTCGCTCGACTCGATGGGCCCGCAGCCGGTCGCGTCCGCCGCCTCGACGAACCCGCTGCTCACCAAGCTGGTCGCGGCGGTCAAGGCCACCAACCTGGTCGACACGCTCAACAGCCAGCAGGCCATCACCGTCTTCGCTCCGGCCGACCCGGCGTTCAACGCGCTCGGCGACGCGAAGTTCAAGGAGCTGGCGGGCAACCCGAGCCAGCTCGCGCCGATCCTGCAGTACCACGTGGTCGGCAAGCGCTACGACGCCAAGGGCCTCGAACAAGCCGGGACCGTCACCTCGCTGAACACCGCGGGCGGCCCGCTGAAGATCGAGGGTTCCGGGGAGAACATGACGGTCAACGGCGCGAAGATCCTGTGCGGGAACATCCCGACCAAGAACGCGACCGTTTTCGTGATCGACAAGGTGCTCACCCCGGGCACCAACAAGAACTGAAGCCGCCGGGCCCGGCGCACGTCCGCTGCGCCGGGCCCGGTTTCCATCCGGTCTTCAGTTCAGCGAAGAAGCGACGTGCAAATCGACGTTCTTCGTTTCCGGGGCCATGAACGCGCTCACGATCGCCCCGAGCGCGGCGATTCCGGCGGCGATGTACATCGTGGCCGAAAGCCCGAGATTGGCGAGCGACCACGGGGTCGCGAAGGTGCCGACCGCCGCGCCGATCCGGCTGATCCCGGTGCACAGGCCCACCGCGGACGCGCGGACCTCGGTCGGGAACAGTTCGTTCGGGTAGATCCATTCCAGAATGGACGGTCCGCCGTTGAACACCGCGTACACCGCGAAGGCGAGTGCGATCAGCCACAGCGCGGCGCCCGGTTGCAGCCCCAGGTAGAACAGCCCGGCCGCGGAGATCGCGAAGCCCCAGATCAGGACGGGACGCCGGCCGAGCCGGTCCACCAGCAGCAGCGCGGCGATATTGCCGACGAAGAAGAAGAAATTGATCAGCCCGTAGCCGAGATGCGACAGGTTTCCGCCGCCCAGGTTGAACAGTTCGAGGATCTGCGGGCCGAACGCGTAGATCGCGAACAGCGGGACGACCGTGCACGTCCAGAAGATCGAGATGAACACGACCCGCTTGAGGTAGCCGCCGCGCCACAACGCGGACATCGGGGTTTTGGCCTCGGGTTCGGGAAGATCGTCCAGCGTGGCGTGCTCGCCGATCGTCGTGCGCAGCACCTCCAGCGCCTCGGCGTCGCGGCCCTTGCTGTGCAGCCAGCGCGGCGATTCCGGGATGCTGGTGCGGGCGATCACGATCAGCAGCGCGGGCACCGCCGACGACAGCAGCATCCACTTCCAGCCCTGGTCCACGTTCAGCAGGAAGAACCCGACGAACGCGGCGACCGTCGCGCCGACGAACCACATCGCGTTCAGCCCGCCGACCAGCCGCGCCCGCCACGCCTTCGGCGCGAACTCGGTGACCAGCGCGGTCGCGATCGGATAGTCCGCGCCCACCGCGATGCCGATCAGCAGCCGCAGCACGAACAGCTGCGCTTCGTCGGCGACGAAGAACTGCAGCACCGAGCATACGATGATGGCGATCAGGTCGATCGTGTACATCAGCTTCCGGCCGATGCGGTCGGTGAGCGGGCCGAACACCGCTCCCCCGACGAACACGCCGACCAGCGCGGACGCGCCGATCAGGCCGGACCACAGCGAGTCCATCCGCCACTGCGGGCCGATCTGCACCAGCGCGATGCCGATGATGCTGAGGATGTAGCCGTCCAGGAACGGCCCGCCGGACGAGTACAGCGCGAGCTTGCGGTGGAAGCCGTTGAGCCGGGCCGAATCCAGGGTCGCCCGGACGACGGAGCCGCCGTTGCCCAGTACGCGGTCAGTCTTCATGTCGGTTGGTCTCCTCGCTGCCGACCGCCGCCACGGCGTCGATCTCGATGCGTTTCGTCCCCCGGAATCCGGCGACCTGGACCGTGGTCCGCGGCGGCAGGTCGATGCCGGCGAAACGGTCGAGATACGCCTGGTGGTAGGCGTCGAACTCGCCGAGGTCGGCGAGGAACACCGTCAGTTTGAGCAGCGTGCGCAGGCTCCCTCCGGCGGCCCGCAGGGTGTCCTCGAGATTGTCGAGGGCGACCCGCACCTGCTCGTCGATCTTCTCCGGGACGCTGCCGTCCCGCCGTGCCGGCACCTGCCCGCACGCCCAGATCACCCCGCCGTGCACCGCGGCACCGGCGTAGGGCCGGGGTCCGTGCGGATGCGCTACCAGGTCGCGCGGCTCGGTCATCGCCCCTCCCGG
Organism: Amycolatopsis orientalis DSM 43388; assembly: GCF_000411975.1. Lineage (GTDB taxonomy): Bacteria > Actinomycetota > Actinomycetes > Mycobacteriales > Pseudonocardiaceae > Amycolatopsis > Amycolatopsis orientalis_D. The sequence goes on from NZ_ASXG01000195.1 coordinate 67,503, forward strand.
TGGTCCGGAATCAGGAACCCGCGCGCGATCGAGCACGCGAGAGTCCACAATGGAGTGTCCACGGACACGCCATGGGTCACTGCTTCGCGATACCGCTGTTTCCGTTCCGCCGCGGTGGAAACCACCTGGCCGTCGGGAACCTCGGACAGCGGGCGGATCACCAGTCCAGCGACTGGCGGACGCGGTTCCGCTGCGGCGGGAAGCCTCCGCAGCTCCCCGTCCGGAGTGACCACCCCGCGGTCCCCGCCGTCCGAAAGGGACAGAACCCGGCCAGCCCGTCCGGCGATGTCCAGCGCCGCCCAATCCAGCGCGGCAGTGCGGGCGATGCCGGGTACGACCAGCGGACCGACCACCGCGGCGGTCTCGCAGGCCGGCACGAAGGCCTGCAACGGGCCGCGAGAGGCCGGGTCGTGCGCCACGGCGTATCCGTCGCAATGCTCCAGCCGGAGGCCGACCCGCCCAGCCGGGACCCGCGCCGTCTCGGTGGCCAAGGCGTCGAGCCCGGCACCCTCGTGTACCTCGGCGGAAGCGATGATCTCGGCCAGGTACTCCGCCTCGCCGCTGCTCAGCCCCGAGGCTCGCAACGCTCGCAGCGAGACTTCGTGGAGCTCCCGCACGGACACGCGAGTCCGCACCCCTCCGGCGGCCGAGACACGCTCGGCCCGCGCCGCGGTCATTGCCCGGCCCCGGGGAACACCGTGTCGAACAGCCGGAGCCAGTTGCCGCCCAGCACCTGCGCCACGACGGTTTCGGCCAGCCCCGCTTCCAGCAGTCCTTCGGTGAGCACCGGGAAATCGGCCGGTCCGCCGAACCAGTTCGGCCACACCGGCCACTGCGGTTCCACCGGCACCGCGGCCGCGGGCCGCCACCGGCCGTTGCGCAGCCACGCGACGTAGTCCTGCGACCAGTTCCGCGTGCAGTCGCTGCCGAGCGCGACGTGGTCCGGCCCGATCTTCTCGACCAGCCGCGCGACCATCTCGCAGAACTGCCGCCGGGTCGTCTTCTCGCCGCCGATCACGTTGGGGTACAAGCAACAGCCGAGCACTCCGCCGCGCGCGGCAAGAGCCTCGATGACGTCGTCCGGCTTGTTGCGCGGCGAATCCGCGAACGACAGCGGGTTCGCGTGCGTGATCGCGACCGGCCCGGCCGAGGCGTCGATCGCGTCGCGGCTGGTGCGGTTCCCGACGTGCGACAGGTCGACCAGCATCCCGACGCGGTTCATTTCCGCGACGACGAACCGGCCGTACGCGGTGAGCCCGGAATCGTGCTCGTCGTAGCAGGCGCCGCCGACGAGGTTCTGGATGTTGTAGGTCAGCTGCGCGATCCGGACGCCGAGGCGGTGGAAGACCTCGACCATCCGGTAGTCGTCGCCGAACGGCGAGGTGTTCTGGAAGCCGAGCAGCACGGCGAGCTTGCCGTCGCGCTTCGCCTTCCGGATGTCGTCGGCGTTCTGCGCGAGGACGACCAGATCGGCGTTGTCCCGCGCGAGTTCGTACCAGTCGGCGACCGCGCGCAGTGTTTCCTGCGGGCCCTCCCAGACCGCGCAGGTCGCGTTGACGCCGGTGACGCCGCCCGCTTTCAGTTCCTCCAGGACCTTGCGGTCCCAGTTGTTGATCTGCAGTCCGTCGACGACAGTGAGGTCGCCGTGCTCCAGGGCGTCCACTCAGGACTCCTTTCCGGGCTTGCGGGTGAACAGCCAGTCGTCGTCCACTCCGGACTCGACGTCGCGCGCCCGGGGCGCGCCGGAGAACAGCGTGACGCGCAGCCAGTCGGTCGACTGCGGGCTGTAGTTCTCCATGCCGTAGAGGGCCAATTGGAACCGCTGCAGGTGCAGCGGAAGGAAATCGTCGGCGAGCAAATTCGCGCGCACCTCGCCGTAGCGGAGCCCGGCGACGGACTGCACGCGCGCGACGATGCCGCGGTGCCACGGGAACTCCAGCAGGAACTCCGCGACCGAACGGCTCGCGTCGGCGCCGGCGAGGTCGTGCCGGAGGGCGTGCACGGCGCGGGCGATGTCGATCGGATGCTCCATCGATTCGCCCGGATCCTGACCGCGCTTGCCGCGCCGCGGTTCTTCGTTGTCCTCCGCGGAGAACCAGAACCTCGCTTGCTCTTTCGGGTCGGCGAAGTCGAATTCCCGGGTCCAGCCGTACCGGTCGGCCAGCAGGTCGCGCAGCTCTCCGCAGGTCTGGCCGATCTCGACCCGCCGCCGCTGGTCGCGGGTCAGCAGGTGCTCGATCTCCGCGTCGAGCGAGTCGTCCAGCTCGACCAGGACGGTGTGCAGCACGGCCCGGGCTTCGGCGCCGAACTCGCCAGCGCGGTCGTCGAGGTCCCGCCAGCGGAAGCCGCCCGCGGGGAATTCGTTGAGCAGCCTGGCGATTCCGTCGAGCCGATCGGCCAGCTCGGGACCGGTCAGGTACGGCGCGGTCGCCAATGTGTCGCGTTCGCGGAAGTACCGGCGGGCGCGATCGAGGAGTTCGCTCGCCCGCCGGACCGAACCGGCGTCGGCCTCGGCGTCGAGGGCCCGGGCCAGCGGAAGTTCCCGCGCCGAGCACCAGGCGTCGAGGAGGTGCGGGTGGTTCACCACGAACGGGACCATGCCGAGCCCGGTCGCGTTGCCCAGGCCGAGGTACCGCCGCCATGCTCCGGAAAGCCTTGCCGCAGCGGGGTTCCGGCGGGCGGCGCAATGCTCGACGAGGTCGTAGCTGAACTCGCGCAGCAGCCACGCGGCCAGCATCTGCGCCCGGTACGGCACCCGCAGCGGCGGGATTTCGGCGAGCCGGTCGAAGTCGGCGAGACCGAACTTTCCGTTGCTGTAGAAGGCGGTGCTGCGCAGGATGTAGCAGGCGTCGCCCATCGTGGCGCAGTCCGGCTGGGCGCCGTTGGCCAGTTGAGAGACCACGTAGGCGAAGAACCGCTCGCTCCGGTTGGCCCGAGTCCACACCAGCGTCGCTGCGTCGGCCCGGCCAGCTTCCTGCCGCGGCACTTCACGCCGCAGCTCCGCCATCCGCGCGTCCGGAACTGGACCTTCCACCAGCGCGGCGGTGACATCCCAGCGTTTCGCGATCACCCGGTCCGTGCGCTCGTTTTCCTGCAGTACGGTGGAAAACACCACGAAGTGCAGCAGAGTGCCGCCGGCGTCGATCCGGTACACCGCTTCGCCGTGACCGTCGTCGTCGAACTCCCACCGCTGCGCCGAGACCGTCCAACACTCCCGCGCCGCTTGCCGAAGGAACGACCGCGCGAAGCTGTGCCGGGTGTAGCGGGCGGCGCCCAGTTCCGCCGGGGCGAGCGCCGTGTCCGCGGGCCGCGTCACGACTGTTCCCGGGGCGCGGACGTCCGCAGGTACGCGGTTTTGGTCCAGGTGAAGAATTCCGCGGCGGATTCGCCGTTCTGTTCGCGTGGCGCCGGGAACGAGGAATCCTTGAGCCCGCCGAACGGCGCGTGCACCTCGGACCCGGTGTTCGGCGCGTTGACCTTCACGATGCCCGCGTCCAGGTCGCGCAGGCACCGCCGCACCGCGCGCTCGTCGTCGGTGAACACCGCCGCGGTGAGCCCGAACCGCGTGCCGTTCGCGAGCCGGATCGCCTCGTCCAGGTCGGCGGCGCGCAGCACGGTGGCGACCGGGCCGAACACTTCCTCCTGGCTGATCGTCAGTTCGGGCGTCCCGGCCAGCAGCGTCGGCGCGACGAACGCGCCGCCCCGCGGGCAATCCGCGCGGGCCAGCACCGTCGCCCCCTCGTCGACCGCCTGCTGGATCGCGCCCTCGACCTCTTCCGCCGCGCGAGCGGACACCAGCGGCCCGATGTCGACTCCCGGCGTCGTCCCCGGTCCGACGACCAGTCCCTTGATCCGGGCGGCCAGCTCGGCGACCAGCGCGGCATAGGAGTCCCCCACGGCGATGATCCGGCGAGCCGCCGTGCACTTCTGCCCGGTGCCGCTCATCGACGCGGTGACCAGCGCCGCTGCCGCCTGCGCCGGATCCGCGTCGGGCAGGACGATCGCCGCGCTGTGCCCGCCGAGTTCGAGCTGGACCTTCGCCCCGCGCGGCACGACCGCGGCCTGGATCGCCCGGCCGACCGGCACCGACCCGGTGAAGGTGACGCCGGACAGCTCCGGCCGTTCCACCAGCTCCGCGCCGAGCGAACCGGGCGCGAGCAGCAGGTTGAGCACGCCGTCCGGAACCCCGGCCTCGACGAGGATCTCCGCGAACGCCACGGCCAGCGCCACCGTGTCGCTGGCCGGCTTCCACACCACGGAGTTGCCCCACAGCAGCGCGGGCGCGAGCTTCCACGCCGGGATCTGCACCGGGAAGTTCCACGGCGTGATCACGCCGACGACGCCCAGCGGACGGCGCACGGTCCGCACGACCTCGTCCGGGTTGCCCGACGGGTAGAGCACGCCGTCCGCGCTGCGCGCCCGTCCCGCGTGGTAGTGCAGCGTCTCGACCGAAGCGGCCACCTCGCCGCGCGACTCCGCGAGCGTCTTGCCCTGCTCCTGGGTCATCAGCGCGGCGACCGATTCGGCGCGCTGGGCGAGCAGTTCCGCGGCCCGGCGCAGCACGAGACCGCGAGCGATGATGCCTTGGCGATCCCACTCCGGCTGCGCAGCCACCGCCGCGCGCACCGCCTCGTCGAGCAACTCCGGACCGGCCTGCCGGTATTCGGCCACGAGGTGCGCGGGATCCGCCGGATCGACACTCTGCGCGACCGGTCCGTCGCCCGGAACCCACCGTCCCGCTACGAAGTGCTGCAACGACAATGCGTGATCCACGGGGTGCTCCTCGACGTTCGCGACGGTGCTTGTCTCCCCTGACGCTAAGTCGCGCGGAACACAGAGTGAAGTATCTATTGCCTACGCACTGATAAGGATCCATTATCACTGCCGTGGAACTCCGCCAGCTTCGCTACTTCGTCGCGGTCGCCGAGGAACGCAGCTTCCGCCGCGCCGCCGAACGCCTGCACCTCGCTCAGCCCGCGCTCAGCCAGCAGATCGCGAAACTGGAGAAGGAGCTCTCCGTGCGACTGCTCCTGCGGACGACCCGCAGCGTCGAACTGACCGAACCGGGCCGGGTGCTGCTGGCCGAGGGACGCCGCGTGCTCGCGGACAGCCAGCACGCGCTCAGCGCGGTGGCGCACGCCGCGCGCGGCGAACTCGGGCTGCTGCGGATCGGGTTCGTCAGCTCGGCCGCGCTCGAAATCGTGCCCGCCACGGTGCTGGAGATGCGCCGGCAATGGCCGAATGTCCGGTTCGAACTGACCGAATCGACGACCGACGCGCAAATCGCCGCGCTCGGCGACGGCCAGCTCGACGTCGGCATCGCGCGCGAGGTCGGCGAGGCGGCCGGGCTGACCGTGCACCCGCTGGGCCGCGAACGGCTGATCGTGGCCGTGTCCGAGACGCATCCGTTGGCGGACAAGGAAACCGTCGAGATGGCGGAGCTGGCCGACGAACCCTTCCTCGCCTTCCCGCGCACGCGCGTCTCGCGGCTGCACGACCACATCGAGACGCTGTGCCTGCGTGCCGGATTCCGGATGCGCGTGGTCCAGGAAGCCGTCCAATTCCCCACCATGCTCGGCCTCGTCGCCGCCGACACCGGCATCGCGATCGTGCCCAACGCCTTGCGTGCCTTGCGGCTGCCCGGGCTCCGCTACCTCGCCCTCACCGATCCCGGCGCGTTCTCCGCCATCTCCGCGATCTCCCGGACCGACCACGAGAACAATCCGGTGGTCGACCGTTTCCTCAGCGTCGCGCGTGCCGGATGATGCACCGGTGGACCTCGAACCGCACCGCGGCGAACTGACCGCCTACTGCTACCGGATGGCCGGTTCCTTTCACGAGGCCGAGGATCTCGTGCAGGAAACGCTGCTGCGCGCGTGGAAAGCCCGCGACCGGTACGACCCGGCGCGCGCTTCGGTCCGGACCTGGCTGTACCGGATCGCGACCAACGTCTGCCTGACCGCGCTGGAAGGCCGGGCCCGGCGGCCGTTGCCGTCCGGCCTCGGCGCCCCCAGCGACGATCCGGGCGCTCCGCTGCGACCGTCGATGGACATCCCGTGGCTGCAACCGTTTCCGGACGCGCGCTGCGACGCCGACACCCGCGCCGGACTGCGGCTGGCGTGGATCGCCGCGACCCAGGTCCTCCCGGCGCGGCAACGGGCGGTCGTGGTGCTCCGGTCCGTTCTGGAGTTCAGCGCGGCCGAGGTCGCCGCCCAGCTGGAGACGACTGTTCCGGCGGTCAACAGCGCGCTCCAGCGAGCCCGTGCCGCGCTCGCCGACGCGGGCGGGATGGACGACGTCGCCGAACCGGACGACGCGGAAACCCAGGCGGTGGTCGACCGGTACGCGCAAGCCTTCGAGGCCGCCGACGTCGACGCGCTCGTCCGGCTGCTCACCGACGACGCGATCCTGGAGATGCCGCCGGTCCCGCTCTGGTTCCGCGGCCCCGACGACTACGGCCGGTTCCTGCACCGCGTGTTCGAGATGCGCGGAACCGGCTGGTCCGTCCGCGGCCTCGCCGCCAACGGACAGCCCGCGCTCGCCGCCTACACCCCCGACGGTCAGCTGCACACCCTGCAGGTCTTCACCGTGACCGGCGGGCGGGTTTCGCGCAACGTCGTGTTCGCCGATCCGCGGGTGTTCGAGGCGTTCGACCTGCCGCCGAAGATTTTTTAGCCGGGACCGATGAGTTCAGCCGGGTCCGCCGGTAAGTACTGGCGACCACCGACTGAAGGGATCTTCGCCATGAGCGTCATCGTCATTGCCTTCACCACCCTCGACGGCTTCGCTTCCGACCCGGACGGCTCGTCCGGCACCCCCGGCGGCGGCTGGGCGTTCCGGCACGGCCCGGAGTCCGTCGCCGGCGACAAATTCCGCCTCGGGAGCACGCTGGACGACGGGGTTCTCCTGCTCGGCCGCAAGACCTGGCAGCTGTTCTCGGGGCTGTGGCCGCACCGCGACGACCCGTTCTCCCAGCGGATGAACGCCGTGCCCAAGCTGGTCGCCACGAGCACTCTCGCCGACACCAGCGCGTGGCAGAACTCGTCCGTCCTCGACGGCGATCTGGTCGACGCGGTGAAACGGGAAGCCCGCGACGTCGTCGTCACCGGAAGCCTGAGCGTGGTGCACACGCTCATGGCAGCGAACCTGATCGACGAGTACCGGCTGCTGACCTTCCCCACCGTCCTGGGCAGCGGCACGCGGCTGTTCCCGGAAGGCACCGGGCTCGCGCACCTGGAGTGCGTGTCGGCGGAACGCGTCGGCGCGGGGACGCTTTCGCGGTATGCGCGGGAAAATTCAGGGCGGTGAGCCGTGCTGCTGACCGGTGCTTCGGCACCGGTCAGCGGGGCACTCGCCGTGGCCAGGGCGACGTGACCTACCCCGCGAAATCCCGGGACCGACGCGGCTCCGCCGGTACCCTGTGCAGCGTCAGCGGCCGAAGACGGCTGGGCGCAACCAAAAAGCCGTGGAGCCGGACGAACGATGATTCCCGCAGTGCTGGTCCTCTCGACCGCAGTCCTGCTGCGCGCCCTCGCGGCCAGACAGCTCGACCGCTGGAACATCGCCGCGCCCGTGCTCATGGTGCTGTGCGGGGCCGCGACCGCGTCGTTCGCGAATCCGGGAAAGCTGCTCGAGCTTTTCGACACCGAAATCGCCCAGCACGTCGCCGAACTCATTCTCGCGATGCTGCTTTTCGTCGACGCCACCGAAGTCCGCGGCGGACGGCTGTGGGGACACGCTCCCGGCCTCGTCGCGCGCGTGCTGTTCCTCGCGCTGCCGCTGAGCCTCGGGCTGGCCATGCTCGCCGGATGGGCGTTCTTCCCGGAACTGTCGTGGCCGTTCCTGCTGATCGTCGCGTGCATTGTCATCCCGAGCGATTTCGCCGCCGCCGAACGCGTGGTGCGGGACAAAGCACTGACCCCGCAAGTCCGCAGCGTGCTGAACGTGGAAAGCGGATACAACGACGGATTGGTCTCGCCGCTGTTCCTGTTCGCGCTCATTCTCGCGCGCAGCGACAACACCGCGAATACCGCCGGGAAAGCACTCGCGACCGCATTGCCGTTCGCGCTCAAAGCCGTCGTCGCCGGCGGGGTGATCGGTACGGCGATCGGCCTTCTCCTGTTCTTCGCCGTCCGCTCCGGCTGGACGTCCGGGCAGGGCCGGCGCATCACCCTCCTCACCACGCCCCTGCTGACCTACGCGGCGACCGTGGCCATCGACGGCAACGGATTCGTCGCCTGCTTCGTCAGCGGGATCGCCTTCCGCTACGTCTACCGCGCCTTCGCCGCACGGCACCTCCGCACCGCGGACAGCCCCGCCCGGGAGCACTTCACCCGGCCGGCGGAGGACCTGCGGCTGCTCGAAGAGGTCACCGGAATCCTGACCATGACGATGTGGTTCGTCGTCGGCGCCGCCGCGGTGGTCATGGTGTCCTTCGGCGTGCCGTGGCAGCCGATCGTGTTCTCCCTGCTCGCCCTCACCGTCCTGCGGATCGTGCCGGTGCTGGTGGCGCTCACGCGGACCCGGATGCCGCTCCGGGACCGGTTCCTCGTCGGCGCGCTCGGCCCGCGCGGCACGACGTCGATCGTGTTCGGGCTGCTCGCGATCAACGGCCTGACCGGCGAGGAGAGCGACCTGGTGCTGACGCTGACGGTGGTCTGCGTCCTCGGCAGCGTGGTCCTGCACGGCCTCGGCTCGACGCCGCTCATCGCGCTGCTGACGGCCGCGCGGACGCACCGTCAGTCCTCGTAGTATCCACTCTCCGCAACCAGCAATCTCGGTGCTTTTCGGGCATTTCCCAGGCTTTGCTCCCCCATGTGAGTTATCTATTGAATGTTCACGTAACGTTCCGTGAGCACAGACGGAGTAAGGGGACAAGCGCGACGCATCCCCCGTCGCCGTTCCGCGCAGAGGATCCCCGCTCATGTCCGCACCCACGCTCGCCGAACCACGAGCCGGACGGCACCGTTCCGGCAGCGTGCGCGTCGTCGCCGTCATCCCCGCGCACGACGAGGAAGCGCAGATCGCGCACACCGTCGCCGCGCTGCGCGGACAGGACCGGACCGTCGACGAGGTTTTCGTGGTCGCCGACAACTGCACGGACGACACCGCCGGAGCGGCCGCGGCGGCCGGAGCCCGCGTCCGGCTGTCCACCGGCAACACCCACAAGAAGGCGGGCGCGCTGAACCAGCTCCTCGCCTGGCTGCTGCCGCTGCTCGACGAAGACGACGTCATCCTGGTCCAGGACGCGGACTCCGCTTTGGACCCCCAGTTCGTCAGCACCGCGTTGCACCACCTCGACCGCGGCTACGGCGGCGTCGGCGGAGTCTTCCGCGGCGGACCAGGCGGCGGTTTCGTCGGACACCTGCAGCGCAACGAATACGCCCGCTATGCCCGCGACGTGCACCGGCTGCGCGGCAAATGCCTCGTGCTGACCGGAACCGCGGCGATGTTCCGAGTCCGCACCCTCCGCGAAGTCGCCGCCGCCCGGCTCGCCGGACAGCTGCCCGCGGGCGACGGCAACGGCGGGATCTACGACACCACCGTGCTCACCGAGGACAACGAACTCACCTTCGCCCTGCTGCATCTTGGCCACCGGGTCGTCTCGCCCAGTGCCTGCACGCTGGAAACCGAGGTCATGACCAGCTGGAGCGCACTGTGGACCCAACGGCTGCGGTGGAAGCGCGGCGCGGTGGAGAACTGCGTCCAATATGGACTGACCCGCGTCACGTGGCGCTATTGGGGCAGGCAGCTGCTGACCTTCGCCGGCGTCCTGATCAGCGGAATCTACCTGACGACCCTGGCGCTGGCGCTTGCACAGGGCGGCCTGCACCTCAACCCGTGGTGGCTCGGCATCTCGGTGATCTTCGTGGTGGAGCGAGCGGTGACCGTGCGCTACCGCGGCTGGCGCCGGATGCTGCTCGCCGCGTCGATGTACGAGCTGGTGCTCGACTATTTCCTGCAGGCCTGCCACCTGAAGGCATACGCGGACGCGCTTTTGCGCACCCGCAAGAACTGGTGAACACCCGAGAAAGAGAGATACCCATGTACCAGAAAATCGGCGCGGCCTCGGCAGCCGGAGTGACCGGCGGACTCGCGTTCACCGGAGTGAACGTGCTGTGGCTGCTGCTGGCCGGATTCGCTTTGCTGGCAGCGGGAACGGCGATGATGCGGATCCTTCCGAAGATGCGGAAAAACGACGGGTGACAGCGTTACCCTGAGCGCTCCCGAGCACCGGAGGCGCGCATGCCGGACGAGATCGGCCGTCGCCCCTTCTGCTTCCAGGTGCACCGGGCCGCACTAAGCGAGTACGTCGCCGCGATCTGGGGCTGGGACGACGAAATCCAGCGCGGCTGCCACGACCGCGCTTTCACCACCGGCGCGCGGGGGTCAACCCCCGCGCGCACGCGTTCTACCTCCGGCAGGGTTTCCGCGAAACCGGCCGTACCGAACGGAAAATCCTCCTGGCCCGAAGCCCGGGCCAGGAGGATTGACCAGGCCGCTTCCGTCGCCGTTCCTCCGAAGTCGACCTCCGGCCCGGATCCCGTCGGCTCACCCGAGACGTGCAGCAGAAATGTTCCGCCGGATCCGCCCGTCGCGCCGCGGGTCGGAACCATCCGCTCGCCGCACCCGCCGCGGTCCAGAGCACCTGCCCGTCGGCGACACCGCCGGTGCTCAAGCCCGCATCGTCGTCTCCGCCCATTCCTCGAAACTGGTCAGCGGAATCCCGAATTCCCGCGCGAATTCCGGCCGCGCCGGCTGTCCCAGCGCGTTCAGCATCTTGTGCGAAAGCCCCATCGGCGGCATCCCCGCGGCGACGGCCTCGTCCACGGTCATGTCCGGCACCGCCAACGGCACGCCCAGCACCCGGGACAGCACCGGCGCGATCTCCGCCATCGACCGGTAATCGCTCGCCAGCTCCAGTTCGACCCGGTCGAACCGGTCCGGCTCCGCGATCGCCGCCGCGGCTGCCCGGCCGATGTCCCGTACCGCGGCCAGCGACAACCGGGTTTCCGGACGCAGGATCGTCACCAACCCGCCCTCGATGCCGCGCGGGAACAGATAATGCGCCGACGGCAGGAAGTTCTCCATGAAGAACCCCGGCTTGAGCAACGTCCACCGAGGGAAGTCCGCCGCCCGGAGCCGGCCCTGGATCGTCGCCTTCGCCTCCATTCCGGGCGTGAGAAACGCCCAGCGCTCGTCGATCCGCCCCGGCAACCCGGCACCGCTCACCGACGTGTGCACGAACTGCGGCACGTCCGCGTTTTTCGCCGCCTCGAGGAGATTCACCGCCTGGGCGACTTCGCCGGCGAAATCCGGCTCCGGCCCGCTCATGTCCGGCATCTGCACGCTGAACACCGAACGCACGCCCTTCACCGCGCGCGCCAACCCGTCGCGGTCCCGCAGATCTCCGACGACGAGTTCGGCGCCCAACGCCTCGACCGCCTTCGCCCGCGCGGTCGCCGGATCCCGGACCAAGGCCCGGACGGGAACCCCCGCCGCCAGCAACTCGCGCGCAGTCGCGCCGCCCTGCTGGCCCGTCGCGCCGACGACCAGTACCGGTGCTTCGACCATGATTCTCCCTGGACCATTAAGTGGCGGGGCCCGTCGTTTCGTGTCCGCTACGATACGGCGGGGCCCGCCACTTAGCAAACCCGGAGGTCACGCCATGCCCGGCCAGCAACGCGCGGACGCGCGGCGCAACTACGCGCGGATCCTCGAAGTGGCCGAGGCGGAGGTCGCCGCGCACGGCGCGAACGCGTCGCTGGAACAAATCGCCCGCACCGCCGGGGTCGGCTCGGCGACCGTGCGGCGGCACTTCCCGACGCGGCAGGCCCTGCTGGAAGCCGTTTCGCGGGAACGGATCGCCCTGCTGGCCGCACGCGCCCAGGAACTGGCCGGGGAACCCGACAGCCGCCGCGCGCTCCTGGACTGGCTGGACGACGTGGTCAGCTACTGCGTGACCGCCCGCGGCCTGGCCGCCGCCCTGGCATACGACACACCCGATCCGGTACACGGAAACTCCTGCTCGGCCACCCTGGCAGAATCCGCGGCCCCGCTGCTCGCGCACGCTGCCCGCGACGGGGCCGTCGCACCGGACGTGACAGTCGGCGACCTGATCGCGTTGATCGTCGGCATCACCCTGGCCACCGAACACCACCGCGACCCGGCCACCGAGGCGAGCCGCCTGTTCCGGATCGCGGTGGCGGGAATCAGCCCACGACCCTGATCGCAGTGCAGCCCTTGAACATTGGTCAGCCCGATCCTCCGGGCAACTGACTCGCCGGCACCACGGTCCTCGACGACCCGGAACCGCGAAACACGCTCAGCATTGTGCGAGGCCCCGGACTCGCCGAAGCAGTCCGCGAAGCCCTGCCTAGGATCCGATTCGTGCGATCTCGACCGTCCTTCCTCTCCGACGACACCATCACCCGCACTCTCGCCGAGAATTGGCAACCGGTCTCCGAGATCGCTTATCTGCCTTGGGGTTTCGGCGCACACCACTGGCGCGCCGACAGCTTGTTCGTCACGCTGGACCAGCTGGCGCCCCGGCACACCGCGGCATCGCTGGAAAGCACCTACGCGAGCGCCGCCGAGCTGGCCGCCTCCGGGCTGCTGTTCGTCTGCGCGCCCGTTCCGACGCGCTCCGGACGCTTCACTGTCCACATCGGAGTCGGCGCGCTCAGCGTCACCCCGCTGCTGAACGGTCGCAGGCCCGCGGAAAACGAGGTCGACAAACCGGCAATCCTCGCGGCCCTCGGTGCCCTGCACCGCGCTCCGCCACCGGCCCGCCTGCGCCATTGGTCGCCCCAAGTCGGCCCCGGCTTCGCCGACGAACTGCGCGTCCGCACCGCCGAACCGTGGACGTCCGGCCCGCTGGCCGAAAAGGCCCGCGCCGCACTGGCCGCCCGCGGCGACGCGATCAAACGCTGGAACGACCGCTACCTGGAATTGGCCGCGCTAGCCGCCTCCCGCCGCGACTCGTGGGTGCCAACCCACGGAGAACCGCACAACGACAACCAAGTCACCACTCCCGAAGGCCTCCGCCTGGTCGACTGGGAAACCCTCGCGCTCGCCCCGCGCGAACGCGACTATGCCGATCTGCCCGACACGCCCGGTCTGGACCCGGAAATGGTCGAACTCTTCGCCCTCGACTGGCGGCTCTCCGAATTGCGCGGGTATTCCGACTGGTTTTCCGCGCCGCACACCGGAACCGAGGACGACATCCTCGCCTGGGAGGGCCTGCGCGAGGAACTCGGCGCCGCGGATTAGGCGACCCGCGAGCCCGCTCGATCGGCTTCAGCCGGGGCGCGCGTGGTCGCGAGCAGTTCGTCGAGCAGCGACCGGGTGTGCAGAAGCTGGTCGATGTCGCCGGTGATCCGGCGGCGCTCCGCTTCGAGCCGTTCGCGGCAGTCGTCCAGCAGCAGGGCTTCGCCGGACAGGCAGGCCAGGATCTCGCCGATGACGTCCATGCCGAGGCCCGCGGCGAGGAGGGTCTGGATGTGCGCCACCTTGCGGATGTCCGAGTCGGCGAAGATCCGGTACCCGCTGGGAGTCCGTTCCGGCCGCAGCGCGCCCTTTTCCTCGTAGTAGCGCAGCGCTCGCACGCTGGCTCCCGTCCGGCGGGCCAACTCCCCGATCTTCACCCGGGTTCCTCCGCTCTCCGGCTTGACTCTCACGTCGACGTGAGAGTTTAGCGTGCGGGCATGCTCCGGATAGCCGTCCTCATGTTCTGCGTTTTCAGCATCACCACCGGCGAGTTTGTGGTCGCCGGGATCCTGCCCGAGGTCGCCGCCGACCTCCAGGTCACCGTCGGCACTGCCGGGCTGCTGGTCACCGCGTACGCCGTCGGCATGATCGCCGGCGGCCCGCTGCTCACCGCGGCGACCGCCGGAATCGACCGGAAACGGCTGATGCTCGCCCTGCTGGCCCTCGCGGTGCTCGGGAACACGGTCTCCGCCCTGGCCCCCGGGTTCGCGCTGCTGCTGGTGGCCCGGGTCGTCACCGCACTGGCGACCTCGACCTTCTTCGCCCAGGCGATCGTGCTCGCGGTCAGCTCCGCGCCGCCGGAACGCGCCGGGACCATGGTCGCCCGGCTGGCGTTCGGGATGAACCTGGCCATGATCCTCGGCGCGCCGATCGGCACCCAGATCGGCAGCCACTGTGGCTGGCGCGCGACATTCGCGGTGATCGCCGCGGCCTGCCTGCTCGGACTCGGCCTGGTGCTCTGGCAGCTCACCTCGCCGAGCGAGGAACGCCGGACCTCAGCGGTTTCCGAACTGCGCACGCTGCGCCGGGGCCCGGTGCTGATGTCGCTGGCCGTCACCGCCGTCGGCAACGTCGGGGTGCTCATGGTGTTCAGCTACCTGGCCCCGCTGCTCACCGAACTCGGCGGACACCCAGCCACCCGTCTGCCGGTCCTGCTCTTCGCCTACGGCATCGGCGCGACGATCGGAAACCTGGTCGGCGGCACGCTTTACGACCGCAATCCCCAGCTGTTCCAACCCCTGCTGCTCAGCCTGCTGGCCGCGGTCCTGGCCGGAAGCTGGTTCGTGGCAACCTCTCCGACGCTCACGGTGGTAGCCGTGGTGGCGATCGGCCTGCTGGGCTTCGCGATCATCCCCGGCATGCAAGCCCGAGTGATGGCGACCGCCGCCGAAGCCCCGACGCTGGCCATGGCCGTCAACGCCTCCGGTTACCAGCTAGGGCGTGTCTGACAAATATCCCGGTTGATTATTGGGATGCTGCTGCTCGTGTCGCGGTT
>NZ_ASXG01000196.1 GCF_000411975.1 Amycolatopsis orientalis DSM 43388
GGGCGGGAACGGCGCACTTGGCCTGCGCCGTTCCCGCCCCGCCCGTGCGGTCAGTAGCAGAGAAGCAGGCTGAGCGTGCTGTCGCCGCAGTACGCGCTGTAGTGGCTGTGGCCGTGGTGGTCCAGTCCCTGGCCTTCGAGGGCTTCCGGGGCCTCCAACGCCTGCAGCTCCAGGACGTGTTCCATGGGTGTTCCCTTCTCTCGGGGTCCGCCGGCGCTCATCGGCCGGAGGTGTGCGGGGACGGTGCGGAGCCCAGGAAGGGCAGCAGTTCCGCGCCGTCCAGCAGGGCGGCGAGCGTGCGGAGTACCCCCGCGCTGCCGGTGGTGACGTCGGTCGACAGGCGAAGCAGCTGGTTGCCCGGGAAGGCGATCCCGCCGCGGTACGGGACGCCGTGCCAGGACAGCCGGGCCAGGTGCAGGTCGATGGCTTCGCGGTCCGGCTCGTCGGCGAAGGACAGCGCGGCCGCGAGCCCGCAGCGGCCGTAGAGCAGGCCCGGGTGGATCACGAACTCCCCGCGGCACGCCGCCCGCAGGCCGGGCAGGCTCGCGGCCGCCGCCGAGTCCGGGAGGCGCCGGGCGACCTGCTCGGCGACCAGCAGGATTCCGGCGCTGCCGATCGCGGCGTAGGGGAGCGTGCGCAGCGCGCCGTCGCGGACCTGCAGCGAGCCGTCGGCCGCCGGGGCGCATTCTTCCAGGTCGCGGGCCAGCACCCGGTCGGCGAGGGTGAGCCAGGACGGATCGCCGGTGTGTTCGTGCAGGCGCAGGAACAGCAACGCCGGTCCGGACCACCCGCTGAGCAGTCCGGCCCGGGCGAAGCGGCCGGGCGGATCGGCGGTCTCGAAGGAAGTCGCGAGCTTCACCGCGATGTCCAGCGCTTGGCGGCCGAATTCGTTGTCGGCGCGGGTCGTCGCGAAGTGCAGGCGGGTGAGACCGATGCCAGCGAGCCCGCTTTCCAGGCCGTGGTCGGTGGTCTGCGCGGCCAGCGACTGCGACGCGGCGAGCAGTTCGTCGGCTTCCGCGGAGTAGCCGAATTCCTCCAGCACGTACGCGATGCCGTGGCTGCCGTCGAAGAAGCCGGGGCGGGCCGGTGGCTGCCGCCGGACCGCGGCGAGCAGCCATTGTTCGTATTCCGGATAACGGCCGGCACCGGCGACGTGCAGCGAGTGCAGCACTCCCGCGGCGCCGACGCCGAACCCCGCGCCGCCGGAGCGGAACTGCTCGATGTCGCCGGGGAACAGCCGGTCGGCACGGTCCGGGGTGGCGCTCGCGAGGATGGCTTCGGCGATCTGCTTGCGGACCAGCGACCAGTCCGGGCGAGGCTCGTCGAGCGCCGTGTGCGCCTCGGGCGGGCCGGTGCGCAGGGCGAGCACGGAGACCACGCGGTCGGCATACCCGTCCGGCAGAGCGAACCGCTGCTGGGCGAAGTCCGCGATGCCGCGCAGTTTGCCCGGCGCGAGTTCCAGCAGCATCACCAGCGGAAGGAAAAGCCACAGCCGCAGTGCGGCGAGGGCGTGCTCGTCGATCTCGAAACCGTGCCGGTCGGCGGGGGCGCGGAACCCGGGCGCGCCGAGCCCCGGGCGCTTGCCCGAATCGGCGTCGGCGGCCAGTTCGAAGTCGATCAGCGACACCCGGTCCTGCTCGTCCACCAGGATGTTCTTGCCGTGCAGGTCGCCGAACACGATCCCGTGCCGGTGGATGTCCGCGACGATGCGTTCGACCTGGGCGAGCACGGCCAGCGCGCGTTCGCGGTAGGCCGCGAGATCGCCTTCGGGCCGGGCGCCGCTGGTGAGCGGGTAGTGCCGGGCGAGCCAGCTGCTCAGCGAGATGCCGGGCAGGTGCTCCATCGCCAGGTAGTGGTGCTCCCATACGGTGAACTGCTCGTACACCCGGGGGATGCCCGGAACGTCCGCCAGCCGTTCGAGCATCGCGCGCTCGTGGTCCAGCCGGGCGACCGCGTCCGTGCCGTCCCGGTCCAGCCCGGCGTGCGGGCGGGCTTCCTTCAGCACGACGGTCCGCTGGTCGAGGTCTTGTTTCGCCAGATAAACGCCGCCCCCGTTGGAAAAGTGCAGGGAACCGGTCACCCGGTACGGGAATCGCGCGCCGTTCTTGCGCGCGGCGAGGCTGTCGGACAAACAGGACGGAATCGGCACCCAGTCCGGCACGGAAAACGACGGTTCGCGCCGGTCGGGAACGAGATTCCCCTCCGGATGGCGGATTGCCAGCACCCGAGTTCCGGCGTATTCGGTCCACTGTTCGACGAATCCGCCGTACCGGACGTAAAGCGGGCCCTCGCGGTAGCGGAGATCGCTCAGAATATACGCGCCGTGCTCGCCTTCCAGCTCGGAAGAAAGATCGCGGAGTATCCGCTCCAGCTCCTCGTCGGACCTCGGGTAAATCGTGACCAGTTTGCCGCTTCCCTCGCGCGGCGCGTATTTCGAATTGCGGCTCACCAGGATCGCCCGGGAGCGCAGGTGCTTGTACGCGACCCGATGCGCCACGCAGTACCGGTGCACGCGGGACAGCACGTCCGCGGCGTTGTCCAGACCTGCGGAGACGTGGATTTTCCAGCCCTGAAGGGGAAGTTGCGGTCCGGACGGGCGCAGCGAACGCCAGATCCCGTGCGTCTCGACCGTCCAGCCGGGTCCCGGCTGCGGCAGGCCCGCGGCCAGGTCGCCGGCCGCGCCCGGGGTTTCCCGCGGTTCGTCGAAGAACAGCGGATCGGCGAAGCAAAAAGCCTCGTACCGGACGTCCATGAAAACGAACCCTTCCTTTTCCCCGAGGAAAACCGGGCGACTTCGATGTCGGACGGTGACACCATTCCCGCACGAGGGGGGTGTCCCGGCCAATCCGCCAACCCGGGGGTTCGACGCACCTCGTCAGGGTGACGGAGGCGGGTTCGGGGCGCGAAAACGGGAACTGCGCGTGAGTCATCCCTACCCGATCGGGGTGTAACGACGACGTTTCCCGGAAGCTTACCCAGGTCGGCACGGAAAGAGCAGGGGAAATTGGCGGAATGCCATCAACCCGTTCCGGGGACCCGGATTCCGCCGGTTCTCCGGCGCGAAGCCGGTGCGGACTGGTCCATTCGGGGTGCCGGCCACGTATTCGCGTCGCGAACGTGGTGCATTCGTTACCGGAGCACGCCTGCCACCTGATTCCCGCCACCGCCCTCGCGCCGGTTTCCCGCACCCGTCAGCGCGACGACCGTACGAAGTTAGCTGTCCGTGACGGGAACTCTGAGGGACGCTGTTTCTTTTCTCCGCACTGCTTTCCGGGTGCGCGGGCGAAACCCGGCTCTCCCCAGGCTGACTCAGCCGGCCCGGGCTTTCCCGTGGCACACCAGGTCCTTCAGCAACTCCACCGCCCGCCGAGCCGCCGGATGGTCCGCGATCGGCTTCTTCACCGCGAGGCTGAGATGACGGACCGGCGCGGGCGCGGTGAGCGCGACGGTGGTGAGGCCGTCCGGCAGTTCGCCGAGCCCGAGCTCCGGCACCACGGTCAGCCCGATTCCCGTTGCCACGAAAGACATCGCGGTCCGGTAGTCGTGCGTTTCGACGACGAAGCTCGGCGAAAACCCGGCCTGCGTGCAGGCGTTGAGCAGCACCTGCCGGCACGGGCCTTCGCGCAGGTCGTTGTCGACCCAATGCCGCTGCGCGAGCGCGGCCAGCGGCACTTCCGGCAGCCCGGCGAGCGGGTCGTCGAGCCGGACGACCGCCCGGTACGGGTCCGCCGCCAGCCGGTGCGTCACGACCGACCCGGGATGCTCCGCCCCGGTTTCCTCCACGAAAATGTCGATGTCCGGATCGCCCGGCGTGAATTCGGTGAGCATCAGGTCCAGCCGCAGGCCGGGGAATTCGGTGCGCAGCGCGGCGACCGTCGGGGCCAGCCAGGTCGAGCCCGCCGAGCCGAAGTAGCCGATCGACAGGCGGCCGACGCGTCCGGCGCGCAGTTCCGTGACGACCTGCTCGACCCGGCTGAACGCCTCGAACAGGGTTTCGGCCTCGGCGGCGAGGGTCCGTCCGGCTTCGGTGGGCTCTATGCCGCGCCCGGAGCGTTCGAACAGGTGCAGCCCGGTCTCCCGTTGCAGCGTGGTGATCTGCTGGCTGACCGCGGACGGCGTGTAGCCGAGCGCGGCGGCACTCGCGCGGATCGAGCCTGAGGCGACGACCGCACGCAGCACGCGGAGCCGGGGAAGGTCCAGCATGTCGCGAATGTACAGCACGCCTTAACAGAGGTACAGAACTCATCGCTTGTGCTGTACAGCCGGGCGACGCGACGATGGCCAGGTGACCGATCTCGTGGAAACCGCCCCGTCCGCCGGCAAGACCGACTTAGGCAAGATCGCGGCCGCCGCTGGGCTGGCCGTCGTGCTGTGGGCTTCATCGTTCGTCGCCATCCGCAGTGTCGGGCACGCGCTGTCCCCGGCACCGCTGGCGCTGCTGCGGCTCGCCGTCGCGGCCGTCACCCTGACCGGGCTGGCGGTGGCCAAGGGCGCGGTCCGGGTCCGGTTGTCGCGCAAGGCATTCCTGCTGGTCGTGGCGTACGCCGTGCTCTGGCTGGCCGCGTACACCGTCGTGCTCAACGCGGGGGAGCGGCACGTCGACGCCGGGACCGCCGCGTTGCTGGTGAACCTCGCTCCGCTGATGGTCGCCGGCGCGGCCGGGAAGTTCCTCGGCGAAGGCTTCTCGCGCTCGCTCGTCATCGGCTCGCTCGTCGCGCTGGCCGGGGCCGCGCTGATCGCGACCGGAGCCACCGGCAGCAACGACTGGGCCGGTGTTCTGCTGTGCCTGCTGGCTGCTGTGCTCTACGCGGCCGGAGTCATGGTCCAGAAAATCACGCTGCGCCACGTCGACGGGCTGACCGCGATCTGGCTCGGTTGTGTCGTCGGCACCGTCGCCCTGCTGCCGTGGACGCCGCAGCTGATCAGCGAACTGCAGGCAGCACCCACCGGTGCGGTCATCGGCAGTGTCTACTTGGGAGTGTTCCCCACCGCGGTCGGCTTCACGGCGTGGGCGTACGCACTGCGCCGCACGGACGCGGGCCGCCTGACGATGGTGACCTACGCGGTGCCAGCGGTGGCCGTACTGCTGTCCTGGCTGCTGCTCGCCGAGACCCCGACCGCATCGGGACTCGTCGGCGGCGTGCTTTGCCTGGCCGGGGTGGCGATCTCACGCCGTCGTCAGCGGCGTCCCCGGGCTGATACGAAGGGTTAGGACGAGACGGTGAACCGCGGATCGGCGAGCACTCGCCGGAACAGCGCAAGCTCTTCCGGCAGCACGCCGTCCGCGGTCAGCTGTTCGGCCAGCTCCACGGAGTTCGCGGCAAGCAACCGGATTTCCGGTCCGCCGCCCTGCCACCGGGTCGTCACCCGCGCGCTGCCGACCTCATGCAATCTGGCCCCGGCGA
Organism: Amycolatopsis orientalis DSM 43388; assembly: GCF_000411975.1. GTDB lineage: Bacteria > Actinomycetota > Actinomycetes > Mycobacteriales > Pseudonocardiaceae > Amycolatopsis > Amycolatopsis orientalis_D. The sequence continues at coordinate 5,406 of NZ_ASXG01000196.1, forward strand.
GCACCTCCGGCAACCGTCCCGCCCACTCGACGTCGCTGCCCGCCCGTTCGAGCACATCGAGGATCCGGCCTTGCACGGAGCCGAAAACCGCCGCACTCGCCGCGTCGGGCGCGGTGAGCACGGTTTGCCCGCGCGGCTCGATTTCTTCCAGGACCAGCCACCCGCCGGGGGCGAGCGCACCGGCGAGTTTCGCCACCAGTTCGTCGCGTTCCGGAAAGTGGATCAGCACCAGCCGGGCGTGGATCAGGTCGAAGGTCCGGTCCGGGAGCGGCTCCGCGCGGACGTCGTGGCGCACCGCCTCGGCGCTCGCGGGCAGGCCGGTGAGCAGCCGGGGGTCGACGTCGGTCGCCAGCACGTGCCCGGCCCGCCCGGCCAGCCACCGGGCGATCGACCCGCCGCCGGCCCCGATCTCCCAGCACGACCATCCCGCGCCGACCCCGAGGTTGCCCAGGTGCCGGACGGTCGTCGCGTCGTAGCTGGCTTCCATTTCGTCGCACAGTTCCCAGATGCGTTCGACCGGAAGCGCGGCCGCGGTGGCAGGATCGGTCATCGCGGCGTGGCGGAGGTGCCGGGGATCGTCCTCGACCGCCGCGCGCACCACGAGTTCGGTGGTGCTCAGGCAGGTGCGGTTGAGCGCGGCCAGCTGCGGAGGAAGGCTTCTTCGTCTGCTCGCTGGCTGAGCCGGTGCGGCGGGCCTGCTCGGCAGCCGGCGTCGAACATCTCGTTGCCGAGCAGGTGAGGGCGCGCCGCACTGAAACCGAGTTTGCGGCCTCGAGGAACTGAGGCAAAGCGCGCCGCGCGGCGGCACCTTGTACTCTTGGTATACCAAAACTCTCTCGTGGGGAAAGGTGCTCTCCGTGTTGATCCGTGACGTCCGTCCCTGGGGCGGGCAGCGCAGCGACGTCGAGGTGGCCGGCGGCCGGATCGCCGCGGTTCGTCCGCACGATCCGGCGGGGGCCGGCGCGGAGGTGGTCGAGGGGCGCGGGCGGCTGTTGTTCCCCTCGTTCAGCGACGTGCACGTGCACCTCGACTCGACGCGCATCGGGCTGCCGTTCCGGCCGCACACCGGGGCGCCGGGCGTCTGGGCGATGATGCTGAACGACCGCGAGAACTGGCGGAAGGCCGAGGTGCCGCTGCCGGAGCGGGTCGCGGGGACGTTGGAGCGGATGATCGCCAACGGCACCACTCGCGTGCGCACCTACGCGCAGGTCGACGTGGACTGTCAGCTGGAGAAGCTCGACGCCGTGCTCGCGGCGAAGGAGCGGTTCGCCCGGCACGCGGACGTCGAGGTGATGGCGTTTCCGCAGGCGGGCATCCTGCGCGAGGCGGGCACGGTCGAGGTGTTGGAGGCGGCTCTGCGTTCGGGCGCGTCGGTGGTCGGCGGGATCGATCCCTGTTCGCTCGACAAGGATCCCAAGGGGCACTTGGACGTCGTGTTCGGGCTGGCCGAGAAATACGGTGTCGAGGTGGACATCCACCTGCACGAGCCGGGGCATCTCGGCGTGTTTTCGACGGACCTGGTGATCGAGCGGGTGCGCGCGCTGGACATGCGCGGCAAGGTGACGATGTCGCACGCGTACGAGCTGGGGTCGGTTTCGGAGGCGGTGAGCCGGCGGCTGATCGACACGTTCGCGGAGCTGGACATCGCGATGGCGACCGTCGCGCCGCCGGCCGACCGGCAGTTGTCGCTGGTGGACCTGACCGCCGCGGGCGTGCGCGTCGGGCTGGGGGAGGACGGGCAGCGGGACTACTGGAGCCCGTACGGCAACTGCGACCTCCTCGACCGGACGTGGCAGCTGGCTTTCACTCGCGGGTTCCGCCGGGACGAGCTGATCGAGATGGCGCTGGCGGTCGCGACGATGGGCGGGGCGTCGATCATGAGCCACGACGTGCCGCGGCTCGCGGGCGTCGCCGACCGGCCCGGCGTGGCGGTCGGCGACCGGGCGGACCTGGTGCTGGTCGACGGCGAGACCCCGGCCAGCGCGGTGATGGACCGCGGCAAGGACCGGACGGTGCTGCACGACGGCGTCGTGGTGGCGGACGGGCTGGCGGTCGTCGACCTCTGACGCGACGGAGTCCGCCGGACTGGTGCCGGACGGGGATCCGGTCGGCCCGCACCGGAATCTCACCGGCGCGGGCTGAGATCGGCGGCCCAGCAACGCTGAGAGATCACCCGAGGCGCGGCGGCATTGACCCGCACCGCGGCGGACTGCGCGCTCCGAAGCGGCTCACTTCGCCGAAGCGGGTTCCTTCGCCGGATGCCGCCGCGCCGCCTCGCTCGTTCCGGTCGCGAGATGGGCCAGCGCGAGCCGTTCCACCCGCTCGACATCCCGGTCCACGATCGCCTCGTACAGGAGTTCGTGCTCGGCCGCCATGGCTTCCAGGTCGTCGTGCTGGCCCAGCAGCCAGCGCATCCGGCTGCGCAGCGTCCGTTCCAGTTCGCACAGCAGCTCGTTGGCCGACAGGGACGTGACGACCTCGTGGAAGTCCGCGGCGGCGCGCCGGGCGGACACCGCGTCGCCGGCGCGGGCGGCGCGCAGTTCGGTGTCCAGCACTTCCCGCAGCCGCGCCAGGCCTTCGCGGGTGCGGCGCTGCGCGGCGAGCCGGAACGTGAGGCCCTCGAACGCGGTGCGCACCTCGTTGAGGTCCGCGACATCCGACCCGGTGAACTCCCGCACCACCGACCACGAGCGCGGCCGCGGCGTCACCAGCCCCTCGTTCGCCAACGCGCGCAACGCGTCCCGCACCGGCACCCGGCTCACGCCCATCTCCGCGGCCAGATCCCGTTCGACCAGCTTGCTGCCCGGGGCGCGCGTGCCGTCGAGGATCTCGTCGCGCAGCCGTTCCATGACGCGCTCCGATTCCGGCGCGAACCCCGGCTCCATCCGATCCCCTCCCGCCGTCACCGACAGTGCCGGCGAATCTCTTCCCAGGTTCCCGGAAAGGCCCGGCCCCGGCAAGGTCTGGCCGCCAGGTTCCGACGTTTGGTATACCTAAATGGCCCTGAGCGGAAGGACTCCGATGCGTACTCGCTGGCGTGCCCGGCACGTGCTGGCCCACCAGAACGGGCGGCACGCCCTGCTGGAAAACGGCGAGGTCGTCTGGGAGGACGACGTGGTCGCCTACGTCGGCCCGCGGTATGCCGGAACGGCGGATCTGGACGTCGACCTCGGCGAATCGCTCGTCCTCCCGGGCCTGATCGACCTCGACGCGCTGACCGACGTGGACCATCTCGTCCTCGATTCCTGGGCCTCCGCGGACCGGGCGGCCGGACTGCAGTGGTCCGCGGACTACTTCGCGCACCGCCGCCGCGACGTCTTCACGCCGGAAGAACGGCAGACCATTCGCGAGTACGCGCTCGTGCAGCTGGCGCTGCACGGCGTCACGACGTTCATGCCGATCGCGTCGGAGGTCCATTCGTCCTGGGCCGAGCCGTACGAGGAACTGGTCGCGATGGCGGATTTCTCGCGCAACCTCGGGCTGCGCGGATATCTCGGCCCGGCTTACCGTTCCGGCGTCAATGTGGCCACTGTGGACGGTAAGCGCACGGTCGCCTTCGACGAGCGCCGCGGCGAGGAGGGTTTCGCCGATGCGCTGCGATTCCTCGACCACGTCACGGAACTCGATGATCCGCTCGTCAACGGCGTGCTGTTGCCGTGCCGCATCGAGACCCTCACCGAGGACCTCATGCGTGCCACCGCCAACGCGGCGCGCGAACGCGATGTCCTGGTGCGGCTGCACTGCCTGCAGGGCGTGCTGGAGCGCGAGCTGATTCTGGACCGGTACGGCGTGCCGCCGCTGGAACTGCTCAAGCGCACCGGTCTGCTCGGCGACCGGCTGCTGATCCCGCACGCGCAGGTCCTCGATCGCCATCCCGAGGTCTACGGCGAGGACCGGGGCGACGTCGCGACGCTGGCCGCGGCTGGTGTGTCGGTGATCCACTGCCCGCTCACGTCTTTCCGCTACGGCCACGCCCTGCGCTCGTTCCGCGACTACCGCGAAGCAGGCCTGAATCTGTGCCTGGGCACGGATTCCTTCCCGCCGGACCTGGTACGCGGCATGGACGTGGGCGTCCACCTGGCGAAGGTGATGGACAACCGCGCCGACGCCGCGCCAGCGGAGTGGTACGTCGAAGCCGCGACGCTCGGCGGGGCTCGCGCGCTCCGCCGCGGCGACCTCGGCAAGCTGGCCCCGGGCGCGCAGGCGGACCTGGTCGCGTTCCGCGTCGGCGACTTGCGCGACGGGGTGCGGGACGACCCGATCCGGACCTTCCTGCTCAGCGGAACCGCCCGCCAGGCAACCCATTCCGTCGTCGCGGGCCAGCCGGTGCTGGTCGACGGGCACGTTCCCGGCGTCGACGAACAGGATCTCCGCCGTCGTGCGCAGGCGTTGTTCGAGAAGATGCGCGCCGCGTATTCGGAGCGGGACGTCGAACGCCGGGAGGCGGGGGAGTTGTTCCCTCCGACCTTCCCGGCGTTCCAGGAGTAGCGGCGGGCGGGGCTATCGCCGCGAGACGACCGCCCCGCCTTTCACCACGAGCCGCCGCGGAGGACGGGACACGACGGCCTCGGCCGGGTAGACTGCGTCCACGAGGAAGAAATCAGCGTGGTGGCCGATCCGCAGGCCGTAATCCTTGAGCCGCAACGCTTTCGCGCCGCCGTAGGTCGCCGCGTGCAGCGCGAGTTCGATCTCCGGGTCGGTCCGGAACGAACTGCGGTACGCCAGGTGCATGGTGCGCGTCAGCATGTCTCCGTCGCCGTACGGTCCCCACAGATCGCGGATGCCGTCGTTGCCGCACGCCACGTTCGCGCCCGCCGCCCGCATCTTGGCCAGCGGCGGCACCGGACGGTCGTACACCGCCGCGGTGGTCAGCGTGATCTGCTGTTCGGCGAGGCCCTCGATCAGCCGGTCCTGCTGCGCGTCCGGGATGCCGCAGATGCCGAACGCGTGCCCGATCGCGACCTTCCCGGCGAGGCCGAGCGCCTTCGTCCGTTCGATGATCAGCTCGATTTCCCAGGCCCCGAGCGGACCTTCGTCGTGCAGGTGCAGGTCGACGCCGCAGCCGTGCCGGGCGGCGATGTCGAAGATCGCGTCGAGGTGCCCGCGCGGGTCGCGGTCGTAGCCGGCCGGGTCGATGCCGCCGACGTTTTCCACGCCGGACGCCGCGGCCCGCTCCAGCAGTTCCCGCGTCCCGGGCCGGGTGAGCAGGCCGCCCTGGGGGAAGGCGACCTGCTCGACGGTGACCCGGCCGCGATGCCGCGCCGCCGCCTCCCGCACCGCCTCGATGCCGGACAGTCCCAGTTCGGGGTCGACATCGGTGTGCGTGCGGACGAACGAGGTGCCGTTCGCGATCATCTCGCCGAGCAGCGCGGCCGCGGGCTCGGGCGACGGAAGCCCGAATTCCTTGCGGCGGCGCTGCTCGTTCGCGATCCGGTCGGCGAGGACCGATCCGGAGGTGTTCGGCACCCAGGGGAGGCCCCACAGGGTCTTGTCGAGGTGGCAGTGCGCGTCGACCAGGCCGGGCAGCAGGAGCGCGCCGGCGCCGTCCTCGACCGGGACGTCGGCGGGGAGGTCCGCGGCGGGCCCGAACCCGGCGATCCGGCCGTCCCGCACCAGCACGTCCGTCGGTTCGCCGCCGCCGGGCCGGACGTTGCGCAGCAGCAGGTTCACGCGACTCCCTCCACGGCTTCGGCCCGGACGGTCGGCGCGCGCCGTTCGGACGTGGCGAGGCTGACGCCGACGGTGAGCACGACGTTGACGACGATCGCGAAGAGCCCGGGATTGAGGCCCCACAACGTGGTCTTCGAAGCGAGGACCGTCCACGCGACGATCCCCACGCCGACCACGAGCCCGGTCGCCGCGCCCGCCTTGGTCAGCCGCCGCCAGACCAGCCCCAGCACGATCGCCGGGAAGAACTGGGAGACGCCGTTCTGGCCGGTGAGCAGCAGGTTCACCAGCAGCGCGGGCTGGAAGACCGCGAACGCCAGCGCCACCGCGGTCACCACGACGACCAGCGCGCGCGAAAGCCGGAACACGCCCAGTTCGGTGGTCTTCGGCCGCAGGACGCCCTGGTAGACGTTGCGGGCCAGCAGCGTCGCGGACTGCAGGAGGAGCAGGCTGATCGGCACGATCGCGGCGAGCGCGCCCGCGCCGCCGACGAGCCCGACCACCCACGACGGCATGGTCTTCAACGTCAGCGAAAGCAGCGCGCCGTTGGTGGCGCTGCCCTTCAGTCCGGGCACGACGAGCACCGCGGCGAAGCCGACGAACAGCGTCAGCGCGATCAGGATCTGGTACAGCGGAAGGTAAATCGCGTTGCGGCGGATCGTCTGCTCGGACTTCGCGGTGTACATCGCGGCCAGGGCGTGCGGGAACATGAAGAACGCCGCGCTCGTGACGAGCAGGGTCGACATCATCCACGGCACGCCGAGCGGGCTGCCCGGCGCCGGCACGCCGAGGAAGCCCGGGTGCTGGGCCTGCACGGTGTCGACGAGATGCCCGAACCCGCCGAAGTAGTGCACCGGGATCGCGATGCCGACGACCAGCACGGTGCCGATCAGCAGGAGGTCCTTGAGCACCGACACCCACGCGGCGGCCTTCATGCCGGACGCGTAGACGAACACCGCGATCAGCACCACCGCGAGCACCATGCTGGGCACCCGGTGGATGCCGGTCGTCGTCTCGACGATCTGGCCGAGGCCGAGCAGTTGCGCCTCGATGTAGGGGATCATGAACGCCACGCCGACGATCGCGGTCAGCGCGCCGAACCACGGGCTGCGGAACCGGTGGGTGAAGAAATCCGCTTGGGTGACCAGGTTGTGCTTCTTCGCGTACCTCCACAATGGAGGGAGGAAGAAGTAGGAGAGGACGAAGGCGCACGTGCCGTAGCCGGCGACGTAGAACGCCGCGCCGCCGTTGGCGTAGGCGAACCCGGAGGCGCCGAGGTAGGTGAAGGTCGAGTAGGTCTCGCCCGCGGCGAGCACCCAGAACAGCAGCGTCCCGTAGGACCGGCCGGCGACCGTCCACTGTTCGAGGTCCATCTGCTTCCGGCCGCGCGCGGCGAGTCCGATGACCACCGCCAGCGCCACCACGGCCAGCGCCACGACCGCGCCCGCGTTCATCGCTGCTCCTGCTCGGTTTCGGCGGCGCCCGGGCGCCGGATGCGGTCGGCGACGCCCAGGAAGACGGGCGTGAGGGCCACCCAGAGGAGGATCCAGAACCCGATCTCGGGCAGGAACCAGATCCGGCGGTCGCCGCTGAACCAGGGCAGTCCGGCGATCATCGCCACGTAAGGAGTGAAGGCCACCGCGGCCACCACTGCGGAACGCTTCATCGCGCACATCCTTCGTTGTTTGGTATACCATAATCGGGGCGGGCGGCGCGTTGTCAAGGGTGTGGCCGGGAAGGATGTGGGCTCGCGACCGTTTCGGGCAGGCGGATTCCTGGGGCGCGGGTGGTTTGCCTGATTTGTGCCGTGACTGGGCAGGGGGTGCTGGGGACACGCTTTGGTAGACCGGATCACGCAAAAGCGGTCGCTCGCGTCTGCCGGAACGGCCGGGCCTTTGCTCGCGCGTTGAAAGTCGCGCGAGGCCGGAAGGTCCGATGCGACGGTGTTGGTTGCGTAGCCCGCTTCCGCGGACCGGCAGGTTCGTGAGTGCTGCTCCCGGGCGCTAACCCTGCTCGGCGCTCGCGAGTCCGGCGGACAATCCGCGGAAACACCGAACCGCCAGCTCCACCGGTGCCGTCTTTTCCTCGGTCCTCGCCCAGATCTCCAGCGCAATCCGGATCGCGTCCGTCGCCGCGGCGGCGACCAGGTGCACCGTCACCTCGTCCGTCTCCGGAGCCAGTCGCGCCAGTACCGGCCGCAGGCGGGTCTCGGACTCGCCGTTGACCCGGTGCCACACCGCCGCCAGTGCTGAATCGTCCCCGCTCGCGGCGCGCAGCAATCCGCGTGTCCAGCTGAATTCCGGGGCGGCGTCGGCGGCGGAGATCGTCTTGTGGATCGCGTCCTCGACCGCCTTCAGCAGCGGCGTTCCTTCGGGGGTCGACGCGAGGTGGTCTCGCCACGAATCGGCGCCGACGACCAGCAGCGGGGCGACCGCGTCCTCTTTCGTGCGGAAGTAGCGGTAGAAGGTGCGCGGCGCGACGCCCGCGGCGGCGGCGATCGCTTCCGCCGTCGTTCCCTGTGCGCCGTGTTCGGTGAACAGGCGCGCGGCGGCGCGGGCGATGTCGAGCTGGGTCGCCGCTTTGCGCCGTTCGGTCAGGGTCTGGGGCTTTCCGCTCACGCGGCCACGTTACCGCAACGGTGCAGGGTTCGTCATAGTGGCACAGTCTGCCATCAAGGCGTAAGCTGACAGAAGATGAGAGGAGCGGATCATGAACCGTTACGAAGGACGCCGCGTGCTGGTCACCGGAGCGGGCTCGGGCATCGGGCAGGCGGCGGTGCTGCGGATGCTGGCCGAGGGCGGGCGCGTCGTCGCCGCGGACGTGAGCGAAGCGGGCTTGGCGGACACGGTCGAGAAGGCGGGCGACGCGGCGGACCGGCTGAGCACCGTGGTCGTGAACGTCGCCGACGAAGCGTCGGTGAAGGCCGGGGTGGCGACAGCGGTCGAGCAGCTGGGCGGGCTGGACGCGCTGGTCAACGCCGCGGGCATCCTGCGGTCGGCGCACACCCACGAGATGCCGCTCGAGGCGTTCGAACAGGTCCTGCGCGTCAACCTGGTCGGCACGTTCCTGGTGATCCGCGAGGCGATCCCGGCGCTGCGCGAGGGCTCCGCGCCCGCGGTGGTCAACTTCAGTTCGACGTCGGCGATGTTCGCGCACCCGTACATGGCGGCGTACGCGGCGAGCAAGGGCGGCATCCAGTCGATGACGCACGCGCTGGCGTCCGAATACGCGAAGGACGGCATCCGGTTCACCGCGGTGCAGCCCGGTTCGATCTCGTCGGGCATGACCGACGGCAGCGGCAAGAGCAAGCAGAGTGTCGGCCCGGGCTTCCCCGAGGACGCCGACTTCACCCTGCTCGGCAAGCTGCTTCCCGCGCTGGGCCAGGGTTTCGCCGGTCCGGAGACGGTCGCGTCGGTCGTCGCGATGCTGGCCAGCGAGGACGCCGCGTTCATCACCGGCACCGAGATCCGCATCGACGGCGGCACGCACTTCTGACGGCGGAGCCCGGCGTGCGGGCGGAAGCCGGAACCGCGCGGAGAACGCACCGGCCACAGTGGACGGTCGGGCGGTGGTGCGAGAATGGCCGGATGGCAGCAGAACGGGGTGTCGAATCCGAAACCGACCGGGTCGTCCGGCAGCTCCGGGACGAGATCCTGGACGGAGTCCGCAAACCGGGCAGCAAGCTCGTCGAACGCGATCTCGCCGCGGACCTGGGCGTGAGCCGGGTCCCGGTGCGGGACGCGCTGAAAACGCTGGTCGCGGAAGGCCTGGTCACCCCGCGGCCGCGGACCTGGGCCGTGGTGCGGGAGTTCACCGCGAGCGACATCGCGGACCTGCAGGAAGTGCGCGCGGCGCTGGAAGTCCTGACGTTCAAGCTCGCGGCGACCCGCCATTCGCGCGCCGGGCTGGAGAAGCTCCGCGCCGCGCTGGAGGAGGAAACCGCCGCGGCGGCCGCCGGGGACGCGGTGACGGCCCGCCGCGCGGCGGCCGACTTCCACGAAGCCGTGACGGCGATGGCGGGCAACGAACTGCTCAACGAGCTGGAACTGACGCTGCGCAGCCGGATGCGGTGGCTGCTGGGCCAGCACGACGACCTCGAGCGGGTCGCGGGGGAGCACCGGGAGCTGTACGAGGCGATCGCGCGGCGGGACGTCGAGACCGTGGAAGCCTTGCTGCTGGAGCACATGGAAAGCGGGCGGCATCTGCGCGGGCTGGGCCGCGACCGCGACTGACGCGCCCTCCGCTCGTCCGAGCCCGCCCCGCTGGCCGGATCGGAAGATCGGCAGGGAGTGCGGCGGGTCAAACCGGAAGGCCACTCCGAGGCAACGAAGTGCTTTGGTCTCCTGCCAACCCGCCGTCCTCCCGTGCGCAGTGCCAAGGGCCACGGCCCGTCCTCTTCGGCGGGAATCACTGGGGCCGCAGCCGACGATCCATCAGATCACTAAACCTCGCCCGCGGACAGCGCACATCTCCGGCCAGAAGGCTTGGAACAGCGCTGATCCAAGCCTCGGCGCTCGGGTGAAAGCGGCGCCGCCTCCGCCGATTAGGTCTAGACATCCGATGGATGCGCGACTTACGCTCCCGGCCGTCACCGTTCGGTCACGGATCCGACAGGAGGACCGCCGTGTCGATTCCCGCGAGCCTGGCGCTTGCCGCGGTACTGGCGGCTGGAGGGACGGCTGCTCCCGCCGCGCCGGAAACCACCGCCTGTCACGGGCCGATCCGGCCGGCGGCGATCCAGACCGTGCTCTCGTGCGACGGGATGGACCGGATCCTCGCCAAGGCCGCCGCGACGGTGCCGCGGTCCGGGCAGATCGCTTGGCAGCAGCGGCCGGTCACCGCGTTCACGCACTTCGGCATGAACACCTTCACCGACCGGGAGTGGGGGTCCGGCGCGGAGAAGGAGTCGACCTTCGCGCCCAGCGCGGTCGACACCGACCAGTGGATGCGGTCGATGAAGGCGGCCGGCGTGACGCAGGTGATGCTGACCGCGAAGCATCACGACGGGTTTGTCCTTTATCCGACGCGCTATACGAACCATTCCGTGGTCGCGAGTCCGTGGTGGGTCGCGCCGGGGTGCGCCGACGACGCGGTGGCCAAGGCTCGCGCCGAGGCGCAGAACGAGCGGGCGAAGGATCCTTCTGCGTACTGGCAGGTCCGGGCGGCCGGGTGTGCCAACCCGCGCGGGGACATCCTGCGGGACTACGTCGACTCCGCGCGGAAAGCCGGGCTGAAAGTCGGCGTGTACCTGTCGCCCGCGGACGGCGCGGAACTGCCCGCGCAGTTCTTCGCGGACCAGGTGAAACGGGTTGAGGCGAAGGTCGCCGCCGGACAGCCGTTGAGCATCGAGGAGCAGGCCACTTACGACGACCGCGCGAACACGCCTGCCGGGCAGGGAAGGTACGGGACCGGCAGCGCGGCGAAGGTCCGGACCATCCCGTCCCTGGTTCCGGACGACGACCGGGCCGCGGCCCTCGCGGCCGGGAAACTGCCGGAGTTCACCGTCGCCGAAGACGACTACAACACCTACTACCTGAACCAGATCTACGAGCTGTTCACCGAGTACGGGCCCATCGACGAACTCTGGCTGGACGGGGCGAACCCCTGGCGCGGCAACGGAATCAGCGAAACCTATGATTTCCCGACCTGGTTCCGGATGATCCACGCGCTGTCGCCGGACACGGTCACGTTCGCCGGACCGGCGGGGGTGCGCTGGGTCGGCAACGAGAAGGGCCAAGCCCGCGAGACCGAGTGGAGCGCGCTGCCGACCACCGCAGACCCGAACACCGCCCACAACGAGGAGTTGTTCGTCGGCGGTGCGGAGGGCGCCGACCTCGGATCGCGGCAGGTGCTCGCCGACCCGTCCGTGCGGTACCTGGAATGGGCGCCGGCCGAGGCCGACGTATCGATCCGGCCGGGCTGGTTCTATCACCCGGACGAACAGCCGAAGACGCCCGCGCAGCTCGTCGATCTCTACCGCGCGTCGGTGGGACGCAACGCATCGCTGCTGTTGAACGTTCCGCCTGGTCCGGACGGCCGGGTCGCTCCGGCGGATGCCGCCGCGCTGGCGTCCTTCGGACAGGCCGTCGCGAAGACGCAGGCGCAGAACCTCGCCGCCGGCGCGCGCGGGCTGAACGCGGTCACGGATTCCTCCCTCGCCACGTCGTGGTCGCCGCCGCACGATGCGCTCACCGGCACGATGCAGGTCGTGCTGCCGAAGGCGGCCACCTTCGACCAGATCCGGCTGGGGGAGGACATCACCCGCGGCCAGCACGTCGAAGGCGCGACCGTACAGGCCGAAGTGGACGGTTCCTGGCGCACGATCGCGACCGTGACCACGATCGGCGCCAACCGGCTCGTCACCCTCCCGTCGCCGATCACCGCCCGCCAGCTGCGCGTTGTCGTCACGCAATCGCGAGCGACGCCGTACCTGGCCACCTTCGCGTTGTACCGCACTGTCCCCGCCGCCTGAGAGGAAGTCATGACTCTACGCCGCAGAGTTTGGCTCGCCGCTGTCGTCGCGACGACAGCCCTCGCCATCGTCCAACCGGCTTCTGCCGAGCCAGGTTCCATACCGGTTGTTTCTCCTACGCCGCAACAGATCAGCCGCGACAGTGCCGATGTGCCGCTGCCGTCCTCGGTGGTGCTGGTTACCGACGGCACCACCGATGGCCCGGCGAAAGACCTGCTGACTTCCTTGCTGAAACAGCACGGAGTCAAGAAGATCAGCACGGGTCCGCAGCGCGGGTTCGCCATCCGGCTCGGCAACGGCGGGGACGCACCGGCGCAGGCGGAGGGCTATTCGCTCGCCGTGCGACGCGATGGCGTGACCATCAACGGACGCGACGGGGCCGGGCAATACTACGGCGTGCAGACGTTGCGGCAGCTCTTTGCCCGAAAAGGACCCGGCTGGGCGGCGAGCGGTGTCGCGGTGCGCGACTGGCCGAACATGGCGCTGCGGGGATCCATCGAGGGCTTCTACGGTCCACCGTGGACGAACGACGACCGCGTGCGGCAGCTCGAGTTCCTCGGCGAGACCAAAGCGAACACGTACATCTACAGCGCGAAAGACGACGCGTATCTGCGCGCGCAGTGGCGCGACCCGTATCCGCAGCAGGAGCTGGACGCGCTCGGCAAGCTGGTGCGGACCGCGAACGCGAACCACGTCGACTTCACCTACGCCTTGTCGCCCGGCGTCTCGATCTGCTTCTCGTCGCCACAGGACGTCGCGGCGGTGAAGGCGAAGTTCCAGGCGGTGTACGACCTTGGCGTGCGCTCGTTTTCGCTGCCGTTCGACGACATCTCGTACACCAAGTGGAATTGCGCCGGCGACCAGACGGCGTTCGGCGCGCCCGGCCAAGCCGCCGCGGGCAAGGCGCAGGTTTCGCTGCTGAACGAGATCACCGAGAACTTCGTCAAGACGCACGACGGCGTCCGTCCCTTGCAGACTGTGCCGACGGAGTACAGCGACCTGAAGGATTCGCCGTACAAGACGCAGCTGCGGGAGAATCTCGACCCGTCCGTCGTCGTGCAATGGACCGGCACCGCGGTCGTCCCGCCGAGCGTGACGAACGACGAAGCTCAGCAGGTGTCCACTGTGTACGGACGGAAAGTGTTCCTCTGGGACAATTATCCGGTCAACGATTACGAGCAGTCCGCCGGGCGGCTGCTGCTCGCGCCGTACGCGCATCGCGAAGCGGGGCTGTCGAAGTATCTCAACGGGATCGTCTCCAATCCGATGAACCAGGAAGCGGCCAGCGAGGTCGCCGAGTTCGGGGTCGCCGACTTCTCCTGGAACGACGCGGGCTACTCGCCGGAGCGGTCGTGGCCGCAGGCGCTGGCCCGGCTCGCCGGCGGTGACGCGCGCGCGACCGCGGCGCTGAAGGTGTTCGCGGATCTCGAACACCTGGCGCCCGTGTTCGGCCCCACGCCGTGGCAGCCCCAGGCGCCGGTCCTCGCGGCCAAGGTCGCCGATTTCTGGCAGCAGTGGAACGCCGGCGATCACCGCGCGTTGGGCAAGCTGCGTTCGTATGCCGAACAGATCCGCAGCGCTCCCTCGGTAATCCGGGGCGGCGCGGTCGAGAGCGCGTTCGTCGGCGAGGCGAGTCCGTGGCTGGACGCGACCGCGCTCTGGGGCGACGCGATGGTCACCCGGCTGGACGCACTCGCCGCCGCCACCCGCGGCGACGACGCCACGGCCCAGCGCCTGACCGCAGCCGCGGACGCGCTGGTCACGCGGGCGGAAGCGGTGAAGACCGGCAACAGCAACCGGTGGGGCGTGCGGCAGGCGCTCGTCGGCGACGGCGTGCTCGACACGTTCCTCGTCCAGGTCCGCGCGGCGACCGTCGGCTGAAGGGGGGAGGGATGCACGTGAGCAGGAGGAGCTTCCTCGGCGGTGCGGCCGCGGTCGCCGCCAGCACGGTGTTCGCCGGACCGGCCGGCGCGGCCGGCCGGCGCGGGCTGAGCGTGTCCGGCGACCGGTTCTTGCTGGACGGCAAGCCGTTCCAGATCGTCTCCGGAGCCATCCACTATTTCCGGCTGCGCCCGGACCAGTGGCGCGACCGGCTGTCGCGGCTGAAAGCGCTCGGCCTCAACACCGTCGAAACCTATGTCGCCTGGAATTTCCACCAGCCGAAGCCCGGCCGCGCCGATTTCCGCGGAGACCGCGATCTCGCGGCGTTCATCCGCCTGGCCGGGGAGCTCGGTTTCCAGGTGATCGTCCGGCCGAGCCCCTACATCTGCGCGGAATGGGAGTTCGGCGGGCTGCCCGCCTGGCTGCTCGCGGACCGGGACATGGAACTGCGCTGCGCCGATCCGGCATACCTCAAAGCCGTCGACGCGTGGTACGACCAGCTGATCCCGCAGCTGGTCCCGCTCGAAGCACAGCACGGCGGGCCGATCGTCGCCGTGCAAATCGAAAACGAATACGGCAGCTACGGCAACGACACGAGCTATCTCGCGCATTTGCGGGACGGCCTGCGGGCCCGCGGAATGACCAGCCTGCTTTTCGTCGCGGACGGTGCGTCCGAATTCTTCATGCGCTTCGGCGAATTGCCGGGCACTCTGGAAACCGGCACCGGCGACGGCGATCCGGCTCCGAGCATCGCCGCGCTGAAAGCGTTCCGCCCCGGTGCCCCGGTGATGATGGCCGAATACTGGGACGGCTGGTTCGACCATTGGGGCGAGCAGCACCACACCACCGATCCGCGGCAAACCGCCGCCCACCTCGACCAGCTGCTGGCCACTGGTGCGTCGGTGAACTTGTACATGGCCTGCGGCGGCACCAACTACGGCTTCACCGCCGGCGCCAACACCTCCGGCCTCCAATACCAGCCCACCGTGACCAGCTACGACTACGATTCTCCGGTCGGCGAGGCAGGCGACGTCGGCGCGAAGTTCGCCGCGCTGCAGGCGGTGCTCACCAAGTACACCAAGCAACCCGTAGTCCCGCCGCCCGCTCGCTCGCCGCGCCTGGCCGCGCAAACCGTCACTCCGTTCGAGTCGGTGTCCCTTGTGGACTCACTGCCGGTGTTGTCCACCGCGGTCCGCTCCGCGCAGCCGGTGTCCATGGAACGGCTCGGCCAGTCGACCGGCCTGATCCACTACCGCACGACTGTGCAAGGGCCGCATTCCGGTCCGCTCAGCATTCACGGCCTGGCGGACCGGGCGCTGGTGTTCGTCGACGGTGTGCAGCTGGGCGTCCTGGATCGCAACCGTCCGGACGCGACCCTGGACCTGAAACTGGAGAAACCGCGGACCCGGCTGGACGTCCTGGTCGATGCCATGGGACGGGTGAACTACGGCCCGTACCTGGCCGATCGCAAGGGGATCGACGGCTGGGTCGCGACGAACACCCAGCAGAAACTGTTCGGCTGGGAGATCCGCCCGCTGCCGCTGGACGACCTCTCGCAGCTGCAGTTCTCCTCGGGCGCCCCGGGGGCCGGTCCGGCGTTCCACCGCGCGACCGCGACCGTTGCCGAGCCCGCGGACGGTTTCGTCGCCCTGCCCGGCTGGGAGAAGGGCGTGGTGTGGCTCAACGGCTTCAACCTGGGCCGGTACTGGAAAATCGGGCCGCAGAAGACGCTGTACGCGCCGAAGTCGTTGTGGCGGAAGGGGAAGAACGAACTGGTGGTGCTGGAACTGCACCAGCCGGGGACGGCCGTCGAGATCCGCCCGGAGGCAGAGCTGGGCTGACCGTCGCGGCGAGCCGGTCACCGCTCCCCGGCGAGGTTCTCGATCGCGCGTTTCCGGCGGTGGTCGAACACGATCGAACTGCGGAACTGCACGACCTCCTTGCGGCTGCTCAGGTCCTCGACGAGGAACGTGTGCAGCCGCGAGACGTCCGGAACCGCGACGTGGAGCAGGAAATCGTCGCCGCCGGCCAGGACGAAGACGGCCATCACCTCCGGCATGGCGAGCGCGTCGCGACGGAAGCGGTCGATGATCGGCTGGCTGAGCGGGCGGATCTGGGCGAACACCATGGCCTGCACCGACCTGCCTAACGCGGGCAGGTCGACCTCGGCGTGGAATCCGGTCAGCACCTGGCGGGCCTGCAGCCGCCCGATCCGGTCGGAGCAGGTCGACGCGGCGACGCCGACGCGCTCGGCCAGGTCGCGCATCGGGATCCGGGCGTCCTGCTGGAGTTCGCGGACGAGAAGACTGTCGATCCGATCCAGGTTCGGAGTTTCGCTCATTTGCCGAACATATCACCGCTAGAACGCCAGCAAGACGATGTAGGCGGCAAGATCGCCGAGGTGAACCGAACAGAGAGTTTCTCCGGCGAAGCACTGCGGGTCGTCCGCGGCCCGCGGTCGGGGGTCGCGATCGCCGTCGCGATCCATTCGACCGCGCGGGGTCCGGCGATCGGCGGGTGCCGGATCAAGGCGTATCCGTCGTGGCGGGACGGAGTGGATGACGCACTGCGGTTGTCGGCGGCGATGACGACGAAGTGCGCGCTGGCCGGGCTTCCGCACGGGGGCGGAAAAACCGTGGCGGCGCTGCCCCCGCACGGGTGGGATCCGGCGCGCCGGCCCGAGCTGATCGCGGACATCGCCGAGGCGATCGCCGCGCTGGGCGGGCGGTATCGCACCGGGCCGGACATCGGGTCGACGTCCGAGGACATGGCGGAGATCCACCGGCTAGCGCACGGCTGGGCGTTCTGCCGTCCGGAGGACCAAGGCGGAAGCGGGACGTCGAGCGCGGCCACCGCGAGGGGAGTGCTGGCGGCGCTTCAGGCCGGGGTGGCGCCAGGATCGGTCTCGGGGTTGCGGGTGGGCTTGATCGGGTTCGGGAGCGTCGGCCGGCTCATTTGCCAAGCGCTGCTCGAACGCGGCGCGAAGGTGGTCGTGACCGACGTCGACAGCCGGCTTCGGCCGGTCGCCGAGCGGCTCGGTGCCGTTTGGACCACCGGAGATCTGGTGCGCGAACCGCTGGATGTCCTCGTCCCCGCTGCTGCCGGCGGAGTGCTGACGGTCGAGTCGGCGGCGGCTTGCGGCGCGTCGCTGATCGTGGGGCCGGCGAACAACCAGCTCGTCGCCGACGACGTCGCGATCGTGTTGCGGGACCGCGGAATCACGTGGATTCCGGATGTCGTCGCGAGCGCGGGCGGGATCATTCACGCGGTCGGCCGCGAGGAACTCGGCATGGACGAGGCGGCGGCCAATGCGAAGATCGACGCGATCGGCGACACGGCGAAAACGGTGTTGTCGCGGGCCCGGGAACGGGATTTGACGACGGTGCAGGCAGCGCGGGAACTGGCGGCGCTCGCCTGAAACAAACGCTCGCCGAGGCTCCGGGAACCGTCCCGGAGCCTCGGCCGTATTTTTCCTTTGTCGCGGATCAGTACCAATGCGCGCGGCCGCCGATGCGGCGTCCGGTCCCGCCGAGCACCGCCAGGACCGCGCCGATCACCACCAGGGCGATCCCGATGCTCCACAAAATCTGGATCGAGGTGATGAACCCGATCACGAGCAGAATGACGCCGAGAACAATCACGGGGAGAACCTCGTCTTCCTTCTCTCGGTGGGGAAAGTGGCGTGCTCACTCCCGGATACCCTCACTCGGTCGAGTGAAACATCGCTGCGGGAGTCAATTCCGGACCGTGGCTATTCGGGGAGGATTCGGTAAATTGTTCACCGCATTGCCCGAGAAGAAGGAAAGCACTCCGGCGCCTGGAGCAACGAACCGCGGGGCCGCCGAGACGGCGGGAAACCGGACGAAGCGGCTGATTGCCCGCCCCGCCTGCACGGGCACGGCTGGATGGGCATCATGGGGGTGGCGGCCGCGCAACAGGCCGCCTGCCCGGTTGGGGCACGAGCGACCGACGACGGGACCGTGACGATGGACGAGCCGACCGAACCCAGCACCGACCCGGCGCGCGAGTTCCGCGTCGAGCGGGCGGACCGGCCCCCGGCCGCGGTGCTGGCGGTGCACGGCGAGGTCGACATGATCACCGCGCCGCTGCTGACCGCCGCGGTCGACGAGGCACTCGCCGACGCCCCGCCGGTCGTGGTGGTGGACCTCGCCGCGGTGGAATTCCTGGCCTCGGCCGGACTGACCGCGCTGGTGACCTTGAGCCAGCGCGAGGCGTCCCGGGCCAGCCTGCGGATCGTCGCGTCCAGCCGGGCGAGCCTGCGGCCGATCCAGCTCACCGGGCTCGAGCGGACCCTGCCGCTGTACCCGACGGTCGAGGCGGCGGTGGCCGGGGCCTGACCAGGGCGGGGTCCCCTTCGGACGGACGCCGCGGGTGAACCCGGCCCGGACCGGGTAACCGGGCGGCGGAAGAGGTTCCGGGGCGGCCGCACGCGCTGGCGCCGCCACAAGAACAGGCCGTCGAACGGGGAGAACATGCGCATCGGCTACACCTTGATGACTGAACAGACCGGACCGCGCGAGCTGGTCGCCTGCGCGACCGGCGCCGAGCAGGCCGGATTCGACTTCGCGGCCTGCAGCGACCACTATTCGCCGTGGCTGGCCGAACAGGGACACGCGCCGTACGCCTGGAGCGTGCTCGGCGCGGTGGCCCAGGCGACCGAACAGCTCGAACTCATGACGCTCGTGACCTGCCCGACGATGCGGTACCACCCGGTGGTGGTCGCGCAGAAGGCCGCGACGGTGCAGCTGTTGTCCGACGGCCGGTTCACCCTCGGGCTCGGCGCGGGGGAGAACCTGAACGAACATGTCGTCGGCATGGGCTGGCCGTCGGTGTCGGTGCGGCACGACCGGCTCGCCGAGGCCGTCCAGATCATCGGCGGCCTGTTCGACGGCGGCACGTTCACCTACACCGGGAAGCACTACCGCGCCGACGGGGCGAAGTTGTGGGATCTGTCGCCGACGCGCGTGCCGATCGCGATCGCCGTGTCCGGTTCCAAATCGGTGAAGCGCTTCGCACCGGTGGCCGACGCGATGGTCGCGGTCGAACCGAAAGCGGAGCTGTGCACGGAATGGGACCACGAGCGGCTCGGGCCGCCGACGCGGAAGATCGGCCAGCTGCCGGTCAGCTGGGACCGGGACCGCGGGGCGGCGATCCGGCGGGCGCACGAGCAGTTCCGGTGGTTCGGCTCGGGCTGGCCGGTGAACGCGGAGCTGCCCGGGACCCAGGCGTTCGACGCGGCGACCCAGTACGTGCGGGAAGAAGACGTGGCGGCCGGGATCCCGTGCGGTCCGGACGCCGGGCCCATTGTGGACGCGGCGAAGCAGTTCGCGCAGGCGGGGTTCACGGATCTGGCGCTGGTCCAGATCGGCGGACCGGAGCATCAGCCCGACTTCATGAGGTTCGCGCAACAGGAGCTGTTGCCCGCATTGCGGTGAGCGCCGCAGGCGAAAACTGGGCCCGGGCGCCGGAACACCCGGGCCCAGCCATGCGTCACGGATGCCGCAGCAGCGCCCCGAATCCGTCGGTCAGGTCGAGCCGCTCGTCCATCACCACGACGTCCGCGCCGACCGCCACCGCCGCGTACGGCAGGGCCTCGTCCGCGCGCCGCCGGGCCGGGTCTTCGACTCCGAGCGCGTCCAGCCGGGATTGCGCCACGCCGACCTGAGCCGGTTCCGCACCGGTGTACACGCTGGCCTCGCCGGAGTCGCCGACCAGCAGCGTCGCGACGTTCGCCTCCGCCAGCGCGGCGGTGACGGCGGACAAGCCGGTCACCGCCAACGCCGAGTCGCGGGACGCCTCGGCGCGGAAGCGTTCGGCCAAGTCGTCCAGCTCGCGCAAGCGTTGCCCGGTAAGCAGTTCGTGCACCGCGCGGTCCAGTTCGTCGCGGCCGGCCCCGGAGGCCCGGCTGCCCGCGTCGACCTCCGCGGCGAGCGACCGGGCCGGTTCGGGCAGCCGCTCACGCAGTTCCGTCCGCGCCTGGACCTCACCGGCCAGGACGATCGCGCGCGGCCGCACGCGCTCGGCTGTCTTCGCGACGTGGTCGGCGACTTCCGAAAGGTTGTTGTGCGCGGTCTGCTCGGCGTGCGACTGGATGTCGCGGTGTGCCGGACCGCCGCCGCGGACCTTGTGCACCGGATGCTCCTGGCCGTGCACGGTCTCGGTCTCGACGCTGCCGTCCGGCCGGTGCACCTCGATGTCCGCGCCGGTCCGGTCGACGAGCACCACCAGGTGCGCGGGGGTTTCGTCGAGGTGGCTGACGGTCGGCAGGAAGTAGGGCAGCTCGGAAAACCGCGCCTCCTGCGCCGGCGGCGGAGCCGCGAGCCGCCGGTCCAGCAGGACGGCGCCGTGCGCGGCGACGATGGTGCGCCCGGCCTTGCCGACCGGCGGAGAGCTTTCCTCCACGGTGCGCAGGACGGCCTCGACGCTCGGCCGGTCCGCGCCCTGGTCCTCGAGCGCGGCCTCGATCTCCTTGAGCCGCAGCCGCAATTGCTTCGCCGCGTCCTCGGTGTCGTGCGATTCGTCGAAGTGCACCGAGACGAACGGCCCGTCGGTCAGCAGTGCGCGCAGTTCTTGAGTGTCCATTGAGGATTCTTCCTCCCGTGTTTCGGGACCGCTCACCGGGTCCGGGGCAGCTCGGGCGACGCGGTGTCCAGCGGCACCGCGCCGGAACGGACGAGGCCCAGCTGCACGGTCTGCCGCCGGCCGACCTTTTCCAGCGCCCAGTCGGCGGCCGTGCGCAGGCGGTTTCCCGGCAGGGACAGCAGGTGGTAGCCGCGGGTCACCAGGCGCGCGGGCAGGCCGGCGAGCGGGACGTGCAGCGGATTGGCCGCGCCCTGGCCCGATCCGAGGTCGACCGCGAAGCCCAGGTCGTGGTGCCGGTACCGGCGGGCGCGGCCGACGCCGAGCGAGGCGGCGACGTTGTTCCCGGCCAGCTTTCCTTGCCGCTGTGCGTGTTGCGCGGTCATCGGGGTAGTCTTGCCGGGCCGGGTCAGGTCCGGCACGGCTGCCGCGTCGCCGCAGGCGAACACGTCGTCCCGGCCCGGCACGTTCAGTTCCGGCGTGACCACCAGCCGGCCCTTGACCGTTTCCAGGCCCAGGTCGGAGACCAGCGGATCGGGGCGGACGCCGACGCACCACACGAGCGTGTGCGTCGGGACGGAATCGCCGGTGGTCAGCGTGACGCCCTTGACGTCCGCCTGGTCCACCGACGTCTTCATCCGGACCTCGACGCCGCGCTCGCGCAGCACCCGGTCCGCGGTGGCGCCGAGCCGGGGGTCCAGTTCGGGCAGCACCCGTTCGGCGATGTCCAGCAGCAGCCAGCGGATCTGCTGCCCCTCGAGTTCGGGATGGCGGCGCGCGAGGGCGGCGGTGAACTCCGGGCCCTGCGCGGCGACCTCGGTGCCGGTGTAGCCCGCGCCGACGACGACGAACGTGCACCGGGCGTCGCGCTCGGCCTGGTCGTCGGTCGCGGCGGCCAGCTCGATCTGGCGGGTGACGTGGTCGCGCAGGTACAGCGCCTCGGGCAGGCCGCGGAAACCGTGCGCGCATTCGGCGACGCCGGGGATCGGCAGCAGCTTGTTGACGCTGCCCGCGGCGAGGATCAGCCGGTCGTACTCCAGTTTCCGTTCGCGGTCTTCGGGGTCGGTGTAGGTCACGGTGCGGGCGTCGAAGTCGACCGACTCCGCCGTGCCCAGGGCCAGCCGCACGCCGCGCAGAGTGTCCGGAATGGACACCGCGACGTGCCGGGGGTCGACGATCCCGCTGGCCACCTCCGGCAGCAACGGCAGGTACAGGAAATAGTCGGTCGGGTTCAGCACGACGATCTCGGCGCGGTCGCCGAGGGTCCGCAGCAGCTGCTGCGCCGCGTGGTATCCGGCGAACCCGCCGCCGACGATCACGACTCGCATGGGCGGCCTCCTTTCCGCAGGACGGGTACCCGGAGCGCGGCCGGGCAATCGCGCCCGTTTCGCCCCGCCGCGCCCCGGGCACCCGGGCCGGGTACCCGCTCGCGAGGAGGAGCGAATGAGCAGCACCGTCACCGAAATCGTGGACGTCGACGTGCCGGTGTCGACCGCCTACAACCAGTGGACGCAGTTCGAATCGTTCCCCGAGTTCATGGAGGGCGTTGAGGAGATCCGGCAGCTCGACGCGACGCACACGCACTGGGTCACCCGGTTCGGCGGCGTCGGAAGGGAGTTCGACGCGACCATCACCGAGCAGCATCCGGACGAGCGGGTCGCGTGGCGCTCCGATTCCGGCCCCGACCACGCCGGAGTGATCACGTTCCGCCGGCTGGGCGACGCCAAGACCCGGGTGATCGCGCAGATGAACCTCGATCCCGAGGGATTCGCCGAGCACGCCGCGGACAAGCTCGGGATTCTCGACCGGCGCGTGAAGGGGGACCTGCTGCGGTTCAAGCAGTTCATCGAGCGGCGCGGACGCGAAACGGGTGCGTGGCGCGGCGACGTCGACCGTCCCGGCTGACGCCGTTTCCCCGCGGTGGCGCGACGTTGTCGTGGGACACCGCACAGCGGGCATGGCCCGGCCGGACGGCGGGTAACCGGCGCGGCAGCGAACCCGTGCAGAAAGGAGAACAGCATGGCCCGCGTGGCAGTGCTCGTGGACGAAATGACCGAGGACGACGAATTCCGGGTGCCGTGCGAGCGGTTGCGCTCCGCCGGGCACGAGCCGGTGGTGGTCGGCCTGGCGAAGGGCAAGAAGCTCACCGCCTTGCACGGCACCGAAATCACGACCGACCAAGCGGTGGACGACGTGTCCGCGAGCGACTTCGACGCGGTCGTGGTGCCCGGCGGGTATTCGCCGGACAAGATCCGCACCAGCGAGCCGATGGTCGCGCTGGTCCGGGAAACGGCCGCCGCGGGCAAGCCGGTCGCGGCCGTGTGCCACGGGCCTTGGCTGCTCGCCGAGTCCGGGCTGGCCCGGGGCCGGACGGTGACGTCGTGGCCGTCGCTGCGGACCGACCTGCGCAACGCCGGCGCGGAGTGGGTCGACCGCGAGGTGGTGACCGACGACGGCGTGATCACGTCGCGGAACCCGGACGACCTGCCCGCGTTCTGCGACGCGTTGCTCGAGCGGCTGAAGTAAGGACTACGCGAACGGCGAGCAGCCACGATCGGTGGCTGCTCGCCGTTTCGCGGTCTCAGGAGAGCGCGAACCGGATGCCGAAGTGGTTCAGCGTCGCGGGGAGCTTCCCCGGCTGGAGTCCGGCGGCACTGCCGCGCGCGGCGAAGCCCGCTTGCTGCAACAGGGCCGCGAGCAGCGTCGAGGTGGTGAAGAGCACGACGTCGCGGCCCGGGCACACGCCAGGTCCGGCGCTGAACGGCACGAGCGCGGGGTTGGCTTCGGCGCGGCCGTCGAGCCAGATGTCCGGGACGAAGGAATCCGCGTATGGCAGGTTTTCCGGGTCGCGGTGGAAGAACGGCGTGTAGATCAGGAATGACGTTCCGGCCGGGCCCCAAGCGGTGTCCTCGGTGCTTTCCCGCAGCAAGGCGGGCGTGGTCGGCCAGAGCCGGATCGACTCCAGGACACAGGCGCGCAGGTACGGAAGCGGTTGCGGCGTCGAGAGATCCGCCTCGGCGACCTCGCGGCGCGCTTCGGCCAGCTGGTCCGGATGCGTGGCGAGCAGGGCGAGTGCGCGAAGGGTCGCGATCGCCGCGGCGTCGAAGGCGAACAGCCAGTGCGGTACCTGGCCGGTCGGGTCGGCGCCGGAGCCGGCCGGTTGCTTCGCCATCGCCGCGCCGAGGCTGCCCGGGCGGTCCAGGCCGAGCTGGCGGTCGAGCAGGGACTGGAACTGGCGGCGCTGGTCTTCGCGGTGCGGGTGCGCGAACGCCCAGTTGGCGTTCAGCCGCAGCTGGTCGAGCAGGTCGGTGACGCGCCGGTCGGCGGTGGTGTCGCCGCCGAGCACGATCTTGCGGACGATCGTCCAGAAGTGCTCGGTGAACTGCGTCGCGTCGAGATCCGGGAAGCCGGAGAGCATTTCGTGCGCTTCGGTGCGGATGGTTTCGGCCCAGGAGCCGGCGAGTTCGTGCGCGGCGCGGCCGGGTTCGAGGACAGTCTCGTTGAGCTTCCGCCGCCGGGCCCGGTCGGCGCCGCTGGAGATCAGGACGCCGTGCGGCTGGAAATGGCGCAGCGCGGCGTCTTTTTCCGCGGTGTCCGGGCTGAACGGGGTGGGCGTGCCGGCCAGCAGCGAGCCCACGTGGTTCGCCTCGAGCACCAGACGGAACGACCGGCCGGGAACCGGAAGGTCGAGCGGACCGGGTCCGTAGCGTTCGCGCAGTTCGCGCAGCAGGCGGATGGCGGAGCGGTCGACGTTCAGCTTCTGGGCCGCGGCCATCGCGCGCGGACGGCGTTTGATCAGTCCGATGCCGACGGTGGGGGCGACCACCCGCGCGACGATGCGCCCGGTGTCGCGGACCGACGCCCGCTGGGGGCGGATGTCGGCCGGGGGCAGTTCGGACAAGTCCGGGCTCGCGGTCGCGTGGGTGGTCGCCATGCTGTTCGGGTACCCGGGCTTGTCCGGGAGAAACCTCGAGCGGGCCGAAGCGCCCGGCCGGTCCATTGTGGACTTGCGCAAACGCCAGGTGCGGCACGGGTTCCGGCGGCGAGCGCGGGTCCGGATCGTCCACAGTGCCCTTGGGCCCTCGGCGGAACCGCGGCTCGGGCTGGTCGAGGGCGCCGGGCTGGGGTACGGTCGGTGCAGGAGCGGTTCAGCCCACGTGCCGTCGCTTGACCCGATGCGGCCCGATCCCCGGGCCCAGGGCCGGGCCGCCCGATTCGGCCCGGTCTCGCACGCGCGAGGAGGGCTCAATGCGCGAAACGCTTGCTTACCTGCCGGGTGCGCCGGCGAGAATCGTGATCACCGCTACCGCGGAAGAGACCGTCGTCGCGGTCTCCGCCGAACTGGACCGGCGTTCCACCGAGCGGCTGCACGGCGTGCTGGCCGACGAGACCGAGCTGCGCCCGCCGGTCCTGGTCCTCGACGTCTCCGGCCTGACCTTCTGCTCGGTCAGCGGCCTGGAAGTCCTGACCGAAGCCGCCCGCGCGGCCGACGCGGCCGGCATCGCGTTCGTCCTGGTCGCCGCCCAGCGCGCGGTCCTGCGGCCGCTGCGCGTTCTCGGACTCGACCGGCAGCTGCGGATCGTCGAACGGCTCGCGGACGCGGCCGGCGGGAGTTCCGCCGCTCGGACGCTGCCCGCCGAGGTCGGCTGACCCGACGCCCCCCGGCCCGGCCCCGCGCGGGGTCGGGCCGTGATTGTGCTCGTGAGCTGGGGCGGATGGTGAGGGTGCTGCTGGTTTCGCCGGGGTTGGGTCGTGGTTGTGTTTGTGAGCTGGGGCGGATGGCGAGGGTGCTGCTGGTTTCGCCGGGGTCGGGCCGCGGCTGTGCTCGCGGGCTGGTCCAAAGGCGAGGCGGCTGCCGCTTCCCCGGGGGTTGGGCTGTGACTGTGTTGGGGAGCTAGGGCGGAGGCGAGGCTGCGGGTTCCCTGGGTTGGTCCCGTTTGTGTTGGCGAGCTCGGGGCGGAGGCGAGGCTTCTGGCGGTTCCGCCGGGGCGGGCTGTGGTTGTGCTCGTGAGCTGGGCCGAAGGCGAGGCCGCTGCCGCTTCCCCGGGGATCCGGGTACGTTGGCAGGGGCTTGGAAAAGTCCGGGCTGGCGGGAGGCGAACGTGGAAGGCGGAAGCGGCGGGACGGTCGACTATTCGGCCGTGGTGCGGCTGAGCGGCGACCCGGCCGGGTTGCGCGGCGAGGTGGGCGAGGCGCTGGCCGCGGAGCCGCGGATGGTGGTCTTCGAGCTGAGCGAGCTGACCTCGTTCTCCCCCGAAGACCTCGCCGCGCTGCGTGAGACCGCCCAGCCGAGCGAAGCGGTGTTCGCCTGCCGGGAGGGCGGCGTGGCCCGTCAGGTGCTCGAAGAAGAAGGCGTCCCGTTCTCCGATTCGGCGTCCGCGGCGCTGGCGTTCGAGGACGAATCGCTGCGGCCGTCCGGCGAGCGGTTCCGGTCGCTGACCGAGATGCTCCTGGCCGCGCGGAATGTCGGCGACGTCCTGCAGCTGATCGTGGACGCCACCGAATCGCTGGTGCCCGCCGCCGACCTGGTGTCGATCACGTTGCGCGCGCCGGACGGGAACTTCCACACCGCCGCCTACACCGACGAGAAGGCCGCCGAACTGGACCGGCTGCAGTACAAGCTGGGCGAGGGCCCGTGCCACGACGCCGCGCTCCCGGACCGCCCCGAATTCCTCGAGACCCCCGACCTGCGCCGGGACGAGCAGTGGCCGCGGTGGTCCCCGGCGGTGGCCGAGCTGGGCTGGCGTTCGGTGCTGGCGACCGCGCTGGTCGACGACACCGTGTCGCGGTTTTCCGGCGCGCTCAACCTGTACTCGCGCGCCCCGGGCGGACTGGCCGACGCCGACCGCGACGTCGTGCAGCTCCTGGCCAGCCACGCGACCCTCGCGGTCGCCGAAACGGACGCGGTGACCCGCAGCGAGCTGAACCAGGCCCAGCTGCGCCGCGCGCTGGACAGCCGCGACGTGATCGGCCAGGCCAAGGGCATCATCATGGCCCGCCGGGGCCTGGACGCGGACGAGGCGTTCGACCTGCTGCGCCGGACATCGCAGCAGCTCAACGTCAAGCTGGTGCACCTGGCCGGGACGCTCGCCTCCCGGCACATCGAGCTGGACGGCCCGGTATCGGAGATGGGCGAGCCGGACCCGGTGTGACGGCCGGTCCCGCCCGAACCCGTCCGGGCGGCGCTGGGTTTTGCCTGCTCAGCAGGGGTCTCGCGGGGAGTCTTGGCTCGTGTTTCCCCGGCGGGTCCTGCGCCGGTGCGGGAGCCCGAACCGGGCGGACGCTGCCCGGGTGGCAGCCGAACGGTCCGGTCAGCGCTGGTCAGGTGCTGGGTTCGGCTGCTGGACAGTGGGTGCACGATGCGGAGTCTTGGCTCGGCTTCCTGTGCGATAGAGGGGTGGGGCTGAGTCTCTCGGGCCGGGCGATGGTGCCTGGCCAGCGGTCGAATTGCCGGGTTCGCCTGCTAGGCGGCGGTTGCGCGGGCTGGGGTCTTGCTCAGTTTCTCGCGCGGTCGAGGGGCGGAGCTGAGGCGTCGCGGGTTGGGCGATAGTGCCCGCGCGCAGTCGGGGTGCCGGGGTTGCCTGCTAGGCAGTGGGCGCATTGCGGAGGCAGGGATGGTTTCCGTCGAGGCCGTGGGGCCGAGCCGAGGTGTGCCGGGCGGGGCGGACTGCGCTGACGGGCAGCCGAGTGGCGCGGTCGTCGCTGGTCGGGTGCCAGGTTTGCCTGCCGGGCAGCGATCGCGCGTGGTGGAGTCTCGGCTTTTCGCTCGGTCGAGGAGCGGTCCAGTCGCCGCTAGTCGGGTGCCGGGTTCCGCCCCAGCAACTGCAGCCCGATGCGGAGTCCCGGCTCAGCTTCCCGCACGGCCGAGGCGCGCCCCGAGGTGTCCCACACCGGTCGGCCGGGTAGCCAGGATGGAGGACTCGAGCCGACTGAGGAAGGAGCCCGTCATGGTGCATCCCGTGCCGCCCGGACCGGAGCCCGTCCCGTCGCCGCCGGAGCCGGTGCCGCCGTTTCCGCCGGAGCCCGCCCCGCCGCCGCGTCCGGGGCCGGGTCCGCTGCCTCCGCCGGAGCCGCCCGTGCCGCCCCAGCCGCGCTGACGGTCCCGATTGCCGCGCGGGGCGGCCGGGTACTTCCCGGGAAAGCCGCGCACGGGGAACGGAGGCCGGTGATGGACGAGGCGAATCAGGCCGAGCCGGGAGTCGTGGTCGGGGACGACGGGTCCGCCGGCGCCCGGCTGGCCGTCGACTGGGCCGCCGCCGAGGCGGAGGCGCTCGGGACGTGCCTGGTCGTCGTGCGGACGATGATGCCGCCGATGCCGAACGTCGACTTCGTGCCCGGCGTCATCACCCCGGTCGCCGGCGAGATCGTCGCCGACCAGACCGTGGTGGACTACGCGGAGAAGGAACTGTCCGAGATCGCGGCCGAGGTCCGCCGGAAGCGGCCGGAGCTGCCGGTGCGCACCCGGGTGCGGTTCGGGCGCGCCAGCTGGGAGCTGGCGGACATCGGGCGGCAGGCGGAGCTGATCGTGGTCGGCGCGTCCGGGCGCGGCGCCCTGCCCCGGTTGCTGCTCGGGTCGACGGCCTCGCAGGTCGTGCACACCTGCGCGCGCCCGGTCGTCGTGGTCCGTCGTTCGTCCGAGAAGACCCGGCGCGTGGTCGTCGGCGTGGACGGGTCGCCGGCCAGCGTCGCAGCGGTGCGGTACGCGTACGACTTCGCCGACCGGCACGGTTGCACGTTGCACGCGGTGCACGTGTGGTCGGAACCGCCGGAAGACGTGTTCGGTCCGGCCCGCTCCGGCGGCGAAGGGCAGCAGACCCCGCAGGACGAAGGCGAACGGCTGCTCGCGGAATCGCTGACCGGTCTCGCCGAGCGGCATCCGGACGTCGTGGTGCAGCGCGAGGTCGCGCTCGGCAGCGTGGCCGAGGTGCTGCTGGACCACGCGGAAGCGGCGACCCTGCTGGTGGTCGGCAGCCACGGGCGCGGTGCGCTGCGGGGCGCGTTCCTGGGTTCGGTCAGCCACGCGATGGCTTACCACGCACCGTGTCCGGTCGCGATCGTGCGGGAGGGAGTGGAGGAGCACCCGGCCTAGCGCCGCAAGCTCCGCCGCACGAGCGCCGCGGCCAGCCGGGCCGAGTCGCCGCCGGGGACCAGTTTCGCCAGGCGTTCCGGGTCGGCGGGCAGACCGGCCTTCTTCGCGCCGTCCAAGGCTTTGCGATCGAAGTACGGGCGCAGCCACGGCCAGACCGCCTGTGCTTCGCGGCAAAAGATCTGCGCGCCAGTCGGGCCGATCCGGGGGAACTCGGCGACGAGCTTCTCCAGCCGTCGAGGATCGCCGTCGGCGGCGTCGGCCATCCGGCGCAGGTCGTCGCCGTAGCGGTCGCGGACGAATTCGGCACCCTCGCCGAGATGCTGCGAAGTGCTTTCGTCGTACCGGACGTAGTGGGCGCGGCCGAGAGCGTCAACGCGTTGCTGCCACGTGGAATCGCGCATCGCGGACGGGGATCGCCAACCCGAACGCGAAAGCTCGCGCGCGGCGGCGACCGCGATCTCGGCGTTGATCCGCGTCGAAAGCAGCGTGACGAGGACCAGCAACCGGTACAGCGGTTGCGGTTTGTCGGCCAGCTTGATCCCCGCTTCCTCGGCGAACGTCGTGCCGTATTCGGCGAGGAGTTCGTCCACTCGGCGCATGCGCTCCGGGTTCCCGTCCGCGCGGAAGCGAAACTCAGTGCGGCAGGTGCAGCGGCTCCTTGGCGAACTGGACGCAAAGCCGCCAGCCGTCCGAGCCGGGCGCCGGTTCGGTCCACGCGTCGAGCGAATCGGTGAGCGCGCGGAGGATGTGCCAGCCGACCTCGTCCGGTCCGGGCGGAAACGCCCACGACGAGGTGGTGGTGACGGTGACGGTCATCCCGTCGGCGCAGCGGAACGCGCATTCCAGCATCGCGCCGTCGTCCGCGCGCCGCGCCTGTGCCGCGGCCGCCTCGTCCACGGCCAGCCGGAAGTCGGCGGCTTCGGCTATGCCGAACCCCGCCGAAACGGCGAGGTCCTCGGCCACCAGCCGCGCCAGGAACAGCAGCTCCGTGTCCGCCGAAAGCCGCAGTTCCACCAGGCGAGAACCCGCGGTCAGCACACCCGTTCCGTCCGCATCGCGCTGAACCATGCGTTCCGGGTTACCCCGCGCGGCGGCGGGCCAATCGTCGCGCTGGGCGCCGGGGCGACACCCGAACGGCCCGTTTCCAGGGCGGCGCCACGGGTAACCGGAGGATCGGAGCACGGCAGGGAAAGGAGCACCCGGCATGAGCACCAACGCATACCTCTCGTTCCTCGCGATCGGGATAGCGCTGGTCCTGGTGGACGGCCAGATCATCTACCGCAGCGGCCGCCGTTATCTCGGCAGCGCCTACGGGGACCCGGGCGCCGGCGCCTCGATGACCCGCCTGGTGACGGTGTTGTTCCACCTCGCGACCCTGGGCATCCTGGCCTTGATCTCGACCGTCGACATCGGCGGGAGCGACCTGCCGGGCGTGGTCGGCCGGCTGGGCGTGCTGCTGCTGATCCTGGCCTTGGCGCACGCGGTCACCCTCGGCGTGCTGGCCCGGATCCGCGGCGAGCAGGACGTGGCCGACGCGATCGCGCACCGGGACGAGCGGGTCGCGCGGCGATCGGAGACGGACCTGCAGGCTCCGACGGTCACGCCGGTGCCCGGCCAGGAGGGCCGGCATCCGGACGTGAGCCCGTCGCTGGAGCAGCGGTCGCCGTACACCGCGTAAGCGGCGGCGAAGAACGGCCGGGGTGTTTCCGCGGAAACACCCCGGCCGCTTTCTGCCCGACTGTCTACAAGCGAGGGTCGACCGGTTCGGATTCCAGTGCCAGCACCCCGAAAACGCACTCGTGCACGCGCCACATCGGCTCGTCGCGAGCGAGCCGGTCGAGTGCTTCGAGGCCGAGGCTGTACTCCCGCAGCGCCAGCGAGCGCTTGTGCCCGAGGCTCCGGTTCCGCAACCGGGAGAGGTGGCGTTCCTCGGAGTAGTCGGGGCCGTAGATGATCCGCAGGTATTCCCGTCCGCGCACCTTCAGCCCCGGCTGCACCAGCCCGCGCGAGCCCCGGACCAGGTTGGCGGCCGGTTTGACCACCATGCCCTCGCCGCCCCGCGCGGTGAGTCCGGTCCACCACTCGACGGCCGCCGCGACCGAGGCGGGGTCGGTGGTGGCGACCGGCAACCGCCCGGTCGGGGCGAGGAACCCGTCGCTGCTTTCGACGAGCCGGTCCGCCAGCGCCAGGTGCCAATCGTGCGGTCGCCGGTGATGCGCCTGGCCGGCCGACGCGAGCACCTGGAAGGGCGCGAAGCGCACGCCGTCGAGCCCCTCGGTCGGCCAGCAATAGCGCCGGTACGACTGGGCGAAAGCCTCCGCGTTGGCGGCGCGGGAACGCGTGCGCTCCAACACGGCGGAGACGTCGAGGCCAGATTCCTGAGCGATGGCCAGCGCGCTCGCGGCCGCCGGAAGCGCCGACCGGGCCGCAGCGCCGACCGCCGCGTACTGCTCGCGCAGCAACTGCTCGGCTTTCACGCTCCACGGCAACAGTTCTCCGTCGAGCAGCAGCCAGTCTGTGCCGAGTTCGTCGAACAGGCCGGCCTTCTCCGCGGCCGCGCGGATCCGGTCGACCGCTTCGGCCGTCAGCGTTTCGGGGAAGAAGTGCCGTCCGGTCCTCGTCCACACCGCGCCGAGCGCGTCGCCGGGTGCGCCGAAGCGGCTGTGAGCGGCGTCGAGCGAGCGGCAGACGAGCGCGACCGCGCGCGAACCCATGTGCTTTTCCTCGCACACCACGGAATCCACGCCTTCGGAACGGAAATAGTCGAAGGCTTGGTCCGGGTGCTCGAGCAGCCCGCCGGTCGTCGCGGTGGCGACCGGCGACATGGTCGGCGGCAGGTAGACCAGCCAGCGCGGATCGATCGCGAACCGCGACATCACCTCCAGCGCCGCCGCGGCGTTCTCTTCCCGGACGCCGATCCGCTTCTGGTAAGCGGTCTCGATCACCCGGCGGCCCAGGACGTCGGTGACGTCGAGGACCCCCGGATCGCGGCGGGCGACGGGCGCCGCGGCCGCCGGGTTGGCCGGGAACGGCTTGGCGGGCTCGTAATACACCTCGGCCGCCGGGACGGAGACGATCTCCTTTTCCGGGTAGCGCAAGGCAGTGAGCGTTCCGCCGAACACGCAGCCGGTGTCCAGGCACAGCGTGTTGTTCACCCATTCCGGAGCCGGCACCGGCGTGTGGCCGTAGACGACCATCGCGCGCCCGCGGTACTCGGCGGCCCACGGATAACGCACCGGCAGGCCGAATTCGTCGGTCTCGCCGGTGCTCTGCCCGTACATGCAGAAGCTCCGCACGCGCCCGGACGCGCGGCCCTGGAAGCGCTCGGTGATGCCCGCGTGCGCGACGACCAGCTTGCCGCCGTCCAGGACGTAGTGGCTGATCAGGCCGTCCATGAACTCCTGGGCCTCGGCCCGGAATCCGGGCGTCTCGGCGGCGAGCTGCTCCAGCGACTCCGCGAGGCCGTGCGTGACCTGCACATCCCGGCCGCTCAGCGCACGCAGCAGCTTGTGCTCGTGGTTTCCGGTGACACAGAAGGCATTTCCGGCGCGCACCATGCCCATCACGAGCCGCAGCACGCCCGGCGTGTCCGGGCCGCGGTCGACGAGATCGCCGACGAACACCGCCCGCCGCTCCGGATGCCGCGCTCCGACCGCGCGGCCCTGGTCGTCGCGCTCGACGGCGTAGCCGAGTTCGGCGAGCAGCGTTTCGAGTTCGGCGCGGCAGCCGTGGATGTCCCCGACGATGTCGAACGGTCCGGTCTCGTGCCGCAAGTCGTTGTACAGCGGGACGCGCGCGATGGTCGCTTCGTCGGTCTCTTCCGGGGTGCGCAGCACGTGCACGGTCCGGAAGCCTTCCTTCGGCAGGCTGCGCAACCCGCGGCGCAGCTGGTCGCGCTGCCGCCGGACCACCTGCGCGCCGAAGTTCCGGTCCGCGCGTTCGGCGTTGCGCGCGACGCACAGCGCTTCCGGCGGGTCCAGCACGATCGCCACCGGCAGCACGTCGTGCTCCTTGGCCAGCGCGACCAGCGACTTGCGCGATTCGGGCTGCACATTGGTGGCGTCGACCACGGTCAGCCGTCCGGCGGCGAGCCGTTTGCCGACGATGTAGTGCAGGACGTCGAAGGCGTCCTTGGTCGCCGACTGGTCGTTCTCGTCGTCGGACACCAGGCCTCGGCAGAAGTCCGACGAGATCACCTCGGTCGGCTTGAACCGCGCGCGGCCGAACGTCGACTTGCCCGACCCGCTCGCGCCGATCAGCACGACGAGGCACAGGTCGGGAATTTCCAGCGTGCTCATGCCGCGCCTCCTTTCGTGAACAGAGCCAGCTGCGTCGCCGGACCGACTTCAGGGTCTCCGGAGCCCACCGGCAGCAGCCGCACGCCGTAGCCGTGGCTGCTCGCGACCCGGTCCGCCCATGCGCGGAATTCGGTGCGAGTCCATTCGAAACGGTGGTCGCGGTGCCGCAGCTTGCCCGCGGGCAGCGACTCGAACCGCACGTTGTACTCGCGGTTGGGCGTGGTCACGACGACCGCGCGCGGGGCGGCGAACTCGAACACCGCGCGTTCCAGCGCTCCCAGCCGCGGCGGGTCGACGTGCTCGACGACCTCCATCAGCACCGCCGCGTCGAGGCCGGCGAGGCGGTCGTCGCGGTAGGTCAGCGAGGACTGCACCAGCTCCAGCCTCGACCGCTCGTGCTCCGGCCTCCGTTCCAGCCGCAGCTTCCGCGCCGCGACCCGCAGCATGCGAGCCGAGACGTCCGCGGCCACGATCCGCTCCACCGACTTCTCGGCCAGCAGGTCCCGCACCAGCGCGCCCTCGCCGCACCCGAAATCGCCGACCGTGCGCGCGTCCAGCGACCGGAGCACCGCCATGATCGTGCCGCGCCGCTGCTCGGCCAACGGCACCGGACGGTCCGGCGCTTCGAGGACGGCGGGCGCGGCCAGCGCGTTGTCGATGTCCTCGGGCTCCGCGTCGTCCACTTCGGCCAGCCGAGCCAGCGCGGCGGTCGTCAGGGCCGGCGGTGCGCGAGGTAGCGACGGGTGATCAGCTCCTTTTCCGGATGCCCGGCGAGCCAATCGCCGCCGGCGCGCAGCAGCTTGTCGATCTCGTCTTCGCTGACCCAGTAATGCTTCGCGTTGTCCAGGACCGGCAGCAGGACGTAGAGGTGGTTGAGCGCGTCGGCCAGCCGCAGCTCGCCGGTGAGCCGGAGGTCGACATAGCGCGAATCGCCCCACTGCGGGAACTGCGGATCGAGCGGGAGCGCGGTCGCCTCGACCGTCCAGCCGAGGGGTTCGAACATCCGGCGCACCAGGTCGGCGCCGCCCGGACACGCGGGCACCCGGACGTCCAGCGGTATCGCCCGCGCCGCCAGCTCCGGCCGCGCCGTGCACCGTCCGGTGAGCGCGGTGCGGAAAACTTCCTTGAGCGCCACGGAAAGCAGGCTGGACGCCGCGTAGGGGCGGTCGTTCACGTACTGGCCGAGCGTGAAGCCGTCGCCGGAACCCGCCTTGCCGCGCACCAGTGCGACCGGGTCGACCTCGAGCAGGAGCGCGGCGGTGCATCGCTCGTCGGACGCCTCGGGGTAGAAGACGTGCGCTTGCCCGGCGGAAAGCTCGAACGACTGCACCCGGCCCGGGTGCTTGTGCAGCAGGAACCCCAGGTCGGAAGCGGGCTGGTGAGTGGTGGTGACGGTCAGGAACACCAGGGGAGTATTCCGCACGGCATTTGTCCGTGTCGTGCGAGTTTCCGGGTGCGGGAGCGGCGATGCGGCACACCGGCACACAGCGGTCCGTGAAGGGCCCCTTGAGGGAATCAGATTCCCTCAAGGAGTCCTTCACGGACCTCGGTCTCGCGCACCAGGCGGTCGCCGCGGTACCGGAGCACCGCTCCGCTCCGCACCCAGCCAATCACTGGGAATGAACTTCCCATTCACTGGGAGAAAGCCCTGGGCGCTCGTCCCGTCGCGACGTAGCGTGCCCGCCATGACAAGCGCGGAGGCGAACCGGCGGGCCGGGACCAGAGCGGCGCGGATCCTGGCGGTGTTCGCCGAACGGGAGAGCGCCACGGCGGAGGAGATCTCCGTCGGCACGGGGATTCCGTCCAGCGCCGTGTACCGCTACCTGACGACGTTCGTCGAGATCGGCCTCGTGCATCAGGCGCGGACTCGCGGCCGGTACTGCGCGGGCTCGCTCACCGTCCAAATGGCCGAAAACTACCGTCGCGAGGCGCTCGGCCAAGGCGGCGTCAAGCGGCGGCTTCGGCAGCTCGCGGCGGAGACCGACGAACTCGCCGCGTTCCTCATCGCCCGCGACAACGACGTGCTCTGCGTCGAAGCGGCCGAGGGGACCCGGGTGATTCGGTGCAGTTTCTCGCCGGGACTGAGCAAGCCGCTGGTCTTCGGGGCGAGCGCGCAGGCTTTGCTGGCGCACCTGCCGGAGGACCGGGTCGCGAATTCGGCACAGGCACACGGGTTGACCGGCGAGCAAGTCGCGAAGCTGGAGAACGAGCTGCGCCGGGTGCGGGACCAGGGCTTCGCGGAGAGCGTCGGACAGGTCGATCCGGGGGTGTGGGGCGTGAGCGTGCCCGTGCTGGACCGGCACCACAACCTCGTCGGCACGGTCAGCACGATGGCCCCGGATTTCCGCGTGCGCCCGCGCCGCGATTCCCTCGTCACGCTCACCCACGCCGCCGCGCAGGACATCAGCCGATTGCAGGAGCACGTGTGAGCACCGCCCACTGGACTGGACGCGACGACGGCCGCGGTCCGGAACATCGCCGATGGCACCACGCCGTCAACGAATTCTCCAGCGGCCCAGGGGTTTCGCTGCTCGGGTTCGCCAGCGACGCCGGGGTCCGGCGCAATTGCGGACGGCCGGGAGCGCAGGACGGGCCGGACGCGATCCGCGACGCGCTGGCGTCGTTCGCGATCCCGCCCGGGTTCGCGGTGAGCGACGCGGGGAACGTCGTCGTCGAGGGCGACGAGCTGGAAGCGGGGCAGGAGAACCTCGGCGAGCTGGTCGCGAAACAGCTCAGCGACGGGAACTTCCCGCTCGTGCTCGGCGGCGGCCACGAGACGGCCTACGGCTCCTACCTCGGCCTCGCCCGCAGCGGGCGGCTGGACGGCCGCCGCCTCGGCATCCTCAACCTCGACGCGCATTTCGACCTGCGGACCGCGGACCGCGCGTCCTCGGGCACCCCGTTCCGCCAGATCGCCGCCCGGGAAGCCGAGCGCGGCGCGGACTTCGCCTACGCGGTGGTCGGGATCAGCGAACCCGGCAACACCGCCGCGTTGTTCGGGACGGCCGCTGAGCTGAACGTCCGCCACCTCCTGGACGTCGACTGCCAGGAACGCCATCTCGAGCGCGTGCTCGACTTCGTCCGGGGCTTCGTCGCGGACGTCGACGCGCTGTATCTGTCGATCGACCTCGACGTGCTCCCCGCCGCGCAGGCTCCCGGAGTCAGCGCCCCGGCGACCCTAGGCGTACCCGCCGCGGTCGTCCTCGAGGTGTGCCGCCTGGTCGCGAGCGACCCGAAGCTCGCCCTCGCCGACCTCACCGAACTGAACCCCGTCTACGACGTCGACCACCGCACAGCCCGGATCGCGGCCCGCCTCGCGCACACGCTCGTGACGAGCCGTCCGGTCCCGGAAGGACACTGACCATGCCCCCACAGCGAATCTGGCCGCGGCTCGGCGCCGTGCTGCTGGCCTGCCTGCTCGCGTTGCTGCCCGCCGGCGCGGCGAGCGCGGCCGAACCGCAGGGCGGGAAGCTCGCCGCGCTGCGGTCCGGGCAGACCGCGCTCCGGGTCGGCACCGACGCCACGTTCCCGCCGTTCGAGTTCACCGACGCCAAGGGCGGCCAGCTCGGCTTCGACATCGACCTGATCCGGGCGCTCGCGCAGCGCGCGGGCATCAAGAAGGTCGACTTCGTCCAGATGCCGTTCGGGAACATCGTCCCGGCGCTGCAGGCGAACCAGATCGACGTCGGCGCGTCGGCGATCTACATCAGCCCCGCGCGGCAGAAGGCAGTCGACTTCTCGGACGTCTACTACCCGGGCGGCCTCGCGGTTTTCGTGTCCGACAAGGACAACTCCGTCACTTCGCTCAAGGACCTCGCCGGCAAGCGGGTCGCGGTCCAGGTGGGCACGAAGTCCGTCGACTGGCTGACCCAGCACCAGCCCGCCGCGCAGCTGATCACCGCGCAGACCAACGAGCAGATGTTCTCGTCGGTCAAGCTCGGCCAGGCGGACGCCGTCGTGACCGGGGCTCCGGCCGGGAAGTACTTCATCGCGCAGCAGGGCGGTCTCAAGCAGGTCGGCGACCGGCTGACCGAAGAGAACTACGGCTACGCCTTCCAGAAGGCCGACACCGAACTGCGCACCGCGTTCGACACCGCGCTCAAGCAAATGCGCGACGACGGTTCGTACCAGCAGGCCACCGAAAAGTGGTTCGGCGCGGAAAGCACCGCGGCGAAGGCCGGCGGGCACTCGCTGTTCAACCTCTCCACCATCGTCGATTCCTCGGGACAGCTCTGGCAGGGGCTGCTCGTCAGCCTCGAAGTGATCCTGCTCGCGCTGGCGCTCAGCCTGCTGCTGGGCACGCTCGGCGGCTTCGCCAAGCTCAGCAAGATCGCGCCGGTGCGGTGGATCGGCAACGTCTATGTATCGGTGATCCGCGGGACGCCGTTCGTGGTGCAGCTGTTCTTCATCTACTTCGGACTGCCGCAGCTCGGCTTGCAGCTGCCGCCGATGACCGCGGGCATCGTCTCGCTCGGGCTCTACAGCGGCTCCTACGTGACCGAGATCTTCCGCGGTGCCGTGCAGTCGATCGACCGCGGACAGCTGGAAGCGGCGCGCTCGTGCGGCATGTCTCAGGTGTCGGCGATGCGGCACGTGATCATCCCGCAGGCGTTCCTGCGGATGCTTCCCCCGCTGGGCAACGAATTCGTGTCGCTGACGAAGAACTCGGCGCTGGTGTCCTTCGTGACCATTCACGAGCTGTTCCTGGTGGGGCAGACCATCATCTCCCGCACCTTCGACGCGCTGACCGTGTACCTGTTCATCGGCCTGCTGTATTACCTGCTCACCAATCTGATCAGCGGCACGACGCGCACTCTCGAGAAGAAATTGGCGGTGTACATCTGATGGCACTGTTGGAAGTCGACGGCCTGACCAAGTCCTACGGCGACGTCCGGGTGCTCGACGGGATCGACTTCGCGATCGAGCCCGGCCAGGTGGTCGCGGTGATCGGCCCCAGCGGCGGAGGGAAATCCACGTTCCTGCGCTGCCTCAACCTGCTGGAGACGCCGACGTCGGGCCGCGTGTCGTTCGACGGCGAGGAACTGACCGGCCGCGGCGTCGACCTCGACCGCCTGCGCTCCCGGATGGGCATGGTGTTCCAGCACTTCAACCTGTTCCCGAACATGACCGTGCTGCGCAATGTCGTGCTGCCGCAGATGAACGTGCTCAAGCGGAGCAAGGAAGAAGCCGAGGCGAAGGCGCGTGCGCTGCTGGAGCGCGTCGGCATGCTCGAACGCGCTGGCGCGTACCCGAACCGGCTGTCCGGCGGGCAGAAGCAGCGCGTCGCGATCGTGCGCGCCGCCGCGATGGACCCGAAGCTGATGCTGTTCGACGAGCCGACCTCGGCGCTGGACCCCGAAGTGGTGCAGGACGTCCTCGACATCATGAGCGAGCTGGCCGAGGACGGCATGACGATGCTCGTGGTCACCCACGAGATGGGGTTCGCCCGCAAAGTCGCCGACCGCGTGGTCTTCGTCGACGGCGGGAAGATCGCCGCCGACTTGCCGCCCGGCGAATTCTTCTCGGCGGGCAACGCGAACCCGCGCGCCCAGGCCTTCCTGGAAAAGGTGCTCTGACGAACGCGTGCTCGCGGGTGTCTTGACGCCCGTGAGCACGCCGCGAAGGCCGCCCTGGGAATCGCCGCGTGCGCTGGGCGTCACTGAGGTGCTGACCGGCGGGAGCCAGGCGTACGAGCGACCCGCCCGGACGGGACGACGGTCACCGTGGGTCCGCCGGACCCGTGTGCCGGACTGGCCACGGAGTTCGCCTGGTCGCGGGACGGGGGCGCGGTCACGTTCTGAACGCGGGAGCAGGGCGCGGTCTGATCGCCTTCGGAAACCGCGCCCCGGACCTGGTCACGAGTTCCCGCGCAGCGAGGCGGTCGCGCGGGGGGCCGCGTTGATCGCGGACTCGGCGGCCTGGGTGGAGTACTACGTTTCCCGCCAGGAGTGAGATCCGGCGGCAGCGGCGAAACCCGCCCGGGCCGGTCCCGGCCGCCTTGACGCCCGCCTCAGACTTCGTTGTGGCGCGCCACAATCCGGGCTTCCGCCGCCTTTCGCGCGGGTATCGTGGGACGACCGGCCGATCCCGGTAGCGCAACGTCAGGACGAGCAAGCGGAGGACAGGGTGCCGGTGGCGACCTCGGCCGCGGCCGTGCGCTCGATCGACGGCGGCGAATGGTGGCACGCCGGCCGGGTCGCGGCCGGACTGCTGATTCCCGGGCTGGCGCTGCTCGCGGCGGGCCGTCCGGACTTGATCATTTTCGCCGCGTTCGGCTCGTTCGCCGGAATGTACGGCCGCGCCGAGTCTCGGGCGCTCCGGTTCCGGCACCAGGTCCAGGCGGGGGCGGTGCTGCTGAGCGGGGTTTCGCTGGGCGTTTTGCTGTCCGCGGGGCACGCGCCGCCGTGGTTGCTGGTGGTCGCCGAAGCCGCGTTCTCGTTCGGCTGCGCGCTGGTGACGAATCGGCTGGAGTTGAGCCCGCGCGGGCCGTTCTTCGGGATCTTCGCGCTCGGCGCGATCGCGCTGGTGCCGGCCGGGCGGGTCGAACCGTGGGCCGGAATCGCGTTGTG
The DNA here is from genome assembly GCF_000411975.1 of Amycolatopsis orientalis DSM 43388. GTDB lineage: Bacteria > Actinomycetota > Actinomycetes > Mycobacteriales > Pseudonocardiaceae > Amycolatopsis > Amycolatopsis orientalis_D. The sequence continues at coordinate 44,982 of NZ_ASXG01000196.1, forward strand.
CGCGGGCACGATCGCCGGTTGTGTCCTCATTGGACTGACCGGGCCGCGGCGTCCGGCTGCTCCGGGGACGCCGCCGTGCGCGCCAGACTGCGGTGCGGTCTGCGCCCTGGTGCACGCCGGCCGGTACGCACTGGCGATCGCGGCCGCGGGCGCGCTCGGCTTGCTGCTCGGCGTCGACCACGCGAACTGGGCGATGGCCTCGGCGGCGGTGCCGCTGGCGGCGGCCGACCCGCGCAGCCGGTTGCATCCGCGCCTGCACCGCGTGCTCGACCGCAGCGCGCACCGGGTCCTCGGGACGCTGGCCGGGCTGGTCGTCACCGCGTTGCTGTTGTTGCCCGGTTTCGGCGCGGCGCCGTTGGCGCTGGCGGTGATCGTGCTGTTGTTCCCGACCGAGTTGTTCATGTCGCGGCATTACGGGATCGCGCTGGGGTTCTTCACTCCGCTGATCCTGGTGATGACGGAACTGGCCGCGCCCGCCGCCCCCGCGACGCTGCTCACCGCGCGGGTGGCGGACACGCTGGTCGGGGTGGCGGCGGGCGTCGGGGCGGCGGTGCTGGTGCGCGCCCCGTGCCGGACCGCCGCGCTCAGGCGGAGCGCTCGACCGTGACCTTCAGATGCTTCATCAGCGGCTGGTCGCTCTGCGTGCTGTAGTCGCCGATCGCGCACAACACGTTCATTTCCGGCATGTACCCGGCCGCGCACCCGCGCGGGATGTCGTACGGAATCGCCCGGTAGCGGTGCACCGAACGCCGCGTGCCGTCCTTCGCGGTGGCGGTGATGTCGACCTCGTCGAACTCGCTCAGGCCGCGCTCGCGCATGTCCTCGGCGTTCAGGAACACCAGCGTGCGCAGGTTCTTGATGCCCCGGTAGCGGTCGTCGTCGGAGTAGATCGTCGTGTTCCACTGGTCGTGCGAGCGCATCGTGCCCAGCGCCAGCGTGCCGGCGGCGGGGACGACGTCCGGCAGGTCCGCGGTCGAGAACTCGGCGCGCCCGGACGGCGTGTGGAAAACCCGTTCCCGCGCGGCCTGGCGGATGCGGAAGCCCAGGGGTTCGCGGACGCGGGTGTTGAAGTCCTCGAACCCGTCGAGCACCCGCGCCATCGTGTCGCGGATCCGGTCGTAGTCGCCGACGTAGTCCGCCCACGGCGTCCCGCTGTCCGGCAGCGTCGCGCTCGCCATCCCGGCGATGATCGCCGGCTCGGACAGCAGGTGCGGCGAGGCGGGCTTCTTCATGCCGGTGGACAGGTGGACCATGCTCATCGCGTCCTCGACCGACGTCGACTGCAGCCCGGCGGCCTGGAAGTCCTTTTCGGTCCGGCCGAGGCAGGGCAGGATCAGCGCCTGCTTGCCGTGTTCGAGATGGCTGCGGTTGAGCTTGGTGCTGACCTGCACGGTCAGGTCGCATTTGCGCAGCGCGGCGGCCGTGTAGGGGGTGTCCGGCGCGGCGAGGGCGAAGTTGCCGCCCATGCCGACGAACACGCGCACGTCGCCGCGGTGCATCGCCTCGATCGTGCCGACCGTGTCGAGCCCGTGGCGCCGCGGCGGGTCGATGCCGCAGACCTCGGCGAGCTTGTCGAGGAACTCCGGCGCCGGGCGGTGGTCGATGCCGCAGGTGCGGTTGCCCTGCACGTTGCTGTGCCCGCGCACCGGCGACGGCCCGGTGCCGGGGCGGCCGATGTTTCCGCGCAGCAGCAACAGGTTCACGATCTCGCGGACGGTGTCCACGCCGTGCTCGTGCTGGGTCACGCCGAGGCACCAGCTGATGACCGCCCGGTCGGCGTCGCGGTAGATCTTCGCCGCGGCGCGGATCTCCGATTCGGTCAGCCCGGACTGCCGCTCCAGCTCGGCCCACGAGGTGGTTTCGCAGACGACGCGGTACTTCTCGACGCCGATCGTGTAGCTGTCCAGGAACTCCGAGTCGATCGCCTCCGGATCGGTCTCGGCCATCTCGAGCAGCGCCTTCGCCATGCCGCGCAGGAACGCCAGATCGCCGCCGATGCGCGGCTGCAGGTTGAGCGTGGACGTCGGGGTGGCCTGGAACGTCGCCATCCGGACGAAGTCGTGCGGGATGATCGTGCGCGTCGCCCCGGCCTCGACGAGCGGGTTGACGTGCACGATCTGCGCGCCGCGGCGGTGCGCCTCGGCGAGCGCGGTGAGCATCCGGGGCGCGTTCGACGCCGCGTTGACGCCCATGATGAACAGCGCGTCGGCGGCTTCCCAGTCGTGGATGTCCGCGGTGCCCTTGCCGGTGCCGAGCGCGGCCTGCAGCGCGCGGCCGCTCGCCTCGTGGCACATGTTGGAGCAGTCCGGCAGGTTGTTCGTGCCGAACTCCCGCGCCCACAGCTGGTACAGGAACGTCGCTTCGTTGCCGAGCCGCCCGGACGTGTAGAACGCCGCCTGGTCGGGGGAGTCGAGGCCGCGCAGCACGGCGCCGACCAGCTCGAACGCCTTGTCCCACGAGATCGGCACGTACCGGTCGGTCTTCTCGTCGTAGCGCAGCGGCTCGGTGAGCCTGCCCTGCGCCTCCAGCGCGGTGTCGCTCCAGCCGTCCAGTTCGGACACCGGGTGCGCGGCGAAGAATTCCGCGCCGACGCGTTTCCGGGTCATCTCCCAGGTGACGTGCTTGATCCCGTTTTCGCAAATGTCGAGATGCAGGCCCTTGGTGTCGTCCGGCCACGCGCAGCCCGGGCAGTCGAACCCGCCGTTCTCGTGATTCATCTTCACGATCGCCCGCGGGCCGGCGACGAGCTCCCGTTCCCGGACGAGGAACTGCGTCACGCTTTTCGCCGCGCCCCAGCCCGCGGCCGGATGGTGGTAAGGCTTGAACTCCGGCTGGTCCCCGCGCTGCTGCTCGTCCACCGTAACCCTCTCGACGGCGCCTGTGCTTTCCTGCTGATTCAAGCACGGCCGCCCGCGCCGGGCATCCGGGCGGGGAATGCGAACGGGCTTATTGTGGGCCGCGACAAACATTTCTGTTCCGGTTCACAAAATGCGCGGGAATGCGGAGTTCGTTTCCGGCGGGGGAAATCCGCGTGCGCGGCCGCCGCGGGGCGCGGGTACGATCCCGGACGTGGCCGACCGGGAGGACAACGCTGTGCGGACCGCCGCCCTGACCGAACTCGTCGCCTGGGCCGGCGAGCGGCTGCCCCGGCTGATCGACGACGTGTGCGCGGCGAGCTGCGAGCGGATCGGGATGTACCGGGACGAGAAGCTCGTCCCGCGCGCTGACCTGCGCCGTTCGATCGCGGTGAACCTCCGGTTCGTGGTCGACGCGCTCGGCGGCGGGCAGGCCCCGGACCAGCGCGCGCCGGAGGAGACCGGCCGCCGCCGGGCGCATCAGGGCGCGCCGCTGCCCGAGGTGCTGCAGGTGTACCGGATCGCCTGCGCGATGCTGTGGGACCTGCTGGCCGGCCGCGCTCGCGAGACGGGCGGCACCGAGGCGCTGATCGACGCGGCGAGCCTGCTGTGGCAGGTCACCGACGAGCACGCGGTGCGCGTGACCGAGGCGTACCGGGCGGCGAGCGCGGAACTGCTGGTCGCCCAGCAGCGGCGGCGCTCCGCGCTGGCCCAGGCGCTGCTCACCGGACAGCGCGGGCCCGATTCGGGGCCGTGGGAGGCCGGACGGCTGCTCGGCCTTTCGCTGGACGGGAAGCTGACCGTCGTCGCCGCCGAAACCCGCGGGCTGGCCGAGGAGAGCCTGGTCGGCGTCGAGCGGCGGCTCGGGCAGCTCGGCATCGTGTCGGCCTGGCATCTCTCGCCGACGCTGCAGGCCGGAGTGGTGTCGCTGCGCGAGGAGCAGTACGACGCGATGCTCGCCCTGCTGCGCGAACTGGCGCTGGCCCGCACCGGCGTCAGCCCGCTGTTCCGCTCGCTCACCGAAACCCCGCGCGCGGTCCACCTGGCGCGGACCGCGCTGTCGGGCATCCCGCCGGAGCGGGGCGAGGTCCGCGCGTTCGACCCGAGCCCGCTGGCCGCGTTCGTCGCCTACGACCCGGACGAGGGCCGCCGGCTGGGGGAGCAGGTCTTCGGCGCGGTGCTGGAACTGCCCGCCGAGGAACGCGACGTCCTGCTGGAGACGCTGGACGCGTACTTCGCGCACGGCGGTTCGTCCGAACGCGCGGGGCAGGTCCTGCACTGCCACGCCAACACGGTGCGGTACCGGTTGCGCCGGGTCCGGGAACTCACCGACCGGTCGCTGACCGACCCGAAGGACGTGGCCGAACTGGTCACCGCGATGCAGGCGCTGCGGGTCGATTCGGCCCGTCCGATCGAGGCACTTGGGAGCTGACGGATGTCTGAAGAGTCCGAAGAGTGGTACTACAACACGCGCACGAACGAGGTCGAGCGCGGCCGCCAGTCGCGCGGCGTGGACCGGCTCGGCCCGTACCCGGACGAGGCCACCGCGCGCCGGGCGCTGGAGCTGGCGCGCGAACGCACGAAGGCGGAGGACCAGGCCGACGCGGAGTGGAACAACCCGCGGTGACGGAGCCGGATTTCCGCGGCGCGTCGACGGTCGGCGAAGCGATGCTCCGGGCGCCGAAGGTGCTCGACGCGGCGGCGACGGTCGGCGAGGTGCGCGCGCTCTTCGAGGACGACCACGTGCACGCCGCGCTGGTGGTCTCCGGGGACACGCTGCTGAGCGTCGTGGAACGCCCGGACCTGGAGGGGCTGCCGGACTCGCTCGCCGCGTGCCGGGCGGGCCGGCTGACCGGCCGGGTGGCCGCTCCGGAGGCGGACCTGCACGCGACGTGGCTCGGGATGTCCCGGCGCCGTTTGGCGGTGGTCGACGAGCGCGGGCGGTTGCTCGGGCTGCTGTGCTTGAAGCGCAGCGGACGCGGGTTCTGTTCGGATGCCGACGTCGCGGCGCGGGCGCGGGACCGGGACAGCGGTTGCCGGGGCGGCCCGTCGCGGACCGCCCCGGTCAGGATCAGCGCCAGTCCACTTTGAACACCCAGGCGTGCTTCCCGGCCGCCCGCGCCGCCGCCGGAACGTCGATGACCAGCCGCCCGTCGCTCTGGGTCCAGTGCAGCGGGCCGCCGTAGCCGAGCATGCGCACGCGGTCACCCGGGCGGATCGGGACCGGCGCGTCGACCACGAGCTGCGAGCCCGGCGCGACGAGCGACGTCAGGTAGAACGCCGAACCCGGCCGCACGGTGAACCGCAGATCGCCGAGCTGCGCCATCCGCGACCAGTACGTGGTGCCGTAGATCGCTTCCCCGTTGGTGCGCAGCCAAGCCCCGGTGTCGCGCAGCCGCTGCTGCATCACCGCCGGGATGGTGCCGTCGAAGTCGGGGCCGATGTCCAGCAGGAAGTTGCCGTTCTTAGACACCACGTCGACCAGTGTGTGCACCACGTCGTCGGTGGTCATGTACTTGTCGTCCGGCGTCGCCCGGTTGTAGCCGTAGGAGAACGGGTCCAGGCCCCGGCTCGATTCCCACTTCGCCACGACCGTGTTCGGGTACGTCGTGTACTCCGGCGTGGTGAAGTCGTGGTCCGGGATGCCGCCGCGGTCGTTGTACGTGACGTCCTTGGGCCGCCGCCGGTTCTTGGCCCGGTTGAAGTACTCGGTGAGCACGTCTCGGCTGTCGTTCACGCCGCCGATGTCGAACCACAGCACGTCCGGGTCGAAGCCGGAAATCAGCTCCAGTACCTGCGGCGCCTGCAGATCCTTCACGAAGTCGCGGCCGGCGGTGTAACCGGTGTAGGGCAGCGGCGCGCCGGTGTACGGATTGCGCGGCGCGTGGCCCATCCACGGGTTGTCCGGGTTGAACCATTCCGGCAGCGAGAAATACAGGCCGTTGCGCAGTCCCGGAGTGTACTTCCGCGAAGCGGCGAACAACTCGGCGACGAGATCGCGGCGCGGACCGAGCTGCTTGGCGTTGCGGCCGCTGACCTTGGTGTCCCACAAGGCAAATCCGTCGTGGTGCTTGGACGTGAGCACGTAGTACTGCGCGCCCGCGTCCTCGATCAGGCGCACCCACGATCGCGGGTCGAACCGGGCGGCGGTGAACTTCGGGATGAAGTCGTCGTAGACGAACGACTCGCCGTAAGTCTTCGCGTGATAGGCGTACGTGGGGCCGTGGGGATCCTGCTGGTTGTTCCAGTACCACTCCGCGTACTGCTGCCCGACCGGAGCCCATGCGGGCACCGAGTACACGCCCCAGTGGATGAAGATGCCGAATTTGGCGTCGAGGAACCAATACGGCGCGCGGTGCGTGGACAGCGACGCGTCGGTGGGCCGGAAATCCGGGATGCCGAGGGCGACCGGCAGCGTCCGGGTGGCGATCGCCGACCGGTCGGCGAGCACCCGGATCCGGCCGGTCGCGGGGGTCCCGGCGGGCAGGCCGCGGTCGGCGTCGAGGCCGAGCCGCACCGTGGTCTGCTCGCCCGGGGCGAGGCGGGGGATCGGCGCGGGCGTGCGCACCCGGCCGCCCGGCACGTCGAGCGTGACGGTGATCCGGTCGCGGGTTTCGAGCCAGACGGTGCCGGTGTTGACGATCGTCGCCTCGACTGCCTGCGGACCGCCGTCCTGCAGCAGGTTCGCGGTCGCCCGGGCGTCGAGGACGGCGGCCGAACGGCCTTGCGCGACCGGCTGCAGCGTCAAGGCGAACACGTGCAGGCTCGATACATTCGCCGCCGGCTGGGCGGTCTGGGGCAGGGTCAGCGCGACCGCTTCGCGCGCCGGATCGATCCACACCTGCGCGGTGCCGATCGACACCGGGTTCTGGTCGGCGACACCGCCCTGGCCGTAGCGGAAGGTCGAGACGACGGCGCCGCCGGAGCCGTACCAGTCGGAGCCGGACAGCGCGGCGGTGCTGGTGCTGCCGTCGGCGTAGTGGACGGTCGCGGTGCCGCCGGTGCTGCCGTAGCTGCACGCGACGAGGAACGCGGCGTTGTAATACCGGCCTCGTGGCAGGTCGATCCGTTGGCCGAGCGCGACGACATTGTTCTTCGCCCCCGCGGCGGCCGAACCGAGCAGATAGGGCACGCCGCCCGCGGTGACCGTGCTGCCCGCCGGAATCTGCTCCGCCGGAAAGGTGTAGCCGGAGCCGTCGAAGTTCCCGTCGTGGGCGCTCGCGGAGTCGATGCCGTCGTTGTCGAACCACGCGTCCAGCGGGACCGGCACCGGCGGAGGCGGCGGCACGACCGGCGCGCCCGCCCCGTCGGTGACCACCGGGTGCGCGGGCCCGCCCGCGGCCGCCGCGGTGCCGGGCAGCGCGAGCAGCGCCGCGCCGCCGAGTGCCATGCCGAGCGCGTGCCGACGAGGAAAGGTCGTCATGGAACCTCCACAGTGAAGTCCAGTGATCCGATGCCTGACGGGAGTTTCTCGATCATCAGGGGAATCGGGGCGAGGATGCGGCCGATACATCTGATGAATCATCGTCGGCGTGCACTGGAGTGCTGTCAAGGAGGTCCCGCTCAGCGGAGCAGCGCGAAAAAGCCGGCCACCCGGGGGTGGCCGGCTTCTCGCGAGCGAGGGGTCAGGACCGCAGCCAGACCGCGGTGTCGGTCGGCAGTTCGGCGGTCACCGGGTCGCTGGCCAGCAGGATCTCGGAATGCGGCGGCAACGGGATCGGGGTGCGGGAGAAGTTGAGGACGAACGCGAACCCCGGCCCCCGGCGGAAGGCCAGCACGTCGTCGCCGAGCGACAGCCACTCCAGATCCCCGGTCAATTCCGCGCGCCGCCGCAGGCCAGCGCGGTAGAGGCTGAGCATGGACGCCGGATCCGCGGCCTGCGCTTCCGCCGTGTACGCCTGCCATTCCGCGGGCTGCGGCAGCCAGGCGCCGCCGGGGCCGAAACCGAACGGCGGTTCCGCGCCGGACCACGGCAGCGGCACCCGGCAGCCGTCGCGCCCGGGATCGGCGCCGTTCGTGCGCGTCCACACCGGGTCCTGCCGCAGCTCGTCCGGGATGTCCTCGACTTCCCACAGCCCCAGCTCCTCGCCCTGGTAGACGTACATCCCGCCGGGCAAGGCCATGGTCAGCAACGCCGCAGCGCGAGCCCGCCGGGTGCCCAGCACCAGATCCACCGAGCTGCCGTGGAGCCGGTCCGCGAACGAGAACCCGGTGTCGCCCGCTCGCCCGTACCGCGTGACGTGCCGGGTGACGTCGTGGTTCGACAGCACCCACGCGGGCGGCGCGCCGACGGCGTCGTGCGCGTGCAGCGTCCGTTCGACGACCTCGCGGAAGCGCGCCGCGTCCCACGGGCAGACCAGGAAATCGAAGTTGAACGCCGAATGCAGCTCGTCGCGCCGCAGGTACCGCGCGGTGCGGGACATGTCCGGCAGCCACATCTCGCCGACCAGCACGCGCTCGCCCGGGTAGCTGTCGGCGATCTTCCGCCACGACCGGTAGATCTCGTGCAGCCCCTCCTGGTCGGAGAACGGCGTCTCGTCTCCGTCGGCGACGTCCGGCAGCCGCGCGTCCTTCACCAGCCCGTCGGCGACGTCGATGCGGAAGCCGTCCGCGCCGCGGTCGAACCAGAACCGCAGGACGTCCTCGAACTCCGCGCGGACGTCCGGGCTGTCCCAGTTGAAATCCGGCTGCCGCGAGCTGTAGAGGTGCAGGTACCACTCGCCGTCCGGCACCCGGGTCCAGGCGGATCCGCCGAAGCGCGACTTCCAGTTGTTCGGCGGTTCGGCGCCGTCCGGCCCGCGGCCGGGCCGGAACCAGAACCGTTGCCGCTCGAGCGACCCCGGGCCGGCGGCGAGCGCTTCGCGGAACCAGGGGTGCTCGTCGGAACAGTGGTTCGGGACGATGTCGACGAGCACCCGCAGGCCCCGTCCGTGCGCCTCGGCGATCAGCGCCTCGGCCTCGGCGAGCGAACCGAAAAGCGGGTCGATGTCGCGGAAATCGGCGACGTCGTAGCCGCCGTCGTCCATCGGCGACGGGTACCACGGGGTGAACCAGAGCGTGTCGACGCCGAGGGCGGCCAGGTGGTCGAGCCGCGCGCGGACCCCGGCGAGGTCGCCGACGCCGTCGCCGTTGCCGTCGGCGAAACTGCGGACGTAGATCTGGTAGATCGCCGCGGTGCGCCACCAGCTGTCTTGTCTTCGCGATGCGGTCACGGAAAAACCCTCCTCGTGGTGGGAGAAAGCCGAAGATGCCGCCGGTTCAGCCCTTGAGCCCGCCGGCGGTGAGCCCGGAAAGGATCTGCCGCTGGAACACCAGGAACAGCGCCACCATCGGCAGGCTGGCGAGCACCATCCCGGCGGTCAGCACGTTGAGCGGCATGTCGATGGCCACCCGCTGCAGCATCACCGAAAGCGTCTGCTTTCCGGTGTCCGGGAACACCAGCAGCGGCCAGATGAAGTCCTTCCACGCGGTGACCACCGCGAGGATCGACACCACGGCCAGGATCGGCCGCGAAATCGGCAGCACGATCCGCCACAGCGTGCGCACCGGACCGGCGCCGTCGAGCCGCGCGGCTTCGATCAGCTCGTCCGGGATCCGGTCGAAAAACCGTTTCAGCACATAGACGTTGAACGCGTTCGCCGCTGCGGGCAGCCAGATCGCGGCGGGGGAGTCGATCAGGTTCAGGTGCAGCAAGGGCAGATCGCTGATCGTGACATACGTCGGCACGAGCAGCGCGGCCGCGGGCAGCATGAGCGTGGCGAGCATGAGCCCGAGGACGGCGTTGCCGAACTTCGGCCGCAGTTTCGACAGCGCGAAGGCGGCCGGGACGTCGATCGCCATCTGCGCCAGCCACGCCCCGCCGGCGACGACCAGGGTGTTGAGGAAATACTTGCCGAGGTTCAGCTGGTCCCAGGCCTCGGCGAAAGTCTCCGGATGCCATTCGTGCGGGACGAGCGTGGCCGGAGTCCGCGCGAGTTCCTGCGGTGTCTTCATCGCGCCGGTCACCGCCCAGTACAGCGGGAACAGGAAGGCGAGCACGAACACCAGGAGCGTGCAGGCGAAGACGACACCGTAGACCGCCTTGCCGCGGCGGCCGCGCAAGGCGCCGGGCGAAACGAGCGTCCTCATGCCTGGTCCGCCTTCCTGGTCATCCGGACGTACAGCGCCGAGAAGACGCCGAGCGCCAGGAACAGCAGCAGGCTCATCGCGCTCGCCGAGCCGAAGTCGTTGTAGACGAAGGCGTAGCGGTAGAGCAGCAGGAGCACGGTCACTGTCGAATCGTCCGGGCCGCCGCCGGTCATCACGTACGGTTCGGTGAACACCTGCATGGTCGCGACGACCTGCAGCAGCAGGAGCATCAGCAGGACGAACCGCGTCTGCGGGAACGTCACGTGCCGCAGGCGTTTCCACATCCCGGCCCCGTCGAGTTCGGCGGCCTCGTAGAGTTCGCCGGGAATCGTGCCGAGCGCGGCCAGGTAGATCAGCGTGGTGCTGCCCATGTTCGCCCACGTCGAGACGAACACCAGCGACAGCATCGCGGTGCCGTTCGAATCCAGCCACTGCGGCCCGGACAGCCCGACCGCGCCGAGCACGGAGTTGAACAGGCCCGAGCCCGGGTCGTAGAACCACTTCCACATCAGCGCGGTCACCACCGGCGGCAGCATCACCGGCAGGTAGACCGCGAGCCGGAAGAACGCCCGGGCGTGGCGCATCTCGTTGAGCAGCACCGCGGTCAGGAACGGCACCGCGAAGCCGAAAACCAGCGCGAGACCGGTGAACAGCAGCGTGTTCCGCCAGGCGACGCCGAAGAGCGGGTCGGCGAACAGCCGGGCGAAGTTGTCGAGGCCGACCCACGCGGGCGGGTTGACGAAGTCGACCTGCTGGAAGCTGAGCAGGACGCCGCGCACGATCGGGTACCACGAGAACATCGCGAACACCACCAGCGCGGCGCAGAGCAGGCCGTAGGCGGTGAGGTTCTCCTTGAGCTTGCGGCGCAGTCGCGCGCGGCGCCGGGCGGCGGGGGAGGCGGCCGGTCGCCTGGCCGGCGACGAGGACGTCGCGGGCCAGGCGAGCAGGCTACTTGACCTGGGCGAGGACACTGGTGACCTTCGAGGCGGCGGACGACAGCAACTGCTCGATGTTCGCGTTCCGGTCGGTGAGCACCGCCTGCATCACGCTGTCCAGGATCGCGTAGACCTGCTGTGCGTTCGGCGGTTCGACGCTGCCCTTGATCGTGCTCGCGGAGTCCACATAGGACTGATAGTTCCGCGCGGGGACGTTGGCGTACTTGGCTTTCAGCGCCAGCTGCTGGTCGCGCACCGCGCCCCGCCAGACGTCCGGGGTCGGCTCGGCGGGCAGGCCGACCGGCTGCTTGCCGTCGACGTACTGCTTGATGTGCTTCTCGAAGCGGTCCGGGTTGAGATACTTCCACTGGATCCACTCGAGGCCCGCCTTGATCTTCGCCGGCGACGCCTTCGGGTTGATCATGTAGCCTTCGCCGCCCAGCAGCGTGCCCTTGCCCTCGGGCATCCCGGCGATGCCGTAGTCCTCGTACTTGCCGTTGAACTGCTTGACCAGCACCGGAACGTTGTCCGGGGCGGCCATGTACATGCCGAGCTGGCCCGCGCCCATCATCCGCTGCACGTCCTGGGCCTCCAGCAATTGCTTGCTGCCCATGGAATCGTCGGTCCAGCGCAGATCGTGCAGCGTGTTCAGCGCGGCTCTGCCCTTGTCGTTGTCGAAATCGGCGACCCACCTGCCGCCGTCCTTGCGCGCGACGGAGCCGCCCATCGAAGCGAGCCAGCCGGTCAGGTGCCAGCCGCCCTGGTTGTTCTTGCTGTAATCGGCGTATCCGACGATTCCGTTGCCCAGCGCGGAAATCTTCTTCGCGGCCGCGCGCACCTCGTCCCACGTCTTCGGCGGCTTGTCCGGGTCGAGCCCGGCTTTCTGGAACAGCGGACGGCTGTAGAGCAGGCCCATCGTGTAATTCATCGTCGGCAGGCCGTAGAGCTTGCCGTCCGGGCCGCGGAAATTGTCGAGCAGCTCCGGTTTGAGGTCGTTGACGTGCGGCACTTTCTTGACCGCTTCGGTGATGTCCGCGGCCTGGTGCCGGGCGATGATCTGGGCGGGATCGGTGAAATAGACGTAGTAGACGTCTTCGAGCTGCCCGCCCGCCAGTTTCGCGCCGAAGGTCTTGGGGTCCATGAACCCTTCGTGGGGTTCGATCTTGATGTTCGGGTGCGTCGCCTCGAATTCCTTGACGTCGGCGTCGAACACGCCGCGTTCGAACGGCTGGCTGGTCGGCGGCTGACCGGTGACCGTGATGGTGACGGCGCCTCCGGCGGAGCTTCCCGGATCGCCTCCGCTCCCGCAGGCGGCGGTTCCGAGGACCAGGCCCGTCGCGGCGAGCACGGCGAACGTCCGGCGGGACACGGAGGGGGACCAGGGTCTGCTCATCTCAAGCCTCATCTCGCGGGAGAGCACAGAAGGTGACGGCGGTCACCCTAAAGCCGCGAGCGGCGGAGGCGCAAGAACTCGACGAAAATCTGAAACTTATGGACAGCAGAGAGGGGACAGTCAGGCAGTCCGGCGGGCAGTCGAGCCGCGCACCACCAGCTCCGGCGCGAACAGCAGTTCCTCCACCGCGACCTCGCCGCCGTTGATCCGCTTGACCAGCAGTTCGACCACCGCCCGGCCCATCGCCTCGATCGGCTGGCGCGTGGTCGTCAGCGGCGGGTCGGTGCAGTTCATCAGGGCCGAATCGTCGTAGCCGACCACCGAGATGTCGCCCGGCACGGACAGGCCTTGCCGCCGGGCCGCGCGGATCGCGCCCAGGGCCAGCGGGTCGCTCGCGCACAGCACCGCGGTGGCGCCGCGCGGGTACAGCCGCGCCGCGGCGGCGTGCCCGCCCTCGATGGAGAACATCCCGTGCTCCACCAGTTCGTCCAGCACCGGAAGGCCGAGCTTCGCGGCGTGCACCCGGAACGCCTCGAGCTTGCGCCGCGACGGCACGTGGTCCTTCGGCCCCAGGACCAGGCCGATCTTCTCGTGGCCGAGCGAGCTCAGATGCCCGACCGCCTGCTCGACGGCCACCGCGTCGTCGCACGAAACCTGCGGCAGGCCGAGGCGGTCGACCGCCGCGTTGATCAGCACCGTCGGCAGCCGCCGCTCCACCAGGCGGTGGTAGTGCGAGTGCACGGCGTCGGCCTGCGCGTACATCCCGCCGGCGAACACCACGCCGGAGACTTGCTGCTGCAGCAGCATCTCGACGTACTCCGCCTCCGACACCCCGCCCGCGGTCCGCGTGCACAGCACCGGCGTGAAGCCCTGCTGGGCCAGCGCGTTGCCCATGACCTCGGCCAGCGCCGGGAAAATCGGGTTCTGCAGCTCCGGCAGCACCAGCCCGACGAGCCGGGCCCGTTCGCCGCGCAGCTGGGTGGGCCGTTCGTAGCCCAGCACGTCCAGCGCGGTGAGCACGGCGGCCCGGGTGCTCGCGGACACCCCGGCCTTCCCGTTGAGCACCCGGCTGACCGTGGCTTCGCTGACCCCGACCTGGCGGGCGACTTCGGCAAGACGACGCGTCATAGGTGAAAGTTACCGCAAACCAGCGCAAAATTTCGACGGGACGCCCGCATGGCTTGCTCTCGCGGAGAAACCGCTGGTCGTGTGGCTGACTGATCGACGAGCGGCGTTGACTTCCCGGCGGCAGTCGGCTGTAATTCTTGAACGAATCAGTGAAAATACCTGACGAGATCCCGGGCAAACCCGGCAGCTGTCCCAGGGATCCGGCCGGCCTCAACGAAGAGGTGCCATGTCGACCGTTCCGCGCTGTTCTCGTGCGCCCCCGGACCGGGGTTCCCGCCGGTCCGCTCCCTGGTCCCTGCCGTCCCGCGCCACGCGGGGCGCTTCCGTTCGAGTCGTCTCCCTCCTCCCTGGATCAGAGGAAACCCATGAGAACGAAGCGACTGCTCGCGCGCGCCGCGATCGCCGCCCTGTCCCTGCTCCTGACCGCACCCGCCTGGCCGGCCAGCGGTGCGCCGGCCGGCCCCGCCGCCGCGCCGGCCGTCCGGCCCGCCGCGCAAGCCGCCACCGCGACGTACACCGCCAGCAGCCAGTTGCCCGGCTATCCCGTCGCCAACGTCGGCGACGGCAACCAGGCCACCTACTGGGAAAGCGCGAACAACCAGTTCCCCCAATGGATTCAGGCCGATCTGGGCGCGCCGGCGGATGTCGCGCAGCTCGTGCTCAAACTGCCCGCGAACTGGGAAGCCCGCACCGAAACCTTCGCCGTGCAGGGCAGCGCGAACGGCGCGAGCTTCAGCGACCTCGTGCCCTCGGCCGGCTACCGGTTCGACCCGGCGACCGGCAATACGGTCACCGTCAACCTCACCGGGAACACTCGCTACGTCCGGCTGAACATCACCGCCAACACCGGCTGGCCCGCCGCGCAGCTGGCGGAGTTCGAGGTGCACGGCCCGGCCGGCGGCGACCCGCAACCGCCGTCCGCGCCGGGCAATCTCGCCTACACCGAGCCCGCGAGCGGCCAGATCCGGCTGACCTGGTCGGCGTCCACCGACAACACCGGGGTCACCGGCTACGACGTGTACGCCAACGGCCAGCTCCGCGGCAGTGTCGCCGGGGATGTGCTGACCTACACCGACAACCAGCCGGCCAGCGCGAGCGTTTCGTACTACGTGCGCGCTCGCGACGCGGCGGGCAACCAGTCGGCGAACAGCAACACCGTGACCCGGAACGGCACCCAGAGCGGCACGAATCTCGCGCTGCACAAGCCGATCACGGCGTCGTCGACCCAGCAGACCTACGTCGCGGCGAACGCCGACGACGATTCGGTGACCACATACTGGGAGGGCAGCGGGGCGTATCCGAACCTGCTGACCGTGGCGCTCGGCTCGCACGCCGACCTCGACCGCGTCGTCGTGAAGCTCAACCCGGACCCAGCGTGGAGCGCGCGGACGCAGACGATCGCCGTCGAGGGCCGCGACCAGGGCGCGACCGACTTCGCCACGCTGGCGCCCGCGCAGACCTACAGTTTCGACCCGGCGAGCGGCAACACCGTGACCATCCCGGTCAGCGGCCGGGCCAGCGACGTCCGCCTGCGCTTCACCGCCAACTCCGGGGCGGGCGGCGGCCAGGCGGCGGAATTCCAGGTCTTCGGCGTGCCCGCGCCGAACCCGGACCTGACGGTTTCGGACGTGTCCTGGTCGCCGCAGAAGCCGGTGGAGACCGACGCGATCACCGTGTCGGCGACCGTCCGCAACGCCGGGACGGCGGCCTCGGGCGCGACCGACGTGAACCTCTACCTGGGCAAGACGAAGGTCGGCACAGCGGCGGTCGGCGCGCTCGCGGCCGGAGCGGCCACGACGGTGTCGGCGACCATCGGCGCCCGGGACGCGGGCAGCTATGACGTGACCGCGAAGGTCGACGAGGCCAACACCGTCATCGAAACGAACGAGGACAACAACTCCTACACCAGTGCGACGCCGCTGGTCGTCAATCCGGTGCAGAGTTCCGACCTCGTCGCGGCCACCGCTTGGTCGCCGAACAACCCCGCCGCGGGCAACACGGTTACCTTCACCGCGACCCTGCGCAACCAAGGCACTGTCGCGTCAGCGGACGGCGCGCACGGCGTCACGGCGACGATCGCCGACCAGAACGGCACAGTCGTCAAAACGCTGAGCGGTTCCGCTGCCGGGGTAATCGCGCCCGGAGCCACCGCCTCGGTGTCTCTCGGCTCCTGGACCGCAGCGAACGGCCGGTACACGGTGAAGACGGTCGTCGCGAACGATGCCAACGAGCTGCCCGCCAAGCAGGGCAACAACACCAGCACGCAATCGCTGTTCGTCGGCCGCGGCGCCAACATGCCGTACGACATGTACGAAGCCGAAGACGGCGTCGTCGCGGGCGGGGCGACGGTGATCGGTCCTAACCGGACGATCGGCGACCTCGCGGGCGAGGCGTCGGGCCGCAAGGCCGTCACGCTGAACTCGACGGGCTCCTCGGTCGAATTCACCACCCGCTCGGCGACCAACACGCTCGTCACCCGGTTCTCCATCCCGGACGCGCCGGGCGGCGGCGGGCAGAACGCGACGCTGAACGTGTACGTCGACGGAACGTTCCTCAAGGCCATCGACCTGACCTCGCACTACGCGTGGCTCTACGGCGCCGAAGCCTCTCCGGGCAACTCGCCGAGCGCCGGACCGGCCCGGCACGTCTACGACGAGGCCAGCATGCTGCTCGGCACGACCGTGCCCGCCGGCCACAAGATCAAATTGCAGAAGGACGCGGCGAACAGCTCGAACTACGCGATCGACTTCGTGAACTTCGAACTGGCCGCGGCGGCCGCGAACCCGGACCCCGCGCACTACGCGGTCCCGGCCGGGTTCAGCCAGCAGGACGTGCAGGCCGCGCTGGACAAGGTGCGCCAGGACCCGAACCTCACCGGCGTCTACCTCCCGGCCGGGCAGTACTCGATGACCGGCAAGGTCACCGTGTACGGCAAGCCGGTCACACTGCTCGGCGCCGGGCCGTGGTTCACCCAGTTCACCGCGCCGGCCGGGCAGGAGAACACCGACATCGGGTTCGACGCGCAGGCCAGCGCGAGCGGGTCGACCTTCAGCGGATTCGCCGTGTTCGGGAACTACACGTCCCGCATCGACGGACCCGGCAAGGTCTTCAACTTCACCGGCGTCACGAACATGACCATCGACAACATCTGGGTGGAGCACCAGGTGTGCCTGCTCTGGGCGACCAATGTGGACAACTCCACGGTGAAGAACTCCCGCATCCGCGACACCTTCGCCGACGGCGTCAACTTCACCAACGGCAGCACCGGCAACCACGTCACCAACAACGAGGCCCGGTCCACCGGTGACGACAGCTTCGCGTTGTTCGCCGCCACCGACATCAACCAGGGCAACCAGTACGACAACGTGTTCGAAAACCTGACCGCGCTGCTTCCGTGGCGGGCGGCGGGCATCGCGGTGTACGGCGGGTACAACAACACCTTCCGGAACCTCTACATCGCGGACACGCTGACGTATTCCGGGATCACGCTCAGCTCGCTCGACTTCGGCTATCCGTTCCTCGGGTTCGGGCCGCAGCCGACGACTGTGCAGAACGCCTCGCTGGTCCGCACCGGCGGCCATTTCTGGGGCAAGCAGACGTTCCCGGCGATCTGGATGTTCTCCGCGTCCAAGGAGTTCCGCGGCATCCGGGTGTCCGATGTGGACATCCAGAGCCCGACCTACAGCGGCGTCATGTTCCAGACCAAATACGACGGGAGCCAGCCGGAGAACCCGGTCCAGGACACGGTGCTGACCAACGTGTCGATCTCCGGGGCGCACCGCAGCGGCGACGAGTTCGACGCCAAGTCCGGGATCGGCGTCTGGGCGAACGAGCTGCCGGAACCCGGTCAGGGCCCGGCGGTCGGGTCGGCGACGTTCACCGGGCTCACGCTGAGCGACAACGACCAGGACATCCGGAACACGACGACCACGTTCACCATCAACCGCACCTGAGCACGCGGGCGCCCGCCGGACTCCCGGCGGGCGCCTCGTCCCCCTTTCCCCGCAGAGAAGAGAAGACGCCGTGACCCGTATGCGTTTGTCCTGTCTCGTCGCCGGTTTCCTCGCCGCCGGGCTTTTCGCGGCCGGCCTCACCCCGGCCGCCGCGGCCGGAGGCCCCTCGCCAGGCCCCGCTCCGAACGCGGCGGACGTGCCGTTGGCCCGAACAGTGTCCGCGAGCAGCGTGCAACCCGGATATCCGGTCGCCAACGCCTTCGACGGCAACCAGGCCACCTACTGGGAATCGGCCAACAACGCCTTCCCGCAATGGATCCAGGCGGACCTCGGCTCGGCCAAGCCGCTGTCGCGCATCGTGCTGAAGCTTCCGGCCGCGTGGGAATCCCGCACTCAGACGTTCACCGTGCGCGGCAGCACCGACGGCACCGCGTTCACCGACCTGGTCCGCTCGACCGGATACCAGTTCGTCGCCGGAACCAATACCGTCACGATCCCGATGACCGCGTCCGCCCGTTACGTGCGGCTGGACGTCACCGCGAACACCCAGTGGCCCGCCGCGCAGCTGTCGGAGTTCGAGCTGTACGGCCCGGACACGGGCGACACCCAGGCCCCGACCGCGCCCACGAACGTCACGCTGACCGAGCCCGCGTCCGGGCAGGTACGGCTGACCTGGTCGCCGTCGACCGACGATGTCGGCGTCACCGGCTACACCGTCTATCGCGACGGCACGCCCGTCACCACGGTCACCGGCACGACGTTCACCGAGAACCGGCCCGCGGGCACGCGGACCGAGTACTTCGTGCGCGCCAAGGACGCGGCCGGGAACGAGTCCGCGGACAGCAACCACGTCGTCCGGGCCGGGACGCAGACCGGCCAGAACCTCGCCGCGGGCAAGCCGATCGAGGCATCCTCGACGGTCGGCGCGTTCGCGGCCGCCAACGCGAACGACAACAACACCGGCACTTATTGGGAGTCCTCCGCGGGCTACCCGAACACCCTGACCGTCAAGCTAGGCGCCGACGCGGACCTCGATTCGGTCGTCGTCAAGCTCAACCCGGACCCGATCTGGAGCGCACGGACCCAGAATTTCGAGATCCTCGGCCGCGCGCAGGGCGCCGCGGAATTCACTCCGCTGTCCGCCCGGGCCGACTACCGCTTCGACCCGGCGGCGAACCAGAACACCGTGACGATCCCGGTCGCCGGCCGTGCCGCGGACGTGTGGCTGCGGTTCTTCGCCAACTCCGGCGCGCCCGGCGGCCAAGCGGCCGAGTTCCAGGTGTTCGGCACCCCCGCGCCCAACCCGGACCTGGTCGTCACCGGCATCGAGTGGACTCCGGCGAACCCGACCGAAGCCAGCGACCTGGCCGTGTCCGCGACAGTGCGAAACGCGGGTTCCGCCCCGGCGGCCGCGACCACAGTCGACGTGAGCGTCGGCGGCGCCGTCGTCGGGTCCGCGCCGGTCGGCGCGCTCGCGGCCGGAGCGTCAGCCAAGGCGACCGTCCCGGCGGGCAAGCGACCACAGGGCGCCTACCGCGTGGCGGCCACCGTCGACCCGGCCAACACTGTGTCCGAACAGGACGAAACCAACAACACGTTCACGTCGCCGACGCAGCTGGTGATCGCGCCGGCACCGGGACCGGACCTCGAGGTCACCGGCATCACGTCGAACCCGCCGAACCCGGCCGTCGGCGCGCCCGTGTCGTTCACCGTCGCCGTGCACAACCGCGGCACGAGCGGCGCGGGCGCCTCAGTGACCCGGCTGTCCGCCGGGAACACGACGCTGAACGCCGACACCCCCGCGATCGCGGCTGGCGCCACGGCGAACGTCGCGCTGCCCGGCACGTGGACCGCAGCGAACGCGACCCTCACCGCGACCGCCGACGCGACCGACGTCGTCGAGGAGACCAACGAAGCCAACAACGCGTTCTCGCAGGCGATGGTGGTCGGCCGAGGCGCCGCGCTGCCGTACGTCGAGTACGAAGCGGAAGCAGCGCAGTACCAAGGCCAGCTGCTGGAGACGGACCCGCTGCGCACCTTCGGGCACACGAACTTCGCGACCGAATCGTCCGGCCGGAAGTCCGTGCGACTGGCGAATCCGGGCCAGTACGTCGAATTCACCTCGGCGAACCAGGCGAACTCGATCGTGGTCCGCAATTCGATTCCGGACGCTCCCGGCGGCGGGGGACAGGACGCGACGATCAGCCTGTACATAAACGGGACCTTCGCACAGAAGCTCACTCTGTCGTCCAAGCACAGCTGGCTCTACGGCACCACCGACGACCCCGAAGGGTTGACGAACACGCCGGGCGCCGACGCGCGGCGGCTGTTCGACGAATCGCACGCGTTGCTCACGCAGTCGTACCCGCCGGGCACGAAGTTCAAGCTGCAGCGCGACAGCGGCGACACCGCGGCGTTCTACGTCATCGACCTGATCGACCTCGAACAGGTCGCGCCGGCCCTGCCGAAACCGCCCGAATGCACGTCGATCACCGACTACGGCGCCGTGCCCGACGACGGGATCGACGATTCGGAGGCGATCCAGCGCGCGGTCACCGACGACCAGAACGGCGTGATCAGCTGCGTCTGGATCCCGCCGGGCCAGTGGCGGCAGGAACGCAAGATCCTCACCGACGACCCGGACGTGCCCAACGGCGGCGGGCAGTACAACCAGGTCGGGATCTCGAACGCGGTGATCCGGGGTGCCGGGATGTGGTATTCGCAGCTGTACTCGCTGATCCAGCCGCAGGACGCGGGCGGCATCAACCATCCGCACGAGGGCAACTTCGGGTTCGACATCGACAAGAACGTCCAGATCTCCGACCTCGCGATCTTCGGCTCCGGCCGGATCCGCGGCGGCGACGGCGGCGCGGAAGGCGGCATCGGCCTCAACGGCCGGTTCGGCGCCGGCACGAAGATCTCGAACGTGTGGATCGAGCACGCGAACGTCGGGGTCTGGGTCGGCCGGGACTACAGCAACATCCCGGCGCGGTGGGGTCCGGCCGACGGACTGGAGTTCAGCGGCATGCGCATCCGCGACACCTACGCCGACGGCATCAACTTCGCCAACGGCACCCGGAATTCGCGGGTGGTGAACTCGTCGTTCCGGACGACCGGCGACGATTCGCTCGCGGTGTGGGCGAATCAGTACGTGAAGGATCCGGCGGTCGACATCGCGCACGACAACGTCTTCCGGAACAACACCGTGCAGCTGCCGTGGCGGGCCAACGGAATCGCGGTCTACGGCGGGTACGGGAACACCATCGAGAACAACCTGGTGTCCGACACGATGAACTACCCGGGCATCATGCTGGCGACCGACCACGACCCGTTGCCGTTCTCCGGGCAGACGCTGATCGCGGGCAACGCCCTCTACCGCTGCGGCGGGGCCTTCTGGGGCGAACAGCAGAAATTCGGCGCGATCACGTTCTTCGCCCAGGGCAAGGACATCCCCGGCATCGTGCTGCGGGACACGGAAATCCGCGATTCGACCTACGACGGAATCCAGTTCAAGACCGGCGGCGGCGCGATGCCGGACGCGAAAATCAGCAACGTGCGGATCGACAAGTCGAACAACGGCGCCGGAATCCTCGCGATGAGCGGCGCCCGCGGAAGCGCGACGCTGTCGGACGTGACGATCACGAACTCGGCGACGGGAGACATCGTCCGCGAGCCGGGATCGCAGTTCGTCGTCGCCGGCGGGCCAGCCCCGGCGGCGGCCGCTCGCGGCCGTCGCGGGACGCGTTAAGGGGAGAGCGGTCCGGTGCCGGGGCGGGTTCCGTCCCGGCACCGGGCTGTCGCCCTGAGCAATCGCCGGCAGGTTTCTCCGGCTGAGGACGGGTACCGTGTCGAAATCCCGCGCCCAGGTTCGTACCTCGAGGTGAAGGTCCACCCGAGACGAAGGAGAGTCCGATGGAGACCGGCGAACTCAACGAGGAATTCACCGCGACGCTGCGCAAGAGCCCGGCCAAGGGCGGCCACACCTACCTGGTCTGGCCCGGGTCGGCGGAGTTCTTCGGCACCCGCGGCCTGGTGAAGGTCCGCGGCACCGTCGACGGCGAGCCGTTCCGCAGCTCCTTCATGGCGCTCGGCGACGGCACGCACAAACTCCCGGTCAACGCGTCGCTGCGGAAAGCGATCGGCAAGGAGGCCGGGGACACGGTGACGGTCGTCCTGCTGGAACGCCTCGCCCGCTGAGCGGTTGGGCTTATCGGGTGGTCGTCCCGGCGCGGGGTAAACGCCCGGGCCCCGCCCGGGCGTTTACCCCAGCAGACGGGTGCGAGGCGACGCACCGTGAACTGCTGGGGGAGACATGGGGATCATCAGCGGCCGTCCGGCCTTGCCGATCACCGAAGCGCCCGAGCTGCCCGTGCGTCCGGCCACCGCATCGGGAACCGGAGCGTTCGATCCGCACCAGCGGTGGAGCAGGCTCGTCGGCGGCGGCGACGGAAACGTCTACGCCGTGCAGGCGGACGGCGCGCTCTACTGGTACCGGCACCGGGGCTGGCCCACCGCCGCGTTCGACTGGGCCAACCAGGGCTTCGGGGTGCTGATCGGGTCCGGCTGGCAGGACTTCGTCACTGTGCTCGGCGATCTGAACGGCGTCCTCTACGGCGTGCGCGCGGACGGGACGGTGCTGTACTACCAGCGTCTCGTGTCCAATGCGGATACCGGGGCGGGGACGTGGGCCAACAACGGCACCGGGGTCGTCGTCGGCACCGGGTTCACCGCGTTCCCGAGGATTTTCGGCGGTCCCGGCGGGGTGATCTGGTGTGTGGACGCGGCCGGAATCCTGTACCGGTCGCGGCGGATCAACGGCGTCTTCGAAACGCCCCAGCAACTCGGCGACGGATTCAACGTCGCGCGTTACCTGTTCTCCGACACCGCGAACGTCATTTACGCGGTCAGCGGCACCGGGGCGCTCACCTGGTTCCGCTACCGCGACGGCATCGGATGGGCGAACGGCGGGATGCCCGTCGCGATCGGCGACAACGACTGGTTCGAGCTGTTCCGCCGGGACCTGTTCGCCGGAGGCGGCAACGGGGCGGTCTATCTCATCCGGATCGACCACTCGACAGTGCCGGGCGACGACGGCGACCTCGTCGAACTGCGCCTCGCCAACCACGAGACAGTCGACACCGACGGTGGCCCGCGCTGGATCAACAACGCGACCGGTGTTGTCGTCGGGCACGGCTTCACCGTCGAACGCAGCGCCGGGCTGCAGGGTTATCCGCAGCAGCAGAGCGTGCCTGCCGGCGGCCGGGTGTCGATCGCGCTGTCGACGGCGTTCAGCTCGGTCACCGCGCAGCTCGTGCGCGTCGTACCCGGCGGGGACACGCCGGAGGCGGTCACCGCGACGACCACCGTCGCCGGCGGCCTCCAGATGGCGGCCGCGAACTACCGCTCCGCCGGATGCGGCTGGGCCGAGCGCTACGCCGCCGACATTCCCGCGTCCTGGCCGTCCGGGGTGTATGCCGCGCGGATGACCGGCCGGTTCGGCCGGGTGCAGCACATCCCGTTCGTGGTGCGGCCCGCCGCACCCGCGCAGAACATCGCCGTGGTGCTGCCGACCAACACCTACCACGCGTACAACGGCTGGGGCGGGCACGACCAGTACTCCGAGGGACAGGACGGCGTCCGGCGCGCCATCTCGTTCCTGCGGCCCAGCTACACCTGGCTGATCGCGCCGAAAGGCCAGTACGACGTGGAGTTGTACAGCGATCTGGAACTGCTGCGCTGGCTGAGCGCCGAGCAGATCGGGTTCGACTGCTACACCGACCACGACCTGCACACCGGCGGCTGGCTCCCGTCCTATTCCGCGATCGTGCTCGGCTCGCACCCGGAGTACTTCTCGATGGCCATGCGCGCCAATCTGGCGGACTATCTCGCGGCCGGGGGCAGCGTCATCGGCACCGGCGCCAACCAGATCTACGAGCGCGCGGAGTTCGACGCGGACGGCACGACGCTGACGTTCCGCGCCGCCGACGGCAGCCGCGACCTGTTCCTCGACCACTACGACCTGCCGGAGTCGCAGCTTCTCGGGGTGAATTTCGAGTACGAGGGCTGGATGACCTTCGCGCCGTACCGGGTGCTGCGCGACCACCCGTTCCTCGCCGGGACCGGCCTGGCGGTCGGCGGCGAGTTCGGCGCGCACGGGCGCAACGGCGCCGCGAGCGCGTGGGAATTCGACACTCTCCAGGGCCTCGACGGCGAGGTCCCGCCGAGCGCGGTCATCGCACAGGGCACGAACCCGACCGATCGCGCGGGCGCGGCGATGGCGTGCAAGGAGCTGCCTGGCGGCGGGTTCGTGTTCAGCGCGTCGTCGATGACCTTCACCGGGGCGATCCGGGTGGACCCGGTGGTGCGGCGGCTGCTGCGGAACGTGTTCGACCGGGCGCTCAGCCGTCCCGCGCCGGCGAGTCCGGACCCGGCGGCGGCCGCCGGGAATGCGCTCGGGTAGTTGAACGTTTGACGATGCGTGAAGAACATTGGCTTCCTCTCGTTCGGCCACTGGTCGCCGAGCCCGCACTCCGAGACGCGGTCGGCCGCCGACTTCCTGCACCAGTCGATCGACCTCGCGGTCGCGGCCGAGGAGCTGGGCGTCGACGGCGCGTACTTCCGCGTGCACCACTTCGCCCAGCAGGCGGGCAGCCCGTTCCCGCTGCTCGCGGCCA
Source organism: Amycolatopsis orientalis DSM 43388 (assembly GCF_000411975.1). Lineage (GTDB taxonomy): Bacteria > Actinomycetota > Actinomycetes > Mycobacteriales > Pseudonocardiaceae > Amycolatopsis > Amycolatopsis orientalis_D. The sequence continues at coordinate 69,048 of NZ_ASXG01000196.1, forward strand.
TCGGCGCGCGGACGTCGAAGATCGAGATCGGCACCGGCGTGATCGACATGCGCTACGAGAACCCGCTGTACATGGTCGAGGACGCCGGCGCGGCCGACCTCATCTCCCGGGGCAGGCTCCAGCTCGGCGTGAGCCGGGGCTCCCCCGAGCAGGTGATCGACGGCTGGCGGTACTTCGGCTACGCCCCGGCCGAGGGCGAGACGGACGCGGACATGGCCCGCGACCGCGTCGAGGTCTTCCTGAAGCTGCTCGAGGGCGAGGGCTTCGCCAAGCCGAACCCGCGGCCGATGTTCCCCAACCCGCCGGGCCTGCTGCGGCTCGAACCGCACTCCGAGGGCCTGCGCGACCGCATCTGGTGGGGCTCGGGCTCGAACGCGACGGCCGTCTGGGCGGCGAAACTCGGCATGAACCTGCAGAGCTCGACGCTCAAGGACGACGAAACGGGCGAACCGCTGCACGTCCAGCAGCGCAAGCAGATCGAGGCGTACCGGCAGGCGTGGAAGGAAGCGGGCCACGAGCGCGAGCCGAGGGTGTCGGTGAGCCGCAGCATCTTCGCGCTGACCAACGACCTGGACCGCGCGTACTTCGGCCGCGACCGCCACTCGCGCGACCAGATCGGCATGATCGACGAGAACACCCGGGCGATCTTCGGCCGCTCGTACGCCGCCGAACCGGACGAACTGGTGCGGGAACTGAAGGAGGACGAGGCCGTCCAGGCCGCGGACACCCTGCTGCTGACCGTGCCGAACCAGCTGGGCGTGGACTACAACGCCCACGTGCTGGAAAGCATCCTGACCCACGTCGCCCCGGAGCTGGGCTGGCGCTGACCCGAGCCGGACGACGGGGCGGCAGGAATCGGCCGCCGCCCCTCGTCAGGTCTTCGAGCTGAACAACCGGGCGACGCCAGCCCCGGGATTCCTTGCGGTCAAGGCGAATCCGGCTCAGCCCAGGTCCACCAAGGAGGCTCGCACCGGCCCAGAGGCCGCACACGCGTGCGTACCGACGCCGAATCGAGCACCGGCAAGCCGTGCCCGGCGGCGAAGGCGGCAGCCTCGTCCGGGGCGGCCATCCGGGTCGGATCTTCCGGGCTGACCAGCGCGGCGAAGGCGGCGGCCGCGGGCCGTCCAGCCAGCAGGCACAGCTCGACGGCCGCTTCGGGGATCGCGGGCCTGCTCAGAATCCCCCGCGGGCGGACGGCGTACGGAAGCACGTGACCCGGCCGGCAGAGGTCTTCCGGCCGGGTGCCGCGGTCGGCGAGGCGGCGGATCGTTTCCGCCCGGTCCGCAGCCGAGATTCCGGTCGAGACACCGGTCGCGGCGTCGACCGCGACGCACCAGCCGAGGTCTCCACCACGGCGGAAGCTCGGCCGCATGGGCGGCAAGCCGAGGGCGTCGCACCGGTCGGCGGGCAGTGCGACGCCCAAGAACCCAGACGTATGCCGCACGACGAACGCGAGTGCGGCGGTCGCAGCTTCCGCTGCGGGCAGGACCAACGCCGCGTCGCCGACTCCGGTGAGCACGACCGGCCGGCCGTGCGCGAAGGAGTCGAGAAGAGCGTCGATCGGGCGTGCGTCGAGCGTCCCCGTCATGCGACCGTCCGGATCTCCGCGGTCGCGAACTGGGCTACTTGTTCGGCGACGGTCGCGAGTTGGGCGGCGAGTTTCCGATCGGTGACACGGCCGTCGACGGCGAACGGCTGAGCGGCCGAGTCGACCACGACGCCGAGCGGAGTCGGCCAGCCGCGCAGGGCGTGCACGGTCGAGCGCAGTGACGTCAACGTCGTGACCCCGGCCTGCGGCCCGTACGCGCTGACGATGCAGCCGACCGCGCGTTCGTGCAGGTAAGGACGGTCGTCGTCGGCAAGGTCCTGCAGATAGTCCAGGGCGTTTTTGAGCAGTCCGGACAGCCCGCCGTGGTATCCGGGGGTCGAGATCAGCACGCCGTCGGCGCGGCGGACGGCGTCGAGGAAGGCGGTCGCGGACGGGGAACGGCTCGCGAGATCCGGCTCGTACATGGCGAAGGCCAGGTCTCGGGCGGTGAACAGTTCGGTGCGGGCCCCGTGTTCGCGCACGTGGTCGAGCGCCGCGCGGAGGGCTCGTTCGGAGGAGGAGTCGGGGCGGACGGTGCCGCCGATGCCGACGATCAGCGGCGGACGGTGGGGGTGCATGGCGAACCGGCTTCCTGGGACGAGGGGCTGCTGGGTTGTCGAGTCCGGGCGGAGCCGGGGAAGTCGAAGCGAGCGACTTCGCCGAGCTGATCGGCCAGGGTGGCGACCATCGCCTTGAACCCGCTCGCGCCCGCCTCGGCGCTGGCCAACGTCGGGTCGCCGAGGTAGCCCTCGGCGCCGAAATCGTCGGCCAGCCAGCCGAAACTGACGCTGCCGCCGAAGCGGGCGTGCACGTTGTCCGCCATCCGCGCGGGGATCCGCCGTTCCGCCGAAGCGAGGTCGACCAGATCGGGGCGCAGGTGCAGCATCAGGGACGTTTCCGCCGCACCGCCGTGGATCCCGAGCCCGTTTTCGCTCGCCGCCCAGGCCGGGTCGTGCTCCTCGGGGAGGAAAACGTTGACGGCGAAGGTCAGGAGACCGTAGGCCAAGCGAAGATCTCGCAGCGCGGTCTGAATCTCGGACACGTTCCCGCCGTGCCCGTTCACCAGGACGATCCGGCGGATCCCCGCGGCGGCGACCGAACGTCCGAGGTCGTCGAGCACCGCGGCGAAAGTCGTGGTGGACAAGGAAAGCGTTCCTGCCGCCCAGGTGTGCTCGACGGACCGGCCGTAGCTGATCGTCGGCAGGAGCCACAGGTCGAGGTCTTCGCCGTGGGCGGCAACGACTTCCTTCGACACTGCTTCGGCGACGAGCGCGTCGGTGGCCAGCGGGAGGTGCGGGCCGTGCTGTTCGATGGCGCCGACCGGCAGCACCGCGACCGAGGACGGCCCGCAGGCGGCTTGGACCTGGGAGGCCCGCAACTCGGCGAAAAACCGCGAGGTCATCAAGAATTCTCCTTCCGGTTCAGGAACCGAGACAGGCGACGACCCGGATCTCGACCCGCATCTCGGGGGTGGCCAGCGGGGGATAGATCAGCAGGGACGCGTACGAACGCTCGGCCAGCAGCTTCGGCGCGTGCTGGGCCAGCCAGTCGTCGCGCACCCGCATGTACTCCGCGCGGTCGGCCGGATCGGCGAGGAACTGGTCGAATTGCACGACGTCCTCGAACTCGGCGCCCGCGTCGGCGAGCAGCCGGCGCACTCGGTCGAGCGTGACCAGGGTCTGCGCGGCGACGCCGCGGGCGGGCCGGCCGTGTTCGTCGGTCACGCCGTCGATTCCGCTGAGGAAGACGAAGCCGCCGGCCGCGGCTCCTCTGCCCCAGGGCTGGACCGTGGCGCCGTATTTCAACGGGCCAAGCGCTTGCTTCGTCACACGTCGGCCTTTCGGTAGCGTCGGATGAGGTAGTAGGCCAGGGCGGCGACCGCGCCCGCGACCCACGGGGTGAGGTCGCCGAACTGCGGGAAGCGGGCGGCGAACGCGCCGGTGTAGAGGCTTTGGTCCATAAACGGGACGGAGACCGCGATCGCGATCACGAACGCCGCGAGTCCGGGGCGGAACCGCCGGGCGCGGTCGAAATACCGCCGCGGGTCGATCTCCTCGCGGCCGAAGACCACGGCGTCCACGACGACGATCCCGAGCCACGGGCCGATCCAGTACCCCATCAGGAAGAGGAAATTCTGGAAGGTGCCGAAGACGGATCCGGCGTTGTGCCCGGCGACGAAGCCGACCGCGGTGCCCAGGACGCCGATGATGACCGCGGAGATCCAGCGGCGCACCTTGGCGCCGACCATCAGCAGGCCCAGCGAGGCCGTGTAGATGTCCAGCACGCTGCCGGAAATCGAGGCCGCCAGCAGCGCGACCAGGATCACCGCGGCCAGGCCGGCCGGGATCAGCTTCGCCACCAGGTCGGTCGGACTGTCCACAGTGATCACGGTGCCGATCGCGGCCCCGACGACCGCCATCCACAGCCCGGCCAGCGAGGCGCCGGAGAACGCCGCGAACAGCACGCGCCGCCGGGAGGTGCCGCGCGGCAGGTAGCGGGTGTAGTCCGAACCGCCGATCGACCAGCCGAACGTTCTGGTCGAAGCCAGCGCGACGGTGGTCAGCATGCCTCCGGCGACCCCGCCCGCGCCGCGGTGCAGGACGTCGCCGGACGCGGCGAGATCGCCTTTCGCCAGGCCGTACCAGGTGAGGATCAGGAACAGCACGGACGCGACGATCGCGAGGAAGCGTTCGGCCTGGTGCACCAGGTCGTGTCCGACGATCGCGATGACGATCTGCACCGCCGCCACCGCGACGAGCGAAGGCAGGAACGGCAGTCCGAACAGCTCGCGGACGATGTACGCGCCGAGCACGGTGTTCACCGCGAAGTAGCCGAGGCCGGTCAAGCAGAGGAGAAGCACCGGCAGGAAATTTCCGTAGTAGCCGAACGGAATCCGCGATTGGATCATCTGCGGCACGCCGGCTCGCGGCCCCATCGAAGCGGCGAAGCCCAGCAGCACGCTGCCGATCAGGATGCCGATGGCCAGGGAGAGGACGGCCGCGCCGAAGCCGAGGCCGAGGAACGCGGTGGGGATGGCGCCGACCGCGAGCGCCGAGTACTGCAGATTTCCCGCGAACCACAGGGAAAACGCGGAGCGCGGCGAACCGTGGCGCTGGTCGTCGGGAATCCTTTCGATGCCGTGGTGCTCGACGGATACGGCGGGTGGGCGGACTGCGTGGGCGTCTTTGACCATCTGTCCTCCAGCGGAAGAGCCCCCTGCGGCGGAGTGTTGATATAGGTAACACGGCTGGCACAGCCTGCGCTGCGCTGTCCGGAGATGTCAAGAGGGTGTTGAGGTCTTGACACTCTGCAGGTCGCGCCGCACAGTGTTGATATTACTTACATTTGCTGGCGACCCGGCCGAGCCCGGGCGGGATGGAGGCGCTGTGCGGCACGGAGTGTTTTTCTTCGGCTCGGTCGAGATGCCGGACGTGCTGGCCGGGAACCCGGTGCCGGCCGCGCGGCGCCGGGCCACTCGCGAGCAGGTGTGGCACGCGCACGAGCGGCTGGTCGAGATGGGCGTGGTGGCAGAGGAGCTGGGATACGACAGCTATTGGCTGGCCGAGCACCATTTCCAGCACGAGGGCTACGAGGTCGTGCCCAACGCGATGATGCTGGAAGCGCATCTGGCCGCGCGGACTTCGCGGATCCGGCTGGGGTCGATGTTCAGCATCGTCCCGCAGTGGAATCCGCTTCGGTTGGCCGAGGATTTCAGCAGCCTGCTCAATCTCTCCGGCGGACGCGCGGTGCTCGGCGTCGGCCGGGGCACGGTGTCGCGCGAACTGCGCAGCCTCACCGCGCACCAAGCGGACATCGGCGTGCTGTCGTCCGCTGAGGAACGCAAGGTCATCGACGCGCACAACCGCGAGGTCTTCGCCGAGTACATGGACATCGTGCGCACGGCGTTGAATCAGGAAACTTTCTCCTACAACGGGAAGTTCTTCGAACTGCCGCCACCGGACAACCGCGACCCCGAGCACGATGCCGACACGCTGACGCTGGTGCCGGGTCCGTTGCATCCGGTCGAGATCTGGCAGGCCGTCACGAGTCCGCCCACTTTGGACTACGCGGCCGAGGTCGGGCACGGCTGTGTCTGGTGGAACCAGTACCACGGATACATCCGCCAGCAGTGGGAACGCTACGCCGAACTGTACGACCAGCGCCACGGCGTCCGGTTGGCTCCGGGGCAGAACCGTATTCTCGTGCTGCCGGTGCATATCGCCGACACGCACGAAGAGGCTTGGCGCACCGGGCGGATCGGGCACGACGAGTTCTGGAACCTGCTCGCGCCGTTCGGCTGGAGCAGCGGTTACCGAGGCGACGACGGCAACCGCGCGCCGGCCGGGCTGGTGCCGACCCTGGAGCAGTCCACGCAGCAGAAGTGCTGGGCGGTCGGCACGCCGGAAGAGGTCGCCGAGATCGTGCAGCACCACAAGGACACGCTCGGACTGGAACAGCTCGTGGTGTTCCCGCATTTCCCCGGGCACACCTACGACATGGCCGCCGAGCAGATGCGGCGGTTCGCCGAGCAGGTCGTGCCGCTGCTGCGCTGAGCTGCTTCCGGGCCGCGCGGCTGCCTCGGGCCGCGCGGCCCGCCGTCATTCTCCGGCGTTGATCAGCAGGACCCGGACGGGTTCGTCGCCCAGCCGGCGCCAGCGATGCGGCCGCGACCCCGGATAGGTCGCCACGTCGGCCTCGCCCAGCTGCTCGCGCCGCCCGTCGGCGAAATCCAGCTCGATCCGCCCGGTCACGACGTACAGCATCTCCTGCCCGACGTGCTCGAAATACTCGCCGAACTCCGCCGGGCCGCCGGTGTATTCGATGGGCTGCACCGGAAAACCGGCCCGCGACAGCGCCCGCGCGGTGGAACCGGTCGGGATTTCCGCACCGGGCATCACCATTCCCTCGTCGGCGCGCAGCAATCCGACGCCCTGCTCCGCGGGCCCGGCGAGCAGCGCCGACACGGTGGTGTCCAGCGCGAACGCGATCCGCTGCAGGGTGGCGACGCTCGCGGCGGCCAGCCCGCGCTCGAACTGGCTGAGAAACGCGTGCGACAGGCGGGAAACCTCGCCGACCTGCTTCAGCGTGAGCCCGCGCCCGCGGCGGAGTTCGCGCACCCGTGCCCCGAGTATTCGCGCCGGGTCCGGAGCGGATCCGGAATCGGGGGAGGGAGGGGTTCGCATTGGCCCGAGTATACCGGAGCGGGGCGTTCCGAAGTGGACTCCGCGGGGAAACGCGGCGACGCGCAAGGGAAAGTCTTCGGGAGCCGCTCCCGATGCGGAGCCGCGAGTTCACCAGCAGGCGCCGGAATGGATGCGGCCGCTTCGGTAGACGCGTTCGAAAGCCTTGATCGAACTGCAGAAGCCGTCGAGAACGTCGGTGTTGACGGCGTCTTCGACGCTCGCGCCGTCCTGCAGCGCGGTCCAAACACCTGGGGCGAGCTGGACGGCTCGAGTAGTGCCTTGCATCTGGAACCAATTGCGCACCTGATCAGGCAGTGAGGAGACCTTCACGACCTTGGGGTAGCCCGCCGGGAACGGCGCGGCGGGGAGTGTGGTGGTCAGCGCTTCGGCAGTGGTCGGGAAAGCCGTCGGGTCCGACGGCGGGCTGGCGGTCGACGGGGTGCTGGACGCCGTCGCGGACGAGGGAGGCGGGCTGGCCGAACTCGTTGTTTGGCCGGCGGGGCTGGTGCACGCGGCGCTGGCCAGAGCGACGAGCGCGGTGAGGAGGAGGCGCTTGCCGGGTCGTTTTCGCGGTGTCATCGCGGGTCAGCCTCCTCGGCCGTCCAGAGGCGGATCGGCCGTTCGCTGAGCGCCCGACCGGTCCAGGTAGTGCCCATCGGGTCGGCGGAGGCGAGCTGGTTGTTACTCGATCGGCGAAGCTCGTCGCCGAAAAGTGACCCTGGAACGTCGGCCCGAACCGCTCGGTCTCGCGGAGCGGTTCCCCGGCCGGGGCAGCACCGCCGCGTCGAACGAGACCCGGGCGATGAGCCCGGCCGCGACGCGCAGCCCACCCACGCGGGGGAGCGGTTCAGTGCGGCGAATTTTCCCCAGGCTTTTCTTCGTCACGTTACGCAATACGTGCGAGCGGCTTTTCGGCAACGCTCCGCCGAAGGGTCGGCCGGGGATCACCGAACCGCTCAAGCCCTTCGCGATCGTCGTGGTCAGCGTCGCGGAATCCCTCAACACCGGGACTTCGTCCAGCAGTTCCTGGAGAATGCCGGGGATCGCCGCGCTGACGTCTTTCTTGCTCTGTATTCCACCTTGCTGGTAATGCTGTTCATGAACCGCCGCATCAACGGTTCGGCGAGGTCGCCCCGAGTTCGCTGCACTCGTGCTCGACCCGGGCCGCCGCGGCGGAGCGTCGCTTCCGCTGGGGGATTCGCGCCGGGACTGGCCGGAAAGCGAAACGCGGGACCCCGCCCTGGTGGCAGAGGCCCCGCGTTCCAGAGGAGAAAGTCAGTCTTTCTTCAACGCGTTCTTGACTTTGCCGGCGGCGTCGCCGAGCGCGTCTTTCACGTTTTCGGCGGCTTCCTTGATGCCGGCCTTCGCCTGGTCGGCTTTGCCTTCGTTCTCCAGCTTCTGGTCGCCGGTCAGCGAACCGGCGGCTTCCTTGGCCTTGCCGCCGAAGTCGTCTGCTTTGGCGCCGATCTTGTCGCCCATCGACACGGGTTTCCTCCTTCATTGCCGAACAACGAACGCGGGAATGCGTCAGAGTGAACGACAATGCGGATCCCGAAACGTCACTCACCCGATGATGTGATCGTCGCCACTCGTTCGGGGCGTGAGTTTTGCGTGGCGGCGGAGTCGAACCGATGAACACAGCAACGGGAACCGACTGGAGGAGAACCGATGGCTTCGACGACTGACCCGGCGGCCAAGTCCCAGGACATGGAGAAGGTCAACGCGGGTCCGCTGACCAGCTCGCAGGGGACGACCACCGTCGCGGACGTGGTGGTGCAGAAGATCGCCGGGCTGGCGACGCGGGAGATCCCGGGCGTGTACGACCTGGGCGGGGGCGCGGCGCGGGCGTTTTCGGCGCTGCGGGAGCGGATCCCGGGCGCGACGGCGTCGGCCGGACAGGGCGTTTCGGTCGAGGTGGGGGAGAAGCAGGCCGCGGTGGACCTGCAGATCGTGGTCGAGTACGGGGTGTCGATCGCGGACGTGGCGCGTTCGATCCGGCGGAATGTGATCAGCGCGGTCGAGGGGATGACCGGGCTGGAGGTCGTCGAGGTGAACATCAATGTCGGCGACTTGCACCTGCCGTCGGACGAGGAGGAGGACGGCTCGGGCGACAGCGGCCGGGTGCAGTGAGCGCGCTCGCGGCGCGGCCGCCGGCAGCGGCGGCCGCGCCCGGCGCACCGGGTGACCGGGTCGTGTGTGCGGTGAACTCGCTGGTCGGGGCCAGCCGGATCGTCGCTGCGGGGCAGCGGTTGCCGGTAGTGGCGGCCGCGTCCGGCGGGCGGGGCGGTCGTGTCGTGCGGCGATGGGCGGGGGTGCGATGAACCCGTTGGAGGAGGCCCGCCGGATCGTGGCCGCGGTGCGGGAGCTGCCGGAGGTGGCGGACGTGCACAGCGGGTCGTTCGGCCGGGTCGCGACGCTCGGGGCGGGCGGCCGGGTCGGTGGGGTGCGGGTGACCGAGGAAGACGTCACGGTCGGGGTGACGGTGCGGACGCCGTTCTCGGCGGACGAGGTGGCGGCCGCGGTGCGCGCGGCCGTCGCAGCGGGCGGCCGGCCGGTGCATGTGGTCATCGCCGACGTGGAGGAGCCCGGCGGGGCGGAAACCGGGTCGGGAACCGGGTCGGACAACCAGAAGGAGACAGTGTCGTGAACGCAACTGGATTGGGGCTGATCACCGGCCTCGCGCTGGGGCTCGCCGCCGCGATCGGCGGGTTCGGCGCGTTCCTGCTGGTCCTCGTGCTGGGCGCGGTGGGGCTGCTGGTCGGGCGCCTGCTCGACGGGAAGCTCGACCTTTCCCAGCTCACCGGCCGCGACCGGGGGTGAGCCGTGAATGTCGCAGCGGAGGCCCGGACCGCTCCGGACGAGCGCGGGAGCCTCACGATCAGCGAGCACGTGCTCGAACGGCTGGCCGCCCACGCGGCCGGCGAGATCGACCGGGTGGGCGGGTCGGCCGGGCGGACGCTCGGGATCAGCCTCGGCGGTGAGGCGCTGGACCGGTCGGCGAAAACGTCGGCGCGGATCGCGGGCGGCGAGGTCGAGCTGGACGTGCGGATCTCGCTGGAGTACCCGGCTCCGGTGGGCGCGACGACCGAGCGCGTGCGCGGGCACCTGCGCGAGCGCGTCGAGGACCTGACCGGGATGCCGGTGCGCCGCGTCGGGATCACGGTGACCGCATTGCACGTCGAACCCGCCGGGCGAAGGAGGATCGAGTGAAACGCCGGACCCGCCGGTCTTTTCCGGCGAGCGTGACCGCGGTCGTGGTGCTGGCGGTGTGCGTGCTGGCCGCCGTCGCGGCGATCCAGCGGCTGACCGGGCACCAGCCGTGGCTGGACTACCGCGCGGTCGCCGCGGCCGTGCACGGCGCGCAGTGGACCGATCTCGTCCCCGCGCTGGTCTCGGGCGCGGTCGCGGTGCTCGGGCTCGTGCTGCTGTGGGCGGCGCTGCTGCCGGGCAAGCGCCGGATCCTCCCGTTGACGGGCACCCCGGATTCCGGGGCCGATGCCACCGGCTACCGGACCGCGTTGCGCACCGCCGCGGCCGAGGTGGACGGGGTCGACCGGGCCCAGGTCGCGACCGGGGCGCGCAAGATCAAGGTGCGGGTGAAGACGGCCCGCACCCGGACCGACGGGCTGGCCGACGCGGTCCGTGCGGCCGTCGAGTCCCGCCTGGACCGCATCTCGCCGGTCCGGCGGCCCGCGGTGTCGGTGCGGGTCCGCGCTACGAGGGAGTCGTCATGAACCGTCCGGCCGCGCTCAATCGCTTCCTGCTCGCGGTGATCGGCCTCGTGCTGCTCGCCGCCGGCGGCTTCGGCCTGGCCACGCACTTCCGCGTGCTGCGGGTCCTCGATCCGCAGGCGCCGCTGGTGCCGGGCACCGGCGAGCCGCCCACGTGGGTGTTCTACGTGATCGCCGCGGCGGCGGTCGTCGTCGGGCTGCTCGCCCTGCGCTGGCTGCTCGCCCAGCTCGCGCACCGGCCGCGCACCGGCGTCTGGCGCTTCGAAACCGATCCCGCCTACGGCCGCACCGAACTGCGCGCCGACGACGCGGTCGCCCCGTTCGTCGAGGAACTGCGCGGATATCCGGGAGTGCACAAGGCGAGCGCGTCGCTCGCCGGAACCCGGGAAACCCCGTCGCTGGCGCTGATCGTCACCTGCGAGCAGGACGCGGACCTCGCCGACATCCGCCAGCGCATCACCGAGGAAGGCCTTCCGCGGCTCAAGGAAGCACTGGAGCTGGACGACCTTCCGGTCGAGATCGAGTTCCGGTTCACCGCCCGGGCGACCGCCCGCGTCGGGTGAGCAGCAGGCGGTTTCGCCGCCGCGACGACCCAGTCAGCGCGGAGTGAGCACCACGACCGGAATTTCGCGGTCCGTCCAGTCTTGGTACTTCTGGAAATCCGCGTACAGCTCGACCAGCCGCGGCCAGAGGTCGCGGCGTTCGTCCGCCGACGCGACGCGCGCGGTGACCGGGACGTCGCGGCGGCCCTTGAGACGGACGCGGGTTTCCGGTTCCGCGCGCAGGTTGAAGTACCACTGCGGATGATGGGGCAGTCCGCCCTGAGAGGCGACGACGACCAGGTCGTCCCCGGACCGCAGATACAGCAGCGGGGTGGTGAACAGCCGCCCGGACTTGCGGCCGCGGTGGTCCAGCAGCAGCGTCGGGACGGGTTTGCGGAAACCCGCTCCGACGCGCCAGTTGTGGCCGACCCGGCCGTCGGTCAAGGTGAAGAGCTTGACCTGGATTCTGGCCAGGTACTTCATCAGCGCCGCCGTCACCGGCGAGTCCAGGCCTTTCGGTGCTTCTGCGGGCAGCGAAAAACGTCCCATCGCGACCTCCTCGGAGCGCGTCAGCGGGCAAGCGGGGGCGAGCAGTGCTCGGCAGTCGATCCGGCGAGCGGCATCGGGCCGAGACCGAGTTTGCGGTGATCCCAGGAACGGATCCGCGCCACGTCGACGCGGACCGCGACCCGTTTGCGGAGCATGAATTCCACCATCGGCTTCGCCTCGTCGGTGTATTCGCCGTGGTAACGCTCCCAGATGTCGACCCCGACCGCCCAGAGCGCCTCCGGGTCGTCGACGACCTCGGCTCGCCCTTCCAGCGAGACGCCGCGCAGCACGTCGTAGGTCAGGCCGTCTTCGATCAGCACGGTGACCCGCGGGTCGCGGCGGAGGTTGACTGCCTTCTGCGCCTTGGCTTTCGTCTCGAACCACAGCACGCCGTCGAGGACCGCGTACCACATCGCGACCGCGTGCGGATGCCCGCCGGGACCCAGCGAAACCAGCGTCGCGGTGCGCTGGGAAGCGAGGTAGGCCGACACCTCCTCGGAGGTCATCTCGATCTGCGCTCGCTGGTTCGTTCCCATCGGTTCCTCACTTCCTGCGGCGGGCCACGGGCGGGCCGGCGAGTATCGAGGCGACGACGTCGACGAGGTCCTCGACGATCTGCTCAGCGGTCCAGTCCGCCGCGTTCGGGCCGTGCAGGCGGCGGATGCGGCCGACATCGCCGAGGACGTCGAGGGTCACGGTCATCGCTTGGGACAGCCGGAAATCGAGCGTCCGGCGGGGGACGCCGGGGCTCGTCCGGTCCAGCAGTTCGACGAACGCGGCGTTGCGCTCGAAGAACGACTCGGCGACCGCGTCCAGTCCTTCGCCGCCGGTCGCCAGCAGCTGCCCGACCAGCCGGATCCAGCATTCGCCGCCCGATTCGAGCACCGCGACCACCGGCTGGACGTACGCGCGGGCCAATTCGCGTGCGGTGACGTGCTTTCCGGGCAATTCGCGCAGTACCGCAGTGCGCTCGCCGGTCACCTGGCCCAGGCGGCTGCGCAGGACCGCGTCGAGCAAGCCTTCCTTGGATCCGAAGTGGTAGTGGATCGCCGCGACGTTCGTCTGCGCCGCTTGCATGACGGTCCGCAACGACACCGCTCCGACGCCGTGCTCGGCGAACAGCCGTTCCGCGGCGGCGATCAGGCGCTGCTCGGTCGCCGCCCCGCGACTGGCGGGGAGCCGCGCGGCTTCGGTGTCCATGGCGTGGACTCTATCAGCCGATTCAATCAGTTGATAGAACGAGGCGGCGCGGTTCGAGCGCTGAAGGCGGGGTCCTCCAGCGCTCGAACCTCAGTTTCAGGGAATGAGCACGGTCTTCCCAGCCAGCCTTCCCGCGGCCGCTTCGTCGTGAACGGCCGGGAGATCGGCCAGCGGCCGACGGTCGGCGACGGTGATCCGCAGCGTCCCCGCGTCGACGCGCTCGACGAGTTCCGCCAGTTGCCCGGCGTTGCTGACGACGAACACCCGGGCCGTCCGGATCCCGCGGCCAGGGTTCTCCGGCGGGGGAGTGGTGGTGCTGACCAGCGCTCCGCCGTCCGCGACCAGATCGGCGAGCGCGGCGTTCTCCTCCGGAGTGGTGGGCACGAGGTTGAGCACGACGTCGAACGGTGCTCCGTCGACCGCGTCGGAAGCGAAGTCGAGGTGCCCGATGATCCGGTCGGCTCCGTATGCGCGGAGGCGTTCTTCGGTGCGAGAACTCGACGTCGCGGTCACGGTCGCGCCTGCCTGATGCGCGAGCTGAACGGCGAAGCTGCCGACCGCCCCGCCGGCGCCGTTGATCAGGATCGTCTGGCCAGCTTGCAGGCGGGCGTCGTCGAAGAGGGACTGCCAAGCGGTCAACCCGGCGACCGGAAGCGCGGCGGCATCGGGCAGTTCGACCGTCTTCGGGGCTGCGGCCAGCGCCTCTGCAGGAACGAGGGCGTACTCGGCGGACGCACCGTCGGCGTTCATCGGCAGGAAGGCCACCACCGCGTCGCCGACCTGGTGGCCGTCTGCTCCGGGGTCCAGCTCGGCAATCGTCCCGGCGGCCTCGATGCCCGGGATGTGCGGGAAGGCCAAGGGAAACACCTCCTGCAGACCGCCCGCGCGGATCCCGGCGTCGACCGGGTTGAAGGAGGTGGCGGCCACCCGCACGAGGACCTGTCCCTCGGCAGGCGTCGGACGCTCGGCGTCTTCCAGCGTCAAGACTTCGCTTCCGCCGTAGCGGTGGTAGCGCACTGCTTTCATGACATCCTCCGTAATCTGCTTCGAAATCGAAGCACTCTGCGGCCGAGTATGCTTCGACCTCGAAGCAAAGTCTCGGCGACGTGAGGACTGCCACAATGATTCGACTTCGAAGCATCTAGACTGGCGGCATGGCGGACGCGCTGGAGCCCAAGCAGCTCACCACCTATTTCGCGCTGATGGAGGCGGTGAGCCTGCTGCAGCACGCCGTCAGCCAGCAGTTGCGGGCCGAGGGCGGCCTCAGCTACGTGCAGTTCGAACTGCTGGCCCGGCTCGCCGACTCCGCCGAGCCGCTGACCATGACCGAGCTGGCCGACGGCGTCGTCTACAGCCGCAGCGGCCTCACGCATCAGGCGGGGCTGCTCGAAAAGGCCGGCCTGGTCACCCGTGGTCCCAGTGCGGACGACCAGCGGGCTACCGTCGTCGGCATCACCGACGCTGGGCGGGAGCTGGTCGCGAAGGTGCTCCCGGGGCACATCGACGCCGTTCGCCGGCTGCTGTTCGCCCCACTGTCCACTTCGGACCTTGACGCACTGGGCGGCATCATGACCCGCGTCCGCGACCACATGCGCGCCGAGCCGCCGCGGTCGGCCGCGACGCGCCGGAGTGCGAAGGGGAGCGGCGTCCTCTAACGCATATCGCCGTTGTTCTTAGACTGGCGGCGTGGAAGACATCGAGGCGATCGCCGTCCTGCAGGATCCCGTGCGGCGGCGGCTGTACGACTACGTGGTTTCCCAGGACCACGACGTGAGCCGGAACGAGGCCGCCGAGGGGGCCGGGATCCAGCGCACGCTCGCCGCCTTCCATCTCGACAAACTCGTCGACGCGGGATTGCTGGAGACGGAAAGCAAGCGGCTGAGCGGACGTTCCGGCCCGGGCGCCGGCCGTCCGGCGAAGCTGTACCGGCGGTCTGAGGCGGAACGTCAGTTCTCCGTTCCGGCTCGCGACTACCGGACCGCCGCCGATCTGCTCGCCGAAGTCGCCGAAGTCGCCCGCCTCGACAACGAACTGCAAGCTGCCGCCCGACGCGAGGGTCGCGCCGCCGCGTGCCCCGTCGAAGACCTCGCCGCCGCGAAGGAACTGCTGGCCGCGCGCGGTTACGAGCCCCGGCTGGACGACGACGTCCTGCGGCTCGTCAACTGCCCCTTCCATGTGCTCTCGCAGCGGCATCCGGGACTGGTGTGCGGGATGAACCTGGCGCTGCTGGAAGGGCTGCTCGAGGAGGCCGAGGGTCTGCGGCCGCGCATGGATCCGCGCCCCGGGCTGTGCTGTGTGATCGTCGAGCGTTCTAAAAATAATGAGAGTTGACATAGAAGGCCCGGCGATGGTGAGGTGAAGGCGTGACGGAACATCACCTCGCCCAGCTCAACGTGGGCATCCTGAGACATCCCCTGGAAGACCCCCGGATGCACGGCTTCACGTCGATGCTCGACACCCTCAACGAGGTCGCCGACAACGCGCCCGGCTTCGTCTGGCGCCTGGTCGGGGACGGCGGCAACGACGCCACCTCGATCCGGTCCTCGCTCGGCGGCGACGTCCTGGTCAACATGTCGGTCTGGGAAAACCGCGACGCCCTGTGGGACTACGTCTACCGCAGCGGGCACCTGGACATGCTGCGCCGGCGGTCGGAATGGTTCGAACTGCCGAAGGCCCCGTTCCAGGTGCTGTGGTGGGTTCCCGCCGGGCACATTCCGACGGTCGAGGAGGCCGTCGAGCGCCTGGAACTGCTGCGGGAGAAGGGGTCCTCGCCGCGCGCGTTCGGTTTCCGGGACAGCTACCTGCCCGAAGGCGCCGCCTCGGCGCCGTGACGTCCGCCCCTGTTCGGCGACACGTCCGGCGGGTCGCCCGGACCCGCCCGCGGGATGGCTAGGGTGTCCGGCGTGGCGAACATGTCCCGTTGGTCGGATGAGAATGGCGGCTTGGACTTCGGTCTGCTGGTGCTGCGGCTGATGCTCGCGGTCGCGATGGGGGCGCACGGGCTGATGCAGGTGTTCGGCCTGTTCGGCGGCGCGGGCATGGCGCGCTTCGAGAACCTGTTGCGCGGCTACGGATTCAGCCACAACATCGAATTCCTGACCTGGCTGACCGGGATCACCGAGGTCGGCGGGGCGGTCCTGCTGGTGCTGGGCCTGCTGACCCCGCTGGCCGCGGCCGGCCTGCTGGGCGTGGCGATCAGCGCGGTCCGGGTGAAGTGGGAAGGCGGCCTGTTCGGCGACCGCGGCCCGGGCTTCGAACTGGAACTGACGCTCGCCGCGATGGCCTTGGCGCTGCTGCTGACCGGCCCGGGCTGGTACGCCCTGGACCGGCACACGGCGTGGCGGCAGAAACCCCTGGGCTTCGGGGTGGGCGGACTCTTCCTGTCGATCTGCGCGGCGGTCGGGGTGGGCTCGCTGTTCTGATCCCGAACGGGCGACGGAAAGCTCTGAAAAGCTGGCCTGCGCGTTGTGCGGCGACGAGTTCCCGCTGGAGTTCCTGGTCGCCGCGCACGTGAAAAAGCGGTCGCCTGCACGGACGACGAACGGCGGAACCTCCGCGACACCACCATGCTCGCCTGCAGTTTCGCCTGCGACGTGCGGTACGAATCGGGCTGGATGACCGTCGACGAAACCGGCTGCATCCGGGCCGTCGAACTCGACCGGCTTCCCGCCGGGAGCCTGACGCTGCGCATGCGCCAGCTGGCCGGCCGCCGCTGCGGAGCTAATCGGGACGCCTCCGAACCGTACTTCGCCTGGCATCGCACGACCACGTTCCTGGGGAAGCTGGCCGGCTGAGCCGCGACTCGCCCCGGCGACGCGTAGCGCGCCCGACCCATCCCTGCTATCGTCCCTGACTGCTTGCACTTCGCAATCACCCCGGGAGGCCCGTCGTGCCGGACACCACCTGTCACATGTCGATGTCGCTGGACGGTTTCGTCGCCGGGCCAGCGCAGAGCCGGGAGGATCCGCTGGGGAAACGCGGGCGGGAGCTGCACGGCTGGCACCTCGGCGACCCCCGGGCGACCGACGCCGACAAGGCCGCCAGCGAATGGCTCATGCGGCCTCGCGGCGCGTACGTGATGGGGCGGAACATGTTCGGTCCCGTCCGCGGCGAGTGGGACGAGGACTGGTCGGGGTGGTGGGGTGCCGAACCGCCGTATCACGCGCCGGTTTTCGTGCTTACGCACCATCCGCACGAGCCCATCGAGATGGTGGGCGGGACGACGTTCTACTTCGTCACCGAAGGCTTCGACGCGGCTTACGCGGCAGCTCGCGAGGTCGCCGGGGACAAGGGCGTCGACATCGCCGGCGGAGCTTCGACGGTCCGGCAGGCACTCCAGGCCGGGGTGATCGACGAGTTCACTCTCGACATCGCGCCCGTCTTGCTCGGGTCCGGCGAGAGCATGTTCGACGGGGTGGAAACCTTTGGCTTCGAGCCGGTCGAGGTGCTGCATTCGCCGCTGGCCACGCACATCCGCTACCGCCGCGTCAGCTGATCGGCACTGCGCGTCCCGGAGATCATCACCGAGCGACTGCGGCAGGCCCACGGACGCCGGCACGGAACCGTCCAAAGCGGACGGCACCTCGTCGCGGATGACCGGCGGTCCGGTTTCGACCGTCCGATATGGACTTAGCGAGCGCCGTCAGCCGCGGTACCTCGGCGGAGCCTGGAGCGGTTCGAGCACGTCGTCGACGCTCGCCGGCGACCTCGTCAGCTGAAGGCGCTTCACGCCGACCGGCGGCCGTCCCACCCACAGCACCGCCTGCGGGGTGTGGCCGAGCGTGACACGTTCCGCGAGCGTGTCGCGTACCCGTCGGCTGGCCGGGCTCAACCGGCCGGACGCGAGACCGTCCCCGGTAGCGGTCAGCAGCACCGAACTCAGCGCCTCTCCCGCGCGCAGCCAGGCGAGGGGGTCGTCGCCGGGCGTACTGAGCACGATCAGCGACGCGCCGTCGCTTCGAGACTCCGCTTCGCCGAGCGGGAGCCGCTTTCCCGCCGCGGCGCGGACGAGAACGCCCTGCGGAGCGACGAGAGACGCGCTTCTCGCATACACCTCTTCGCGCCGCAGCTGGCCGGGAATCCGTGCGGCTTCGCCGATCGCGGTCATGACGTACCTGTGCACCGTGCGGTCTTCCACCGGATGCAGCACCGCGCCTTCGCGGGCGGCGGCTTGCGAGAGCCGGTCAAGGCAGTCCGGCGGCACGGGCCGTCCGCCGCACGGACGCAAGTCCTCGCGGCGGCGGGGAATCGCCGTCGCCAAAGCGGCTTCGGCGGCGGCCGGTTCGCCCGGCCGCGGCGTCACGACAGCCAGGTGGTCCGGTTCCGCCGGGCACGGGACCCGGTCCACCGAGCAGGCCCAGCCGAGACCGGCGAGCGCGATCCGGAGGTGGTGCAGGGCCGCGCCGCTGTTGACCGTCTGCCATCGGCGCGCGGGGTCTCCGGCCGCGCGCCGCCGGGCCGGGTCCGCGTACAGGTGGAGGGCGCGGTACCCGGTGCGCCATCGCCAGAACGGGGCGTCTGAGCGCCCGGGAGCGAGCAGTGCCGCGGCCACCGCGCTCTCGACGGCGGCGGGGCTGGGAACCCGCGAATTCGGCAGTGAATTCGGCATTGTTGCTTCCCGCTCGAGTTGGGGGAGTGAGTCCGGTCGGTGCCAGGCTCCATGGTGCGCCCCCGCGCGGGCCCGCGATAGGGGCCGAGGTTCATCAATTCGGAGCGATCTTCGGCGGCGGTCCCGCGAAGCTCGCGGTTCGCGCATTCGGGACGACCGGCCGACTGCCCGACCGCAGGCCCGCCCGTGGCGACCGGATCGCCGCGTCGACCTGGTCCACCGCGGCTGCCCGCGCCGGGTACGGAGGCGATCGCCTTCCACCGCGGCTGCCGGCCCTCCACTGCCCTGCCGCTTCGCGCTGCCCGGGAGTTTGCCCGCCCCGCCCGGGGGAATCCGGCGGAAAACGAGGAGGAGACGCATGGTCGAAGTGAGCCGGACGGTCCCCGCGCCGCCGGAAGCGGTGTTCGAGGTGCTGGCGGACGGCTGGTCGTATTCGGGGTGGGTCGTGGGCAGTTGCCACATCCGCGACGTCGACGCGAGCTGGCCGCAGGTGGGCGCGCGCATTCACCACAGCTTCGGGGGATGGCCGCTGCAGCTGGACGACACCACGGCGGTGGTGGCGGTCGAGCCCGGGGTTTCCCTGGAACTGGAAGCTCGCGGAGGTGCTCTCGGCACGGCGAAGATCGAGCTTTCGCTGGTCCCGGACGGGGCGGGCGAGACCACGGTCCGGATGGCGGAGCGGGTGACCGGCGGGGTGGGCAGTTTGCTGCCGGAGAGCGTGCAGGCGTTGGTGCTGGGCCCGCGCAACCGGGAGTCGCTGGCGCGGTTGGCGGCGTTGGCGCTGGGACGCTGGCGGGGGACCGGAGAGCCGGGTCAGCGGTAGACGGCCCGGTTCGCCGCACGGATCACCGCAGCGTACCCGGAGCCCAGCAGGCGGTCGCGGGCCAGCGCGGCGCGGGCGGCGTTCGCGCCTGGCCCGCCGTGCACCGCGCCGCCGGGATGGGCCGCGGCACCGGCGAGGTAAAGCCGGTCCACCGGCGTGTCGGCGCGGCCGAGACCCGGCACCGGACGGAAGAACAGCTGCTGGTGGATCGCCGTCGTGCCGCTGTTGATCGCGCCGCCGACGAGGTTCGCGTCGTGGCCGGCCAGCTCCGCCGGGCCCTGCACGCGCCGGGCCAGGATCAGGTCGCGGAAGCCGGGTGCGTTGCGCTCCACGGTCGCTTCGACGCGTTCGGCCTGCCGGCGCACCGTGTCGGGGTCGCTTCCGCGGGGGAGGTGCGTGTAAGCCCACACGGACTCAGTGCCCGCCGGCGAGCGGGTCGAGTCCGCCGTCGTCATCTGGCCCAGCAACAGAAACGGCTGCTCGGGCACGCGATCCCGCGCCAGTTCCGCGCCGAAAGCGGACAATCCGTCCTCGTCGCAGCCCAAATGCACGGTTCCCGCGCCGCGGGCGTCCTTGGCGGTCCACGGGATCGGTTCGGACAACGCCCAGTCGAGCTTCACCGTCGCGCTGTCCCATTCGAAGACCTGGAGATCCGCCAGCAACCGGGCCGGCAGCCATTCCGGGGCGACGAACTTGCCGTACAACATCTCCGCGGTGACGTCGGCCAGCACCGCCTTGCGAGCCCGGATCGGCTCGCCGTCCGCGCACCGCACCCCCACCGCCTTGCCGCGCGCCACCAGCACCTCGGTCACCGAGACTCCACAGTGGACAGCGCCGCCCTTCGCCCGCAGCCGCCGGGTCAGCGCCGCCGCCAGTTCGCTCGCGCCGCCCTCGGGCACCGGGAAACCGACGTCCTGGGCCAGCATCCCCAGCAGCCAGCCAAAAACCGCGCTTCCGGCGTTGTCGACGGAAAGGTCGCTGTGCGCGGCGTTTCCGGACAACAGCAACCGGGCGCCTTCGCCGGCGAAGCGTTCGCGGGCGAACCGGCGGGCGGGCAGCGTGAGCATCCGCGCGAGCCGCAGCGATTCGGCCGTTCCGGTCCGGCGCAGGAACCGGGCACCGGCCCGCAGCGGAGGGAACGGGGTGAACAACGCGTCGAGGAATTCGTCGCGGAACCCTTGCCATTGCGAGAAAAGCTCGCGCCACGATTTCGCGTCCCCGGCAGCGAACCGGGCGACCGATTCCGCGGTGCGGTCCAGGTCGCGGGAAAGGACGGCGCAGCGGTCGTCCGGGAAAACGTGCGCGAGCGCGTCCGGCGCGTGGAGCCAGCGCAGGCCGTGCTCGGCCAGGCCGAGGCCGCGGAGCACCGGGGAGGCCGCGCCGAGCGGGAAGAACGCGGCGCACAGGTCCGAACGGAATCCCGGCGCGGTGATTTCCTCGGTGCGCAAGGCCCCGCCGGGGACGGGTTGTTCTTCCAGGACGACGACGTCCCAGCCCGCATCGGCGAGCAGGTTGGCCGCGACGAGGCCGTTGTGCCCGGCCCCGATGACGATCGCGTCGGCGGTGTGCACGGGCTCAGGCCTGCGACTGGCGCGTCGGGCGGCCCCTGCCCAGCGTCCGCGCGCGGTCGAGCAGGCCGGGCCGCGCGGAGGCGAGCGGGGCCGACGGCGCGCCGTCCTTGCGGCGCATCCCGGCGACCAGGTCCCGGACGGTTTCGGCCGAGCTGTGCCGCGGCGTCCAGCCGAGCACGAGCCGTGCCCGCGAGGTGTCGACCAGCGCGGCGCGGTCGGCGAGTTCGAGCCAGCCCGGGTGCAACGGCTGGAGCCCGGCGAGCCAGGCCGCGCGCGCGACCGTCCGCGCGGCCGGCTTCGGCACGGCGACCCGGGTGCCGCCGATCGCGTGGGCGAACGCGGCGGCGTCGAGCACGTCGTCGGCGGCGAGGTTGAACGGGCCGACCGCTCGCTGGTCAAGGGCGAGCCGGAACGCTTCGGCGACGTCGTCGGTGTGCACCGCCTGCAGCCGCAAGCCCTGCCACAACGGCACCGGCGAGAACCGGCCGCCGACCAAGCGGGGCGGAAGGACCGGCGGGAGCAGCCACCGGGTGAATTCGCCTGCCGCACGCCGCTGCAGGATCGCGCACGGCCGCATCCAGGCGACGGCGATGTCCGGATGCGTGGACGTGAACAGGCTCAGCGCCTCTTCCAGATCCGCCTTGCCCCGGCTGTAAGCGCTGGACGCGATCCCGCGGCACGGCCAGTCTTCGGAGACTTTTTCGTCGTTCGGCTCCGGCGCGTAGGCGGCCGCCGAAGAAGCGCAGACCAGATGTCCGACGCCTGCCTTGTCGACGGCCTTCAGCACGTTCGCGGTCCCGCCCTCGTTGGTGCGGGCCATCGGCGGGTCGCTCCACACCGGGGAGATGGCCCAGGCCAGGTGCACGACCGCGTCCGCGCTGGCGAAGATCTCGGTCAGCAGTTCGTCGGCGCCCGGCGCGCCGATGTCCGCCGAATGCCACTCCGCGCGCGAGTACGGCTCGGCGGCGCGGTCCGGCACCCGGCGGGCGACGCCGACGAGTTCGTGGCCGGGGTCGAGGGCACGCAGCAGCGCGGTGCCGACGTTGCCGCTGGCGCCTGTGAGCACGATCCGCATGCGGGCCGCATACCCGCTCCGCGCTGGCGGAAACGTTCAGCCGGCTCCGCTGGCCAGCGTCGCGAGGTCGCGGCCTTCCGGACGCCTGGCGGACAGCATCGCGCACCCGCGAGACCCGCGTCACGGGCTGTTCAGTCCAATTTGACTTCCCAGGCGAACACATGTTCGACTGCTGCTCTGGGCCGCCGAGAGCCGGGACGGCCCGGAGCGGGGAAGCGAGCAGGTGAGCCAGAGGTGAGCGAGTGGCCGTCGTCGGTGCGGAAAGTGGATCCGCCGATTCCGGTGTGGGTGGGCGTGCGGAAGCTGCTCGTGCTGGGCACCGAGATCCTCGCGCCGCGCGACCGTGCCGGGCTGCGGATCGAGACCGAGCATCCCGGGCTGCTGTTCGAATGGGCGCGCCGCGAGGACGGCGGGCTGCTCGGCTGGGTCACCTACCAGCTCGTCACCGCCGACGACCGCTGGTCGCGGCCGGTCAGCCACTACGTGCCGGCACATTTGCTGCGCCGCCGGGGTCCCGCCCGGCGGCACCGGTACGGCGACTACCGGCCCCGGACGCACGGGTGAAGGGCCCTGCGGGGAAACCGCCGCCCGGGTAGTAACTTCCCCTAGCGGACGAGGGGAGCGGACGACGGTGGCACGTCTTCATGTCGGCTGCGCGATGTGGACGCACAAGGCGTGGCCGGGGCGGTTCCTGCCGCAGTCGCTGCCGGCGAAGGAGCGTCTGCGGGCCTACGCGAGCTGGTGCAACGCGGTCGAAGGCAACACCACCTTCTACGCGACGCCCGCCCGGTCCACCGTCGAGACGTGGGCGCAGCAGACCGGCCCCGACTTCCGGTTCGTGGTCAAGGTGCCCAAGGCGGTGACGCACGAGCGCCGGTTCGCCGGGGTCGAGACCGAGATGCGGGCATTCCTGGACGCGCTCGAACCCCTCGGCGAGCGCGCCGTGCTGTGGACCCAGGTGCCCGGCTCGTTCGGACCAGCGGACGTCGACGTCCTCGGCCGCTTTCTGCGCCGTCTTCCGGCCCATCTCCGGCGTGCGGTCGAGGTGCGGCATCCCGAGTTCTTCGCCGACGCCAAAGCGACGTCGCTGTTGGAAGGGACGCTCGCCACCGCGTCAGCCGAGTGGGTGCCGTTCGACACCACGGTCTTCTTCCAGCGCCCGCCGGCCAGCGAGGCCGAACAGGACGCCTGGGCGAAGAAACCGCGGCTGCCGCGCCGGACGCGAGCGCTGACCGACCGCCCGGTCGTCCGCTACCTGGGCCGGGACTCGGTGGAGGAGACGGTCGCCGGTTGGCAGCCGTGGACCGAGGTCGTCGCCGGCTGGCTGCGGGAAGGCCGCTCGCCGACGGTTTTCCTGCACACTCCGGACAACGACGAAGCACCGGCGCTGGCCCGCCGGTTCCACGCCGACGTGCGCGCGTTGGTGCCGAGCCTGGAGGCACTGCCGGAACCGGAGCCGGTGGAGCCCGCGACGCTGTTCTGAGCGGTTGACGAGCGGAACTGATCGCGACGGTGGCGGGCCCTCCTGTGTCCCGTTCGGTTGCCGAGGGCTGGCTACTCCGCCGGGACGAGCGTGATCAGCCGCTGCTGAGGATTGTCGACGACCTGCAGCACCACCTGGTCCACCGTCTCCTCGTTGCCGTCCGGAAGACGCAGCCGCACCCGCAGATGGGTATGCGGCCGCACGACGTCGTTGCGTTCCCAGAGAGCCTTGAACGCGGGGTCCGTGCGCAGCAGCTCGTCGATCCAGTCCCCGGTCGGCGGGCCCGCCGGGGTGCTCGCGCGCACGATGCCGATCGTGGTGCGCCGCATGGCTTCCAGGTCGGCGAAGCGGCTCTGGAGCACCGGATCGGTGAACAGCAGCTGCGCGTACCGGCGGCGTTCCGGCGGCACCGCGCCGAAATCGGTCAGCAGCCGCGCCGCCGCGGGGTTCCAGGCCAGCACCGAGGTCGCCGGGCCGACGAGGACCGCGGGCACCTCGCCCATCCGGTCGACCAGGCGGCGCAGCGGATCGCTCGGCTCGGGGTTCTCCGGCGGGGCGTCCGTCGTCGCGACGAGATCCAGGGCGTACCGCGTCTGGTCGGCGTCGAGCCCGAGCGCGGCGGCGATCCGGCGGATCACGTCGGTGCTCGGCACGACCCGGCCCTGTTCGATCCTCCTGTAGTACTCGTCGCTGACGAAGGCCAGCGCCGCGACCTCGCCGCGCCGGAGGCCGGGCACCTGCCGCCGCCCCGATTTCGCGGCGGCGGGCGGCGGTGCTTCGTCGCGGCGGGCGTGCAGGAACGCTCCGAGCTGGGCGAGCCGCGGGTCGCGCGCCATCAGCGAGGGCTCCGGGGGAGGGGGATCGGATTCTGCCCCTCCCGCGCCCGGCTCCGGCCGCGCACGGTGGAGGCATGATCGACCGCGAACGCATCGACGTCCACACCCACCTGGTCCCTCCGTTCTGGGGCGAGGCACTCGCAGCGCACGGCGGCGACCCGTCGGGCTGGTCGGTTCCGCCGTGGACGCCGGACGACCACCTGAAATTCATGGACGCCAACGGCGTCGCCACGAGCGTACTGTCGCTCACCGCCCCGAGCGTGACGGGCTGGTCCGGCCCGGCGCGTCGCGAGACGGCCCGCCGCGTCAACGAATACACCGCCGACCTGGTGCGGGAACGCCCGGACCGGTTCGGGCTGTTCGCCACCGTCCCGCTGCCCGACGTCGAAGGCGCGGTCGGGGAGGTGGACCACGCGTTCGGCGCGCTCCAGGCCGACGGCGTGGTCCTGCTGTCCAACTACTCCGGAAGCTATCTGGGCGACGACCGCTACGCGCCGCTGTGGGAGACACTGGACCGGCATCGCGCGGTGGTCTTCGTCCATCCCGCGCACCCACTCGTCCCGTTGCTTCCCGAGGTTCCGGGACCGCTGGTGGACTATCCGTTCGACACCACGCGCAACGCGGTGCACATGGTGTTCCACGGCATCACCGAGCGGTACCCGAACGTGCGGATCATCCTTTCGCACGCGGGCGGTTTCGTGCCCTTCGCGGCGTTGCGGTTCTGTCAGATCCAGGCCGCGCTGGAGCCCGCCGGGCCCACCGCGGACGACTTCCTGGCGCGGTTCCGCAGCTTCTACTGGGACACCGCGCTCTCGTCCGGGGAATACGCCTTCGGCGCGCTCGCCCGGTTCGCCGATCCGGCCCGGATTCTCTACGGCAGCGACTTCCCTTACGCCCCGCCGGAAGTGGGCACGCGGTTCACCGAAATCCTGGACACCGAAAGCGGACTGACCGCCGAACAAAGCCGAGCGATCGACTCCGGGAACGCCCGGGCGCTTTTCCCTCGGCTGCGCTGAGCGGGAATCGCGCCGTGCTGAACCGCGGCGCGATTCCTCCTCAGGACACTGGCGAGTACGCCGTCGCGTGGTGCCGCGCTCCGTCGACGCGGGTGCCGCATCCGGGCGGCGAACCGGAGCGGATCCTGGCCGGGACGGCATCGCGGCTGCGGGAATTCCGGCGCGGCCAGCAGCGCGGTCGGGCTCCGCGTCGCCAGCGGTAGCTGGGTCGGCCCGGACACCGGCGTGCTCGTGGAGCATTCCTCGCTGGGCTGGTAGGCCGTGCCCGCCGGGCCGATCCCTGGCGGAGCGGTCCGGCCTGCCCGCCGGCCCGACGGCTCTGGCACGGCTCAGGCTCTGCAGCGGACACTGTCGCGCGTCTCCCGCTCCCCGCGCCGGACTCCCGCTGCTCCGGCGGCCGATCCGGCCGTCTCGAAGCCGATGAGGCCGAAAGGACGGCCCGCGGTGGCCGACAGTCCATTGTGGATGTTAGCGGGGCGGCCGCGTCGATGCGGCGGGCCGGGTGCTTCCGGTGAGTTCCCCGGTGGCCACTAGCTGGGCGTGGCCGCCGGGTGGATGCAGCTGCACGCGATCTACCCGCACCCGCATGTGGTTCCCGTCTAGCGGACTTCCGCGAGTTTTCCGGTGGCGAGGTCGAAACGAACCGCGGGCCTCGGGCGCGAGCCGGAACCCGAACGGTTGAAGCTGTCGCGTTCGCTCGCCGCCCGCAACCGCTCGCCGCGTCCGCGCGGCCCGGATCGGTGCCGGAAGGCCGCGGCGGCCCACACGTCCAGCGGATCCGGCCGTCGCCGGTCGTGGCCGGCCGCGCACCCTTCGGCGGCCGCCATCCACAGTCCAAAGTGGCCGGTCACGAAGGTCCGGCACGCCATCCCGTGCTCTCGGCACGGGCCGATCTAGCGGCGAAGGGGAGTGGTCGCCGAAAAGAACGTAGCGGCTCGGCGGTTGCCGGAGCGAAGACGGCGGCATGGGTTGCTCGTGGGTGGCGAGGTCGATCGGCCGCAGCCGCGAGACCACCTTCGGGGTCGGCGAGGCTGAGAGCGTCGTGCCCGAACGGCGGCGGGACATTGCCGCTTCGGTGAACAGCTGCCGCGCCACCATTATCGGGTCGAACGCTGATTCGCCAGAGGAGGGGAGGAAGCGTCGAGATAGCTCGTTCCACGTGCCTGGTCCGGACGCGCGTCCGCGACACCGGCGAGGACCATCGCGCCGTAGCTGTGGCCGACGAGGGCGGCCTGGCCTCGTCGGCGTGCTGCAGCAAGCCGCGACCGGCGAGCGTGGGCGCGGAAACGGTGCGTCCGGCCTCGGGCGACCGCGTCGGGATCCGGTCCCATGCCCCGGCGCCGTGCGCCAAAACGCAGTGGCTTACTGCGCGGGCACTTTCGTGACGACGTCGACCTCGACCAGCACCTCGGGGGCGAACAGCGCCGCGACCCCGACCAGCGTGCTCGCCGGAGCCGCGGGCACCCCTTCGCGCAGCGGAGCGAAGAGTCCGGGGAGCAGCTCGGGGCGGTAGTCCGCCACGTAAACGGTTTCCTTGACGACGTCTTCGCGTCCGCAGCCAGCCGCGGCGAGCGCGACGTCGAGGTTCCGCGCGATCCGCCGCATTTGGGTCACGTGGTCCTCGCCGCAGAGGTTCCCGTGCTCGTCCCAAGCTACTTGCCCGGAGAGGAAAACGAGGCCGTCCACTCGTACGACCGGCGTGAAGGCTCCCGGAATGCGGTGCAGCCCGGGAGGCGTCAGGTATTCGGTCATCGCCGCACCGCCGCGTGCTTCGGGGCGCCGAGCCATGCCGTGAGCGCGGCTTCCCGCCGCGCGGGGTCCGGCGGATCGGTTTCGCGGCGCACCCAGGCGATGTGCCCGTCCGGCCGGATCAGGACTTCGCGAAGATTCCCGGGCCGGGTGCTCTCCGCGGTGATCCGGTCTTCCCAGGCCTCGGCGACCTGCGCCGCGCCGTCCCCGAGGTAGCCGAAAGTGCCGCTGCGCACCAAGTCCGCGCCTTCCGATCGAGGCATCCGGGCGCCGACGAGCGGGTCGCCGTCCGGTGCCGGATAGGACGTCGACAAGGCGGACACCAGGCCGGCCAGCCGGGCGTTGACCTCGGGGATCTCCAGCAGCGAATCCAGCAGCGCGCGCAGCGCGGCCACCGGGCGCTGGTACTCGGGGACGAGTGTGAGTTCCAGCAGCAGCGTCTGGGCCTGGGTGTTGTCGGTGACCAACTGCCCCACGGGGAATCGCTCGGCGTGGTAGGTGTCGAGCAGCCCCGGCGGTGCCCAGCCGTTGATCTCGGCGGCGAGTTTCCAGCCGAGATTCATCGCGTCCTGCAAGCCGGTGTTGAGGCCCTGGCCCGCCGCGGGGAAATGGATGTGCGCCGCGTCGCCCGCGAGGAAAACGCGACCGGACCGGTAGTTCTCGGCCAGCCGCGTGGCATTGCCGAACCGCGACAGCCAATGCGGCTCCGCGATCCCGAAGGACGTACCCGTCAGTTCCACCAGCGTTTCGCGGAACTCCTCGAAGGTCACGGGTTCCGTTGCCGGGACCCGCATTCGCCGCGGACTGGTGACCACGAGCCGGGTCACGCTTCCGGAAAGCGGTGCGATCAGCACCGGACCCCGTCGGGCGGCAGCGATCTCGTCCTGGTCGACGACGGCGAAGTCGCCGAGCATCGAACTCATCGTGCCGTCCGAACCCGGGAATCCGATGCCGGCGGACTCCCGCACCTTGCTCCGTCCGCCGTCGCAGCCGACGACATAGGCCGCGCGAAGCCGGAAGTCTCCGTCCGGTCCGATCCCTGCGACCTCAACCCCGGCCTCGTCCTGGGTCAGCGACACGAATTCGTGCTCGTAGGAGATTTCGACGCCCAGTTCCCGCGCGCGTTCTTCGAGCAGTTCCTCGGTCCGCGCCTGCTCCAGGAACAGGGTGTAGCCGTGGCGGGTGTCGAGCACGGAGAAGTCGAGTTCTCGGGAGAGCCCGGCGAAATGCCAGCTCGGGACGGTGCGGCCCAGCGCGAGAAACCGGTCGGCGATACCGCGCAGTTCGAGGATCTCGATGCTGCGCGGATGCAGCGTGAGAGCGCGGGACTGCCCGTGCCGCTTCCGCTGCCGCTCGAGAATCCGGACACGCACTCCGGCCAGCGCCAGTTCGGCGCCGAGGAGCAACCCGGTCGGGCCCGCTCCGCTGATCACGACATCGGGGTCCATCGTCGCCTCCACTATTTTCCGAACAACGTTCATTTAAGACTGCCGCCAGTGTCCTGAGGAAGGGCGAAGCTGTCAAACACGCTGGTAGGCTCGCCTCGACATGACCGCGCACCAGCCCCGCACCCGAGGCCGCCCGCCCGCCGCCGACCGGGCCCACGTCACCGCCGCCGCGCTCCGGCTGCTCGACGAAGAAGGCCTCGACGCGCTCACCATGCGGAAGCTGGCCGCCGCGGTCGGCGTCCAGGTGGGGACGCTCTACGGCTACTTCCCGACGAAAACGGCCTTGCTGACCGCCATGGCCGAAGCGATGCTGGACGGCTGCCACGCCGCGGCCGACGGAATCGCCGAGCCCCGGGAGCGGGTACTGGCCCTCGCGAGGACCCTGCGCACCGCACTTCTGTCTTATCGCGACGGCGCCCGGGTCTACGCGGGCACGCATGCCACCGGGCCGAACACCCTGGGCTTTGCCGAAGCCCTCAACGCCGCCCTGCGCGAGACCGGGCTCGATGCCGAGGCCGCGATGAAGACCGCGCTGCTGGTCCTGCACTTCGCGACCGGTCACGTCCTCGAGGAGCAAGCCGCGCTTCAGTCCGGTCCGAACCTGCCCGCCGACATCGGCCAGCTGCGCCAGGCCATCCAGGACGGCGACTACCCGCACCTCGCCGAAGCTCAGGACCACCTGACCGGAACGGACCTGAACGCACTCTTCGAGCAGGGCCTGCGCTTGCTCACCGCGGACCTGCCTTGAGCGTTTCCCCGCGCGGCAAGGGTTTCTCGATCGTGCGCGGGAACGGAGCCGTGCGGCCGCGCCTTTCCTGTGCTTGACCAGCGGCCGCCGTCTCGGCCCGTCCCACGACCCGGTGAGCGGTCTGGCGTGCTCGACTTTCCGGGCGAATAGTTCATGAGCAGCAAGAAATGCTCCGCCCCGAACAGAGGCGATGTCCGGGCGGTGGGCGTTCTTGCGCGCCGCCGGGCGGAATCGGGATCCTGGTCTCACCGAGGTGCGGGGGAGGAGCTGGGCGATGGACGACGTGGAGCTGACGCATCGCGAATGCGTCCGGCTGCTCCGGTCACCCGAACGGGGCCGTCGCGGGATTGTCGCGATCGACGGGCTGAAGCCGGTTCCGCGGGTCTGCCTACTCCTCGACGCGGGCGACGTGCTGATCCCGACCGGCCCGGACAGCGGGCTGGTGCGCTTGGCGGCGCTGCGCCCGGTTTCGCTGGAGTTCACCGAACAGGACAAGGACGGGCGGTTGCGGTGGACAGTCCGCGGAATCGGCCTCGCACGGCCGATGACCGGGCTCGACGTTCCGCATCCGGTGCCGCGCAGCACGGTTCTCGCCGCGACGGCGGACGCGTTCCGCAACGGTGTCCGGGTCGTGGTGGCCCGCTATCGCGGCAACCGGTCCGCAGTCGTGATCCCCGCCCAGCGGGACGGCTGAGCGGGTTTTCCCGCGGCCACGCCCTGCTCTCGGCGCTCGATCGCCAGGAGCGGGTCGCCGCGCGATCTTTGGTAACCGTTCGGAGACACTGCTGCGGAACCTCGCCGGGGTGGTGATGACCGGATACAATGCTTTTGCCTGAAATCGGTTGTTCCTGCGTTTCGTTCGCTGTTCGTGCCTGTCCGGCGGCTGTCGGCCGGGCCGGAGGTGCGTGACCCGGGCGGCTGGGTGAACAGGAGGGGGACTGCGAGGCGAAGGCGGTGCTGTCACACAGCGCCGGGCCGCCGAGCGGAGGCGTCATTCACCGGAAGGGGTCAGGAGATTACCGCGGACATTACGAGAGCCACCGTCAGACGTTTGACCGTGACTGCGGGCTGGCTGATCGTTGGCGGGGACCTGCTGCTGAGCGCGGGGGCCCTGATGGCGATCGCCGAGCCGTCCGGGCCCGGCTTCAATTTCGGCGCGGCCGGCTCCCTTTTCTTCGGGATGTGCGCGGCGGGGGCGGGTCTGCTGGTCGCCCTGACGGCGGCGCTGGCTTGGCTGCGGGCCAACAGGGGCGATTGGCCTCCGCCTGCCGGACTCCTGCCCTGGGAAACGCGGCTGAAGCGCTTGACAGCGGCCGCGATCGTCCTGAGCGCAGTCGGGGCGATCGTGCTGGGCGTGGGTCCCCTTTTCTTCGACGGGCCGCCAGGCAGTGGTTTCGCGAGCGATATCCCGGCCTTCGTGGTCGGCCTCTGCATTTCCGGCGCCGGAGTGCTGAGCGGCCTTGCCCCCGCGTTGTACTGGTGGAGCACTGCTCCCCGCTTCTCGCCTAACGCATAGCGATCAGGGAGGCGGCATCGTCCGCTCGGTCTCCCAGAATGTGCGCACCGTACTCCGCTTCGTCATCCAGCGGACGAGCACGCACCCGGCCTCGCCGAGCCGAGGCGTCATTCAGCCGGAAGGAATCATGAGAACCACTGTCAAGACGTTGATGCTCGTCGCGATCTGGATCACCGTTGCCGGGGTCGTCCTGCAAGGGCTGGGATACCTCTCCTTCGTCTTGCAGCCGCCGAACACCGGAGCCAATATCGGCGGCGGCGGAGCTCTCTTGTTCGGGATGGCGGCAATCGCCGGGGGCCTGCTGGTCGGCGCGGCAGCGGGAGTGGCTTGGCTGCGGGTCCCGAAGACCGAACGGCGCTCCGCGGTTCCGCTGCTGCCCTGGCAAAAACGTCTCCGGCGCCTGACCGCGGCCGCGATGGCGCTGATCGGTGTCGGGGCCGCCGTGCAGTTCGCGGGTGCCGTCAGTCTCATGCACGAAACCGCGTTCTCCGATTGGAGCGACACTTACGCGATCGCCGTGACCGGCCTCGGCATTTCCGCTCTGGGTTTGCTCGCCGCGGTTCCGTACGTCGTGTACTGGGTGTCCTGGCGTCGAACTGCCGCCCGTCTTTCGCGTCGCACATGGCTGTCAGGCGGTCCGCATGGTGCGCTCGACCTCCCAGAAGGCGCGCACCGCGACGACCTGCCCTGACCGGTCCACCCGGTACCCGAACACTCCCTCGGCCCGGAGCGCTTGTCCGCCGGGCTCGATTGTCTTGCCGACCCGGCGGTGTGAAATAGCTCAAGCGGGTCGCTTGTCAATAATTTTCCCTTGGTGAATCAGTCTGCCGGAGAACGTAACGTGCGGACTTTTCTTTTCGACTACGAGGCAGCTCGAGCGGTATTTGCTGCCTCGAAATGATCAGTCGAACGAATCCCGGGGATGGGAAGCGCATGGCGGCCGAAAATGATCTCCTGCTCGAAGACGCGGACCTGCCGGCGCTCGAACCGCGGCGACGGGTGCGGTGGCCGCTGCTGACGGTGACCGCCGTGGTCGGGCTGGGCTTGTTCTCCTGGTGGCTCGGCCCGGTCGCGCTCGTGGCGCCCTGGGACAATTTCATCCTGCTGGACGGCGGCTACCGGATCGCGCAAGGCCAGGTGCCCGGCACTGATTTCTCGAACGCCATCGGGCCCCTCGTTTATGCGCTCACGTCGCTCGGCATGCAGCTGCAGGCGGTTCCGTCGTTCGCCGCGGTGACGTACGGCTGTTTGCTCTTTCTCCCGGTCGCCGCGGTGCTCGCCGGATATGTCGCGCACCGGCGGTTGCCCGGCGGGTACGCGACAGGATTCACCGTCTTCATGGCATTGCTCGTCATTTCCGTCCGGCCGCCGGGTTACTCTCCGGGCACGACGACGTACGCGATGCTCTACAACAAGTTCGGCTGGCTCCTTTACTCGACGCTTTTGCTCGCCGCGTTGGTCCGTCCGCGCACCCGGCGTCCGCTGACCGACGGCGCCGCGATCGGCCTGCTGCTCGGTTTGCTCGCCTATGACAAGGCCAACTTCTTCCTGATGGCCGTGCTCGCCGTCGTCCTCGGATTGATCCTGCGGACCCTCGCCGCACGCGCGGTCGCCGGCGCGGTCGCCGGTTTCGGGCTGATCGTCGTGGTGTTCTGGCTGGGTTTCGGGATCGGTCCGGCCGGCTACGCGAAAGATGTCGTGACGGCGTTTGCCGCGCAAGGAACCGCGAAACGCCTGAACCTGCTGGTGCACAGCATCGCGTACAACGCCCCGGCAGGTGTGCTCGCCTTGCTTGTCGTCGCCGGTCTTTTCTGGCTTGCGAGACGCCGCGGCGAACCGGCGCGGCCGTGGCGGCTGCTCGTGCTCACCCTGTTCGTGCTCGGGTCGAGCGTCGTGATCTCCGCCGCCGACAGCCCGGAGAAGTCCGATCTCGCCGCTCTTGTCGTCATTCCGCTCGTGCTGGTAGCCGCCCTGAAACCAGAGCTGCCGCGCTGGACCGGGGGAGACGGCCGCGGCCGGATGCCGGTGCCGCTGCTCGCCGGGCTTGTTCTGCTGCTCGTCGCGACAACCGCGCCGATCGCCG
Source organism: Amycolatopsis orientalis DSM 43388 (assembly GCF_000411975.1). Taxonomy (GTDB): domain Bacteria; phylum Actinomycetota; class Actinomycetes; order Mycobacteriales; family Pseudonocardiaceae; genus Amycolatopsis; species Amycolatopsis orientalis_D. The sequence continues at coordinate 101,797 of NZ_ASXG01000196.1, forward strand.
GGAAGGACGCGTTGGCGCTCGGCATCAGCGCGGCTCGCCGCGAGGTCGTCGCCGCACCGCCGCCGGCGCAACGGATCACAAGCCCGCACCTCGGCGACTTCGTCGTCCCAGCGGACTCGACGTGGCAGACGGCCTACCGCACCGCATCGGCGGTCCCGGCAATGCTCGACGACGGGTTAGCCTTGCTGCGCCGCCACATCCGGCCCGGTGATCGCGTGGTCAGCATGTCCTTGGCCAACCCCTTCGCATTCGCGCTGGACCTGACGCCGGCAACCGGCGGCCCGCTCTGGTGGGACCTGGAGATCAGCTTCGACGAGCAGACGCACCCGGCGGCCGAACAGGTTTTCGGGGACGCGGAGTGGGTCATGGTGCCCAAGCTGCGGAGCGGGCAAGGCTGCTGCCAGGACACCGTCGAGGCGATGAACCGCATCTACGGCGGCTACCTGGCACAGCGGTTCCGGATGGTCGAGTCCACCGAGGATTGGACGCTTCTGGCGCGAGGTTGACCTGCTCCTCATCCCCGGAAGGTGACGCTGCGCGGGCCAAGCGACGCGCCCGCGGCTGGTCAACGAGAACTGGCTGACTGGGCGAGTCGGCGCGGAAGCCGCGTGGCGGTCAACCGGACGAATCCGGGGCGGGCGGCCACCAGTCCGCACGCGAGTTCGGGCACCAGCAGCAGGATCAGCAGCCAGATCGGTGCTTTCCACCCGTCCGTGAGGGTGTGCAGCAATCCGAAGGCGAGCGGGCCGCACGCGGCGAGGAGGTAGCCGCCGGACTGGGCCATGCCCGAGAGCCGCGCCGTGACCTGGTGGGTGGCTGAACGCAAGTTGAGGAGGGTCAACGCGATCGGGAACGCGGCGCCGGTAGCGACTCCGAAGACCGCGATCCAGAGCCAACCGGCCTGTGGGGCGAGCAGCAGGCCGCCGAGTCCGACGGCCATCAGGGCCACGACTCCGACGACAAGCGGTCGCTGGTCGCGCAATCGGGCGGCGATGACCGGCACGACGAAGCCGAGCGGGATGCCGATGACGATGACGACCGAGTTCATCGTCCCGGCGGTGGCGGCGGAGAAGCCCTGGCCTTGCATGATCTCGGGAAGCCACGACGTCAGCGTGTAGAACATCAACGACGTCATCCCCATGAAGACCATCACGCACCACGCCAGCGGCGAGCGCAGCAGCGACCCCGCCGCGCGCCCGGCAGAGGGCGTGCGTTCCCGCCGTCGGGTGCGGAGGCTGAGCGGGCCCCAGACCAGAGCGGCAAGCGCGGCCGGGATCGCCCACGCGGCCAGCGCCCACTGCCAGCCGCCCAGGTGTTCCAGCGGGACGGCCAGGCCCGCTCCGGCAGCGCCGCCGACGGACAGCAGCATCATCGACAAGCCAGTCAACGGTCCAATGCGGTCGGGGAAGAAGCGCTTGATGACCGCCGGGAGCAGGACGTTGCCGACCGCGATTCCCGCTGCGGCCAGCACAGTGCCCGCGAACAGCGCGGCCGGCACGGAAACCACTCGCAGCAGCAGTCCGATCGTGATCGCGACTAGAGCCGCGGCGATCGCCGTCTCGGTGCCGATCCGGCGCGCGAGCACGGGGGCGAGCGCGGAAAAGATGCCGACGCACAGTTCCGGCACCGCGGTGAGCACGCTGACTCCGAGTCCGGACAGTCCGAACTCGTGCTGGAGTTCGCTCAGGACCGGGGGAACGCCCGTGATCGCTGCCCGCAGGTTCAGGGCCAGCAACACCAGGCCGACGAGGGTCCAGGCCGCGGCGCTCCGGCGTGGTCTCGCGCCCGGGCCCGGCCAGCGTGCCGACCAGCGGGCCAATCCGGCCGCGACCCCCGTTACCACCACGGCTTCGGCGAACAGCGACAGCCACACCGTGCCCATCAGGACTCCCTTCTCCGCTGATCTTCGTCCAGCGTGGTGCGCCGAACCCGACAGGTCCAGGTTGTCTTTCCGGACCGAACCGTGAAGAATTGTCTAAATGATTGACCTGCGTCGCCTTCACGTGCTGCGAGCGGTGGACCATTACGGCACCGTGACCGCCGCGGCGCGGGCGCTGCACTTCACGCCGTCCGCGGCGTCCCAGCAGATCCGGCAGCTGGGCCGGGAACTCGGCGTGGCCCTCCTCGAACCGCAGGGCCGCCGGGTGCGGCTCACCCCTGCGGCGCAACGGCTTCTGGCACACGCGGACGACATCCAGGCGCGCTGGGAACTGGCCGAACTGGACCTGCGCGCCGACGGCGACGAGCCGGCCGGAGTGCTGCGCCTCGCCGGGTTTCCGGTCGCGGTGGGCGCTTTGCTCGCCCCGGCCGCCGCCGCGCTCGCCGCGCGCCATCCCCGGCTCGTCCCGAAGATCAGCGAGGCCGAGGCCGCCGAGTGCTTCGACCGGCTGTTCGACGGCGACGCCGACCTGGCCGTCGTGGAGGCCGCCCCGGACGAGCCGCCGCGCGACCGCGCCCGGTTCGACCAGCGGCCCCTGCTGGACGACCCGTTCGACCTGGTGGTCTCCGCCGGCCACCGGCTGGCCGGACGCGCTCGGGTCGAGCTCGCGGAGGCCGCCGGCGAGCCGTGGATCGTGCCGAGCGCTACGTGCACGTGCCGCACGCACGTCCTGTCCGCCTGCGGTGCGGCCGGATTCACCCCGGACGTCGCCCACGACGCGCTGAACTGGAACGCCACCTTCGCCTTGGTCTCCCACGGGCTCGGCGTCGCGCTCGTGCCGCGGACGGCGCAGGCGCCCGCTGACTCCGCCGTGGTCCGCCTGCCTTGTGCCGGCGAGCCGCGGCGGAAGATTCTCACCGTCACCCGGCCTGGCGGGCGCAGCAATCCCGCGGTCGCTGCCGCGCTCGACGAACTGGAGAGCCTCGTTCCCGCTCTGCTTGCCAGCTGAAGCATTCGGCCACGTCCGCTCCTGGGAAGACAGTCAGTGGAGGGCGCGAAATGGTACTGATCAGTGCCGGAACTGGAACGACTGGCGGACGCCCGCGGCGTCGAAAATCAACCGGGGCCAACGCCAGCGACCCGCCGGACGGTCAGCGTCGGCTCGGGCTGGCGTCGGGGTCGGCGGACGGTATCGGGTCGAGCGGAACGAGTCGGCTCCCCGTCCAGTGGTAGCGGACCGTCGCGGCGTTGGCAGTGGGGCAGCACAGCGGGTCTTCGACGTTGTACAGCTCGTAGGAGAGCGCGACAGTGGTGCCGGTGGACCACGCCTCTTGGATGCCGGCGCTGTCGATTGAGGTGTCGGTGCCGAGATATTTGCCGTCGTAGAAGAAGAACGCCCGGTTCGCGTAGCCGTCGCCCGACTCGGCGATGGTCGCGACGATGACCTGCAAACCGCTGACCGATTGCCACGACGTGCCCGGATGCGGGACGTATCCCTTTGCCCGGACGACGGCTTCGGCGCCTGCGAAGGTCCGGTCCGGAACAGGTGGTGGCGAGGAGTCCTCCGTGGCAGACGGTTTGCTGGGCTGCGGGGTGCTGGACTCCGGGGCGCTGGGGGAAGGGGACGGAAGGACGGGCTCCGGGGCCGAGGGCGCGGCCGGGGTCGGCGTCGGCGCGGCTGGCGCGCTGTCCGCCGCGGCGGGGTTGACCCGGTCGACGTCGGTGGCGGAGGTCAATCCCAGCGCGGCGACCACGATGGCGACCGTGCACGCGAGGCTGGAGAAGACGGTACGGCCGGAGCCGCGCGGCCGCCGGTCGGCAGGCTGCGGCACGATCGCGCCGACGAGCATGAAGAGCGCCCCTGCTACGCCGACCCAGGGGCCCAGCCCGAGGTGTACGAAATCGCCGGTGCCGGACAGACCGCTCAAGAGACTGAAGAGGAGCAGCCCACCGAGCACTCCGGATACGCCGAAAAGGACGAAACCAGTCGCTCGGGCCGCGACACCGTCTCGCAGGACGACCGCCGCGAGGACCGCGGCAACGCCGCAGACGACCAGCGCGACGGGAAGGAGGACGAGCGGCAGGATCCCGCCGTGTGCCAGCTGGGCGGCGTCGAACAGGCTCGCGTTCCCCAGCAGCGGCACCTGAACCCACGGCAGCACCGGCGACATCCCGACCAGCACGCCGCCCGCGGCCAGCCCGATCGCCGCGGCGAACCGTCGGCCCGCTTCGCCCGAGGTGCCGGTGGGAACCAATCGGGTCCCGCATCGCCAGCACTGCACAGCGCCGGCCTGGACGGGTTGTGCGCAGTACGGGCAAGGGAACGCGGCGCGTGGCGCGCCCGGCCACGGTGCGGGCCCGCCGGAAAGGGGTTCGGTCATGGCGTGGGCTCCTCGTTCGTACCAAGACAGACGATGGGATCCCGGATCGCGTTACTGAAACTTGAATTGTTTGCTGGTCGGCGGCAGGGGCCCAGCTTCGCCAGCGGCCGAAACCGTGCTGACGGACGAACGGATCAAGACTGGTCCGGGATCAGGGATACACCGGTCCGTAAACCCTGGGAAACGGGTGATCGACCGGTGTAGCAGCATTTCGCGGTAGCCAGCAGCGTGCTTCGGTTTCACCTCGGCCGGAAACTTGTCAATGGCTGGCGGATGCACGGTCGAAGCGTCGCCGGGTTGGCCGTGCGATGAAGAATCGCGCGACCGGCCTAGGAAGGCCAGCAAACAAATTGTCGACGATGATCGCAGCGGGAAGCGGGTCGCATATTCGACCACTCCCATTTTGTCGGGCAGTACTTCAGGGCAGCTATCGCGCGGCTTCGGTTTGGGATCTCGACTGCTTGCGCCGACCATCGATCGCCGAACGGTCGGGTCAGGAGAAGAGCCTGATGATCGCGCCGACGATGCCGACGAGCAACAACGCGATCACGCCGAAACCGAAGAGGATCAAGAGTTCCTGCCACCGGAGCACCGGCGATCGGGTGCGCGGGCGGGTCGAGCCGAAGGAAGTCGCCGTGTCGCCCCTAGGTTCGGCGCACCGTGCCGCGGCGGCACCATGGACACCGGCTTCCGGCTCGTACCCTCCTGGCCACCGAATGAATGATGCCAGTATGAGCGCGCGCCCATCACGGCGTTTCGGGCGTGACGCCAGTGCGCTCATCTAGTCGAAGTGCTGACGGAACGAGGTCGCGCCCGGCAACCGGGTGAACCTCGCCGGGGGATCGTCCTGCGTCCGCTGCGGAATCAAGAATCACCGGCACGGGGAGGTGCCGGTTCCGCTCACAAGCGCTCTGCCGACCCGTCCGAGCTGCGCGGCAGCCGGGATCTGCGACGATGGGGGCGATCGTGTCGACGACGGGAGCGCTGATGGACGAGTCGAGCCGCCACGAGGTGTGGCGCCCGGGTCAGGACTGCCAGGCGGTGGCCACGGCCCGGGCGCTGGGGCAGGACGTGGACAAGATCCACGGGGACGCCTGGGGCGTCGTGGGCACCTTGGGGGACAGCGTCTGCTACCTCGGCGTCACGGACAAGGTCACCGCGATCCACGAAGCCCTGGCGCGCCGGATCCGCGAGCGCGACCTGCCCGTCCGGCTGCTGGCGCCCAACTACTCCGGCGGGATCTCGGACGGCCAGCGCAACGGCACGCCGCAGATGCGGTACTCGCTGATCGGGCGCGAGACGACGAACGACGGGCTGTCGCTGCATTTCGAGGGCAGCGAGATCCAGGGCATCGTCGCGGTGGTGGCCTGCGACAAGCCTCCGGTCGGCGCCACGGCGGCGATCCTGGAGCGCGACGTGCCCGCGGTGGTGGTTTCCGACGGTTCGATCCGGCCGGGCACGGATCCCGAAACCGGGGAACGGATCGACCTGGTCAGCTGCTTCCAGGTCGCCGGGGACCCGGACGCGGCCAAACGCGAGCGGTGGGCGCGCAACGCGTGCCCCGGGCACGGCAGCTGCGGCGGGATCTTCACCTACAACACGATGCAGTCCTTCATCGCCGTGCTGGGGCTGGAGCCGCTGCACCTGGTTTCACCCGCGTCCGAGGATCCGCGCCGGGTCGAGGAATTCCCCGAGCAGATCGTGGACTGCCTGGAGATCATGACGCGGCGCGGGATCACGCCCCGCCGGCTGGCCACGCCGGCCGCGTTCCGCAACGCCGCGGTCGTGGCGATCGCGCTGGGCGGCTCGACGAACGTGGTCCTGCACGCGCCGGAAATCGCCCGCGCGGCCGGCCTCGACTTCTGGTCGCAGGTCATGACGCAACAGGAGTTCAACCAGCTCTCCCGGACCGTCCCGGTGCTCGTCGACGCCCGGCCGTTCGGGCAGTACAGCATGGTGGACATCGACGCCGCCGGCGGCCTGCAGGCGGTGGTCCGGGAACTGCTCCGGCACGACCTGCTCGACGGCTCCGCCCTGACCTGCACCGGCGAGACGCTCGCCGAACAGGTCGAACGGCTCGATCCGCCCGCCCCGGACAGCCAGGTCATCTTCCCGGTCACCGAACCGTTCAAGCCCACCGGCGGCCTGCGGCTGCTGTCGGGCAACCTCGCCCCCGACGGCGGCGCGGTGATCAAGCTGGCCGGCGTCGAGACCGGCGTGGTCGACGGCCGGTTCGAGGGACGGGCGCGCGTCTTCGACAGCGAACAGGCCCTGCTGCGCGCGCTCGTCGAGACCCCGGACGAGTTCGCGGACCGGGACATGGTCGTCATCCGCTACGAAGGCCCGCGGGGCGCTCCGGGCATGCCGGAAATGCTCGACCCGACCTCCCGCATCACCGCACTGTGCCGGAGGAAGGGCATCTCCGTCGCGCTGATGACCGACGCCCGGTTCTCCGGCGGATCGGTCGGGCTGGTCATCGGCCACGTCGGACCGGAAGCCGCTCTCGGCGGCCCCATCGCCCTCGTCGAGGACGGCGACACGATCACGGTCGACCTGAACACCGACAGCCTGGAGTGCGCCGAACTGGCCGACCCCGCCGTCCACCAAGCCCGGCTCGCGAAGTGGCAGCAGGCCGCCGACGCGAACGGCGGGGTCCATCCGCTGGTCCGCCCGGTGACGTCCCGGCTGCTCCGCCGCATGCGCGCACTCGCCGCTTCCGCGATCGAAGGCGGGGGGATGGCGGAGATCGCTCCCTGACCGGGGCCGGGGAACGACCCGGCGCGGGCTTGAGTCCTTTGTGGACGAACACTCGGCAGGGCGGTTCGCTCGCCGGTTCACGCCAGCGAACCCGCGCGGCGGCCGAACACCACCCCGGCCGCCAGCCCCGAACCGCCGGGGTAGTTGCCGGAGAAGAGGCCGCCGAGCATTTCGCCGCAGGCGTAGAGCCCGGGGATCCAGCGGTCGCGTTCGTCGAGGACCCTTCCGTGCGGGTCGCCTTTCAGCCCGCCGAAGGTGAAGGTGATGCCGCAGGTCACGGCATACGCGAAGAACGGCCCGGCGGTGAGCGGAGTCGCCCAGTTGCTCTTCGGCGGCATCGTGTCGGCTCGGCGGCCGTCTTTCACCGTGGGGTCGAACGGGATCGACACGTCGATCGATCGGTTGTAGTCGTTGACCGTCTTGGCCAGGCGTTCGGAGTCGACCCCGATCCGCTCGGCCAGTTCTTCGACGCTGTCGGCGCTCGTCACGGACACCCCGGGCATGTCGTATTCCTCGGAGCGCAGCATCGGGCGGAGACCGGCGTCGAAGAGCTGGTAGGCGACGGAGCCGGGTTGCTCGAGGATTTCCTTGCCGTACTTGGCATAGGTGTAGTTCCGGAAGTCCGCTCCTTCGTCCAGGAACCGCTCGCCGTCGCGGTTGACGAGGATGCCGAGCGGGTAGCTCTGCCGGGTCAGCCGGTTGGTCAGGGCCCGGTTGGATTCGTTGCCGGGCGCGAAGGCGTCCCACTGGGTGGAGTGGCACGAGTGCCAGTCCCCGCCCTTGGCCGCTCCGAGCGCGAGCGCGGCGGCGAGCATCCGGCCGGTGTTGAAGGGCGTGCCCCGCACCTTGGCGTTTTCCCAGCCCGGGCCGAGATGTGCTCGCCGCAGCTCCCGGTTCGCTTCGAAGCCGCCCGCGGCGAGGACGACGGACTCCGCTCGCAGTTCCTGGACGATCCCGTTGTCCTGCCGGACTTTCACTCCCGTCACGGAACCGTTCTCGGTCAGCAGATCGACCACATCCTGGCCGTAGCGGACTTCCGTGCCGAGCCGGTCGGCGACCCGGAGGTGGTCGTGCATGAGACCCTCTCCGCCGCCGACGTTCCCGACGTGCAGCCCGCCCCAGAACAGATAACTGCCGTCGGCGCGTTCGTAGGCCTGCCGCTCGTACATCAGCCGGTACTTCAGCCCGAGAGAGTGCAGCCAGCGCAAGCCGGGCCCGGCTTCGTTGACGAGTGCTTCGGTGAGACCGGGGTCGTTGCGGCCGTTCGTGACCTTCGCTAGGTCCTGGGCGTAATCGGCGGGCGAATACGGCGGCACGTGGGTGACGGCACGGCGCTCGTCCGGCTCGATGAAGTCGAGCAGATCCGGGAGACCGCGGTGGGCGATCCGGGTGGCGCCCGCGGTGTAGTAGCTGTTCCCGCCGAACTGCTCGCGAGGAGCCTTTTCGAGAAGCAGCACGCGGCGGCCCCGCACCGCGGCGGCGTGCGCGGCGGTGAATGCGGCGTTGCCGCCGCCGACGACGATGACGTCGGCGGCTTTTTCCGGAGAGGCGTTCACCGAACAATCCCTTCGACGTTGGTGTGCACCGGGCCTTCGGCGGCGGTTTCCGCTCGGGCCGCGGTGCCGGTTCGTGCGGACAGCGTTTCCAGCGGCCGTTTCCCGGTGCGCGGCCCGAAGAGCGCGATCGCCAGCGCGACGATCAGCCAGCAGGCCGCGATGTACACGAACACCGCTTGGTACCCGAGCCCGGCGAAGATCGACGCGACGAGCATCGGGCCGAAGATGTTGGCCAGCCGCCCGGTTCCGTACACCAGCCCGTGCCCGGCGTTGCGCAGCGCGGTCGGGAAAAGCTCGGGGCTGTAGGCGTAGAGCAGCGTGGCGAAGGTCTGGATCAGGAGGTTGACGCAGAACCCGAAGACGACGATGGCCACCGGATTGAAGGTCAGCCCGTAGGCCAGCCCGCTCGCCGCGGTGGCCAGTGCCACGACCACGAGCGGAAGCTTGCGTCCCAGCCGGTCGGTCACCGGCCAGGCGAGCAGCGCCCCGGGGATGGCGCCGATCGTGGTGAGGGCGGAGAAGCCGAGGGATTTGGCGACGCTGAAGCCGTGCTGTGTCAGGAGAGTCGGCACCCAGGCGACGAAACCGTAGAAGCCGAGGGTCTGGAAAATCCAGACGACCGCGAGGAACAGCGTGGTGCGGCCGTGCGGGCTGGTGAACAGCTGCCGGTAGCCGGTGGGCCGCGCCGGCGCGGTCGGCCCGGCGGGGACGTCGGCGATCGGGGGCAGCGGCCCGGCCTGCCGTTCCAGCTTCGCGAGGACGGCCTCGGCCGCGGGCAGGCGGTCCTGGTGGACGAGCCAGCGCGGGCTCTCCGGCAGGGCCGCGAGCGCCGGAAGAGCGAGCAGCGCCGCGGAGCCGAGCACGAAGACCAGCCGCCAGGCGCCGGATCCGAGCGGGACGATGCCGCGTGCCGAGAACGACATGAACGGGATGCCGGCGAGACCGACCGCCATGACCGCCGATTGCATCCGCCCGCGCCGCGCGGCGGGCATGACCTCGGAGATGTAGGTGGTCGCGGCGACCACCATCGCCGACAGGCCGACTCCGGTCAGGAAGCGGAAGACGACGAAGGCCGGCACGGTGGACCCGGCCGCGTTGACCAGCGAGAAGACCGAGAACAGCGAGGTCGAGCAGAGCAGCGCCCGTTTGCGGCCGACGAGGTCGGAAACCCGCCCGCCGAACGCCGCGCCGACCGCCATCCCCAGGAACGCGGCCGAGGTGACGACCGCGATGTCGGACACGGAGAATCCGAGGTGCTTCACCAGCGCCGGCGCGACGTAGGCGAAGGTGTTGAGGTCGCCGAATTCGAACAGGAACACGAAGGCCAAGGTGGCCAGGGCGAATTTGTGGGCTCTGGTGATCGGGAGACGGTCCAGGCGTGCGGCCGTCGTGAAGGGGGTGAGCACTTCTATCCTCCTTGATAGACGTGGCGTTCCGGGCCGGAGGAGCGGGCGGCCGCGGGCGCGCTGTTCAGCGTGACACCGCGAGTTCCGCGGCGACAGCGGGACGAATTTCCGGCCGGTGCCGCGGGCGGCCCAGCGGCAGGTGGACGACGGCGGTGGCGAGCCGGCGCGCCGCGCGGTGCAGGGAGACCGCCTCGACCGCTCCGGCGGGGGACCGGGTCCAGCTGACCTCGACCACCCCGGCGAGGGTTCCGATGCGCAGGGACTGCCGGTCGCCGCCGACCAGGGCGTGCACGACGCTTCCGCGCGTCGCGGCCGCGGTCGCGACAGCCACGGCTGAGGTCAGCCCGATCGCGGGGTGCGCGGCGTGCATGGAAAGCATGCGCACTGCCACGTCGTAGTCCTGCGCCCGGATCAGTTTTCCGTTGGCCGTCCGGTAATCCGCCGCGGGGCCGACCACTCCGGTCTTCGGCACCGCATTGGGCGCCGGGCGGCCGGGCGGCACCAACCCGTGCAGAACAGCGCCGGCCGCGCGGAAGGCGGTGAGCGTCGGCAGCCGTTCGGCGATCTCGTCGGCGGTTTCGGTCGCGGTCATCGCCAGGCCGTGCGCGTCGATCAGGATCGCGGGCGCACCAGCGTTCACGACGCTCGCTTCGGCGGTCGCTCCGCCAGCGCTGACCAGCTGGCGTGCGCGGCGAGTGGGGAAGGAGCGATCCAGATCGAACGGTCCGCCGAACGTCAGCTCCACCGGCACGCCGCCGGCTTCGACGCCCGGCACGACGGTGTCCCCGCTCCGCGGCACTCGGCCGCCCGGGGTGGCGACCGCGGTCTGCAGGACAGCGCCGGTGTTGAGGTTGCGCAGCCGCACGGCCGTCACCTCGCCGTCGACCGGGACGAGTCCTTCCTGCACCGCGTAAAGGCCGACCGCCGTGGCGCAGTTTCCGCAGTTGCTGCCCCACTCGACCACCCGCTCGGCGATGCCGACCTGGCCGAAGAGGTAGTCGACGTCGGCGTCCGGCGCCGTAGAACGCGAGACGACCGCTGCTTTCGACGTGGTCGACGTGGCTCCGCCGACGCCGTCGATCTGCCGGAGGTCGCCCGAGCCGAGCGCATTCGCGAGCACGACGTCGAGATCGAGCGGCACTGCCGCGACCGCGTCGGCGGCGAAGATCCAGCACTTGCTCGTGCCGCCCCGGACCCACGCGCCCGTCAGGTCGGCCGTGCCCGCTGTGGGATTCACCTCGAACTCCTTTGGTTGCTGGCTTCCCGGCAAGCGTGCGCGATCGCGTCGGTTCAAACCAGCTAAAGTTCCTCAAGGTGGCTTAAGCTGAGCTGTAAGCTGGCGGGATGCGGATGGACATCCGGCGGATGCTCGTGCTGGTCGAGGTCTCCCGCGCGGGCTCGCTGACCGCGGCGGCGGAGAACCTCAGCTACACGGTTTCCGCGGTCTCCCAGCAGATCGGCCAGCTGGAGGACGAGGCAGGCCAGCCGCTGATCGAGCGCCGGCCGCGCGGCGTGACGCTCACCGAGGCCGGCCGCGCCGTGGTGCGCCACGCCGAAAAGATCGAGCGGATCGTGTCCGCGGCGCACGAGGAACTGCGCGATCTCGCCGGCCTCAACACCGGAACGCTGCGGCTCGGCACGGTGCCGACGGTGACGGAGTCGTTCCTGCCGACGGCGATTTCCGCGTTCCGCGGGCAGCATCCGGGTGTCGACTTGCGGATCCACAGCGCCCAGCTGTCCGGTCTCGAACATCTCCTCGAATCGCGCGAGATCGAACTGGCCATCACCTGGGACCGCGAGCGGCCCGAAGACAGTCCGGAGAAAAGCCTTGCCAGCGAACTGATCTTCCGCGATCCGAGCGTGCTGCTGGTGCCCTCCAGCCACCATCTGGCCGCGCGGTCGTCGGTCCGCATGGAGGAGCTGCGGCACGAACCGTGGATCATCCGCACTTCGCCCAACGTCCTGGCGCTGCTCAACGCCGCCTGCGAAGCGGCGGGCTTCGAACCGATCGTCACCTTCGAAGCGCGCAGCTACCAGGAAGCGCAAGCGATGGTCGCCGTCGGCATGGGCATCGCCCTGGTGCCGAAGCTGTCGCTGTACAGCCTCCGCGACGACATCCGCGTTCTGTCCTCGGTGTCGCCCCGCCCGCCGAGCCGCCGCATCGTGCTCGCCCACCGTCGCGGGGAGCGGCTTTCCCCCGCCGGGGCGGCAATGCGGAAACTGCTGATCGAGACGGGGCGCAAGTGGGCGCCCGCGTAGGCGTCGACGCCGAGGATGATGCCGTTACTGCGTTCGTGCGGAAGCGATGCGGAATCAGGAGGCACCGATGCCCGTCCCGGTCATCATCGACTGCGACCCCGGCCACGACGACGTCTTCGCCCTCTGGCTCGCCGCCGGGAACCCGGCGATCGATCTCCTCGGCGTCACGACGGTCGGCGGGAACGGCCGGCTGGAGCACACGACGCACAACGCCCGCGTCGCGCTCACCGTCGCCGGCGTCGAAGGAGTGCCGGTCGCCGCCGGGGCGGACAAGCCGCTGCGGCGGGAACTCACGCCAGCGACCTGGATCCACGGCGAAAACGCCCTTGGCGGTCCGGTGCTGCCCGCGCCGACCGTTCCGCTGGACTCGCGAAGCCCGCTCGAGCTGATCACCGACCTGCTCGAAGAAGCGGCGGAGCCGGTCACGCTGATCCCGACCGGACCGCTCACCAATATCGCGATGCTGCTGGAACAGCGGCCCGCCCTCCGGGAAAAGATCAAGGAAATCATCTGGATGGGAGGCTCGACCGGCCGCGGGAATGTCGGCGCCTATGCGGAATTCAACGCCTGGTCCGACCCGGAAGCGGCCGCCCTCGTCGTGAAAGCGGGCCTGCCGTTCACGATGGTGGGGCTGAACATTTCGCACCAGGCACTGGTCACCGAAGAAGTGCTCGGATCGATCGAAGCGATCGGAAACGAGACGAGCGCGTTCGGGGTCGAATTGCTCCGGTTTTTCTGCAGCACCTACGCCGCGGCCGAAGGCATGCCGGAAGCGCCGCTGCACGATCCCATCACGGTGGCGATCGCGATCGACCGGAGCGTCGCGACCGTCCAGCACAGCCGCCTCGACGTCGAAACGAAGGGCGAATTCACGTCCGGCGCCACTGCGGTGGATCTGCACGGCATGCTCGGCAAGGAACCGAACGCGGATATCGCGATCACGTTGGACGTACCTAAGTTCTGGCACCTGATCCGCGATGCTGTCGCGAACCTGAAGTAGTGCCAGGTCCGGTGTATGAGGAGAGCGCGCTCCTCCGGCAGGGATTTTTCAGCGCCCTGCTGATCAGTACGGCCTTGACCGCGCTCGCGGTGCTGGGGCTGTTCGCCCGGCCGCATTGGTTGTGGGCAGCGCCGATCGTCTGCTCGGTGCTCAGCTTGATTTTCGCGCTGCGGCTCCGGCGCGCCAGGACCCGCGGCGCGGTCGCCATCCTGAGCGGGACCATTCTGGCCCTCGTCGTCGCAGCCGGGTGCCTCGCCGCGCGGGCCGCGATGTAGCCCGATCAGTCCACAATAGACAGAGAGTGCCCAGCGGCCAGCAGCGCTTCCTCGGCCACCGCGGCGAATCCGGCGATGACCTCGTTCGCTCGCGTCGGCACCCATACGACCGAGCTGGACCAGCGCAGCCGGTCCTCGTCGAGGGGGCGCCAGGCCAGCCCGGCGGGCAGCGCATGTTCTTCGTTGAAGTGGACGCCCATCCCGGCGAGCACGAGGCCGTGGGTGAAGTTCGGGTTGCGCGCGTGCCGGATCGCGCCGGGAAGGAAGCCGTTGTCGCGGCAGATCGCGAGAATGTGATCGTAGAGCCGCGGCGCCATTTCGCGCCGGAAGATGACGAGCGGGACGCCGTGAAGATCGCGCAACCGCACCACGTCCGAGCCGGCGAGCCGGTGTCCGGCCGGCAGCACCACTCCGAGCCGCCGCGACAGCACGGGGCCTGATTCCAGCCCGACGGTGTCGGACGGATGCCGCACGATCCCGACGTCGAGCGTGCCCTCCCGCAGGTGCGCGATCTGCTCGTCGGTACTGACTTCGTGCAGTTCCAGCAGCACGTCCGGAGCCTGTTCGGCGAAGCGGGCGGCGATCGCGCGCAGGACCTCCGGCGCGGTGTCCGGCGGGATTCCCGCGCGCAGCGTGCCCGCGGTGCCGGGGAGGATCCGGCGCATCGCCTCGCGCGCCCGGTCGACGCCGTCGAGCACCGGGCGCGTGTGTTCGAGCAGCAGCGCGCCCGCTTCGGTGAGCCGCACTCCGCCGCGCCCGCGGTGGAACAGTTCGACGCCCAGCTCCCGCTCCAGATCGCGGATGCGTTGGGACAGCGGCGGTTGCGCCATGTGCAGCCTGGCGGCGGCCCGGCCGAAGTGGAGTTCCTCGCTCAGGACGACGAAGTACCGCAGATGCCGCAGCTCCATCCGCGGCACCATATCAACCCGATATCACGGGAGGTCGTACTTGGTGTTGGCCAGCGCGGTCCGCGGCCTGGTCTTCTTGTCCGCGACGGGGCGACGAACGGAGGCACGCCGGACATGACCGAAACCGTATTGCTCGAGCGCAGGGACGAGATCGCGGTCCTGACGCTGAACCGGCCGGAGAAACTCAACGCGTGGACCCACGCGATGCGGGAGCGGCTCATCGAGCTGCTGCGCGAGGCGGACCGGGACCCGGACTGCCGCGGGGTGGTGCTGACCGGGGCCGGACGGGCGTTCTGCGCGGGGCAGGACCTGGAGGAGACCGCCGCGATCGACCCCGGCGACCACGCCGCCGCGGAGGCCTGGATCGACGACTTCGACCGGTTGTTCCGCACTGTGCGGGAGCTGCGGAAGCCGACCGTCGCCGCGGTCAACGGGGTCGTGGCCGGGTCCGGGTTCCAGTACGCGCTGCTCGCCGACCTGCGCATCGGGCACCCCGGGGTCACCATGGGGCAGCCCGAGGTCGCGTCCGGGATCCCCAGCATCACCGGGATCTGGGCGATGTGGGGGATCCTGGGCCGGGCGAAGACGACTGAACTCGTTCTGACCGCCCGGCTCGTCGACGCGGAAGAGGCGCAGCGCCTCGGCCTGCTGACCCGGCTGGTCCCCGAGGACCAGGTCCTCGACGCGGCGGTCGCCCAGGCGCGCGCGATCGCCGAGCTGCCGCCGGGCGCGGTCGCTCTGACGAAGGCGCGGCTTCGCGAGCTGGACGACGACGCGCTGGCGGAGGCGGTGGTCGCGGCGAAGAAGATCCACGCGGACGCCTACGCGACGGGGGAGCCGCAGCGCGAGATGGCGCGGTTCCTGTCCGGCAAGCGACGCTGAAGGAGGCGGGATGAGCTACGAGGAGCTGCTCGACGGGCACCGCTGGGAAGTCCCAGACCGCTACAACATGGCCGCGGACGTGGCCGACCGGCACGATCGCGGCTCCGTGGCGCTGATTTTCGAAGACCACGCCGGCACGCACCGCGAGGTGGCGTGGGGCGAGGTGCAGGACCGTTCGCGCCGGATCGCCGCGCACCTGCGGAATCTCGGAGTCCGCCCCGGCGACCGGGTCGCGGTCCTGCTCCCGCAGCGTCCGGACACCCCGGCCGCCTACCTGGGCGTGCTGCGCACCGGCGCGATCCTGGTGACCATGTCCCTGCTGTGGGCGGACGAGCCGATCCGCTACCGGCTGGCCGATTCGGGCTCGGCCGTGCTGATCGCCGAGCGCTCCGCGCTGAGCCGGGCGGGCGAGTTCGCCGGGCAGGTCGTGGACGTCGACGATCCGGCGATCGACGCGCTGCCGCCGGTCTTCGCCACGGCGGACACGGCGGCCGACGACCCGGCGCTGATCTTCTACACCTCGGGCACCACCGGACAGGCCAAGGGGATCGTGCACGCGCACCGGACCTTGCTGGGGCACAACGAGTTCCGGTACTGCCACGACCTGCGTGCCGGCGACGTCTTCTACGGGGCGGGCGATTGGGCGTGGTCGATGGCGAAACTGCTCGGCCCGCTGCGGGCGGGGGCGACGCATCTGGTCTACCGTCCGGCGAGCGGGTTCGACGCCGCCGGCCTGCTGGACGCCATGTCCCGCAACGGGGTCACGACGGCGCTGGTGAATCCCACGCTGCTGCGCAAGATGGCCGCCGACGTGCCGGACGCGGGCCTGCGCTACCCGCAGAAGCTGCGGGTGGTGTGCTCGTCGAACGAACCGCTGACGGCGGATCTCCTCGCGTGGTTCGCCGAGCAGTTCGGCGTTCCGCTGCTGGACTACTACGGCTCGACCGAGTCGTATCCGCTGGTGGGCAATTTCCCCGGGGTGGCGGTGAAACCGGGTTCGATGGGCCGTCCGCTGCCGGGCTGGGACGTCGCCGTGCTCGACGCGGACGAACAGCCGGTGCCCGCGGGCGAGGCCGGCGAGATCTGCCTGCGCGCGCGGTCGAACCCGCAGTATCCGCTGGGGTACTGGAACCGGCCGGAGGACTCCGCGGCGGTGTTCGGCGGCCGCTGGTACCACACCAGCGACCAGGCGTTCGTCGACGAGGACGGCTATTTCTGGTTCCTCGGCCGCACCGACGACGTGATCAAGACGTCCGGCTACCGGGTCAGCCCGTTCGAGGTGGAGCACGCGTTGCGGGCGCATCCGGCGGTGGCCGACGCCGGGGTGGTCGGCGTGCCGGACCCGGTGCGCGGCCAGGCCGTCAAGGCGTGGGTGCAGACCGCGCCCGGGCACGAGCCCGGCGACGCGCTCGCCGACGAACTCCGCGCCTTCGCCAAGGAACGCTATTCGCGGTTCGCCTACCCTCGCCACATCGAGTTCGTGGACGCGCTGCCCCGCTCCGCCACCGGCAAGATCCGCCGGGCCGACCTCCGGGGGCGCGACCGCGCTCCCGGCGCGCACTGAGTAAGGAGACGGCCATGACCGTCCGGACGGAACTGCCCGCGGCCGCTCGCGCCGGCAGGCGGAAGATCGTGCTCGCGTCGGCCATCGGCAATTTCACTGAATGGTTCGATTCCGCGGCCTACGCGACGATGTCGTCGACCATCGCCGCGGAGTTCTTCCCCCGGCACGACCAGACCGCGGCACTGCTGGCGACGTGGGCGATCTTCGCGGGCGGATTCGTGGCGCGCCCGCTCGGCGCGGCGTTTTTCGGGCACTACGGGGACCGGATCGGCCGCAATCGGATGCTCGCGCTGAGCGTGCTGGTGATGAGCGGTGCCACGTTCCTGATGGGCGTGCTGCCGACGTACTCCGCGATCGGGGTGGCCGCGCCGATTCTGCTGTTCGCGTTGCGGACGGCGCAGGGATTCTCCACCGGCGGCGAGTACACCGGCGCGTCGGCGTTCATCATGGAGCACGCTCCGGACGGCCGGCGCGCCCGGTTCGCCAGCGCGGTGCCCGCGACCGTCGGCCTGGCCAGCGTCGCCGGATCGGCCGTCGGCGTGCTGCTGACCTCGACGCTTTCGGCGGGCGCACTGCACACGTGGGGCTGGCGAGTGCCGTTTCTGCTGGCCGGCCCGCTCGGCTTGATCGGGCTGTACCTGCGACGGAGAGTCGAGGACAGCCCCGTGTTCCGGGCGCTGGTGCGGGAGGAATCCGTGCCGCGCAAGCCCGTGCGCGACGCGGTCCGGTCGCACAAGCGGCAGATCTGTACGCTCTTCGGTTACAGCATCACGAACGCGATCGCGTACTACCTGATGAGCAGCTACCTGATCAGCTACATGGCCGACGAATTGCGCTACTCGCGCACTCAGGCGCTGATCGCCAGCGTGGTGTCGATGCTGTGCTACAGCCTCGCCTGCCCGCTCATGGCGTCGGCGAGCGACCGGTTCGGACGCAAACGGATGCTGCTGGCGGCGTGCGTCGGGTTCGTGGTCTGCACCCTTCCCGCGTTCGTGCTGATGCGCACCGGATTCGCCGGAGCACTCGCGGGAACGGTGGTGCTGGCGGTGCTGGTCGCGGTGATCGGCACGTCGAACGTGCCGGCGATGGTGGAGATGTTCCCGGGCCCGGTCCGCGCGAGCGGCTCGACGATCGGCTACACGGCGGCGTACGTGCTCTTCGGCGGGACAGCCCCGTTCGCGGCCACCTGGCTGGTCTCGCTCACCGGCAGCTCGCTGGCACCGGGCTGCTATCTGATGGCGATCGCGGTGGTTTCCGCGCTGGTGGTCAGGTTCTCGTTCCAGGAGACGAAAAACCTGGACCTGGCGAGGAAGTAGGGCGGCATCGGCCACGGGCGGCCTGCGGTTGACGGCGGAGCATTGAACGGCCCGGCAGCCATCGTCCCCGCTGTTCCCCGGTGCGGCTTGCGGCTCACTCGAGCGGAACGATCGACACCGGAGTGTCCAGCACCCGGTCGTGGCCGGCTTCGCGGATCGGGCCGGTCAGCTCGAACGACCCCGTGCAGGGCAGGTCGGACGCGGACGGTCCAATGAGGACCTCGATCGTTCCGGGTTCGACGATCCGGCGCAGGTCGAGTCCGGTGAAGCTGGTGCGGTCGGCGTGCAGCGCGAACGTGATCCGGGCGGCGCGGCCGGGTTCGAGCGGCACTCGGGCGAAGCCGGCCAGCTGCTGGACCGGGCGGGTGACCTGGGCTTGCACGTCGTTCAGGTACAGCTGCACGATTTCGTCCGCCGCGCGTTCGCCGGTGTTGCGGACGGTGACCGAAATGGACAGTGCGCCGTCGGTGGGGATCTCGGGCGCGCTCAGCCGCAGGTCCGAGTACGCGAACGTGGTGTAGGAAAGGCCGTGGCCGAACGGGAACAGCGGGGTCGGGTCGAGGTTGCTGATGCCTTCGCTGTCGCGGCCAAGCGGCGGGGCCAGGTAGGTCCCGGGCGAGCCGCCGGGTGTGCGCGGGATCTGCACTGGCAGTTTTCCGGACGGGACGGTCCGGCCGGACAGGATCCCGGCGATGGCGCAGCCCCCTTCCTCGCCCGGCAGGAAGGCCTGGACCAGAGCGGCGGCGCGGCCGGCGTGGCGGCCGAGAGCGTACGGACGGCCCGACACCACCACGACCACGACCGGGATGCCGGTCGCCAGGAGGGCGTCGAGGAGTTCGTCTTGGACGCCGGGGAGACTCAGGTCGGGCGCGTCGCAGCCTTCGCCGGAGGTCCCGCTGCCGAACATGCCCGCGCGGTCGCCGACGACGGCGACGCACACGTCGGCGGCTTCCGCGGCGGCCGCGGCGGAAGCGATGCCGGACCGGTCCTCGTCGAGGATCGGACAGCCTTCGTGCAGCGAGATCTCGGCTGTCGGCAGTTCCAGCCGCAGTGCCTCGGTCAGGGACGGAACGCTTACGCCGAGGCCGAATTCGGGGTGGCGCGGCAGGACGTGGTTGGGATAGGAGTAGCAGCCGAGGAAGACCCGCGGATCGTCGGCGCAGGGCCCGACGACGGCGATTTTGCCGGCGGACAGCGGAAGCGTGCCGTCGTTGGCGAGCAGCACGACGGACTTCTCGGCGATTTCCCGGGCGAGGGCCCGGTTGCCCGGCGAATCCAGGTCGACCGGCGCGGCCCGCGGCGCCCAGTCCGCGTCGAGCAGGCCCAGTTCGGCCTTCTGCCGCAGGAGGCGGCGTGCGGACCGGTCGACGAGCTCCTCGGGGACCTCCCCGGAACGAACCAGTTCGGTCAGTTCCTTGCTGTAGCACAGGGTGTCCGGCAGTTCGACGTCGATCCCGGCGGCCAGCGCGAGCGCGCCCGCCTCGCCCGCGCTGGCGGCCACGCGGTGCATGCTCTTGAGGAACGAGACGGCCCAGTAGTCGGAGACCACGACTCCGTCGAAATCCCATTCGTCGCGCAGAATCCCGGTGAGCAGTGCCTTGCTGGCGGCGGCGGGCACCCCGTCTAGATCGGTGTAGGAGTTCATCACTGACCGGGCCCCGCCGTCGCGCACCGCCATCTCGAACGGCGGCAGGATGACGTCGCGCAACTCGCGCGGCCCGATCGAGACCGGCGCGTGGTTGCGGGCCGCCCGGGACGCGGAATAGCCGGCGAAATGCTTCAGGGTCGCGATGATCCCGGTCTTCTCCAGACCGCGGACGTACGCGGTGCCTAGCATGCCGACGAGGTACGGATCCTCGCCGAGGGTTTCTTCGGTGCGGCCCCAGCGGTAATCGCGGACGACGTCGAGCACGGGCGAAAGCCCTTGGTGCACGCCGACCGTGCGCAGGTCTTCCCCGATGACGGCGGCCATTCGCTCGACCAGATCGGGATCGAAGGTCGCCGCCCAGGCCAGCGCGGTCGGGTAGACCGTGGCGCCGAGGGTGGTGAAGCCGGTGAGGCACTCCTCGTGCACGATCGCCGGGATGCCGAGCCGGGTTTCGGAGACGATGTCGCTTTGCAGCGCGGTGACCTGGGCGACGCCCTCGGCCGCGCTCACCGGAGCGGTGCCGAACGGGCGGGTGAGGTGCCCGATCCCGTTCGCGCGGGCCTGGTCGAACGGGACCTCGCCGCGGGCGAAAACGTCCTGCATGGGCGCGACGTTCCCGCTGATCTCGTGATTGCCGGGCCACGCGCTGCCCAGCTGGGCGACCTTCTCTTCGAGAGTCATCTCGGCCAGCAGCGCGTCCGCGCGTTCGGCGGGGGAGAGGCTCCGGTCGTGCCAGCGGGTCATCGTGCTCCTCGGTCGGCGGCGGGGGCGGTCGACTCGCGCACGACGAGGTGGGTCGCGAGTTCGACGTGGTGGGAATCGAGCGTCTGCCCGGAAATCAGCTTGAGCAGGGTGCGCAGCGCGACGCGGCCCATGTCGTGCAGCGGCTGCCGGATCACGGTCAGCGGCGGGGTGGCGAGGCCGGCGAGCATGGTGTCGTCGAAACCGACGACGCTCAGCTCCTGCGGCACCCGCAATCCCCGCTGCCGGGCGGCTTCCAGCACGCCGAGCGCGGTGGCGTCGCTGGCGGCGAACACCGCGGTCGGCGGATTTTCCATGGCCAGCAAGCGGTTTCCGATCTCCAGCCCGGCCGGATGGCCGAAGTCGCCGTGGTGCACCAGTTCCGGGTCGAACGCGACGCCCGCGTTCTCGAGCGCGGCGCGGTACCCGTGCAGCCGGGCCTGGCTGCACGAGGCCCCGACCGGCCCGCCGGCGAAGGCGATGCGCCGGTGCCCGAGGCCGAGCAGGTGCTCGGCGGCGGCGATCCCGCCGGACCAGTTCGTCGCGCCGACGCTGGCGACCTCGGCCCTCGGCAGGTTGATCGGATCGATGACCACCAGCGGCAGCCCGGCGCGTTCGAAGCTTTCGACCTGGGCGAGCGAGAGTTCGGACGTCACGACGATCAGCCCGGCCCGGCCGTCGCTCTTGAGCCGGTGCGTCCACTGGTCTTCGGGGCTGAGCGGGCCGCCGGAGGCCGCTTCGGGCATCCGGCTCACCACGACGTCGGTGCCGAGTTCGGCGCCGGCGGTGGTGACGCCGCGCAGCACCTCGAGCGCATACGGGCTGACCAGGTCGTCGAACACGACGTCGACGATCCGGGTGGCGGGCGCGTTCCGGTTCCCGGTCCGCGGCACGTACCCGGCGTCCCGCAGCGCCTGTTCCACTCGGGTGCGGGTGCGCGCGGCCACGTCGGACCGCCCGTTGAGCACCTTCGAGACAGTCGGCAGCGAGACGCCGGCGGCTTCGGCGACCGCCGCGAGCGTCGCGCCGTTGCGGGGCGGCATCGGCTCTCCTTTGCGAAATGTTTCGAACAGCAGTTTTCCGGTGTTTGCAGGCAATTTAGCACTTGACTGGCCGGAACCACTACCCTAGATTTCGGCCAGCCCCCGAGAAGTTTTCGAAACTTTTCGAACCTTCGGAGCGGAAGGTGCATCATGAAACTGGGTACTCGCCGGACCATCCGTACGACGCTCGTGGCGCCCGGGCTCGCGGCTCTCCTGGCCTTCGCCGCGGCGTGCGGCACGAGCGGACCTTCGGCCGCCGGCGGCGGAAAAGCGACGGCGTGGGCGCTGACCGGCGGCGACGAGCAGGTGTTCCGCACCTCGTTCTCCAGCGGCGGCGTCGAGGGGCAGTTCTTCGGCAACGACGCGTACAAGCAGAAGATCCGCTCGGCCGTCGGCGCCGACCAGGCGCCCACCCTGGTGTTCAGCTGGGGCAACGGCGGCATGCTGAAATCCTGGGTCGCCGCGGGCAAGATCATGGACCTGACCCCGGAAGTGCGGAAGGACCCGGCGCTGACCGGCCGGTTCCTGCCCTCGGTGGCGAGGACCGGCGTGCTGGACGGGAAGACCTACGCCGTGCCGAACAACAGCATGCAGCCGGTTTTCCTGTTCTACAACAAGGATCTCTTCGCTCGGGTGGGCGCCGAGCCGCCGAAGACGTGGGACGAGCTGATGGCGCTGGTCCCGAAGTTCACCGCGGCCGGGATCGCTCCGTTCTCCCTCGGCGGGCAGAGCAAATGGCCGCAGCTGATGTGGGAGGAGTACCTCGTCGACCGGATCGGCGGGCCGGGCGTGTTCGCCGCGCTCGCCGCGAACAAACCGGGCGCCTGGTCCGATCCGGCGATCCTGGACGCGAACCGCAAGATCCAGCAGCTGGTGGACGCGGGCGGGTTCGTCAAGGGGTTCACTTCGATCAGCACCGACAGCAACGCCGACCTCGCCCTGCTCTACACCGGCAAGGCGGCGATGTACCTGATGGGCTCGTGGGCGTTCCCCACGGTCAAGGAGGCCGACCCCGGGTTCGCCGCGGGCAAGCTCGGCTACGTCGCCTTCCCGGCCGTGGCGGGAGGGAAAGGCGATCCGGCCGACATCGTCGGCAATCCGGCGAACTTCTGGTCGGTGTCCGCGCACGCTTCCGACGCGCAGAAGCAGGCCGCGGTGAAATACCTGCGCGAGGGCGTCATGAACGACACCTACGTCGACGGGCTGCTCGCCGGGGGCGCCGTGCCGCCGGTCAACGGGATCGAGGCCAAACTGGCCAAGGCCCCGGACTCGGCGTATCTGTCCTATGTGTACGGACTGGCGCGGAACGCGCCGAATTTCCAGTTGTCCTGGGACCAGGCCGTTTCGCCCGGCCAGGCGGACGCGTTGCTGAACAACCTGGACCAGCTGTTCCTCAAGCAGATCACGCCCGAGCAGTTCTCGGCGAACATGAACGCGACGATCGGAAAGTGACCGTGTCCGCTACCGTCCTCCCCGGGGCGCGGGCCGGGAAGCGGGCGCGCCCGGCCGCGACGCCCGGCCGCGCCGGACCGCATCCGCTGATGGCCGCCCCCGCACTGGCGTTCTTCTCGGTTTTCGCGTTGCTCCCGCTCGGCGGGGTCGCGGTGCTCAGCCTGATGAAATGGGACGGGATCGCCGATCCCGCCTGGACCGGGCTGGGCAACTGGGCGGCGGCGCTGGGCGATCCGGCCACCTATCACGCGCTGTGGCTCAGCGTGCAGGTGATGGCGGCGAGCTGGTTGTTCCAGACGCCGGTCTCGCTTCTGCTCGGCGTGCTCACGGCGGGGCGCGGCCGGTACCGGGCGGTGCTCGGGGTGCTGTATTTCCTCCCGCTGCTGCTGTCGTCGGCCGCCATCGCCATCGCGTTCAAAGCGCTGCTCGACCCGAACTTCGGGATGAGCCGCGCGTTCGGCGCCTCCTGGCTCGCCCAGGATTGGCTGGGCGATCCGACGCTGGCGCTGTACGTGGTGATCTTCGTGATCGGCTGGCAGTTCATGCCGTTCCACACGCTGCTGTACCAGGCGGGCGTGCGGCAGATCCCGGCGCAGCTGTACGAAGCCGCGCAGATCGACGGCGCGGGCCCGGTGCGGCAGTTCTTCCACATCACGCTGCCGCAGCTGCGCTACACGATCGTCACCTCCTCGACGCTGATGCTGGTCGGCTCGCTGACCTATTTCGACCTGGTCTTCGTGCTCACCGGCGGCGGCCCGGGCAACGCGACCCGGTTCCTGCCGCTGGACATGTACCTCAACGGTTTCTCCAACAACGACATGGGCCGCGCGAGCACGCTGGCGGTGCTGCTCGTGGTCGCCGGACTGGCGCTGTCGCTCGGCCTGGCCCGGTTCGCCCGCTTCTCCCGCGGCAGCCAGCAGGACGGTGCGTGATGGCCAGGAGCAGACCCAACGTGCTCGGCGGGCTCGCCGGATTCGCCTGGCTGTTCGTCGTGCTCGTGCCCGTGTACTACATCGTCGTGACGAGCCTGCGCCGGCAAAGCGGGTTCTTCGCGGCCAACCCGCTGTCGCTGCCCAGCGATCCCACTTTCGAGAGCTACCGGCTCGTCCTGGACAACGGCTTCCTGCGGTACCTGGTCAACAGCGCGATCGTCACGGCAGGCACCGTGGTCATCACCGTCGCGGTGTCGCTTTTGGCGGCGTACTACGTCGTGCGCGGGCGCACCCGGTTCTCCGCGGCGACCTACAAGATCTTCCTGCTGGGCCTGGCGATCCCGCTGCAGGCGACGATCATCCCGATCTACTACCTGATCACGCGCGCGCACCTCTACGACACCTTGCTGGCGATCGTGCTGCCGTCGGTCGCCTTCGCGATCCCGCTCTCCGTGGTCATCCTGGCCAATTTCCTGCGCGACGTGCCCGGCGAACTGTTCGAATCGATGCGCGTGGACGGCGCCGGGCACGGACGGATGCTGCTCAGCCTGGTGCTGCCGATGGTGAAACCCGCGATGGTGACCGTCGCGGTGTACGACGGCCTCAACGTGTGGAACGGGTTCCTGTTCCCGCTCATCCTCACCCAGAGCTCCGACCAGCGCGTGCTCCCCATGGCGCTGTGGGCTTTCCAAGGCCAGTTCCGGGTCGACATCCCCGCGGTCCTCGCCGCGGTCGTCCTGTCCACGTTGCCGGTCCTCGCGCTGTACATCCTCGGCCGCCGCTACCTGGTCACCGGCCTCACCGCGGGCTTCGGCAAGTGACTCACAGGACCGAGGTCATCCCGCCGTCCACGTAGACGATCTGGCCGTTCACGAAGTCCGAGGCGGGGGAGCAGAGGAACAGCAGCGTCCCGACGAGGTCTTCGACCTTGCCCCAGCGTCCGGCCGGGGTGCGGGTGCGGATCCAGTCGCTGAACTGTTCGTCGGCGACCAGCGCGGCGTTGAGTTCGGTGTCGAAGTAGCCCGGCGCGAGGCCGTTGACCTGGATTCCGGAAGGGCCCAGGTCGGCGCACATGCCCTTGGTGAGCATTTTGAGCCCGCCCTTGGTCGCGGTGTAGGGCGTGATGCCGGGGCGCGCGAGTGCGCTTTGCACCGAGCAGATGTTCACGATTTTCCCGCGCCCGCGCTCGGCCATCCGGCGGGCGGTTTCCCGGCCGACCAGGAACGCGCTGCTGAGGTTGGTTTCCAGGAGCCGGTTCCAGTCCTCGGTGCGGAACTCGGTGAACGGCGCCCGGTGCTGCATGCCGGCGTTGTTGACGAGGATGTCGAGTGGTCCGGCTTGGTCTTCGATGCGGGCGATGCCGGCGGCGACCGCGTCGGGGTCGGTGACGTCGAACGCTTCGGCGAGCACGGTGGCACCGGTCCGGTCGGCGATCGCGCGGCGGGTTTCGTCCATTGTGGCCGGATCGCGTCCATTGAGGACGACGACGCAGCCGGCTTCGGCCAGGCCGTGCGCGAGCGCTTTCCCGATACCGCGGCTGGAACCGGTGACCAGCGCGATTTTGCCGCGGATGTCGAAGACGGGGTGGCTCATCGCGGCACCGCCGGAGTGCCGGGCAGCGGGGTGTGCGCGGGTTCGCCGGCGAGCACGGCGAGGAGGTTGTCGACGGCCAGGTCCACCATGGCGGCGCGGGTGGCTTCGG
The DNA here is from genome assembly GCF_000411975.1 of Amycolatopsis orientalis DSM 43388. GTDB lineage: Bacteria > Actinomycetota > Actinomycetes > Mycobacteriales > Pseudonocardiaceae > Amycolatopsis > Amycolatopsis orientalis_D. Next base: position 127,498 of record NZ_ASXG01000196.1, read on the forward strand.
TCGCGGACCCGACGTGCGGCAGCGCTACGAGCCGGCTTTCGGCGACGAGGTCGGCGACGTCGGTGCCGCGGGGTTCGCGTTCGAAGACGTCCAATCCGGCGGAGTGGATCGTCCCGTCGCGGAGGGCGGCCAGGAGCGCTTTCTCGTCGACGACGCCGCCGCGCGAGGTGTTGACCAGCGTCGCGGTCGGTTTCATCGCGCGCAGCTCGGCTTCGCCGATGAGGTGGCGAGTCGCGTCGGTGAGCGGCACGTGCAGCGAAATGATGTCCGCCTCGGCGAGCAGCGTGGGGAAGTCGACCGGCTGGGCCAGGCCGTCGTCGGGCGCGGAGTACGGGTCGTGACAGAGCACGCGCACGCCGAACCCGGCTGCGCGGCGGGCGACCGCGCGGCCGATCTGGCCGTAGCCGACGAGACCGAGCGTCGCTCCGTGCACGTCCAGGCCCAGGTTGCCGTCCATGTGGAACGCGGTCCACTCGCCGGCGTGCAACTGGTCGCGGGCAGCCCCGAGCCGGCGGCGCGCGGAGAGGATCAAGGACCACGCCAAGTCCGCCGTGGTCTCCGCGAGCACGCCCGGCGTGTGCGTGACGACGATCCCGCGTTCGGCGGCCGCGGCCTGGTCGACCGCGTCGAATCCCATGCTGGCGAGGCTGACGACTCGCAGCTGCGGGCCGGCCGCGTCGAGCAGGGCCGCGTCCACCCGGTCGTTGCCGAGGCAGAGGATGCCGGACGCGCCGGCGGCGAGCGCTTCGAGGTCCGCCGCGGCGGGTTTCGCCGAGTCCGGGCCCCGTACCAGTTCCGCCCGCGAGGCCAGCCGCTCCAGGCCGGCGCCCGGAAGCCGTCCGCGCGTACTCAGCACGCGATGTCCCATGCTCTGCTCCTTGTGCCGCCGAAACTTTCTCGCCCGGGACGCTATCCAGAGCGCGGAAGCGGCGGCAAATAGCAAATCCGTGTGACGCGATCGGAATTCCGGATGGTTCATTCCCCGAACGCGTTGACGAGCTCGTGGAACACGCCGTGCACCGCGAGCGCGGCCTCGGACAGCGGTTCGTGTTCCGAGGTGCACAGCGACAGTTTCACCTCGATCGTCGGGCGGACGATCCGGCGCACGGCCAGCTGTTCGAGATCGAGGATCGCCCGCGCCGCCGACCAAGGCAGCACGGTGGCTCCGAGACCCGCCCGGACGGCGCTGACCAGCGTCAGCACCGATTCGATTTCCCCGGTGACCGCCGGGGAAAGCTCGGCGCGGGCGAACGCCGCGTCGACGACCCGGCGAATGGTGTGGATCCGGCTGGGCAGCAGGAGCGGCACGTCGGCGAGCGCGGCCACCGGCACCTCGTCGCCGTCCGGAAGCGCACCGGGCAGCCCGGCTCCTGCGATCAAGTACAGCTCTTCGGTGCGCATCGGCTCGAACCGGACACCGCGCAGGGGGCCCGCGTCGTAGATGAACGCCATGTCCATGCGTCCGGTCATGATCGCCTCGCTGATCACGCCGCCGAAGTTCTCGTTGATGTGGAGCACGATGTTCGGGAACCGCTCGCGCACGGCTTGCAGCAGCGGCAGGGCGAGGGCGGCGCCGGTGCTGTAGGGCGCGATCCCGACGGACACCGCGCCGGCCGGCGCCTGCCCGGAGACGGCGACGGCGGCCTGCGCCTGTTCGATCTGGCGCAGGATCAGCTGGGCGTGCCGGTAGAGCGCGCGCCCGGCTTCGGTGGGGGCCACGCCGCGCTTGCTGCGCACCAGCAGCTGGTGGCCGAAATCGCGTTCCAGCTGGGACACGTGCTGGCTCAGCGCCGGCTGCGCGATGCGCAGGATGTCGGCGGCGCGGGTGATGCTGCCCGCGTCGACGATCTTGACGAACGAGTGGAGGCGCCTGGTGTCCATCTCGCCTCCTCCGGTGCGCCGCGGGCCTCGATCCTAATCGGCGGACGCGGGCCCGCGCCGGTCGCGCAGCCATAAGGAAACGCGATCGCACCAGGTCGAAACGGTATTTGTCGCCTCTCCGGCGGCCGCTTACGGTCAGGTCCAGTACTCGCCGGTCCGCCCTCCGCACTCGCGATCCCGGACGCGGCGCAGCGGATTCCCGAGACATTCCGGAGGACCTCATGGGACGCGAAGTCGATCTCGTCGCCGATCTCGGCGAAGGCTTCGGCGCGTACCGGATGGGCGACGACGAGGCACTGCTGGACATCGTCACCTCCGCCAACATCGCGTGCGGATTCCACGCCGGCGACCCGCGGATCATGGATGCGACGGTCGCGTCCTGCGCGGCGCGCGGCGTGTCGGTCGGCGCCCACCCGAGCTTCCCCGATTTGCCCGGCTTCGGCCGCCGCGCGATGGACCTCACCGCGGAAGAAGTGCGGACCGACGTCCTGTACCAGGTCGGTGCGCTGCAGGCGTTCGCCGCCGCGCACGGCACGCGCGTCCGGCATGTCGCGCCGCACGGCCGCTTGGGCAATCTCGTCGCCACCCGCGCGGATTACGCCCAGGCGGTCGCCGACGCGGTGGCCTCGGTGGACCCGGCAATGATCGTTTTGGCCCAGGACGGCGAACTCGCGGACGCGGCCCGGGCTCGCGGCCTCGTGGTCGCGATCGTCGGCATCGCGGACCGCGCATACCGGGCGGACGGGACGCTGGTGCCGCGTACGGAACCCGGTGCGGTGCTGCACGATCCGGGCGAGATCGCCGAGCGGACGGTCCAGATGGTGCTGGAGGGGGTCCTCGATTCGGCCGACGGAACCGACGTGCCCGTCGAATGCGACACGGTGCTGTTGCACGGCGACAGCCCGGGCGCGATCGCGACGGCCCGCCGGGTGCGCGCCGAGCTGATCCGCGCGGGCGTCGCCCTTCGCGCGCTGAGCGCCGAGAAGGTACGCGCATGACACCGCAGACAGTCATCAGCGACTGCGGCGACGCCGCGGTCGTGGTCCGTGCTCTCCACGCCGACGCGGCGGACCGCTGGCGGATGGTCCACGTCCTGGCTGACCTGGTGGAACAGGCTGATCTCGACGGCCTGTACGGCGTGGTCCCGACGTACGACTCGCTGCTGGTGGAGTTCGACGCGGACCGCGCCGACCACGAGACGGTGCGCCGCGTCCTCGACCAGGCGCTCCGCGGAATCCGGCCGGGCGAAAGCCTGCTCGCGCGGCCGAGGTTGTTCGTCGTGCCGGTCGTCTACGGCGGGGAATACGGCCCGGATCTGGACCTTGTCGCGAGCCAGCTGGGCATCACCGCCCGGCAGGTGATCGAGCTGCACACCGCGGCGCCGCTGACCGTTCGCTGCCTCGGCGCGCCGGTCGGCGCCCCGATGATGGACGGCCCCGCGTTCCCAGCGCCGGTGCCGCGCTTGCCGTCTCCGCGCGTGAGCGTGCCGCCGGGTTCGGTGGCGGTGGCCGGGCGCCAGGCGGTGATCTGCCCGATGCGCTCGCCCGGCGGCTGGCCGCTGCTGGGCCGCACGCCGCTGCGCGTGCTGGACCCCGCGTCGGATCCGCTGACCCCGTATCGCCCGGGAGACCGGCTGCGGTTCGTCCCGATCGAACCGCAGCAGTGGGACGAACACGACGGGGCCCTGCTGGCGGCGACTGATGGCTGAGACGTTGACTGTGCACCGCAGCGGGCACGCGACCGTGCAGGACCTCGGCCGCCCGGGTCGCGCGCGCACCGGACTGCCCGCGAACGGAGCGCTGGACGAATATTCGGCCCGGATGGCGAATGTGTTGTGCGGCAACGCGGATTCGGCCCCGCTGGTCGAGATCACGATGCTCGACTTCGCCTGCGAACCCTCCGCCGACCTGCTCGTCGCCGTCACGGGCGCCCCGGCCGACGTGACCGTGGACGGCGTTCCGCACCCGCAATGGGAACCGCTCGTGGTGCGCGCCGGGCAGGTCTTGGCCGTCACAGGGATCCGGCAGGGCGCCCGGGCCTACCTCGCGGCCTACGGGGCGTTCGACGCGGATTTTCTGCTCGGCAGCTGCGCGCCCGACACCATTCTCGGCTTCGGCCGGACCGTGCGAGCCGGCGAGCACCTCGCCCTCGGCGGCCACTGGCCGTCGCTCGTGCATCCGGTGTTCCGGCATCCGTTCTTCCGACTGCGTCCGCCGCGCCCGCGCTTCGGTTCGCCGTGGACGATCGACGTCACCGACGGCCCGGACCTGGCCGAATTCGGCGAATCCCACGCTGTCCTCTTCGCCGCGGAGTACGTCGTCACCCCTCGCAGCAACCACGTGGGCCTTCGGCTGCGAGGCGAGGTACCGCGCCGCGCAGTGCGCGGCGAGGTGCTCTCGCGCGGCGTTCCGATCGGCGCGATCGAGGTGCCGGCCGGCGACGAACTGCTGGTGCTGCACCGCGGCCGCGGCGTCACGGCCGGCTACCCGGTGCTCGCGGTGGTGACGTCGGCGAGCCTGTCGTCGCTCGGGCAGGCACGGCCGGGCGACACCGTGCGGTTCCGGCGGCGAACGGTGGCCGACGCGGTCGCCGCTTACCGCGGCGGGCGCGCGGCCGTCCGGGAGGTCCGCCGCCGGGTCCGGACCGCATTCGACGCTTTGGACATCCCCTCACCGTCCTGCTGCCAAAGGAGACAGCCATGAACACGGTCGCACCGCCGCAGTCCGGGGTCGTGGACCCGCGGACTGCCCGCCGGATCACCCTCGCCGGGTGCGTCGGCATCTTCGCCGAGCTCTACGACAACGGGATCTTCGGATTCATGGCCGGCACCCTGGCCACGGTCTTCTTCCCGGACTCGAAGAACGCGGTGCTGCTGGTGTTCGTCGGGTACGCGATTTCGTTCTTCTTCCGGCCGCTGGGCGCGATCGTCTGCGGGCAGCTGGGCGACCGCATCGGCAGGCAGCGCATGCTGGTGTTCGTCATCCTGCTGATCAGCGCCGCGACCGCGGCGATCGGCGTGCTGCCGCCCTACACCGCGGTCGGCGTCGCGGCGCCGATCCTGCTGATCCTGCTGCGGGTGCTGCAGGGATTCTCCGTCGGCGGCGAGGCCGCGGGCGCGATGACCTTCCTCGCCGAGCACGCCCCGGCGGGCAAACGCGGCCTCTACACCAGCTACGCGCAGATCGCGTCGTTCGTCTCGCTGCTGACCGGGACGCTCATCGCCGCCTGGATGAACGCCGGGCTCGGCGCGGCGCGCATGGAGGCGTTCGGCTGGCGCATCCCGTTCCTGCTGGCCGTGCCGCTGGGCATCACCGGCATCTACATCCGCAGGCGGATCAGCGACACCCCGAACTTCTCCCGGCTCCGTGCGGAAGGCGGCCTTTCCCGCAATCCGCTGAAGGAGGCGTTCTCCTCGCCCCGGCACCGCCGCGCGATCCTGCTGGCCCTGTTCATCCCGCTGCTCAACGGCGCCGGCTACTACGTGCTTTTCACCTACATGCCCACGTTCATGAGCAAGGTTTTGCACTTCAGCAGCGTCCAGGGGCTGCTGGTGACGGCCGTGGCCCTGGTGTCGATCTCGATCGCGATCCCGTTCGCCGGCGCGCTGTCCGACCGGATCGGCCGCAAGAGGGTCATCGCGGGCTCCGCCGCGGCGATGGCGGTGCTGGGCGTCCCGTGCTACCTGCTCATCGCCACCGGCAACGTCGGGCTGGCCATCCTCGGCGCGAGCGTCCTGGCGGTCGTCTTCGCCGGCCACACCGCGATCATCCACATCCTGCTCGTGGAACTCTTCCCGACCCGGGTCCGCTACTCCGCCTACGGCCTCGGCTACAACGTGTCGTCCGCCGTTTTCGGCGGCACCGCGCCGCTGCTGATGACCTTCCTCATCGGACAGACCGGCAACACGACCATCCCGGCGTTCTACGTCGTCCTCACCGCGCTCGGGACGCTGATCGCGGTTTCCCGGGTGACCGACCGGGCGCACGAACCCCTGCGGGACTCCTGAGCCGTCCCGGAAAACCTCGGAAAACTCCGGAAAAACCCCGGAAAGAAAGGACCCCGGAAATGCCCTTTTCCGACTACCGCACCGCGCTGGTGACCGGCGCCTCGACCGGCATCGGAGCGGTCATCGTCGAACGGCTCGCGAAGCAGGGGCTCGAGGTGCACGCGGTCGCCCGCAACGGCGAGCGGCTGGCCGAGCTCGCCCGGACCACCGGCTGCGTGCCGCACACCGTCGACGTCACCTCCACCGAGGCGCTCGCCGACCTGGTCCGCGGCCTCGAAATCGACGTGCTGGTCAACAACGCCGGAGTGTCGCGGACCGGGAACATCCTGACCGCGGACGAATTCGCGATCGACGAGCAGGTCGCGGTGAACCTCCAGGCCGTGCTGCACCTGGTCCGGCTGGTCATGCCGGGCATGGTGGAACGCGACCTCGGGCACATCGTCAACATCAGCTCGATCGCCGGCGTCTACAACTTCGGCGGGAACACGATCTACCACGCCACCAAGGCCGCCGTGCACACACTGTCGCGGCAGTTGCGCGTCGACGGCTACGGCAAGCGGATCCGGGTCACCGAGATCTGCCCCGGCCGGGTCGAGACGGAAATCTTCGGCCGCCTGCTCGGCGACATGGACAAGGCGCAGCGCGAGTACTACGACGGCTACGAATCCCTCAAGCCCGAGGACATCGCCAGCGCGATCGAATTCGCCATCGAATCGCCGCGGCACATGAACGTGGGCCACATCGAGATCCTGCCGACGTTCCAGGTGCCCGGCGGGCTGAACTTCGAACGGCGAGCCGACTGAAATGCAGACCGCACAACGGGTTTCCCGCATCAAACCGTCCCCGAGCACCGCCGCGGCCCAGCGCGTGCGCGAACTGAAAGCGACCGGCGCGCGGATCCTGGACCTCACCGTCGGGGAGCCGGACTTCGACACGCCCGACCACGTCAAACTCGCCGCGATCGACGCCATCGTCCGCGGCGAAACGAAATACACCCCGGTCAACGGCACCCGGCAGCTGCGCGAAGCGATCGCCGCGAAACTCCGGCAGCGCCACGGGCTGGAGATCCCGCTCGACCGGATCACCGTCGGCGGCGGGGCGAAGCAGGTCATCTACCTGGCGCTCGCGGCCACTGTGGACACTGGAACGGAGGTGATCGTGCCGGCGCCGTACTGGGTGTCCTATCCGGACATGGCGCTGGCCAACGACGGAACGCCGGTGGTCGTCGAATGCGCGGCCGAGAACGGTTTCAAGCTCACTCCCGGGCAACTGCGCGCGGCGATCACGCCCGCGACCCGGTGGCTGATCCTGAACACGCCGAGCAACCCGGCCGGGGTCTCCTACACCGCGGCCGAACTGCGCGCGCTCGCCGACGTCCTGCTGGAACACCCGCACGTCGCGGTGCTCACCGACGAGATCTACGACGAGATCTCCTACGAGCCGGACCCGATGCCGACCCTCCTGGCCGTCGAACCCCGGCTCGCCGACCGGGTTCTGCTGACCAACGGCGTCTCGAAGACCTACGCGATGACCGGCTGGCGGATCGGATACGGCGCCGGGCCGGCGGACCTGGTGGCGGCCATCGACAAACTGCAGTCGCAGAGTTCGTCCTGTCCGTCGTCGGTCAGCCAGGCCGCCGCCGTCGCCGCGCTCACCGGGGACCAGACCTTCGTCCGGGAAAGCGTCGCGGCTTACCGGGGGCGGCGAGACCGCGTCGTGAAGCTCGTCAACGACACGCCCGGCCTGCGTTGCCAGGCACCGCACGGCGGGTTCTACGTGTTCGTCGACTGCCGGGAACTGCTGGGCGCGACCACGCCCGCGGGCGCCGTCGTGGCCACCGACGAGGATTTCCTGGCGTACCTGCTGGAGACCCAGCAGGTCGCGGCGATCCACGGCACCGCCTACGGCACCCCCGGGTACTTCCGGATCTCGTTCGCCACCTCGACCGACGTCCTGGAGGAGGCGTGCGACCGGATCCGGCGCGCGTGCGAGGCGCTGGCCTCGGGGGAGGGCCGATGAAAGCCGTAGTCGTCCACGGAGCCAAAGACCTGCGCGTCGACGAGGTGCCCGCCGCCGCACTCGATCCGGACGGCGTGCTCGTGCGAGTGGTCTACGGGGGCATCTGCGGTTCCGACCTGCACTACGCCGCGGACGGCCGCAACGGCGCATACCCCGTCGAAGAACCGTTGACGCTCGGGCACGAGGTGGTCGGCGTCGTCGCCGCCATCGGGCACCGCGCGTCCGGAGCGCCGCCGATCGGCACGCGGGTCGCGATCCACCCGGCCGTCCCGTGCGCCCCGGCCGGTGCCGCCGAACCGACCGGCCTCCACCTGACACCCGGCGGCACCTACCTGGGCAGCGCTTCGACCCGTCCGCACACCCAGGGCGGTTTCGCGGAATTGCTCCCGGTCGGCGTTCCCCAATTGCGAGTGCTCCCCGACGATCTCCCGCTGCGGCGCGCGGTTCTCGCCGAGCCGTTGGCGGTCGCCCTGCACGGCTTGGCCCGCCTGGGCGACCGCGTCCGCGGCGCGCGGGTGCTCGTCAGCGGCGCGGGACCGATCGGCTCGCTGGCCGTCGCCGGGCTGAACCATCTCGGGGCGCACACCGTCGTCGCCGCGGACTTGCAGGAGTATCCACTGCAGGTCGCGAAATCCGTCGGAGCCGCCGAAACCGTCCGCTTGTCCGAGGGGGAGACCTGCGAGCCGAGTTCGTTCGACGTGGTCGTCGAGGCGGCCGGAGCCGCGGCCTCGCTGGCGTCCGCACTGGCCGCGGTCCGTCCCGGCGGCGCGGTGCTGCAGCTGGGCATGCTGCCCGGAGGCGGCGTGCCAGTGCCGATGGCCTCGCTGATCGCCAAGGAAATCGCGCTGTTCGGTTCGCAGCGCTTCGACACCGAACTCGACGCGGCGCTCGCGCTGCTCGCCGCCGAACCCGCCCTGGACGCGGTGGTCAGCCACGAATTCGACCTCGGCTCGACCGCCGAAGCATTCGCCTGCGCCGCCGATCCGTCCCGGTCCGCCAAGACGATCCTGCGCCTGTCCGCGGATCCCGATTCCTGAGGAGCTGTCCCCGTTGATCCACGTGCGCACCAAGGTCGACCGCCCGGCCCCGGAGCTCGTCGCCGGACTGGGCGAGTACTCGGCGGCCACCATCCACGAGGCGCAGGGCCGCAAAGGCGCCCTCTCCCACCGCCTCAAGCCGGTGGACCCCGCGATGTCTTTCTGCGGCCCGGCTTTCACGGTCTCCGCACAGGCCGGCGACAACATCATGGTCCAGGTCGCCATCGCCTACGCCCGGCCCGGCGACGTCATCGTCGTGGCCGGCGGCGAATTCCCCCAGGCAGGTTCGTTCGGCGACGTATTGGCGACCGCGTGCCACAGCAAGGGTCTCGCCGCCTTCGTCACCGACTCGGGCGTCCGCGACAGCGCGGAACTGCGCAAGCTGGGGTTTCCGGTGTTCTCCGGCTCGGTGTGCATCGAAGGCACGGTCAAGGAAACCCTGGGCCCGATCAACCAGCCGATCTCCGTCGGCGGCCAGATCGTGCGCCCGGGCGACATCCTGCGCGGCGACGCGGACGGCATCGTCGTCGTCGACCCGTCCGAAGCGAAGACGGTCGTCGAGGCCTGCCGGGAGCGCGAGGAACACGAAGCCTGGCTGCGGGCGCAGCACCGCCGGGGCGCGGCGACCTTGATCGAACTCCACGGGCTGGCGGAGAAACTCAAGGCCAAGGGGCTGGTGGTGGAAGAGGGCGCGGCGAGCTGAGGAGGCGCGGACCGTCCGACGTCGCGGCGAGGCGCGGCCGGCGAGGACAGCGGCTGCGACGGGCTGCCCCTTAGACTCTCGAGCGAGCAAGGGGGAGCCGACGAAGCTGAGCCAGCGTCGAAGCGAGGCGGTATGGGCCAGGAGTACGCACTGACGTGCGAAGCGATCGATATCGTCCTCTCGGACTCGCCGCCGAAGACGAAGCGCCTTCTGCTCGGCGATGTCCTCCGCCGGATGCTGAACGCGGACATCTTCGCCTCCTTTGTCTGCGATGCGTCCGGTCCCTACGCCGATCCGGTTCAGCTCGACCTCGGCGACGACGCGCTTCGTGCCTACCACCGGCATTTCCGGCACGTCGACGACCTGACCCCGCGGCTGTTCGCGCGGGGGAGCGCTTCGCGGGTCACTCCGGCGGCCGGGGTCTCCGCCGAGTTCGTCCAGGACTTCCTGCATCGCGGCGGCATGTACCACGGCATGAACTACTTCCCGGCCGGTGCCGGTCCCGGTTCGGTGGATCTGCGGCTCTGGCGCGGACGCGACGGTCGCGCGTTCACCGAGGCGGACGCACGGGTTTTCCGGTCTTTCGGGGACCTCGTCGCGCGGACCTGGCCCCGCGAGGCCCCGACCGGGCAGAAGGCGCTGTCCCGGCGCGAAGCGCAGGTGGCGGAGCTGGTCGCGGACGGGGACAGCGACAAGCAGATCGCCGCAGCCCTCGGCATCGCGCCGCCGACGTTGCGGACCCACCTGAGCAACGCGTTCGCCAAGACTGGCGCGCCCAACCGCGCTGCCTTGGCGGCGTATCACCTCCGCCATCGTCAAAACTGACGATGGCGCGAACCGGGCGGCATGCCGAGACTGCCGGATAAGCCTCATTCGCTGCAAAGGAGCCCCGGATGCCGCTTACCCCGGCGGATGCCACCGCCCACCCCGCTGTCCTGGACGCGGTCGAACGACCGGAACCCGGGGAGTGGACGCAACTCTGCACTGCTGACGAAATCGCGGCTCAAGTGCCGCTGGCGGGCGGGAAGCCGTATCCGCTCGCGGTGAAGGCGAACATCGCGGTGCGCGGACTGCGCCGATCCGCGGGCTGCGAGCTTCTGGACCTCGCGCCGGAGGAGGCCGACGCCCCGGTCGTCGCGCTGCTGCGCCGCTCCGGCGCGGTGGTCGTCGGCATGGCGAACATGCACGAACTCGCCTTCGGGATCACCTCGCAGAACACTTCCTATGGCGCGGTGCGCTTGCCCGGCCGCCCCGGTTATCTCGCCGGGGGTTCTTCGGGCGGCAGCGCCGCGGTCGTGGCACGCGGCCATGCCGAGGTCGCGCTGGGCACGGACACCGGGGGCTCGATCTCGATCCCGGCCAGTCTGTGCGGGGTCGCGGGCTTCCGTCCCAGCACCGGACGCTGGCCGACGGCGGGCATCGTCGGCCTGTCGTGGACGCGGGACGCCCCCGGGATCTTCGCACGATCGGTGCGGCGCCTCGCCGAGATCGACCTGACCATGCTCGGCGGGACCACGGCCGAGGACCTTCCGCGTCCCCGGGTCGGGCTGCCCGCCGAACTGTTCCACGAGTTGCACCCCAGTACGCAGGCAGCGGTCGATTCGGCTTTGGCCGTGCTCGCGGACATCGTCGAGCTGGTGCCGGTGCGGCTCGCGGAGGTGTGGGAGCTGACCCGTGCGGCGGCGATGCCGATTGTCTGCTGGGAAGCCCACCGGCTGCTCGGCGACGTCGCTGCTCGTGCCTTGGGCGTGAACGCGGAGCAGGGCTTCGCCCGGCTGGTCGCGGAGGTGCGCAGTCCGGACGTCCGGCAGATCCTGGAAGCGGAGGCGTCGTCCCCGGTGTCGCCCGACGCGTACGCGCTCGCCCAGCAGCAGACCGAGCAAGCGAGAGCGTGCTACGCGGACCTGCTGCGCCGGCATGCCCTCGACGCGCTCGCGTTCCCCGCCACGCCCGCACCGGCACCGCCCGCCGACTGCACCGGGACGGTGGAGCATCTGGGCCGCCGCGTCGACGCTTTCGAGCTCTACACTCAGAACACGACGCCAGGCGCGATGCTCGGGGCGCCCATGGTCACCTTCCCGCTGGCCACCCCGGCGGCAGGTCTTCCGGTCGGGCTGACCGTCCAAGGCGGACGGTTCGACGACCGCCGGGTCTTGCGCCTCGCCGAACGGATGGCGGACGCGCTGTCGAACGGGGTTCCGGCCTAAAGCCGCACCGCCGCGGAGTGGAAATCCCGGCGCACCGCTTCGATTCCGGTCGTCGCGCGGGTGGGGTGGACGCGGTTGGTGAGCAGGACGTAGTACCGGCCGCGGCCGGGTTCGAACCACACACTGGTCCCGGTGAATCCCGTGTGCCCGTACGAATCCGGTGCCAGCTCGGTGCCCACCGGGGAGCCGGGCACGTCCAGGCACTGCCAGGCGAGGCCCCGGCGCAGGTTCAGCCCGGAGGTCTGACAGGCGATCATCTCCGCGTGCGTGCCGGGCTTGAGCAGGGGAGCGGCGCCCCCGGCGAGAAGCTGTGCCCAGCGTTCCAGATCGGACAGGGTGGCAAACAGCCCGGCGTGGCCGCAGATTCCGCCCAGCACCACGGCGTTCTCGTCGTGCACCTCGCCGCGGACGACGTGCCCGCGCCACGGGCAGTCCTCGGTGGCGACGGCGTCCGGGACCGGCCCGAAGCCGGTCGCGGCGAGGCCGGCGGGCGTGCTGACCAGGTCGGTGACGAGCTGGTCCAGCGGGGCGCTTCCGGCCGCTTCGGCGACCAGGCCGAGCAGGATGAAGCCCTGCGACGAGTATTCGACCTGTCCGTCCGTGCGGCGCGGTCCGAGGCGGATGGCTTCGAGCAGGTCCACGCGGGTGGAATGGGTGCGCCACAACGGAGTTCCGCCCGGAAGGCCGGACGTGTGCGTCAGCAGCTGCCGGAGCGTGATCTCGGCGGGGTACGACGGCAGGTACCGGGAAACGGGGTCGTCGAAGGCCAGCGCGCCGCGGTCGGCGAGCGCGCCGACGACCATCCCGACGACCGGTTTGGTCACCGAAGCCAGATCCCACCGGCTGTTCTCGGCGACCGCGGGGCCGTCCCACCAGAGCGTGCCGAGCAGGCCCCGGTCGAGCACGCCGTCCGCGGTGCCGACCGACCACGCGGCGGCGGAATAGACGCGATTCTCCCGGCCGCGCGCCAGGATCTGCGCCGGCTCAGTCCTCATCGGGCACCAACCGGACCGGCGCACTGCTCAGCGCCGCCGAAATCCGGTTCGCCGCCTCGGCGACGAGCGGACCGAGCGTCGGGAAACTGTCGGGCGGCAAGGCGAACGTCAACCCGGCCACGCTGACCGCGCCCGCCACCTGCCCGTCCGCGGCCAGCACCGGAGCAGCGACACAACGGACGTGCTGCTCGTGCTGCTCGTCGTCGACGACGTACCCGAGAGTGTCCACAGTGGTCAGGGACGCCCGGATTTCCGCCGGGTCCGTGACTGTCTTCGGCGTGCGGGCGCGCAGCGGCGCGGCGTCGAGCACGGCCGCGACTTCCGGTGGTGACAGCCGGGAAAGGATCGCGCGGCCGACCCCGGTGCAGTAAAGCGGGACCTCGCCGCCGGGACGGGTGTTGAGCCGGTACGCCTGGTCCGGTTCGAGCTTGTCCACGTAGACCGCGCGGTCCGCGTGCCGCACCGCGTAGTGGACCGTGTGCCCGGTCCGCCGCCGCAGATCGGCGAGGATCGGCCGGATCGCCGGACGCGCCGCGAGCACCGCCGCCGACATCCCCAGCAGCCGCGGTCCGACGGTGTACCGGCCGCTGCCGAGCCCGACCGCGAACCCGGCCTCGGAGAACGTCTGCAGCATCCGGTGCGTGGTCGGTTTCGGCAGGTCGCAGGCCTCGGCGAGGTCGGCGAGCCGGTGCGGCCCGCCCGGTCGCGACAGTGCGGCGAGGACCTCGAGAGCCTTGTCGACGGCACCGCGGGGCTCGGCCCGTCCGGTGCCGGACGAACCGTTGACAGCGTTCTTCACGCCGCCTACCTTAGCGCAATCCCGTTCCATCTGACGGAATGAGATGTCACCCCACGGAAAGGAAGACCCCGTGGCCCCACCTCCCCGCCTGTCCCGCCGCACGGCGCTCCGGCTGGCCGGGCTGACGCTGCCGGCCCTCGCCCTGCCCGCCGCGCTCACCGCGTGCGGCACCGCGACGGGCAGCCCCGGCCGCGTGCTGCGCGTCGCCCAGACCGCCGACCCGAAGACCCTGGACCCGCAGAAACAGGGCGATCTGACCTCGATGAACGTCCTGATCAACCTGTTCGACACGCTCACCACGCGCGGGCCGGACAACCAGCTCGCCCCCGGCCTCGCGCTGTCCTGGTCCTCGCTCGACCGGCTGACCTGGCGGTTCCGGCTGCGGCCCGGCGTGCGCTTCCACAACGGGGAGCCCTGCGACGCGCACGCGGTCGCCTTCAGCGTGCAGCGGCTGCTGGACCCGGCGACGAAATCGCCGATCGTGGAGCTGCGCTACGTCAAGAAAGCGACGGTCGTCGACGAGCTGACCGTCGACCTGCACCTCAGCGAACCGGACCCGATCCTGCCGGCGAAGGTCTCGCTGTTCGGCGGGGTCGTGGTGCCCCCGGGCTACCTCCGGCAGGTCGGCAACGCCGGCTTCGCGAAGCATCCGGTCGGCACCGGGCCGTTCACGTTCGTCGAGTTCCAGCGCGACCACCAGACGCGGATGCGCGCGAACCCCGCGTACTGGGGCGGGAAACCGGCGTTCGACGAGCTGGTGTTCCTGCCGATGCCGGACCCGTCGTCGGCGCTGGCGTCGCTGCAGAGCGACCAGGTCGACATCGTCGCGAACCTGACCCCGGACGCCGCCCTGCAGATCCAGGGGTACCGCGGCGTCGAGATCCGGCACTACCCGGGCATCCGCACGTCGTACCTGTCGCTCGACACCACCGCGGGCCCGTTGCGCGACGTGCGCGTGCGCCGGGCGCTCAACCACGCCGTCGACGTGCCGCTGCTGATCAGAGCGGTGCTCGACGGTAAGGCCCGCGAGGTGCCGACGATGTTCCCGCGCGAAGCGTTCGGCTTCGACCCGTCGATCCGGCCGTACTCCCGCGACGTCGGCCTCGCGAAACGGCTCCTCGCCGAGGCCGGTTTCCCGAACGGCTTCGACACCACGCTCACCGCGCAGACCGCCGACGCCAACACCGCCGAGGCGATCTCCGGCCTGCTCGCCCGCGCCGGGGTGCGCGCCCGGGTGGAACTGGTCGACCCCGGCACCTACAGCAGCCGGCTGACCTCGAACAACCGCGGCGCGCTCGGCCCGATCTACCTCGCCGCCAGCACCGGCTGGACGCTCGACGCGGAAAGCCTCGTGCAGTCCAACGTCCGCCACGACCGCAGGCAGAGCCGGTGGCGCAACCCCGAAGCCGACCGGCTCGTGGACGTCGAGGAGCAGTCGCTCGTGCCCGCCGACCGGCAGCGCGCGTTCACCGACCTCCAGCATCTTCTGAACCAGGAGGCGCCGTTCGTGTTCCTCTACCAGATCGACAGCATCTACGCGGTCAACACGCGACCGCGCTGGCAGCCGGGCGTTGTCGGCCTGCTCGCCATGGCCCGGGCGCAGGTGGCGTCGTGACCGCCCCGGCCGTCCCCGTCTCCCGTCCGGCCGCGGCCGGGACCGGAGTGCTGCGCGCGGTGGCGACCAAGGTGGCGACCGCCGTCGTCGTGCTGTTTTTCGTGGCCACCGCGGCGTTTTTCCTCGTGCGGCTCTCCGGCGACCCGGTGAAGCTGATCCTGCCGCCGGACGCGACCGCGCACCAGGAGGCGACCCTGCGGGCGAGCCTCGGCCTGGACCGGCCGCTGCTCGCGCAGTACCTCGACTACCTCGGCGGGCTGCCGCGCCTGCGGCTGGGCACGTCGCTGGTCTACGACCAGCCGGTCTCGGAGGTGCTGTTCTCCCGCGTGCCGGCGACGCTCGAACTCGCCGGGGCCGCGCTGCTGGTCGCGCTGGCGATCGCCGTTCCGGCGGGCACCTACGCGGCGACGCGGCGGGGCCGCGCGGGTGATTCCGGCGTGCTGACGGGCGTCCTGATCGGACAGTCGACGCCCGCGTTCTGGGTCGGCATCCTGCTGATCCTGGTGTTCGCCGTGCAGTGGCAGGTGCTGCCCGCGTCCGGGTACGGCGGGCTGGAGCACCTGATCCTGCCCGCGGTCACGCTCGCGGTGTACTCGGTCGCGGTGATCGCCCGGCTGCTGCGGTCGTCGCTGATCGACGTGCTCGGTTCGGACTTCATCCGCACCGCCCGGGCGAAAGGCCTCGGCACCGCCGGAGTCGTGCTCTCGCACGGCCTGCGCAACGCCGCGCTGCCGGTGGTCACCGTGGTCGGGCTCGAGGTCGGCACCCTGCTCGGCGGCGCGATCCTCACCGAGCAGGTGTTCTCCTGGCCGGGGCTGGGCCGGTTGACCGTCGAGGCGATCCAGAACCGCGATTTCCCGCTCGTGCAAGCGGCCGTGCTGTTCTTCGCGGCCACGTTCGTCGTCGTGAACCTGCTCGTCGACCTGTCCTACACGCTGCTCGATCCGAGGGTGCGGGTGACCTCATGACCGCCGTGACCGTTGCCGTCCCGACCGCCCGGCCCAGCGTGGTGCGCGCGGTGCTGCGCAACAAGCTGGGAGTCGTCGCGATCACCGTCCTGGCGCTGATGGTGCTGGTCGCGGTCTTCGCGCCGCTGATCGCCCCGTACGACCCGGGCGCGCAAGACCTTCTGGTGCGGCTCCGTCCGCCGGCGTGGGCCCAGGGCGGCACCTCCGCGCATCTGCTCGGCACCGACCAGCTCGGCCGCGACATCCTGTCCCGGCTCTGCTACGGCGCCCGCGTATCGCTTCTGGTGGGCGCGTGCGCGGCGCTGCTGGCCGGGCTCGTCGGCGCGGCGATCGGGCTGGTCGCTGGGTATCTCGGCGGCTGGTTCGACCGGATCCTGATGCGGATCGCCGACATCCAGCTCGCGTTCCCGTCGATTCTGCTCGCGCTCGCCGTCGTCGGATTCCTCGGCTCCGGGTTGTGGCACGTCGTGCTCGTGCTCGGCTTCACCGGCTGGGTGTCCTACGCCCGGGTCATCCGGTCCGAGGTGCTTTCCTTGCGCACCAGGGAGTTCGTCACCGAGGCGCGGGCGATCGGCGTGCGCGGCGGGACGATCATGCTCCGGCACCTGCTGCCGAACGTGCTGGCTCCGCTCGCCACGATCGGCACGCTGCACGTCGCGGCGGCGATCGTGGCCGAGGCGTCGCTGAGCTACCTCGGCCTCGGCGTGCCGAAGCAGACCGTGACCTGGGGCGGGATGCTCAGCGACGGGCAGCTGTACCTCGGCACGTCGTGGTGGGTCGCGGTGTTCCCCGGGCTGGCGCTGATGCTCACCGCGCTCTCGGTCAACCTGACCGGCGACGTCCTGCGCGACGTCGCGGACCCGAAGGCGTACCGCTCATGAGCGCTCTGCTGGAGATCGAGGACCTGCGGATCGAATTCCGCCTCGCGACCGGGACCGTGGCGGCCGTCGACGGCGTGAGTTTCGCCGTGGAGGCCGGGGAAATCCTCGCGGTGGTGGGGGAATCGGGAAGCGGCAAGACCGCGACGGCGCTGTCGGTGCTGCGGCTCAACCCGGAACCGCCGTGCGTGTACGCCGGGGGAGAGGTGCGCCTCGACGGACGGGACGTGCTTCGCCTGCCGGAAAAGGAACTCCGGCGGATCCGCGGCAACGACGTGGCGATGGTGTTCCAGGACCCGATGACCAGCCTGAACCCGGTCAAGCGGGTCGGCGCGCAGGTGGCCGAGGTGCTGCGCCGGCATCAGGGCGCGACGCGGGCGCGAGCGCGCGCGGCGGCGGTGGAAGCGTTGCGGGAGGCCGGGATTCCCGACCCCGAGCGACGCGCCGGCCAGTACCCGCACCAGCTGTCGGGCGGGCTCCGGCAGCGCGTGATGATCGCGATGGCGCTCGTCGGACGGCCGCGGGTGCTGATCGCGGACGAACCGACGACGGCGCTGGACGTGACCGTCCAGGCGCGGGTTCTCGACCTGCTGGTGGACCTGCGGCGCAAGCACGGCATGGCGATCGTGCTCATCACGCACGATCTCGGCGTCGTCGCTGAGGTCGCCGACCGGGTCGTGGTGCTGCGGTCGGGACAGGTGGTGGAAACCGGCGACGTGGTCCCGGTTTTCGAGCAGCCGCGGGAGGACTACACGCGCGACTTGCTGCGCGCGACGCCGAAACTGGAGCGGGCATGACGAATCTCGTGGAGATGCGCGGGCTGCGCAAGCACTACGGCGCGCTGGCCGCGGTGGACGGCGTCGACCTCGACATGCGTGCCGGGGAAACCCTTGCCGTGGTGGGGGAATCGGGCTCCGGGAAGACGACGCTGACCCGGCTGCTGCTGCGGCTGGAGGAACCGAGCGCCGGTTCGGTGCGCTTCGCCGGCGCGGACCTGTTCGCGATGCCCGCCGCGCGGCTGCGGAAGGTGCGCCGGGAGATGCAGGTGGTGCTGCAGGATCCCTACTCCAGCATGAATCCGCGGTGGCGGATCACCGACGTGGTGGCCGAACCGCTGGTGACGCACGAACGCGGGATGCGCGGCCGGCGCGGCCGGGCGAAGCTGCGGGAGCGCGTCGGCGAACTGCTCGCCGCGGTCGGGCTTTCGCCGCAGATGCAGGACCGCTATCCGCACGAGTTCTCCGGCGGGCAGCGTCAGCGGATCTCGGTCGCGCGGGCGCTGGCGGTGCGGCCGCGGCTGGTGGTGCTGGACGAGCCGACGAGCGCGCTGGACGTCTCGGTGCAGGCGCAGGTTCTCGAACTGCTCGCGGACCTGCAGAGCCGGTTCGGGCTGACGTATCTGTTCGTGTCGCACAACCTGGCCGTGGTGCAGCAGATCGCGGACCGGGTGGCGGTGATGCGCGCCGGGCAGGTGGTCGAGCTGGCTCCGGCGGACCGGTTGTTCCGAGCACCGGAGCACGAGTACACGCGGACCCTGCTGGACGCGGTGCCGAACCCGGACCCGCGAGCCCGCCGGCGGGTGGCTTCGTGAACTCAGAGCTTCGACAGGACCAGACCGGCACCGCCGAGCAGGGCGACGTCGTCGGCCGGGCTCTCGTTGACGACCACTCGCGGCGGTTCGGCGCCGGTGGCCCACGACGAGTCCTCGCGCAGCCGCTGCTCGATGCGGGCGCGGAAAGGGTCGCCGCCCTCGGCCGCTTCGCCGTGCAGGACGAACAGACCCGGGGCGAAAAGCTGCTGGATGTTCACCAGTCCGAGCGCGATGTTGCCCGCGTACTCGTCCAGGAGCGGGTCGCCGGCGAGTTCGCGCACGCTCTGGGCGGCGAGGCCCCGCCGGTGAGCTTCGCCGCGCAGCCACGGCGTCGTCGCGACGGTTTTCCAGCAGCCGCGCGCCCCGCAGGTGCATTCGAGGCCGCTCGCGGCGACGGTCATGTGCGCGCCGCTGCGGCCGCCGGGCGGGGCGAGGACCTCGCCGTCGAACAGCAGGCCGACGCCGAGCACTTCGCCGGTCGAGACCGACGCGAACGTGCTGCGGCCCTGGCCCGGGCCGAACCAGCGATCGCCGAGAACCTGCAGGCGGGCGCGGTGCTCGACGTGGACCGGGACGCCGGTCAGGCCGCCGAGCACCTCGGCGATCGGGTAGCCGTGCAGCGCCGGCACCTCGTGCACCTCGATGATCGTCCCCGCCGCGGCGTCGACCAGTCCGGCGGAGGCGACGCCGATCGCGGCTGGCGCGGTGGGGAATCGAGCCACTTCGGCGAGCGCGGCCGCGATGCCCGCCGGGGCGGCGGTGCGCGCGTAGGTCGCTTCGGCCCGCCACCGCACCGCGCCGGCCAGATCCAGCAGCGCGGCGCGGATGCGGCCGGGGAGCAGTTCGACGGCGCCGAGCACCGGCCCGGCCGCGGACGGCGCCGCGACCGGCGCGGGAACCAGCCGCAGGGCCGGGCGTTCGCCGGAATTCATGCGGTCACGATGCCACGCGCCGCGCCGGGAAGGGAGGCCACATGTCCGAACTGACGCGAATGACCTGGCGGGAGGCGCGCGCCGCCGGGCGGTCCGCGATCGCGTTGCTGCCGATCGGCTCGCAGGAACAGCACGCCGGGCACCTGCCGATGGGCACCGACACGATGCTCGCCGAAGCGGTCGCCGACGCCGCGCTGGCCCGGCTCGGCGGCGACCCGGAGGTGGTGCGGCTGCCCGCGCTGCCGTTCGGCCACAGCCCGCACCACCTGTTCGCGGCCGCGGTGTCGCTGCGCGCGTCGACGCTGCAGGCGGTGCTGGACGACGTGCTCGACTCGCTCGCCACCAGCGGATACCGGCGCGTGCTGATCGTCAACGGCCACGGCGGCAACGACGAGATCATGCGGCTGGCGGTCAAGCAGTACGCGCTGCGCGCGGACGTCGCGCTCGCCGCGTGCTCGTACTTTTCGGTCGGCGACGGCCAGGTGCCGGGCCACGCGGGGATGTTCGAGACCTCGCTGATGCTCGCGGCGCACCCGGACCTGGTGCGCGCGCCGGAGCCGAGGCCGGTCGTGGACCCGCCGCCGCTGTTCTACGACTCGCCGTATCCCGGGCTGACCGTCGAGCGGCACGGCGAATGGGCCCGCGCCGGCGGGACCACCGACGACGCCGCCGCGGCCACCGCCGCGCACGGCGCGGAACTGCTCGCCGGGCGCAGCGCCGCGCTCGCCGAGGCGATCCGGGCGTTCGACCGCAGCACCCGCGACAGCCACGCATCCACCGAAGGGGCGCAATGAAGATCACCGACGTCGACGTGCGGGTCGTCAACCTGCCGCTGACCAACCCGTTCACCAGCTCGTTCGAGACGAAGACCGGCGAGACCCGCACCGTGGTGCGGCTGCGCACCGACACCGGCGCCGAGGGCTGGGGCGAGACGATGTGGGGCCGCCCGGTCGCCGAGCTGACGCGGAAACTGGGCGCGGAGATGATCGGGACCAGCCCGTTCGCGCTCGAAGCCTTCCACCGCCGGCACCACATGGTCCCGTTCTTCCACGGCTACCTCGGCTATGCCGCACTCGCCGCGCTGGACGTGGCCTGCTGGGACCTCATCGGCCGCGCGACCGGCCAGTCGGTGACCGACCTTCTCGGCGGCCCGGTGCGCACCGAGGTGCCCATCACCGCGCTGATCACCCGCGCCGACGCACCCGGCGCGAAAGGCGCGGAACTGGCGCAGGGCCTGGCCGAGCACACGGCGAAAGTGGTGGCCGAAGGCGGTTTCCCGGCGGTGAAGCTGAAAGGCACCCGAGACGTGCGCGGGGACGTCGAGATCCTGCGTGCCCTGCGCAGCGCACTCCCGGACGTCGAGCTTCGCGTCGACCCCAACGCCGCGTGGTCAGTACCCGACTCGATCCGCGCCGGGCTCGCACTGGAGGAACTGGACCTGGAATACCTCGAAGACCCGTGCGTCGGCATCGAAGGAATGAGCCAGGTCCGCGCGAAGGTGCGGATTCCGTTGTGCACCAACATGTGCGTAGTCCGCTTCGAAGAGTTCGCCCCGGCGGTTCGCCTCGGCGCGGTGGACGTGATCCACGGCGACGTCTACAAATGGGGCGGCATCGCGGCCACCAAAGCGCTCGCCGCGCACTGCGAAACGTTCGGCCTGGGCATGAACCTCCACAGCGGCGGCGAACTCGGCATCGCGACCGCCG
Source organism: Amycolatopsis orientalis DSM 43388 (assembly GCF_000411975.1). Lineage (GTDB taxonomy): Bacteria > Actinomycetota > Actinomycetes > Mycobacteriales > Pseudonocardiaceae > Amycolatopsis > Amycolatopsis orientalis_D. The sequence goes on from NZ_ASXG01000196.1 coordinate 148,835, forward strand.
CACACCTGGCGGTAGTCGCGAGCACTCCGGTGCTTTCCCGCGCGATCGACAGCATGTACTACCTGCACGCGGACGACATCGTGGCCCCGCTGCACCTGTCGAACGGCCGGCTGAGGGTCCCGTCCGGGCCGGGGCTGGGGGTGGAGGTGGACGAGGAGAAACTGGCCTTCTACGCGGGGAAGAACGAGAGGGAAGGGGACTTGACTGGCTGAGCGGCGCCGGGACCCGGTGTCGCGGTCCCGCTCGAGCTGCCGTGACCGCGCGGCTATGGAGTTCTTTGCGGGGGAGGCCGACGAAGGTGCGCTGCGCTACTTCGCCTGCAACGCTTTTGATGTGGTGCTGGATGGTGGTGCGTCTGTCAGCCACTTCGGGCAGGCTGGTCGCCGACGAAAACAGCCGTCGATCTGACGGCCTCTCGGCGGGCGAACAATTTGCCTGTCCAAGACTGATCCACAGCAGCCACACGACTGCACCTGGCCACGTGAACGACGTAGTTTCCCGCAGAAGTCAGTCCGTCGCTTTGGCTGTGGCTTACCGTCGGCGGAAAGGGACTCCACGGCCGCAGCGTGCATTGGTCATCCGAGTGTCCCGAGCCGCTGCAGGCTCGCCAGCGCGTCGGCAGCGCGCTGGCGCAAGGCTTCGGCCCGGTCTCGGCGCTCGGCCGGTGAAGCTTCCGGTGACACGAAGTACTCGTCGACTTCGGAAAACAGCTTGTCAAGGACGGCGAAGACGTCGTCGGGGTGCGGAGTTTCGTCCTTCTTCATCAGGTCGAGATATTGCTGCTCGAACTGGGCAGCGTCGATGGTGCGGTCGGCAAACCGCCGGATCAGCGTGGCGTAGTCGGCTGCGTCGCGGTTGTTCACTTCGGAAGCGCTCATTTTCACCCTCCACCCAAGGGATCCTCGTTGGCCGACGCCCACTTGATCGAGCTGGCGGGCTGAACCGTGGACCTGTCTGCCGTTGACGACGGCCAGGACCTGCGCGCCGACCAGTCGCTTCTGTGCGGAACTGCACGATGCCGCATTACCTGATCTGCTTGCCCCGGAATTCGGCCCCTTCGAGTCCCGGGTCCGCACGATGTGATTCGATGTTCTGTTCGCGGCTCTTTCTTCCGGCTTTGGCTTCGTCGCGGCGGTTCAGGACCTTCCCCTCACGTTGTATTGCGCTCGATCAAAACGGGGCACGGTCTCCCGAACGCGGTGCGCCCGGCGGCATCGACGTACCACGTGTGCGTCGCCCCGTCGCGTTCATTCGTATCGGTGGCTGTGGCGCGTGTAGGGCCGGGGGAGCAGGGCGATGCGTTCGGGGGTCCAGAAGTCGTTGTCTTCGTGGATGTCGAGCGTGCCGTTCTTGCGGACGAGCCAGACCACGTCGAGGTTGCTGAAGACGGCGTCGCCGCGGATGCGTTGCAGCAGTGCGGCGGTGAGGAGGATCAGGTCGTTCTGTTGTTCGGCGATTTGGTCGTTTTTGTTCAGTTCAAACAGTAGTTGGACGGTGGGGGTGATGGCGCCCAGTTCGGATATCGGCGGGTGCCACGGTTGCGGGCGGGCTGGGCTGACCTGCAGCCAGGTTTGGCGGGTCGTTGTGCTCCACGCGAGCAGCTGTTGAGCGGTGACGGATTCTTCGAGGATCCCCAGCGGCCGTCCGGTCTTGACTATCTCTTCGGCGACCTCTTCCGGGGCCAGGCCGGTCGTCAGGTCCAGGCTGTAGTCGAGTGACATGCGACCTCGTTCGTGGTCAAGGGAACAGGCGGACAACGGTACCGGCGATTGCTTCTTTGAGGCCTTGAATGGGCCAAGTTTTCAGTTGTTCGCTCAATCCCCCGGTGGTGACCGCGCTGTCGCGCGGGTTGACCACGATGTGGTCGACTTGTCTTCCGGCCTTCTTTTCGATGCGTGTTCGCAATACCGCGCGGGGCGTCCGCTGAGGGCGTAGTGCCTCGGCGGCACGCGTGACGAAAGCGGTGTCCATAGTGGACTTCGATCGGACAGTCGCCGCCCGTCGGTCAGTCGGTATCGATCGCCGCGGGGATGCTGCTGGTGGTGCTGGCCCCGGTCCCGCGGCGTCGCACCCGTCGCTGGTTCCCGAGTCGACCGGCTGTCCGGCCGCCCTGGAACGGGCACTCCCACCATGCTGGACCGACCGGTCCACTACAGGTAACATCGCCCCCGTGCCGCGGCCCCGACAGTTTGATGAAGAGCGTGTGCTTTCGGCTGTGCAGGCCGCGTTCTGGGAGAACGGTTACGCGGGCACCTCGCTCGAAGACCTCCTGGCGGCCAGCGGGCTCGGCAAAGGGAGCCTGTACGGAGCGTTCGGCGACAAAAAGAGCTTGTTCTTGCGCGTGCTGCGCAGGTACGACGAGGCCAATGAGCACATGCTGCGCGGCCAGCTCGAGCAAGCCGAGCGCGGCATCGACGTGATCCGGGGTTTCGTGACCGGGTTCGTGCGCGATCCCGGCGGCGTGCAGGCTCGCCGGGGCTGTCTGCTTGCCAAGGCTGCGATGGAGCTGAGCGCCGACGAGGTGTCCGAAGAGGCGCGGCGCAGTTACGGCTCGACCGCTGCGGTGCTGGCCGACGCGGTGCGGCGAGCGCAGAGCGAGGGCGACGTCGCGCGCCGTCTCGACCCGGATGCTACCGCTCGCGCGGTGCTGGCCGGTCAGCTCGGGCTGATCGTGTTCGGGCGGATCGGGCAGGATCCGGCCGTGGTGCTGGCGACGGCGGAGGCCCTTCTCGACAGCCTGCTGCCCGCGTCCTGAGCATCCGTTGCCGCAGTGGGGTGCGGCACAATGCCGGCCCGGTTATTGACCGCCCGGTCCATATGCGGAAGGTTATGGACTGAATGGTCAATAATCGGGGCAAGGAGCTGCCATGACGGTGCTGGAGGGCAAGGTCGCGGTCGTGACCGGGGCGAACGCGGGGATCGGGCTGGCGATCGCGCGGGCCTATCGCGACGAGGGGGCGCGGGTTTTCGCCGCCGGCCGTCGCCAGGAGCGGCTCGACGAGGTCGAGGCTGAACTCGGACCGCGGGTCACCGGGATCCGGTGCGACGTCGGCCGGCTCGACGACCTCGACGGGCTCTACGCGGCCGTCGCCGAGCAGGCGGGCCGGATCGACGTCCTGGTCGCCAACGCGGGGATCGGGATCGCCGCCCCGCTGGGCGAAATCACCGAGGAACAGTTCGACGCCATGTTCACCACCAACGTCAAAGGCACGCTGTTCACCGTGCAGAAGGCGCTGCCGCTGCTTGCGCCCGGGGCGTCGATCATCCTCACCGGGTCGACGGCGGTTTCGCGCCCCCAGCCCTACCTTCCCGTGTACGGCGCGACCAAGGCCGCGATCCGCAACCTGGTCCGCGGGTTCGCCCACGACGCCGCGGCCCGGCAGTACCGGATCAACCTGCTCTCGCCCGGCGGCACCCGCACGCAAGGCCTGCGAGACCTGCTGTCGCCCAGCGAATTCGCCGCCGCCGGAGCGTCGGTTCCGCTCGGACGGCTGGCCGAACCCGAGGAAATCGCCGCGGCGGCTGTCTTCCTCGCCTCCGATGCGTCCAGCTATGTCAACGGATCCGAACTGGCGGTGGACGGCGGCTTCGCCCAAATCTGAGGCAAGCAGGACGTGCTGAATCCCGGCCTCCCCGCGTGCAGGATGCCCCGGAATGAGCGAATCGGACGGCAATGCACGAGTTGAGTGTTACATTGCGCTTGCCGAGTGTCACTTGACCGGGGGAGGCGCGCAGTGGGGTTCGAGGCCGATGTCGCGGACATCAAGAACGCGGCGGGCAAGCTCGCCGCCGGGAAACAGCCCACGCTCGCCCCCGGAGGCGCGCCGAATGTCGGGGCGACCCACCGGGCCGGCGGTTTCGCGGGGGATTACGACGTCTGGCTGCTGACCCGGCAGGAGGACCTGGAGGCGGCGCGGCAGCAGGTCGCGAGCCTGGTCGAAACCATCCAAGCCGCGGCAAGGGCCTACGACAGCACGGATTCCGCGGCGCGCGCGACCTTCCTGAAGGCGCTGGACGCCGGCCTCGGGGGGATCGACCGATGAGTTCGGTGTTCGAGAAGATCCGCGACGTCGCCGGACAGGTGGAAAAAGGCAGCACGGCCGACCTGGACTCCCGGGCCCAGGCTTGCCGGACCGCGAAGGAAGCCGTCCTGGACGCCAAAGCGCTGGTCGAGGCCGTCCGGGTTCAGCTGGCCGAAGCTTGGCACGGCGGCGCGGGGGAGTCGGCCCTCGCGTCGCTGTCGGACTTCGCGAAGAACCGGGACGACCAAGCGCAGGATCTCGAGGATTCCGCGAAGTCGTTCGAGGTCGTCCGCGACGCGTTGGCGAAGGCGCAACGCGAGGCCGGCAGCCGGCGCGCGGACGGCGAGGCACTGGAGAAGAAACTCAACGGCGTCTGGGACGACCTCTCCCGCGGCAAGGGCAATCTCGTCTTCGCCTGGGCGGAGGACAAGGCCGTCAAGGCGCGGGCGCTCGTCGTGCTCGCCGACCTGGAACGGATCGTCCTCGGCTACGACGCGGTCCTGCTCGCCGAAGGTCTCAAGCTCCGGAACAAGACGGGCCGGGTGTGGGAGCTCGCGGGCTCGGAAAAGCGGAATCCCGCCGAGATCGCCGCGATCATGCTGCGCGAGATCCCCGGTTTCGCCGAACTGGTGGCGAAAGACCCGCGGCTCAAGGCCGCGCTGCTGAGCGGCGACTGGGAACTGCTGCTGCGGAACCGCGAGATCGCGCAGAAGATCTACGACTACCTCGGCTTCAAGTACGTCGCGGACGGCGACTACTACACGACCGGCGAGCACTCGATGCAGAGCTTCCTGGGCTGGCACGACCTCTACGACAAGCTGGGGCCGGTGATCGGCACGCACCTCGACGAGACCGGCGCGGACGGCGACAACATGGAGTTCACCGATCCCAAGACCGGCAAGCAGTACCGGCTCGAACTGTGGAAGGGCAGCTACGGGTTCGGCGGCGCGTACGGCGGCGAGGTCGGGTTCTACACCCGCGAACCGGGTTCCTCGGACCCGTCCGGCTATTTCGAGACCGCCCGGGGCGACGACCAGATCAAGGTGACGCAGACGATCTACAACAAGACGACCGGCGAGACCTACTTCACCAACGACGGCCAGGGCGCCGACGGCACCGACAAGAAGCACTTCTGGAACCTGGCGATCCGCACCGACTCGCACGTCGACCCGAGCCAGCTGGGCCAGCGCGCCACGATCGAGGTGCGCGACACCGGCATGCGCGACCAGCTCTACCACGAGATGACCAGGTGGGCCGCCGCGCATCCGGACCAGCACCTGACCGTCACGAAGACGACCGACACCCCGCCGGCCCTGAGCTACACCTGGGAGAAATGAGGCGCGCTCAGCGCGAGCCCATCGGCTTGAGCTCCCACGGCTCGTCGTCGCCGCCGCTTCGCCGCGCGCGCTCGGGTTCGCGCAGCCCCGCGAACACTCCGTCGACGTCGACCAAGCCGACCACCTGGTCGGCGACGTGCTGGCCGTGGCGCTCTTCGATCTCCTCGAGTCCCTTGCGCAAGGCGGCGGTCGCGGCGTTCCGTGCCGCGGACCGCAGTCCGCGGGCCAGCTCCTCCGGGTCGCTCATGGGCCCACTCTAAAAGGTTTGCCGGCCGGGAGCACCAGGATCCTTGCGCGGTACCGCCATCCGCGCAGCACCACTGAGCGATCGATTAGACGGGTGTCGGGGCCGGTCGTCGCGCGGCTGCACTCGTCGCAAACGCCCAGTCCGTCGGCGGTGGAGAGGAACCGCAACGGACAGGTGCTGATCGGCCTCCGGACGCGGCGGCAAAGTCTCCCTCCCTTTCCCGAGCGGTCTTTCGTTCCGACGGCCGCTACATTTCGTGCTCCCAGCTGCCGCGCGTGTCGACGTCCGCGGCGCTCGCCAGCGCCTCCAGTTCCGCGATTTCCTCGTCGGCGAGCTCGAGGTCGCGAGCGCGGACCAGCCCGTCGACGTGCTCGGGCTTCGTGACTCCGATGATCGGCGTGGTTCCCTTGGCCAGCGCCCATGCGGTGGCGACCTCGGCCGCGGACGCGTCCCGCCCCGCGCCGATCGCTCCCATCCTGTCCGTCAGCGCCTGCAGCTGGGGAAGGATGCCGTTGTACCCGGCCGCCCGGCTGCTGCCCTCCGGCAGCGGGTGGGCCGGGCTGTACTTGCCGGTCAGGGCTCCTTGTTCGAGGACCAGGTAGGAGAAGAACGTCACGTCGTGCTCGCGGCAGTGGTCGAGGATGCCCGCGCGCTCGGAGCTCCGGTACAGGAGGCTGTAGTGGTTCTGGACCGCCTCCACGCGGTAGCCGGCCTCGCCGAGAATCTCGTCGGCGAGGGCGATCTCCTCCAGGTTGTGGTTCGAGACGCCGACGTGCTTGATCCTGCCGTCCCGCAGCAGCGGGATCAGCAGCGGCGTCCAGCGGGCCAGGTCGGCGGGGTTGTGGATCCAGTACAGGTCCACGTAGTCGGTGCCCAATCGGTCGAGGCTCTGCTGCAGCAGGTCCGCGACCGGATCGGCGCCGTCGCCCGCGATCTGCGGGGTGAACTTCGTCGACAGCTGATACTCGCTGCGGTCGTAGCCTTTCAGCGCCTGGGCGAGGACCGTCTCCGAGCGGCCCATGCCGTACACCGCCGCGGTGTCCCACAGAGTCAACCCGTTCGCGTGCGCTTTGCCGACGACCTCGCGCAGACCGGACTCGGTCAGCTCGCTGCCGAAGTAGCCGTCGCCCGCCTCGCCGCTGTCTCCCCAGGCCCACGTGCCCAACGCCGCCGGCGCGGTGAATGTCTTGCTCGTCATGTCCTCCAGCAGACCGCGAGGGCCGCCACCGGAGAAGGTCGCGTTCATCGGGGGTATGACCTCAACCCCCCTTCTGCGGCGGCCAGCGGCTACCGTGGAAGCATGGATCGTCAGCCGGGCAATCGCGGCGAAATCCGGGACTTCCTCGCCAGCCGGCGCGCCCGGATCACCCCCGCGCAGGCCGGGCTGCCGGCCAGCACCCGGCGCCGGGTCCCCGGGCTGCGGCGCGAAGAGGTCGCCGTCCTCGCCGGGGTCAGCACGGACTGGTACACGCGGCTGGAGAAGGGGCACATCGGCGGCGTGTCCGAGGACGTCCTCGACGCGGTCGCGCGCGCCCTGCGGCTGGACGACGACGAACGCACCTACCTGTTCGACCTGGCCCGCGCGTCGAAGCCCGCGAATCGCACGCCGTCGCGCCGCAAGGACGTCGAGGTCCCGCCCCGCGTGCAATGGCTGCTCGACTCCATGACGCTGTCCGCGGCGTTCGTCCGCAACGGCCGCACCGATGTCGTCGCCAGCAACCCCATGGCCCGAGGCTTGTTCGCGCCGATGTTCGAGAGCGCCACCGTCGACCGGCGCGGCCGCCCCAACCTCGCCTGCTACATCTTCCTCGACCTCGGAGCGCGTGACTTCTTCGTCGACTGGGACGCCGCCGGCGCCGCCACCGCCGCCCTGCTGCGGTCCGAGGTCGGACGCGAGCCCCGCGACCGGGCACTGCGCGAACTCGTCGGCGAACTGTCCACCCTCAGCCCCGAGTTCCGCAGCCACTGGGCCGCCCACGACGTCCTGCTGCGCCACGACGGCATCAAACTGCTCGAGCACCCCGACGTCGGGCGGCTGGAACTGACCTTCCAGTCCCTCGACCTCCACGTGTCCGGCCGAGCCGTGCACGACCTGGTCAGCTACACCGCCGAACCCGGCACCGCATCCGAGGACCGGCTGAAACTCCTGGCCAGCTGGGCAGCCACGCACTCCGCGACGGCGCGGGACTCTTCTCGGCCCGGGCCGCGCTGACCCGACCAGGTCTGCTCGACCGGGACGCCGGGCACTCGACCGACGGCGTGAAGCCGTAACTCGGGAAGGCGCTGGCGAAGTGCGGGACACGTTCGAGGCGGCAGGTCCGGAGCCGCTCCGGACGGGCTATCCGTTCAAAATCCCTTCGCCCCAGCCAATCTGGAACGGGCTCTCGTTGGCGCGGTCGCGCAAGTGCCGACCGCGATGCTGTCGTTCGACACCCCGCGCGACTGATTTAGACCAGTATCGCGATCACGTCCGCGTCCACGCGACCGCTCCGGGCGTCCGGGCGGTATCGGTGGCAGCGGGACGGGCGTCGTCCGGCGCGGCGTTTTCGGCGCGGTGTCATGCTTTTCGCGCAGCCGCGCAGCTCGCAACCTCGCAGCAAAGAGGAGGTGGCCTGCCCCGGAGCAGTACATGATAATGAATGTCGTTATCATCTACTGTGACAGCACGACGAGGACTGCGGGGAGCGATGGACGAAGCACTGGACCGGCTGCTGGGCCGGTCGAACAAACCCGACGCGGCGCGCTCGGACCGGGCCGGCGAGATCGCCGCCGTGGTGCGCGAGGTTCTCGCGCTCGGTTCCAGTGCGGCGGTGACGGTGCAGCAGCTGGCCTGTGCCGAACCGGGCTGCCCGCCGGTCGAAACCAAGATCGCGGTCCTCGGCGGAGGCGGCGGCCGCCGCTGGACGCTGCACGCGCCGCTGTCCGAGCTCGACGACGACGCGGTCCGCCGGCTGCTCGCCGCCCGTCCCGAAGGAGAGAACGCAGCGCGATGAACGACACCGATTCCCGGATCCCGGTCACCGTCCTCACCGGTTTTCTCGGCTCCGGCAAGACCACCTTGCTCAACCGGATCCTGACCGAGCGGCACGGCAAACGAATCGCCGTGATCGAGAACGAGTTCGGCGAGGTGGGCGTCGACGACGGGCTGGTGCTCGACGCTGAAGAAGAAGTGTTCGAGATGAACAACGGATGCATCTGCTGCACGGTGCGCGGCGACCTGATCCGGATTCTCGGAGCGCTGCTCAAGCGCAAGGACCGCTTCGACGCGATCCTCATCGAAACCACCGGCCTGGCCGATCCCGCTCCGGTCGCCCAGACGTTCTTCGTCGACGACACCCTGGGCTCGCAGCTGCGCCTGGACGCGATCGTGACCGTGGTCGACGCGAAGCACATCGTCCAGCACCTGGACGACGAGAAACCGGACGGCGCGGAGAACGAGGCCGTCGAGCAGATCGCGTTCGCCGACCGGGTGGTGCTGAACAAGACCGATCTCGTCGGGCCGGGCGACCTCGAGGCCGTGACCCGGCGCATCCGGGCGATCAACGCCGGGGTCCGCGTCCTGCCCGCACGGCACGGGGACGTCGACCTCGACGAGATCCTGGACGTGGGCGCGTTCGACCTCGACAAGGTGCTGGCCGAGGAGCCGGAGTTCCTGCGGGACGCCGAGCACCAGCACGATCTCACGGTGACCAGCGTGGGCATCGAATGCGAGGGCGTGGTCAACGTCGAACGGCTCAACGAATGGCTGGGCGTGCTGCTCGGCCAGCGCGGGACGGATCTGTTCCGCAGCAAGGGAATCCTGCACCTGGCCGGCACCGACCGGCGCTATGTCTTCCAGGGCGTGCACATGCTTCACGACGGGGACCTCGGCGCGCCGTGGCGGGAGGGCGAGCCGCGGCGCAACCGGATGGTCTTCATCGGCCGCAATCTCGACCGCGCTCAGCTCGAACGGGAATTCCGGGCGTGCCTGGAAGCCGAGGTTCCCGCGTGAGGGCGGCCGCCGACCGCATCGCGTTCCGCCCCCGATGGCAGGCCGACCTGGGCGAACCCGCGGTGGCGCTCGACGTGGTTGGTCGCGGTGAGGACGCTGCGGTCGCAGTCGGCGGCTCCGAGGGCGCCGTCCGGCTGCTCGGGACAGGCGGTGCACGGCAGTGGGAAAGCTTTCTCGACGATGCGCTGCTCGCGGTTGCGGCCAGCCCCGACGGAACCCGGATCGCCGCGCTCGGCATGACGCGCCGCAGGATGTGGAGCGCGGACGGCGAACAGCTCGCCAGTTCCGCTGCCGGATGGTCGGCCGCCGCGGCGTGGGACGCCCGCTCGGTCCGCCTCGCCGTCGCCGACGGCAGGCAGGTTCGCGTGCTGGACCGGAACGGCGAGATCTGCTGGTCCTCCGGCCCGCTCGCCAGCACCGTGACCGGAGTGCGGTGGCCGCGCGGCGCGCTCCGGGTGGCCGCCTCGGCTTATCAGGCCGTGACGATCTTCGAGCCGGAAACCGATCGGATCACCCGCGCCCTGCCCGCTCCCGGGGCGATCTCCGGGCTCGCGGCGGCGCCCAACGGCCGGTGGGTGGTCGGCGGCAGCCAGGACGCCACCCTGCACGGCTGGAAGGTCGACGACGGTTCGGACTTCCGGATGTCCGGCTTTCCCGGCACGGTGTCGCAACTGTCCTTTGAGGACACCGGCCGGTGGATGGCGTGCGCCTCCGGCGACGTCCTCACCTGCTGGGACTTCTCTGGCGCCGGGCCCGCCGGCCGCAGCGCCGTCGCCTTGACCGGGCACACCGCTCCGGTCACCGCCTCCGCCTGGCTCCCGGGCGACCGGCGCACCCTGGTCAGCGGCGACCAGGACGGCACCGTGCTGCTCTGGCGGCTCACCCCGGCCGCCCGGCCCGGCGACCAGATCCGCCCGGCCGGCGGACTGCGCGACGACGATCCGGTGACCGCGCTCGCCACGGCAGGAGCCCGTGCGGGCGGCGTCACCGTGTTCGTCGCCCGGCGATCGGGCCGCATCGACGCTCTGTCCGCCGGCTGACGCGGCTAGGTGCTCGCCTTTCTGGCGTGCGGGTGAGCGCGGCCGACGACGGGCACGAGGACTGGTCCGGCAGCGATCGGCTTCACGGGGCTGAGGTGGTCCCGCCGTCGACGTAGGCTGACGGGCGGAGCTGGATCGGGTGGCGGCACGCACAACTGCGGACGGCGATTCCTCCGCCAGTGCAAAGTCGCGGGTCGTCTCGACGCTGGGTTTGCCTGCCTGAAGCGGTGACGGCGGCCGCGACCGTGGCGACCAGCCGGGTACGCGTCATCCTGGGAACCGGTCCGCGAGCCACGCGCCGATCTCGGCCGCGGCGAGGCTGGCTCCGGTCGGTTCGCCGGGCCGGAGGGGGCCGCCGAAGTGGGTGCCGGCGACGCGGCGGTGGTCGACGTCGTCGGCGCCGAGCGCGGCGACCATGGCTTTCGCGTCGTTCGGGAAGCAGGCGGCGTCGCCGGTGAGTTCGACGAACAGGGACGGGGTTCGCACGCCTGGGGCGCAGCGCAGGAAATCGGCGTTGGTCGTGTTCGCCGACCAGGTCGACAGCCAGGCTTCGGGGGTGACGAGACGGGCGAAGCCGACCAGCCCGTAGTCGGTGAGGTCGGGGCGTCGGCCGAACAGCGATCCGTAGGGCCGGTCGTTCGGGTCGAGGGACAGGTCGACGAAGCGGAGGTCGGCGTCCGTGCGGTAGATCGTGAGGACGCGGGGCGCCAGCGACGCCCGGCGGTCCGCGGGGTCCTGGGTGGCCTTGAACCGGGCCCGGGCCTCGTCGGCGAGCGCGACCCGGGCCCGGGCCTCGGCGTCGATCCTGGCGATCCGGTCGGCCTGCGCGGCACGGTACCGGGAGACGAATTCCGCGGAGTAGGCGGAGGACGTTGGGGGCGCGGCGAAACCGTTGGCCGCGGCGAACGGATCGAGGTCGTCGAGCACGGACAGCGGGTCTGCTTCGTCGGCGACCGACGGGTCGATGAGCCGCTGCAGCAACGCGCCCTGTCCGGGGTGCGGGGCGAGGAACACGGCGCCGTGCGGGATCGGCAGGTCGGCGGACGGAAGGTCGACCGGCCGTCCCGACGGGGCCGCGGCGATCCGCTGTTCCGGAGGCAGCCCCGCCTGCTGGTGGTAGAAGGCGAACAGGGTGCCGCCGCCGGAGTGGCCGAGGGTGATCCTGGCGGCGAAACCCTTGTCCCGCAGGAAAACCTGACCGGCGGCGACGTCGATCAGTGCTTGCTCGTGGATCAGGTTCAGGTCGTTGTTCGGCGATCGGGTGCCCTGCGTCCACACGGCGAAACCTCGCGACAGCAGCTCGGGCACGAGCACGTGGTGCGCGGTGTCCATTCGCGGGTGCATGATCGACACGACAGTGTCCGCGCCGGGGAGTGCCCGCAGCACGCCGGAGACCTTCGCGCCGTCAGCGGTGGCCAGTTCGTGCACGGAGGTGACGGTTCCGGGCGGGATCTCGGCCGCCTCGATGTACCGCCCGGCGCCGAGGCGCGCCCTCGTCGCGGAGGTCATCGTTCCTCCAGCCGCAGCGCGTCCTTGTCCCACTGGGTGATTTTCGTGTGCAGCAAGCCCGCGACGCTGCTGTACCACACGGCGTGCCGGCAGCCGGTGGCGCGGCGGTCGATGACGATCGGTCCCGGTGCGCTGACCTTGAAATAGGGGCCGACACGGTCGACGGTGACGGCGGCGGCCTCGGCGGCGACCGCCACGATCGGCCGGTTTTCGGGAACGTCGAGCAAGAGGACGGCGGTCATCGCGCGGGCACCTCCGCGGGCTGGTCGCGCTGCCATTGCTCGGCGCGCTCGACGATCAGCTCCGCTTTCCGGACCAGCAGCGCGTCCATCGAGGGAGCGGGCCCGGAGACGACGTCGACCAGCGCGTCGATGGTGATGTTCGCGTCGAGGTCCTCCTGCGGGGTGACCGGCCGCAAGGCGCGGGTGATCTCGACCAGGTAGCCGTTGGGGTCGTGGGTGTAGATCGACTCGATGGTCTCGTGCTGGATCTGCATCTCGACCGGCCACTCGCTCCCGTCGAGGCGGCGGCGGTACTCCAGGAGGTGTTCCTCGCTGTCCACGTGGATCGCGAGGTGACGCGAGCGGATGAAGAAGACGGGCACGTCTTCGGAGAACTTCGCGTAGACGTCGCCCCGCGGGCCGCCTTCGAACTGCTCGAGCCCGAAGTAGTAGAAGAACGCGAGCCGGTCGTCGTTGCCGATGTCGAAGAAGAAGTGGATGAAGTCCGGGTGCTGCTCCGGGCCCCAGCCGGCGGCGCAGATCGAGTGCACCACGGGGAACCCGAGGGTGTCTCGGTAGAAGCGGACCGTTCCGGCCGGGTCGAACGTGGGGAAGGCGACGTGGTCGACGCCCTTCGCCAGATGCTGCGGCGATTCGGACATGCCGGTTCTCCTTTCGGGTGAGTTCAGGCGGTGGCGCCGGCGCGCAGGAGACTGCCCGCGCCGTCGATCGAAACGTCGAGGCCGAGGCTGCGCAGGATGCTGTACGCCCCGGCGGTCGCGGCGGACAGGACGGGAATCCCGAACTCCTGCTCGGCGGGCTCGATCAGCGCGAGCGACGGCATCTGCACGCAGCAGCTCAGCACCAGAGCGTCCACATCGGACAGATCCAGCGACCGTGCGGCTGCCATTACTTGCTCGCCGGGGATGCAGCCGACCTCGTTGTTGTCGGACACTTCGAGCGCGCGCCAGTCGGCGATCTCGAAGCCCTCGGCTTCGAGATACTCCACCACCTGCTGGGCGAGCGGTTTCAGATACGGCGTCACCAACGCGACCCGCCGCGCGCCGAGCGCGCGCAGACCCTCTGCCAGCGCACCCGCGCTGGACCGGACGAGGGCCTCGGACCCGCCGGCGGCGAGTTGTTCGGCGATTGCGGATTCGACGCGCTGGTGCTCGCCCGGGCCGCCGACCATGACGGCCACCAGACAGGCATACAGGATCGCCTCCGGAGAAGCGTCCGCGATCTCCATGACGCAGCGCTCGCGCTGTGCGTTCATCGCTGCCAGGCCTGCCGGCGAGACGGTGTGCATGCGCATCCGCGTCGAGTGGAACGAGAAGCCCGCGGACGGGTGCCTCTCGAGGATGGCCGGCAACTCGGTCTCGACGGTGACGTTGCTGCTCGGTACGACGAGCCCGATCCGGTGGGTGCTCATGGGGATCCCTTCAATGCCTTGCGCTCACGACGATTATTTGACTCATCTGTCAAACAGTCAAGTCATCCGTGCAGGCAGAGACGGCGCACATACCCTCTTGACTTTCTCTGCGCGCTCGTCAAATAATCGACACAACAGTCGAATCAGTGGTCTGGGTCACCTAGGATCGTTCAGCTCAAGGGAGAGCGGAGCTCATGGCATACGTAATCGGAGTGGACGTCGGCGGCACGTTCACGGACGCCGTCCTCGACGACGGCGAGGGCCTGGTGCTCGCGGGCAAGACCGCCTCGACGCCGCCGGACTACTCGAACGGCGTGATGGACGTGCTCGGCGTGCTCGCGGAGCAGCTCGGCGTCCCGATGGCGGAGATGCTGGCGAACACCCACCACATCGCGCACGGCACCACCTCGTCGCTCAACGCGCTGGTGATGAACCGGGTTCCGGACATCGGCTTCCTGACGACCAAGGGCCACCGCGACTCGATCTACATCATGAACGTGGAGGGCCGCTACCTCGGCCGCGCGCCAGAGGAACTCCAGAACCCGATCGGGCAGAGCAAATCGCACGGCCTGGTCCGCAAGCGCCACGCGCTGGAGGTCACCGAACGCATCGACCGCGACGGCCGCGTCGTCGTCCCGCTGAACGAGGACGAGGTCCGCGAGGCGGTGCGGACCCTCGTCGCCGACGGCATCTCCGCGATCGCGGTGTCCCTCCTGTGGTCCTTCCGCAACCCCGCGCACGAACTGCGGATCCGGGAGATCGCGCACGAGATCGATCCCGGGCTGTTCGTGGCGATCTCCAGCGAGGTGTCTCCGCGCATCCGCGAGTTCGCCCGCAACGCGACCACCATCATGAGCACGCAGGTCGGGCCGGGTCTGCGCGACTACCTCGGCGAGCTGGAAAGCAAACTCCGCAAGGAAAAACTCGCCGGCCCGCTGCTGGTGATGCAGAGCAACGGCGGGGCCGTCGCCGCCTCCGAGGCTCCGGGCAACGCGATCTCCACGGTCGGTTCGGTGCTGACCGGCGGCGTGGTCGGCGCGGTGTCGCTCGGCGAGCAACTGGGCCACCGCAACATCATCGCGACCGACGCGGGCGGAACCACCTTCCTGGCCGGGCTCGTCGTCGACGGCGAACCGGTGCGGTCGTCGACCACGATCATCAACCACCATCCGATCAACGTGCCCACGCTCGAAGTCCACGCGATCGGGTCCGGCGGCGGAGCGATCGCGTGGATCGACGCGGGCGGCAACCTCCAGATCGGCCCGCACAGCGCGCAGGCGGTCCCCGGGCCGGCCTGCTACGGCAACGGCGGCACGGAACCCACGAACACCGACGCGAATCTGGTGCTGGGCATCATCCCGGAACGCGGCCTGCTGGGCGGGCGGCGCGCGCTCGATGTCGGGCTCGCGCGCGACGCGATCCGCACGCGCATCGCGGAACCGCTCGGGCTGAGCGTCGAAGAGGCGGCCGCGGCGATCTACGAGGTGCAGAACGCGCAGACCGGCGACCTGCTGCGGAAAACCGTAGTCGAGGCGGGACACGATCCGCGCGACTTCGTCGTCTACGCCTTCGGCGGCTCCGGCCCCGCGCACTGCGGCCGGTACGCGCAGGAAATCGGCGTCACCAATGTTGTTGTCCCGCTCGGCCAAGTCGCGTCCGCGTTCTCCGCTTACGGGCTCGCGTCGTCGGACATCGTACTGGCGAAGGAACTTTCCGATCCGGCGGCGCTCCCGCTCGACCCGGTCCGGGTGCAGCGCAATTTCGAGGAACTCGAGGGCGCGGTCCGCGAGATGCTGCAGCGGCAGGGCATGCAGTTCTCGGCCGTCGAAATCGAGCGAGAGATCGACATGCGCTACACCATGCAGCTGGCCGAGGTGGCGACAGCGATCCCCAACGGCGAGCTGACCGCGGGTGACGTGGCCAAGGCCGCGGACCTGTTCGAGGCCCGGTACGCCGCGCTTTTCGGCAAGGACAGCGGATTCCGCGAGGCTGGCATCCAAGCCATCACCTATCGCGTCCGCGGCACCGGGGTCCTGCCGTTCTCGCCGACGCTGCCCGAACTCGAGAAAGCCGATTCCGAAGACGCGTCCCCGGCGCGCACCGGCACCCGGAAGGTGTGCCTCGGCGCGAGCCACGGCTATGTCGACACCGCCATCTACGACTACCCCAAGCTCCGGGCGGGCCACGTGCTTCGCGGCCCCGCGGTGATCGAGGTGCCCACTACCACCGTCGTGGTCCCGCACGGCACGACCGGAACCATCGACCGGCTCGGCAACCTGCACCTCGCCGTCGACCAGGCCTGACCTACCCGAGGAGAACTGGCATGACCGCACCGATCCCCGGCTCGGAAATCTTCTCCAGCCGCCCGCTCGACCCGGACGCGCTCAGCCGCGCGGTCGGCGGCATCGTCCCGCTGCACACCGTCGCCCAGGAGCAGATCGACGCCGTCGACCCGCTCACCTACGAGGTCATCCGGCACCGGCTGTGGTCGGTCACCGACGAGATGGGGGAAGCGCTCAAGCGCATGTCCGGATCCCCGATCGTCACCGATGCCAACGACTTCGACTTCGCCGTCAGCGACGAGGTGGGCCAAGAGGTCCAGGTGGGCCTCTACAACACGATGCTGGTCGGAGCCGTCGACCTCGCGATCTACTGGACCCTGCAGAACCGGTCCGCCAATCCCGGCATCGCCGACGGGGACATGTTCCTGTGCAACGACCCTTGGGTCGGCGGCGGCCTGCACCAGAGCGACGTCATCGTGTACCAGCCGATCTTCCACGAGGGCAAGCTGTTCGCGTGGACCAGCGCCATCTGCCACGAACCCGATCTCGGCGGCTCCGGCCTCGGCTCGTTCGACCCCGGCGCCACGGACGTCTTCTCCGAATCGGTGCCGACGCCGCCGATCAAAGTCGTCCGCGACCGCGTCCTGCAGCGCGACGTCGCCGACGCCTGGACCCGCCGCTCGCGCGTGCCGATGCTCGTCGGACTCGACCTGCGCGCCAAGATCGGGGCCAACACCGTGGGCCGCGACCGGCTCCTCGCGGTGATCGAGCAGTACGGAGCGGACACCGTCAAGGCCGTCATGAAGCGGATGATGAACGACTCCGAAGCGCGGCTTCGCGCCAAGCTGAGCGGGCTGCCCAACGGGACCTGGAAGGCCACCGGATACCAGGACCAGGCGTCGACCGGCGACCGCGGGCTGCACAAGATCACCGTCGCGATGACCAAATCCGACGATCGCCTGATCTTCGATTTCACCGGCACCGACCCGCAGACCGGGGTCATCAACTGCACCTACGCGGGCATGCGCGGCGGGGTGATGCTCGCCCTCCTTCCCGTGCTGGCCGGAGACATCCCGTGGGCTGCGGGCGGGCTCATGCGCTGCTTCGAGCTGGTCTCCGAAGAGGGCACCATCAACAACGCGACCTTCCCGGCAGCGGTCAGCCGAGGTCCGATCGGGCCCGCCTGGCTCACCGGGAACCTGATCGCCGAATGCCTCGCGCAGATGCTCGACCGCGACGTCGAGCTCGGCAAGAACGTCCAGGCCTCGTGCTGCGGCACCTGGGACACCGCCATCGTCGCCGGACTGGACCAGCGCGGCGAGCAGCCCGTGCCGTTCCTGAACATCCTGATGGAGCCCATGGCAGGCGGCTACGGCGCGCGGCCGGTAGCCGACGGCATGGACACCGGCGGCCTGTTCTGCATCCCGATGGGCCGGATCCCGGACACCGAGATGACCGAATTCCTCTACCCGTTGCTGACGCTCTGGCGCAGGGAAGAGCCCGACTCGGGCGGACCTGGCCGGATGCGCGGCGGCGTGAGCGCGTCGCTCGCGATCACCCCGTACGGCAGCAGGGTGCCGATGGGACTGGTGTTCGCTTCGGCGGGGAAAGCCGTCGCGCAGAACGGCGGCCTCGCCGGCGGCCTCCCCGGCAACACCGGCCTCGAGATCCTGGCGCGCGATTCCAGGGTGCGGGAACTGCTTTCGTCAGGTCAGTTGCCCGGCAGCCTCGACGAACTGAACGGCACGAAGGAAATCGGCGTTTGCTACGCGGAGAGCTATCTGGCTCCCGGCGAAGTGCTGTACATGCACTGGCAAGGCGGAGGAGGCTACGGCGACCCGCTGCGCCGCGAGCCGGACGCGGTGGCCTGGGACGTGGCGAACGGCAAGGTGACCGTCGAGGGCGCCCGCGCGAACTACGGCGTGGTGATCGCGAACGGCGAACTCGACGCGACCGGCACCGCGGACTTGCGGGCGAGCATGCTGGACGCGCGCCGCGACCGCGCCGCGGCTCCAGTCTCCCAAGAGGCGACAGTGGATCTGCGCGATGCCCGGCGGATCGACGACAACCTGGCGGAGGTCGCCATCGGCGAGGCCCGCGTGATCGCGTGCGCGCATTGCGGCCGCCTGCTGGGCGACACCAAGTCCGGCAAGCTGTCGCTGGCCCGCTACGAGGGACCCTCCAGCGACGCGGGGCCGCAGGTCCGCTCCGCGCCGGCGGAGTACGTGGACGCCGAGGTGGTGTTCCGCCAGCAGTGCTGCCCGGGTTGCTGGACCGCGGTGTACTCCGGCGTCGTCCCGGCCGACCACCCGGACCACGTGGGCGAACTGACCGCGCTGCTGCCCGCCGCGCCGATCGACTGAGGAGCATTCAGTGACCGCATTCGACTGGGACGGGCGAGTGGTCCCGCATCCCGCCGATCGCGCGGAGCGCTACCTGGCGAGCGGCGAATGGAGCGAGACGCCGATCAGCGCGCGGCTGCACGAATCCGCGTCGGCGCACGCTGATCGCCTCGCGTTGATCACCGCCGAGGGGACGCTCACGTATCGGGAGCTCGACGAGCGCACCGACCGGATCGCCGCGGCGTTGTGCCGCCTAGGTCTGCGGCGGCTCGACCCAGTGCTGTTCCAGGCGACCAACCGGTTGGCGATCGTGCTGGCCTGGTACGGCTGTCTCAAGGCGGGCCTGGTGCCCGTCGCGACGCTGGCCCAGCACCGGATGCACGAGATCGGCCACATCAGCCGCAAGGTGGGCGCGAAGGCGCACTTGGTCGAAGCCGGGCTCGGGTTCGACCTGGTCGAGTTCGCCCGCCGCGCCGCCGACGGACACCCGACGCTCCGCACTGTCGTCACTGTCGGCGCACCGGCTTCCGGTGCCCACCGGATCGAAGACCTCGGATCCGATATCGGCCCGGCCGAGGCGCGGGCGTTCGTGGAAAGCGTCGAAGCCGACACCGATCCGCAGGACGTCGCGGTCTTCCAATTGTCCGGCGGTACAACGGGAGTGCCGAAGGTGATCCCGCGGATCCACGCCGAATACTGGAACAACGCCCTCCTGTACGCGCGGGCGCTGGGATGGGACGCCGATACCCGGCTCGCGCACCTCATTCCCGTCATCCACAACGCCGGCATCTCGTGCGCGCTGCACGCCGCCCACTCGGTAGGCGCGACGTTGATCCTGGCTACCCCGGATCACGTCGCGGCGTTCGCGCTGATGGCCGAGCATCGCGTGACTGACGTGCTGATCGGGCACGGCCACTACCAAGCCCTGCGGTCAGCCGAATTCGAGCCAGTCCTGCGTACGCTCCGGCGCACGGTGCTGTCGGGAGCCAAGGTTCCGGCCGACCTGTTCAGCCGCGTCGACGACGGCGGCACGCACTGGGCGGGACAGATGTTCGGCATGTCCGAAGGCATGTTTCTCGTCACCCGGGCGGACGATCCGGAGCCCGTGCGGAGGACGACCGTCGGCACGCCGATCGCGCCGTCGGACGAAGTGCGGATCCTCGAACCGGGCACCGAGACCGAAGTCCCGGACGGTGCCGTCGGAGAACTCTGCTGCCGCGGTCCGTACACCATCCCGGGATATTTCGACGCGCCCGAGCACAACGCGGCGGCGTTCACCTCGGACGGTTTCTACCGCACCGGGGACCTCGCCGCGATGCACGTCGCCGGCGGCAAACGGCACGTCTCGATCGAGGGCCGGATCAAGGACCTGATCAACCGCGGCGGGGAGAAGGTCAACGCCGAAGAGGTCGAAGGGCTCCTGATGAAGCACCAGGACGTCGCGGTCGCCTCGGTGGTCGCCGTGCCCGACGAGCGGCTGGGGGAGAAGGCCTGTGCGTTCCTGGTGTCCGAGACCGGCGCGATCCTGACGATCCCGCAGGTGCAGCAGCACATGGACGCGCTCGGCGTGGCCAAGTACAAGTGGCCTGAACGCCTGGTCTGGGTGCCGGAGCTGCCGAAGACCAATGTCGGGAAGATCGACAAGAAGCGCCTCCGCGCCGACGCGGCGGCACTGCTCGCGGCCGAATCGACCCCGCAAGGAGCCGAATCATGAAGCTCGACACCATCGCCGTCTTGGGCGGCGGGCCGGGCGGGCTGTATGCCGCGCGGCTGCTGAAACGCAGCCATCCCGACGCCGCGGTGACGGTCTACGAACAAGGCGTGCCCGACAAGACCTTCGGATTCGGGGTCGGCCTCGCGTCGCGGACCCAGCGGAACCTGCGGCTGGCAGACGAGGAATCGCTCGACGGCATCGTCGCCGCCGCGCACGGGCACGAAATGTCGATGCGCGTCGGCGAGAACGAGGTCCGGCTGGCCCACGGCGAGCTGCTCGCTATCGGGCGCGCGGCTCTGCTGTCAGTACTGCAAAAGCACGCCGAAGGCGCCGGGGTCGAATTGCGCTTCGGCGAGCGCCGGTCGGCGTCCGGCCTCGACGCCGACCTCGTCGTCGCTGCCGACGGGATCTCGAGCGCGACGCGGACCGAGCTGGCAGCGGAGTTCGGGCCGGAGATCGCCGAAGGCGAGGGCCTGTATCTGTGGTGCGGCACTGATTTCGCCTTGCCGAGGGCGATCTTCACCCCGGTCGCCACCGAGCACGGAACCTTCGTCGCGCACGCCTACCCGTATGCCCCCGATCGCAGCACCTTCCTGATCGAAACCGACGAGAAGACGTGGCGTCGAGCGGGATTCGACGTCTCGACCAGGGAAACGCCCAACGGGGAGAGCGATCAGTTCTCGCTGCGCTACCTCGAGGAGGCGTTCTCCGGGACATTGCAAGGAAACCGCCTGATCGGCAACCGCACCAAGTGGCTCCGGTTCCGGACGATCCGGTGCCGCAACTGGCACACGCGCAACACGGTGTTGCTCGGCGATGCCGCGCACACCGCGCACTACTCGATCGGATCCGGGACGAAACTCGCCATGGAGGACGCGATCGCGCTCGACCGCGCGGTGCTCGCCTCCGGCGATCTCGGCGAGGCCCTCGGCAAGTACGAGGCGGAGCGGCGGCCCGCCGTCGAGCACCTGCAGGCCATCGCCGAGCGCTCGATGGCGTGGTGGGACTCGTTCCCGGACCGGTTGGCGATGCCGGTGGAGCAGTTGATGATCGCTTACATGACCCGGGCCGGGAAAGTCACTGTCGACCGGTTCGCCGAGTCCGCGCCGCAGGTCGCCCGGCCCGGCTTGGCGGCGTTCGCCGGGGTTGCGATCGACGAGGTGCCGTCCCCGGCCTCGGTGCCCGAATGGATCCTCGACCAGCCCCTGGCCTCCGGCGCACACCGGTTTCCCCGTCGCATCGCTCCCGAGGAACTGCGGACCGCCGCCGGGACCGTGCCAGTCGAGATCTCGCTCCGGCCGTGGAGCCCCGAAACCGCCGACCTGATCGCCGGCCTGCCGCCCGCGACCGCGTACTGGCTGACCGGTCCCGACGACCGCGAAGCGACCCTCGACCGGCTAGACGTCGGGGAGCGCATCCGGCGAACTACCGGTGCGCTGGTGGTCGCGGATGTGCCCGCCGGGCTCCGCACAGTCGCTGCCGGTGCGGTCGCCAGCGAGCGTGTCGATCTCGTCGCGTTCACCTGATGATGGACTAGCCTTGGCCGCTATGACTTCCTCAGCCGCCGACCCGGCCGGCCCTGCGCCCAAGCGCCGGGGCCGGCCGAACGTGCGACGCGAACTCGTCGAACGGCAGATCAAGGAGAACGCCGCCCGGCTGTTCGCCGAGCGCGGCGTCGCCGGCACGACGCTGCAGGACATCGCCGACGCGACCGGCTTGACCCGTCAGGCGGTCTACCACTACGTCGCGAGCAAGGACGACCTGTTCACCCAGCTGGTCAGCGAGATCGCCGACCAGCCCGCCCAGCTGCTCCACGAAATCAACGCCCGAGCCGACCTGAGCCCGGCCGCGAAGCTGCGGCGCATGGCGAGCTCGCTGGCGCTGAACCAGATGGCCAATCCCAACCGGTTCCGGCTCATGATCCGCTCGGAGTCCGACCTGCCGGAGCATCTCGCGAGGTCCTACCGCGCGAGCCGCCGCCGCGTGCTCAAAGAACTCGTCGAGGTGATCGACAGCGGCATCGCCGACGGAACATTCCGGACCGTGAACGCCCGCACCGCAGCACTGGGCATCATCGGCATGCTCAACTGGATCGCCTGGTGGCACCAAGACGGCGACGACGAACAGGACACCGCCGGCCAGCTCTCCGAAATGGCCGTGCGCACCGTCCAGAGCGACAACCTCGCCCCGGAATCCCCGACAGTCGAACGCATCCTCGCGAATGTCCGCCGCGAACTCGACATGGTCGAGCACTTGGCACGTCCGGACGACGGCAGCTCAGGCGACCGGATACCCGACAGCCCTCAGTGAGCCGGCATTCCGGACGGCGAGTGTGGTGGCCTTCTCGGCATCGTTCATGGTGAAGCGGTGCGTGATGACGGGAGACACCCGCACGTGACCTGACGCGCTGAGGCGCGGGGCGTCGGGATAGGTGTTGGCGCACCGGAAGATTCCGGTGATGGTCAGTTCACGAGTCTGTACGTGGCGGGTTCCTCGCCCGATCAGGTCGGCCACCCATGGAACGCCGGGCGACGTTTGGCAGGACCAGTATCAGGCGTCCGCTCGTCCTTGACGATTGGTACCGGGGCGAGGGCAGCCAGTCACGAGGTTCGTCCCGGGTCCTCAACCGGCGACGGCCGCCGCCGGAGCGCTGGTGTCCTGGAATCCGTAGAGGGCGGCGGGATATTGTGCACCAGCAGAGCATGCCGAAGGCCCGTGCCGGGGATGGCGGCACGGGCCTTCGGCTTCCGGATCTACTTCGCGGCCTTGTCCCCGTGCCGGTAGAACGGCAGCTTGATCGGAGCCAGCGGGGTGTTGCCGAGGATCAGGTCGGCGGCTTTCTCGGCGGTCATCATCACCGGGGCGTAGATGTTCCCGTTGGTGATGTAGGGCATGACCGAAGCGTCGACCACCCGCAGGCCTTCGGTGCCGTGCACCCGCATCGTCTGCGGGTCGACCACGGACTTCTCGTCCACGCCCATCTTGGCCGTGCACGACGGGTGCAGGGCGGTTTCGGCGTCTTTGGCCACCCAGTCCAAGATCTCCTCGTCGGTCTCGACCGACGGACCGGGGGAGATCTCCCCGCCGTTGTACGGATCCAGCGCGGGCTGGTTGAGGATCTTCCGGGCCACCCGCACGGCCTCGACCCATTCGCGCCGGTCGTTTTCCGTGGACAGGTAGTTGAACTTGATCGCCGGGTGCTGTCGCGGATCGGTGGAGGTGATCTTCACCGAGCCGCGGGTGTCGGCGTACATCGGTCCGACGTGCACCTGGTAGCCGTGCCCTTCGGTGGGCGCCGAACCGTCGTAGCGGATCGCCACGGGCAGGAAGTGGAACATCAGGTTCGGGTACGCCACTTCGTCGTTCGAGCGGACGAAGCCGCCGCCCTCGAAGTGGTTGGTCGCCGCCGGACCGGACCGCAGGAACAGCCATTGCGCGCCGATGTAGGGCCGCTTCCACTTGGCCAGCGACGGCTGCATCGACACCGGCTGCTTGCAGGAGTACTGGATGTACACCTCCAGGTGGTCCTGCAGGTTCTCGCCGACGCCGGGCAGGTCCCGCACGACGTCGATGCCGAGTTTTTCCAGCTCCGCGGCGTTGCCGACGCCGGAGAGCTGCAGCAGCTGCGGCGTGTTGATCGCGCCGCCGCACAGGATGATCTCCTTGCCGTACACCTCGCCCGGCACGCCGCGGCCCTGCGCGTACTCGACGCCGATCGCGCGGTTGCCGTCGAAGAGGATCTGCGACACGAACGCGTGCGTCTTCACCGTGAGGTTGGGCCGGTTCTCCACCGGGTGCAGGTAAGCGCGCGCGGCGGACAGCCTCCGTCCTTTTCGGACGTTGCGGTCGAAGGGCGCGAAGCCTTCCTGCCGGTAGCCGTTGACGTCGTCGGTGCGCGGGTAGCCGGCTTGCTCGGCCGCGTCGAAGAAGGCGGAGAACAACGGGTTAGTCGCCGGTCCGCGTTCCAGCTCCAGCGGGCCGTCGTGTCCGCGCCACTTCCCGTCCGGCGGGTCGGCGAGGCAGTTTTCCATGCGCTGGAAGTACGGCAGGCAGTGCGCGTAGTCCCAAGAGGACATTCCGGGGTCGGCGGCCCAGCGTTCGTAGTCCATCGGATTGCCGCGCTGGAAGATCATCCCGTTGATGCTGGAGGATCCGCCGAGCACCTTGCCGCGCGCGTGGTAGACGCGGCGGCGGTTCAGGTGCGGCTCGGGTTCGCTGCGGTAGCCCCAGTCGTAGAACTTCGACCCGATCGGGAACGTCAGCGCGGCCGGCATGTGGATGAAGACGTCCCACCGGTAGTCCGCCCGCCCGGCCTCCAGGACCAGCACCTTATTGCCGGGGTCGGCGGAGAGCCGGTTCGCGAGCGCGCAGCCCGCCGAGCCGCCGCCGACGATGACGAAATCGTAGGTTTCGGAACTCATGCGTCCTCCTCAGCCGGGCAGCGTGTCCGGGGTGTCTGCGGGCAGGTGTTCGGGGCTGGTGTGCGCGGAGCCCCAGGTGCGGCGCCGGGCGTAGAGCATGATCGCGCCGATGACGACGATCAGTCCGGTGACGATCACCGCGCCCCACTGGAAGTACCAGTGGTCGCTGCCGTAGACCTCGGGCCGGGGCCAGATGAGGTTGACGGTCATCGCGGCGCCGTAGAGCACCGCGACGAGGTTCACCAAGGTGCCCCAGCGGCCGAGCTTGAAGTACGGGCCGTGGTCCGGCGTCGGCCAGTGTCCGCGCAGGCGGCGCAGCAGCATCGGGCCGGTGACCATCAGGTACGGGATGTAGAACAGGACGATCGCGGTCGAGGTGAGGAT
The DNA here is from genome assembly GCF_000411975.1 of Amycolatopsis orientalis DSM 43388. Classification (GTDB taxonomy): domain Bacteria; phylum Actinomycetota; class Actinomycetes; order Mycobacteriales; family Pseudonocardiaceae; genus Amycolatopsis; species Amycolatopsis orientalis_D. The sequence goes on from NZ_ASXG01000196.1 coordinate 173,777, forward strand.
GAAGAACGCCCGCTGGTTGCCCAGATTGATCAGCAGCACCACGACCGTGAGGCCGCCGGTGAGCAGCGCGGGCAGTACCGGCGTCTTCGACCGCGGCGACACCTTCGCCATCGCGCGGCTGAACGGCAGGCGGCCGTCGCGGGCCATCGCCCAGCTCATCCGGATCGCCGCGGTCTGCACGGCCAGGCAGCACACGGTGATCGCGATCGCCGAGCAGATCAGGAAAGCGTCGCCGAGCCCTTCGCCGAGGGTGCTCTTCAGCAGGTACGGCATGCCCGAGGTGGTCAGCTCCTGTGCGTTCAGGTTGCCGACCGCCATCATGCCGAACAGCATGATCAGCCCGCCGACGAGGAACGCCGCGGTGAGCGCCCGCAGGATCGCCCGGGGCGCGTGCCGCCGCGGCTGGGTCGTTTCCTCGGCCAGCGACCCCGCGGTGTCGAAGCCGTAGAAAACGTACGCGCTCATGAGGGACGCCACGAGGAATGCCCCGAAGTAGCCCCACGAATGGCCACTCTCGGTGCCGTGCGTGTCGAAGACGAGGCCGGGGCCGCGCTTGAGGTGGACGACTAGGGCGACCACGAGCAGCAGGCTCGCGCCGAGTTCCACCGCGACCCCGAAGTTGTTGATCTTCGCCATCAGCTTGACGCCGATGATGTTCACGATGGTGGCGAACACGACCAGCACCAGCGCCAGGATGATCGCGTTCTCCGCGCCGCCCGGCGTCGAGGTCTGGCCGGCGTCGGAGTCGCTGCCGACGATCTCGAACGCGGTCGTGACCTGCGGCAGGATGATCTGGTAGGCCACCGCGACCGCGGCCGCGGTGACGATCGCGCCGATGATCATGATCCAGCCGGCCAGCCACGAGGTCGCGGGTTTCGCGATCTGCTTGGCCCACTGGTACACCGAGCCGGCGAGCGGGAACTGCCCCGCCAGTTCGGCGAAGCACAGGGCGACGGCGAGCTGGCCGAGGAAGACCAGCGGCCAGGTCCAGATGAAGGCCGGGCCCCCGGAGGCGAAGCCGAAGAAGAACAGCTGGAACACGCCGGTCAGGATGGAGATGTAACTGAATCCGGCGGCGAAGCTGGAGAACGAGCCGAGCGAGCGCTCGAGTTCCTGGCGGTAGCCGAACTTGGCGAGCTCGGTGCTGTCGTCGGCGGCGGGCCCCCCGCCCGCCGGTTGGGAGTCCATGGTCATCGGGTGCGTCCTCACGTGGTGGGGGACAAGGGAAATCAGCCCTTGAACCAGTGCTGCGGAGCGGGATCGATGTTCTGGTAGACGTGTTTGCTTTCCTGGTACTCCGCGAGCCCGGACGGTCCGAGTTCGCGGCCGATGCCGGACCGGCCGAATCCGCCCCATTCCGCCTGCGGCAGGTAGGGGTGGTAATCGTTGATCCACACGGTGCCGTGGCGCAGGGCCGCGGCGACTCGCTGGGCGCGGGACGCGTCCGACGTCCACACGGCACCCGCGAGCCCGTATTCGGTGTCGTTGGCCAACGCGATCGCGTCGGCCTCGTCGGCGAACCGCTCGACGGTGACGACCGGGCCGAAGACCTCTTCCCGGACGATCGCCATGTTCCTGGTGCAGCCGGCAAACACGGTCGGCCGCAGGAAGAACCCGTTGCGCAGCGCGGGTTCCTCAGGGCGCCGTCCGCCGGCGCACAGGGTGGCGCCCGCTTCGACGGCGCCGCGGATGTACGCCTCGACCTTCTCCCGGTGCCGGGCCGAGACGAGCGGACCGGTTTCGGTGGCCGGGTCGAGGCCGTCGCCGACCCGGATCCGGTCGGCGCGCGCGGCGAGATCCGCGACGAACCGGTCGTGGATGCCGTCCTGGACGATGAGCCGCGCGCCCGCTGAACACACCTGTCCGGAATGGACGAACGCGGCGGTCAGCGCGTAGTCGAGCGCGGTTTCGTAGTCGGCGTCGGCGAAAACCACGTTCGGGTTCTTGCCGCCCAGCTCCAGAGCGACGCGCCGGACGCCCTTCGCGGCCGCGGTCATGATCTTCTCGCCGGTGGCGTAGCCGCCGGTGAACGAAACGAGGTCGACCCCTGGGTGCTCGACCATCGCCGCCCCGACCTGGCCGTCGCCGAGCAGCAGGTTCACCACGCCGTCCGGCACGCCCGCCTCGGCCAGGAGCGCGACCAGCTTGATGGTGGTCAGCGGGGTGACCTCGCTCGGCTTGAGCACCGCGGTGTTGCCCGCGGCCAGCGCGGGCGCGATCTTCCAGGACATTTGGAGCAGCGGATAGTTCCACGGCGCGATCAACGCGCACACGCCGACCGGTTCGTGCACGATCCGGCTGACCACGGTCGCGCTGCCGGCGTCGACCATCCGGCCGGCGTCCTTGTCGGCGAGATCGGCGTAGTACCGGAACACGTTCGTCACGTCGTCGACGTCGATGCGGCCTTCGCCCAGCGTCTTGCCGGTGTCGAGGCATTCGGTGCGGGCAAGCTCCTCACGGTCGCGGACCAGCAGATCCGCCGTTTTGCGCAGGAGCCGGCCGCGTTCGGCCGCCGTCGTGCGACGCCACGGGCCGTCGTCGAACGCCCGTCTCGCGGCTTCGACCGCGGCGCCGACCTCCTCGGGCCCGGCTTCGGCGACGGTGGCGAGAACCTCGCCGGTGGCGGGATTCAGCACCTCGGAGCGGGTCCCGGCGGAGGCGTCCAGCCAGATTCCGTCGATGTACAGGTCTTTCATGCGGCCCCTTCCCGAAGAGGTAGTGGCGGCTGCGCGTGAAGAGTGCGTACATTTGTACGCGAAGTGTGTACGGATGTCCACAAGGAGATTCGATGGCGAAGAGCGAACCCGCCGCGACCCGGCGCCGCGGCCCGAACGATCCGGAACGGCGGGCGCGGATCGCCAAGGCGGCGATCGAGGTGGTCGCCCAGCGCGGCATCGACGGGCTGACCCACCGGGCGGTGGCGACCGCCGCGGGTGTGCCGCTCGGCTCGACGACCTACCACTTCGCGACGCTGGACGACCTGCTGGAGGTCGCTCTGCACGAGGCCGCGGAGAAGAACGTGCAGGCGCTGAAGGAATGGGAAGCCGCGCTTCCGCCCGACGCCGACTTCGCCGCGGCACTCGCCGATCTGGTCATGGGATATGTGAACGAGCAGTACCGGGCGACGGTGGTCGAATACGACCTCTACGTCGCCGCGCTGCACCGCCCGCGGCTGCGCAAGGCAAGCGCAGCCTGGGACGAGGCATTGACCGAGTTGTACGGTTTGCGCACCGATCCGCTCACCGGCCGGCTTCTGGCCGGATTGTTCTGCGGATTGCTCATGCAGGCGGCCCTGGCAGATCCCCGCCCCACCCGAGACGAGATCGAAGCGCTTTTCCGCCGGGCGATCGACGGACGTCCGTCCTGACACGCTGACGCGTTCCCGTCGGGGGAGGCTGCCCCGGGGCCGAGCGAGCCTACGGCGGGGACCGCGGCATCTGCGGTCGGCAGCATGTGTTGCGAAGATCGACGGCAACCTGTCGGAATTAGGGCAGTCGTCTGGCTGGCACCGTCAGCGCGGTTTCGCCGGTATCCGGTGGCTGCAACACCCTTCGGGGTGTCGTCGACTCTCATACGTCGTGGACGTCGGTGGCGAGTGCTCCTCTTGGCCACAGGTCGACATCCGGTGCCTGCGGAGCTGGCGGTGGGGTGTTACTCCCATTCGATGTAGAAGCGTTCTCTAGCGTCCAAGATCAGGTCTGCTGGGTCTTCGCCGAGGTTGCCCATCGGTTTGGTGAGGGAGTTGCGAGTCTGGTTTACCTTCTCCTTGCCGAGATCTTTGCGTTGTAGTTCTTGAACTCGATGAGGGTCTTCGCGCATCGACTTCGTGCAGCGTGATGCGACCGTGGAGGCGATGTTCAGCGATGGCTAACTCGAGCGAAAACCAGATTGTCGACGCTTACACAGGCGATCGAGGCCGGTGTCGACCTGGAAGCGCTGATTGAACCGTTGAAGCGCGCAATGGAGGAACGCGACGCGGCAGCAAAGGAGTCCAGCTGTTTCAGAGCCAGGGAGGGCGGACGTGGAGGCACTGGTCGACCCCCTTGCGGACGCAAGACGACAGGTCATCAGCACAAGCCCGGTCCGGCTGCAGGAGCTGTACGAGGAGATCGGCCTGGAACTGGTCTATAACGCGCAAGAGCGGATGGTCGATGTGACCATCCGCCCACCCCGTGGTGTTAGGACGTGTGTCCGAGCGGCGAGTTGCACACTAAACATAGGCCTTCACCCGGACCTGTGAACCACGTAGCTTCCTAGCAGAAGCCAGCCCGTCGGTTTTTGGCTCAGGCGTACCGGCGGCGGAAGGTGACTCCACGGCCGTAGCGCGCATTGGTTATCCGAGTGCGCCGAGCCGCTGCAGGCGTGCCAGGGCAGTAGCGGCGTGGTGGCGCAAGGCTTCGTCCAGGTCACGGCGCTCTGCCGGCAAAGCCTCCGGCGATACGACGTACTCGTCGACCTCGGAGAACAATTCGTCGAGGACGGCGAACACGTCATCGGGGTGCAGAGCCTCGTCGTTCTTCATCAGGTCGAGGTACTGCTGCTCGAACTGGCCCGCGTCGATCGTGCGGTCGACGAACCGCGCGATCAGCTCGCCGTAGTCGGCAGCGTCGTGCTTGTTTTCTTCGCAAGCGCTCATTTCACCCTCCACCCAGGGACCCTCGTTCGATCACGTTGCGAAGCTGCTGGACGTTGAGTTTCCCACCCGTCCAGTATGTTCCATCGGGTCTGAGCACTTCGCAGAGCCGGGTGTTCTCGTTGTCGATCAGTATCGCGGGCTCCCCGCGGTAGCGGCCGACGTTCGCTGTCTTGATCGAGTTGGCGGGGTCTTCCTCGAACTTCCGCTGCGCGTCCCCGTATGCTTTGGCACCGGCGTTGCTCCAGTTCTGGTCGACGCCGAGGTCCTTGGCGTGTTTGAGGTGGCTCTGCAACTGGCTTTTCGGATAGTTCGGTTCAGGGATTTCGTGGGTGATGGCGATCCCGCCGCCCGCGGTGACGACCTCGGCGACGGGGGCGACGAGTGCGCCGACGACGGCCATGCCGTCGACGACTTCTTTGATCTTGCCCCTGATTTTCTGCTGGGTGTCGACGTTCCAGACGCGGTGTCTGCGTCCACCTTGGCCTGGAACCTGGAGGCGCTGGTGCTAGTGGTGCGGTCAGGTACTGGAACTGGCTGAATACCCCGCCTAAAGCGTCTGCAGCGGTGGCCGCGGCGTCAGTCGTCAGCTGCGACCAGGAGACTGAGTGTCGCTGCCGGGCGGTCGATGAGGACGAGTTCGTGGTAGTCGATGTGGATCGGGCCGTAGTCGTGGATCGCGTCTTCGGGAAGCTGTCCCAACAGGTATCTGGTGGTTGCCTTGCTGATTGGGGCGTAGACGTCCTCTCGCAGGCGTGATGCGAGTGCTTCCGGGACGTCTCCATGCTGGTTGGCCCAGGAGCCGAGGATATCGATCGCCGTCCCGGCATCGACGGTCTCGTAGGCGTCAGGGGTGATGCGGTCAAGCCACCACTGACCGTGCCGTGGCCAGCCTTGAACGCCGCCTCCGTCGTAGGTGTCCCGAAACTGAGGATGTGCGATCAAGGCGGCCAGCACGTCTCGGTCGTCCAGCGTCTCGGGCGGTAGCTGGAAGCGCTTGAAGTCAATCCAGCGGTAACCGTGGGAGCCCTCGCCGAAATCGAAGTCTCGGAAGTTGATGAAAGGGCTGTCGAGGTGGACGAGGGCGGGCAGTGGTTCCACGGCGGTCATCGTAGATCTCGGCGTTGCAGCTGTGGCGCTCAAGCGAGGGCGACGCCCGCGTGCCAGGCTGGGACAGCACCGACCTTGCTGACGGACAGATCGATCCGGACGAACTCGCGGCACTGCCGCTGGGCGAGTCGATCCCGCCAGCCGAAGTCGCCGAGGTGATCGCGCGGGAGCGCTGCTACGACGTAGTCGCCGCCATCGTCGTGTTCCTTCGTGTCTTCAAAGAAGAAGGCGGGACGAGGAACTCGACATCCAGGGCGCGCGGATCCCGCGGTCTCCGGTCCGAACTGTCCGCCCCCGGTGCCCCGATCGAGAGTTCCGATCACGAAACACGCGTCCAGGCCGGACAGCGGAGTGCGCCGCATTTCGGATGAGACAGCGAGCTTCCTGGCCGCGGTCCGCACGGCATGCCGTCGGGCCGGGTGACGCCGGCGAGCGGATGCAGGGAAATCGGCTCTTGACCGCGCTCGAGGCCGCGCCTATGTTCTTGGGATCCCAATACGGGATCCCAAGAAGCAGTCGCGCATTGCGGGCCGCGCCGATCCGCCAGCGGGCCGCGCAGTCCGTCTCCGCCGTCGTCAAGGAGGACCGATGTCGCTTCAAGGTCGGACGTCGCCGCAGGCAGGCGCATCGACTCCGCAGGCGCGTGCCGCGACCGGCAGGCGCACGAACGTCCGCTGGATGCTGTTCGTCCTGCTGCTCGTCCTCGTCACGGTCAACTACGTCGACCGGGGCTCGATCTCAGTGGCGCTGCCGCTCGTCCAGCAGGAGTTCGGTCTGTCTCCCCAGCTCACCGGCCTGCTGCTGTCCGCGTTTTTCTGGACCTACGCGCTCATGCAGGTGCCGGTCGGCTGGCTGATCGACCGGTTCGGCCCGCGCAAAGTGCTCACCGCGTCCTGCGTCGGATGGGGCGCGGCGACCGCGGCGTCGGGCTTGACGGGCGGGTTTCTGACGATGTTTCTCGCGCGGATGGGCATCGGGGTGGCTGAGGCCGGCGTGATGCCGGCGGGCGGCAAGCTCAACGCCATCTGGATGCACCCGAAGGAACGCGGCCGCGGCGCGACGATCCTGGACGCGGGCGCGCCGCTGGGCGCCGGCGTCGGCGGCATCCTGATCAGCGGGCTGATCGCGCTGTTCGGCGGCTGGCGGACGTCGTTCCTCATCGCGGGTCTCGCGACCGCGCTGCTCGGCCTCGCCGTGTGGTGGTACGTGCTGGACCACCCGCGCCAGCACCGGTCGGTCAACGACGCCGAGGCCGAGTACATCGAGGCGTCCCACCGGGCCGAGGACGAGGAAGCCGCGGCCGCCGGAGCGACGACCCGGCGCGCGCTGCTGCCCTACCTGAAGTTCCGTTCGTTCTGGGCGATGTGCCTCGGCTGGCTCGGGTTCAACGGCGTGTTCTACGGCCTGCTCACCTGGGGCCCGCTGTACCTGTCGCAGGCGAAGCACTTCAAGCTCGCGTCGATCGGCTGGTCGACCTTCGCGATCTTCGGCGCGGGCTTCGTCGGGGAACTGCTCGGCGGCCTGCTCGCCGACCGGCTGCGCGCCAAGGGGCACGGGGCCAACGCGGTCATGCGTTCGCTGCTCGGCATCTCGAGCGCGATCGTCACCCTGGGCCTCGTCGGAGTGACGATCGTCGGGAGCCCGCTCGCCGCGGTCGCGCTGCTCTCGGCCGTGCTGTTCTTCCTGCGCTGGGTCGGGCTCTTCTGGTCCGTGCCGGCGATTCTCGGCGGCCGCACCAACGCGGGCGTGCTGGGCGGCGCGATGAACCTGGCGGGCAACATCGCGGGCATGGTGACGCCGATCGCGGTCGGGTTCATCGTCGGCGCGACGCACGGCTACACCGGCGCGCTGCTCTACTTCGTGGCCTCGGCGGTGATCATGGGCGTCGCTGTGCTCGCCCTCGACTACCGCAAAAGGCTTCCGGTGTGAGCGGCCGGCGCGCCCTCGCCGGCCGACGGGCGCACGAACCCGGATGTGGTCGAATGAAGCCGGATCCGCCGCGCGGTCGCGCGGCCCGACGCGAAGGGGGAAGCCATGGCACAGCCGGCCGAAGGTCCGCACCGGGACCGCCCGCGGCGAGAGGCGATCCGCGACGCGCTCCGGACCAGGATCTTCGAGGGCTACTACCCGCCGGGCACCCGGCTCGTCGAGCGCGACCTCGCCGCGGAATTCGACGTCTCGCGGCTTCCGGTGCGCGAGGCGTTGCGGATGCTCGCGCAGGAAGGGCTGCTGGCCGAGCGGGGGCAGCGCGGGTCGGTGGTCGCCGGGCTGAGCGACCAGGAGGTCGAGGACCTGTTCGCGGTCCGGCTTTCGCTCGAGGTGCTGGCCTGCCGGCTCGCTGCCGAGCGCGCGAGCGACGAAGACCTCGCCGGGCTCAAGGCGCTTCTCGACCACGCCGCCGACGCGCTGGCGCGCGGCAGCGTCAACGAGGCGCACCGGGCCAACAGCGCGTTTCACGACGAGATCACCCGCATCGCGGGCAACCAGTTCCTCCGCACCGCGCTGGAACCGTTGCAGGGCCGGATGCACTGGCTCTTCCGGCACGTGCTCGACCTGCCCGAGCTCCTGCAGGAGCACCGCGACCTCCTCGCCGCGATCGCGTCCGGCGACCCGGAGCGGGCAGCCGCCCAGTCGGAGCGCCACATCGGCAAGTACCGAACCCAATACCCGGACACCGTCTGACGCCGCCGGCGCCGGGCGGCGTCCCGAGAACGAGGGGCCACCGTGAGACTTCTCGTCGTCAACCCGAACATCAGCGACGACGTCACCACCCTGATCCGGACGGAGGCGGAACGGTCCGCCGCGCCGACCACTGAACTGGTCGTCCGGACCGCCCCCTACGGCGTCGAATACATCGAGACCCGTTTCGAATCGCTGATCGCGGCGGGCGCCGTCGCGCAGGTCGTCGCCGAGCACCGAGACGTCGACGGAATCGTCGTCGCCGCGTTCGGCGATCCGGGGATGCCGGCGCTCAAGGAACTTGCCGACGTGCCGGTCCTGGGGATCACCGAAGCCGCCCTGTGCGCCGCGGCCTTGCAGGGGCAGCGGTTCTCGGTCATCGCCATCTCGGACCGCATCACGGCCTGGTATCGCGAATGCGTCGAGCGCTTCGGGTTCGGCGGACGGCTCGCGTCGATCCGGTCGATCAGGGAAGCGCTGCGCGGAATCGGGACCGTGCAGCACGATTTCCGCGCGTCGCTCGTCGAACTGGCGCGGCTCGCGGTCGCCGAGGACGGCGCCGACGTGGTCGTCCTCGCCGGCGCTCCGCTCGCCGGACTGGCTCGCGAGGTCGCCGGCGAGATTCCGGTGCCGGTCGTGGACGGCATCGGCGCGGGCATCCGCTTCGCCGAAGCTGTCGTGGGCTTGAAATCCGGCCCGCACCGGGCCGGGTCGTTCGCCGTCCCGCCTCGGAAAGCGCGGTCCGGCCTGAGTCCCGAACTCGACGCCATGCTCGCCTCGGCGCAGGCCGCGGCGAGCGCGCCCGACGGTTCCGCCGCCGCTATCGAAGGGATGGCCCAGTGAGAGCCGATCTTGTTCTCGCGCACGGTCTTGTCGTCAACTCGTCCGGCACGCAGCGGGCCCATGTGGTCGTGCACGACGGCCGGGTCGCCGCCCTCGTCGACGCTGCCGAGCCGGTGCCCGCCGCGGAGCGGGTCGTCGACGCCGCCGGGCGGGCGATCCTCCCGGGCGGGGTGGACGGGCACTGCCACGTCGCCCAGGTCACCGGCCGCTACCGCACCCTCGACGACTTCGCGGTGACCTCGACCGCCGCGCTGTGGGGCGGCACCACGACGATCCTCGACTTCGGAATTCCGCGCGACGCCAGCGAAACCCCGCTCGAAGCGGCGAAGAACAAGATCGAGCTGGCCAGGGAATCCCGGTGCGACGTCGCACTGCACGGCTCCGTCATCCAGTGGGACGAAACGGTTCCCGCGCAGCTGGAGGAACTCGCGGCGCTGGGCATCCGGTCGGTCAAGCTGTACATGACCAATCGCGGCACCACGATCGCCGACAACGACACCGTCCTCAAAGTGCTGCGCGAAATGGTGCGGCTCGACGGCCTCGCCTACGTCCACGCCGAGCACGACGCCATGGTCGTCGACTGCACGGAGCGCAGCGCGGAAGCTGGACGGATCGGGATCGAGCATCTGCACGAGACCCGGCCCAACCTGGTCGAGGAAGCGTCGGTCCGCGAGGTCCTCGCGATGGCCGAATACACCGGCGCCCCAGTGTATTTCGTGCACCAGTCGACGCCCGGCGCCGTCGACCTGGTCACCGCCGCCCGCGCGCGCGGGCTCGACATCCACTCCGAGACCTGCCCGCACTACCTGGTCCTCGACGACGGCGTGTACTCCTCGCGCTTCCCCGAATGGTTCGCCTGCTGCCCGCCGATGCGTTCGCCGGAGACGGTCGCGGCGCTGCGCCGGCGCTTCGCGGACGGGTCGATTCACACCGTCTCCAGCGACCATTCCTGCTACGACCTGACACAGAAGCGCGAGCGCAAAGACGACGTCCGGCAGATGCCGCACGGTCTCCCCGGGGTCGAGACGCGCATGCCGGTCGCGTTCACCGCGCTCGCCGACGCCGCGGGGGAGCACGGCACCCCGTCGGCGGGCCTGCTGGAGCACTTCGCCGAGCTGTTCTCGACCGGCCCGGCGCGGATCAACGCCGTGCCCGGCAAGGGAATCATCGCCCCGGGCTACGACGCCGACCTGGTCGTCTTCGACCCCGCCGAGACCCGGACGGTGACCGGCGGCGCGCTGCACATGGGCACCGACTTCTCGCCGTTCGACGGCAAGGAGCTGCGCGGCTGGCCGCAGGTCGTGGTCGCCGGCGGTCGCGTCGTCCTCGACGAGGAGGGGTTCCACGATCCCGGCCCGGTCGGCCGGTTCACGCCGCGGCTCGGGTATCGCGAGGCCGCGTCCGACAATCCGCGGCCGGCGGCCCGGCTCGCCGCGGCGGAAAGGATCTGACCATGGCGGACACCCAGCGGCCGGCTCGGATCGGGATGATCGTGCCGTCGTCGAACACGTGCCTGGAACCGATGAGCTACCGGATCCTCGGCGAGCGCGACGACGTCACGATCCACTCGACGCGCATCCCGGTGACCCGCATCGCGCTCGACGCGGGCTCGGACAAGCAGTTCGACGTCGAGGGCATGCGCCGCGCGGCGGAACTGCTGGCGACGGCGGACGTCGACGTCATCGCGTGGAACGGCACGTCCGGCTCGTGGCTCGGCCCGGGCCACGACCGCGAGATCGCCGACGAGATCACCGCGGCCACCGGCGTGCCCGCGACCACGTCGACGCTGGCCTACCTCGACGCGTTCCGCGCGTTCGGCACGCGCACGATCGGCCTCGTGACGCCCTACACCGAGGACGTCAACCTCCAGGTGATCCAGCGATACGCCGAGGAGGGCATCCGCGTCGCCGGCCACCAGGCGCTCGGACTGAGCGACAACGAATCGTTCGCCCGCGTCCGGCCGGACGAACTGCTGCCGGGCTCGCTCAGACTGGCCGCGGACCGTCCGGACGCACTGGTGTTCTTGTGCACCAACTTGTACGGGGCACCGGTCGTCGAGGACCTGGAATCCCGCACCGGCGTCGCGGCGCTCGACTCAGTCGCGGTGACGCTGTGGCGGTGCCTGCAGCTCGTCGGAGCCCCGTTGCTCGCGCCCCGGTGGGGCAAGCTGCTTTCCTGACATTTCCCCGGGCCGGTCCCTCGACCGGCCCGGCAGGGAATGCGAGCGGACGGAACGCGGTGCATCGTGTTTAGCTGGGATCACCAGCGTTGGCGGCGTTGTTGGCGAGCAGCCGCACCGTTCCCCGGGTAGCCCCGATGCGAGGTGGTGTTGCCTCGCTCCTGCGTTCCGGTGCGGAGCTATCGAACCGGACCGCACGATCGCGGGTTGGCTCTGGCGACGCGATCGAGGTGGACCTGTCGCCGGCCACGCAGTGGTTCTCGCCGTTGATCCAAACCGGCATGGGCCGTCGCGCATGTTTTGATGTGTCGATGAGCGAGTCGGAAGGGCAGGCCGAACGCGGCGCGCTGTGCGGGGTGTTGCGAGAGCGGTTGGAGGACATCGCGGACGAGCTGACCGAGCGGATCCGGGGCGAGATCCCGTCGTATGCGCAGCTGCCGCGCGCGGAGCATCGACGGACCGTGCGGGATACGGCGGAGACGTTGCTGGCCAGTCTCGCGGTCGGTGCCGAGCCGACGGCCGCTCAGTTGCGCGCGGTGCAGCAGGCTTCGCGGCGGAGGGCTTATTACGGGTTGCCGGTCTACGACGTGGTGGCTGCGTTTCATGTCGTCGCGCGCGAGTTGTGGGACCGGCTGCGCGAGGTCGCGGGTGCGGCCGAGGAGGTCCTGATCGAATTGGTCGGTCCGATCTGGTTGTGGATCCAGTCGATGTGCAGTGTCGTCGTCGACGCCTACGTGGCGGAGGCAGGCGCCCGGCACGGCTACGAGGTCGGATTGCGCCAGCGGCTGCTCGAGCTCCTGCGCGGCGGGGGCGCGACCGGGCCGCAGGCGAGCGATGTCGCGCGCGAGCTGGGCTTCGATCCTGCGGCATCGTTCCAGGCGTTCTGCGCGCCGGCGGAGGAGTGGTCGCAGGGTCAGCTCGACCCGCTCCAGCGCGGAGCGCGACAGCTTCCCGGAGTCGTCCACTGTGGTCTGCACGGGGCGCTCATGATCGTGTTGGCGCAAGGGATCGAGGCCGAGCGGGTGCTCGCGCGTCTCGAGCGGCTCGCCGGGCCGGACGCTCGGCTCGGGGTCGGCCTGGTGCGGGACGGGTTGGTCGGTGCCGAGATGAGCATCGCCGATGCGGACCAGGCGCTGGCCTTCGGGACCGGCGGCGTGGTCCGGTTCGAGGACGTATGGCTGCCGGCCAGCCTGACCGGCAGCCAAGACCGGCTGGTGCCGCTGTTCGCGCGGGCTCGTGAGGTCGCGCGGGACAATCCGAGCCTCGCCGAGGCGGTGCTCGCGTTCTGCCGGCACGGGTTCACCCTTGCCGGCGCCGCGGCGGAGCTGCACGTCCATGCCAACACGGTGGGGTATCGGCTGGCGCGGTGGCAGGAGCTGTCCGGATTGGACCCGCGGAGTTTTCCCGGTCTGGTGCGGTCTGTGCTGAGCCTGGATCTGCAGGCCGAGCTGTAGGCGTGTGGATTCCCCAGGATCGACCGGCCCGATTCTGGGATTTGCCCGATGCCGCTCCACCGCGGGGATTCCTACGCTCCGAAGATGACCCGAGCGGCGATCTTCGATCCGACGGACCCGGCCTTCCTGCGCGACCGGTACCCGGTCTACCGGCGGTTGCGCGACGAAGCGCCGGTGCTACGCACCGAGCTGGGCGGACGACCGTGCGTGATCCTGACCCGGTACGCCGACGTCGACCGCCTGCTGCGCGACGAACGGGCGCGCGTGCGCTCGGACGAGGGAGTGCCGGAACATCTCGGCACCGGCCCGGCGGCGGCCTTCTACCGCAACTCGCTGCCCTGCTTGGATCCGCCTGAGCACACCCGGTTGCGGAAGCTGATCGCGCCTGCGTTCACGCCGCGCACCGTGCACGCGATGCGGTCGTGGCTCACCGAGCTCGTGGATGCGCAACTCGCCGAGCTGGCGGGCAGGGGAGAGGTCGACTTCGTCGCCGACGTCGCGGCGGTGCTTCCCGCGAGGATCGCTTGCCGGTTGCTGCACGCTCCCGACTCGGATGCCGGGGAACTGCTGCGGCACGTCCCGGCGCTGAACGCGGTGCTGGGACAGGGCGGGCTCACCCCGGAGGCCAGGACAGCCGCCGACGAGGCCGCTCGGTTCTACTTCGACTATTTCACCGATGTCGTCGGAACTCTGCGCGGCACGCTTCCGGAGGACGATCTGGTCGGTGCGTTGGTCGCGGCCGCGGACAGCGACGGGGGCCTCGGCCACGCCGCCGTGGTCACCGCGCTGACCGGCTTGCTGATGGCGAGCTACCACACCACCCGCGTGGCCCTCGCCGCCGCGGTCTTCGCGCTCCTGGAGCACCCTGGGCAATTGGCTGCCCTTCGCGCGGATCCGGGTCTTGCGACGAATGCGTGGGACGAGACGCTCCGGTACGACGCGCCGATCCACTTCCTGTGGCGCGACCTGGCCATCCCGCTGACTTTCGCGGGGGAGCGGCTGGAGGCGGGCACGCACGTGGTGCTGGGCCTCGCGGCCGCGAACCGGGACGAGCGCAGGTTCGCCGATCCGGACCGGTTCGATCTCGCGCGTGCCGATCGGCGCCACCTCGCGTTCGCCGCCGGCGCCCATTACTGTCCCGGCGCGCCCTTGTCGCGCTTGGAAGGCGAGATCTTCTTGCCGCGCTTCTTCGCGCGCTTCCCCGACGCCCAGGTGACCCGGCAGCCCGAACGGCAGCTGGATCTGACGTTCGCGGAACTCCGCTCGCTGCACCTGGATCTGGGGCGTGCGGCATGAACGTGAGCGTCGACCGGACCGTGTGCTGCGGGTTCGGCAACTGCGTCGAGGCCTGCCCGGAAGTCTTCGCCTTCGACGACGCGGACAACCGCGCGAGGGTGCGCGAGCGGCGGCTGCCGGTGCGTCTTCTCGGGGCCGTCCTGCGCGTGGCCCGCGACTGTCCGACCGCCGCCATCGCCGTCCACGATCCCGAGGAGGTCCCGCGATGCGGCTCGTGACGTTCGGTCCTCCCGGCGGGGAGGAGCTCGGAGCGCTGGTCGACGACGCGCGAGTGGTGCCGCTTCGGCCGTTGCTGCGGCGTGCCGGGATCCCGGCCCGGGAGGCGACCGAGGTGCTCGCGGTGTGGCAATCGGTGTCTCCCTTGCTCGCCGGCGTCCCGGACGAGGAGACACTTCCGCTCGCCGCGGTCCGGCTCGGTCCGCCGGTGCCGCGGCCCGGCAAAGTCGTCGCCATCGGGTTCAATTACGCCGACCACGCCGACGGCGTGCTGCCCCGGGCGCCCGGCGAACCGGTGGTGTTCCTCAAACCGCCGGAGACCGTCAGCGGGCCGCACGAGCCGATCGTGCGGCCGCCCGAGACCGGCCAGCTCGACTACGAGCTGGAACTGGGCGTGGTCGTCGGCCGGGCCGGTCGGCGGATCCGGCGAGAGGACGCGCACCGGCACGTCGCGGGCTACGTGATGGCCAACGACGTCACTGCGCGCGACGTCGCGCTGGGCGCGGGTCTGGAGCATCCGTTGCAGCTCCAGATCGCGCGGGGCAAGGGATTCCCGACTTTCTGCCCGCTCGGGCCATGGCTGAGCACGCCGGACGAGTTCGACGCGGACCGGCCGCTGCGGCTGCGGTTGTCGGTGAACGGCGAACTCCGCCAAGACGGCTCGACCGACCGGATGCTGGTCGACGTGCCGGGGCTGATCGCGTCGGTGAGCGCGACCATGGAGCTGCGGCCCGGCGACCTGCTGCTCACCGGGACCCCCGCGGGGTGCGGGTTCCAGCTCGACCCGCCGCGTTATCTGTCCGCGGGGGACCGGGTCGACTCCGAGATCACCGGCCTGGGCCGGATGTCGCTCGTCGTGCGCGACGAAACGCCCGCCTGATGGCCCGGCCGGTCTGTTCAGTGTCCGTTGTGGACGGAAGGAGTACGCGATGACCGCGTTTCGGCAAGGTCGCCTGCGGGTCGGCGACTTCGCGTTCGACACCAGGGAATGGGGTCCGCCGAGCGGCCTGCCGTTGCTCGCGCTGCACGGTTTCCCGCAGGGTGCCGAAAGCTGGGACCGACTCGGGCACTGCCTCGGCGACGCAGGAGTGCGCACGATCGCGTTCGACCAGCGCGGCTACTCGCCCGGCGCGCGTCCGCCGCTGGAGACCTACACGCTGGATGCGGTCGTCGCCGATGCGCTCGGCGTCGCCGACGCGTTGGGGTTCGAGCGGTTCCACATCGCTGGTTTCGGCATGGGCGCGGTGCAGGCCTGGGAACTCGCAGCGGTCGTGCCGCAGCGGGTGCGCACGTTGACCGCGCTGCGGTTCCCGCATCCGCGCAGCTTCGCCGAGGCGGTCGCGACCGATGCCGAGCAACGTGCATTGTGGACCGAGCTGGAAGGAATGAGCCCACCCGTCCCCGCAGCTCGGGCGCTGCTCGCCGACGACTGCCGCGGGCTGCGGGAATTCCTTCGCGGCGCAGGGATGCCCGAAGTCCACATCGGACGGACCGTGGCCCGCACCGGAACCGAAGAGATCCTCTCGGCGGCGATCGCCTGGCACTTGATCCCGCTGGAGCGAATGGCGAAGGTCGGCGACATCGACGTTCCGACGTTGTACGTGTGGTCCGCGGGGCCCGCTCTCACCGCGGCCACCGCGGCGCGGTGCGGCGAGCACGTGCGCGGCCCGTTTCGGTCCGAAACGTTGGCCGGCGTCGGCCACTGGATGCTCGAAACCGCCGGCGAGCAGGTGGCCAGCCGGGTGCGGGCGCATCTCGCCGGCGAGAACGAGGCCGCGTCGTGAAACTGCACACCAAGGTTTACGGCCGCGGCGAACGGACCGCGGTCCTGATCCACGGCGGCACGGTCGACAGCGGTGTCTGGCACGCGGTCGCGCCGCGCGTCGCCGCGCTCGGCTACACCGTCCTCGCACCCGACCTGCGGGGGCACGGCCGGAGCCCGCGGGGCCGGTACTCGCCGGAGGACTGGGCGGACGACCTGGTCGAAACCCTGCCCGCGGGCGCCGACGTGGTGCTCGGGCACTCGCTGGGAGCCACCGTGCTGGGCCAGGCCGTGGACCGGCTCCGTCCGCGTCGCGCCGTGTTCGCGGAGCCGGGCTTCGAACACGACGTCAAACCGCCCGAGTACTTCGCCCAGCGGCGAACCCTGCTGGCCCAGACCACAGTGGACAGTGTGCGCGCGGCGCATCCGTCGTGGACTGAGAAGGACGCGGCGGCGGTTGCTGCCGCGGCCGCGCGGTGCGATCCGGCGGTGCTGGACGCGGTCGCCGGGCTCTCGCGCGACCGCGTGAGCCTCATCCCGGACCAGGCCGTGGCGCCGAGCCTGCTGCTGGTCGCCGGGCAGGGTTCGGTGGTCCGTCCCGCGACCGCGCAGCTGCTGGCCGGTCGCGGGTTCGAGGTCGCCGTGCTCGCCGAGGCGGGCCACGACCTGCACTTCGACGCCCCGGACGCCTTCTTCGGCGCGCTCGACGGGTGGGTGTGAGACCACTCCGCCCGGATCCGGCCGGCGAACTGATCTCCGGCCCGCGGAAAGGACAAACCCAGATGACCATGACTCCCCAGGAGTTCCTGGACTCCGCCGCGATGAGTGCGCGGCAGCGCCTCGTCGTCGGGATCGTGTGCCTGGCCATGCTCGCCCACGGTCTCGATCTGGCCAGCGCGAGCTTCGTCTACCCGGAACTCGTCCGGCTGGAACACGCGTCGATGGGGACCGTGACGCTCACGGTCACCGCGGGCGTGCTGGCGCTGGCGCTCGCCGGCGCGGTGGCCGGCCCGCTCGCCGACCGGTTCGGCCGCAAGGGCGTCGCGATCGTCGGCATCACGGTGTTCGGCCTCGCCACCGCGGCGATGGGCCTGGTCCCGTCGATCGGCGCGTTCGTCGGTTTCCGGCTGCTCGCCTGCCTCGGGCTCGGCGCGATGGTGCCCGCGGTGCTCACGATCGTCGCCGACACCACGCCGGCCGCCCGCCGTGCGTCGATGGTCTCGCTCGTGTGGTGCGGAGCCGCCGGCGGGTACATCGCCGGGAGCTTTCTCGCCTCGGCGGTTCTTCCGGCCTGGGGCTGGCGGGCGCTGCTGGTGCTCTGCGGCCTGCCGCCGCTGCTGCTCGTGCCGGTCGTGGCATGGCTGGTGCCCGAGTCGGCGAGCGTCCTGGTCGCCCGCGGGCACACGCCGGAGCGGATCCGGGAGGTCCTGGCTCGGCTGTCCCCGGGCCGCGACCTCAGCGTCGTCGACCTCGCCCCGCCGGTGCGCGGGCAGCGGCGGTGGGCCGGTGCCGAAGTGCTGTCGCGGCGATTCCTGAACGCCACCTTGTTGATCTGGTTCTGTTCGTTCGTCGGCCTGGGCGTGGTGTTCCTGATCGCGAACTACCTGCCGCTGCTGATCGATCGCAACGGCTACGGCACCGCCCAGACCGGGGTGCTCGTCGGCCTGTTCGGGATCTGCGGTCTGGCCGGCCAGCTGCTCGTGTCGGCCGCGCTGCGGCGGTTCGACGCCCGCGCCGTGCTGGCGGTGCTCTGGCTGGTCGGGATCGCCGGCGTGGCGGTGGCCGGAGTCGTCCGGCTGAGCCCGGCCGCGTTCCTCGTCGTGGTGCTGCTGCTCGGACTTTCCCTCGGCGGCGCCAACGCGATCCTGCCCGCTCTCGCCGCGATCACCTATCCGGCCGCGGTGCGCGCGACCGGGATGTCCTGGGCGAACGGGGTGGGGCAGCTCGGTCCGGTCATCGGCGGGCTCGCCGGCGGCATGATGATCGGCGCCGGCTGGCCCACCGCGACGATCTTCCTCGTCCTCGCCGTTCCGGTCCTCGCCGGAATCGTGGCCACCCTCGTGCTGCTGGCCGGTTCGCGACGGCAGCGGGTTCGCGAGGCCGCCGCGGCGGAACTGGCTGCTCGGTGACCCGGCATCGGGTCGGCGAGGGTCCCGGTCGAGTACGTGCCGTGGTCTCCGCGATGGCGGCGAGTTCCGGAGCCGTGAGGGTCTGGTCCGGTCTTCCGAGAGGATCCGCATGAAGTTCGGATTGGCCGCGTTCGTCACCGACGAAGGAATCCGGCCGGAAGAATTGGCGAGAGCAGCCGAGGATCGCGGATTCGAGTCGCTTCTGGTTCCCGAGCATTCGCATATTCCGGCGAACCGGAAGACTCCCTATCCGGGCGGCGGCGATCTGCCTCGTCCCTACTACCGCTCGCTGGACCCGTTCGCGGCGCTGGCCGCCGCGGCGTCGGCCACCGATCGAATCAAGCTGGGCACCGGGATCTGCGCTGTGTTCCAGCGAGATCCGATCCACACGGCCAAAGAAGTCGCCACCGTGGACTACCTGAGCAACGGCCGGTTCCTTTTCGGGGTCGGCGGCGGATGGCTGCGGGAGGAAATGCGAGATCACGGAACCGACCCCGCGGTCCGGCTGCGCGTCGTGCGAGAACGGATCCAGGCGATGAAAGCGTTGTGGACGCAGGAGATCGCCGAGTACCACGGGGAGCACATCGACTTCCCGCCGAGTTACCTGTGGCCCAAACCGGTTCAGCGCCCGCATCCGCCGATCTTGGTCGGCGGCATGGGGCCGACCGTGCTGGACCGGGTGCTCGACTACGGGGACGGGTGGCTGCCGAACCTGATCGGCCAGCCGCCCGAGCGTCTGCACGCGATGCTCCGGAAGCTGCGGGACAAAGCGGCCGACGCCGGACGTGCGCCGGTCCCGGTCACCGTGCTGGGCGCGGCCGCGAACGGCGAGGAGTTCGACCGCTACGAGGAACTGGGAGTGGAGCGCGTGCTCTTCCTCCTGCCGACCGCACCGGGCGACGAAACCCTCGCCCGCCTGGACGCCCTGGCTGAGCTGGTCGGCAAACAGGACACGCACAAGGAAAGGTAGAGAATGGTTCACCGGCAGGAAACCAACTACGAGGTCGTCCCGATCAATCCGGGCACCCTCGCCGAACCCGCAGGCCATTTCGACCGGGCCGTCCGGATCGGCCCGTGGCTGTTCATTTCGGGCACCTCGGCGCTGACGAACCTCAGCGGCACGATCGAGGAACGCCGCATGCCGGAGGACTTCCGGGAACAGGCGAACATCGCGTTCGACAACATCGAGAAGGTCCTGCACGAGGCAGGAGCGACGTTCGAGCACGTCTACGAAATCCGGACCATGCTCAGCGACGCAGCGGATTTCGGCGTTCTCAACGAGTTGTTCCGCGAGCGCATGCCCGGCCGAGGCTTCATCGGGCACGGTTACGTCACCGGATTCCTGGCTCCGGGAATGAAAATCGAGATCGAGGCGAACGCCTACCTGCCCGGCGCGCAGTTGCCGGCTTCATGAACGGGGAAGGGAAAAACCACGTGCACATCGACAGTTTCTTCCAGAGCATCGCGCAGGGAACCGTGGAGATGGTGGATCTCACCACGCCGCTGAGCCCGGCGACTCCGGTGGTCCCGGTGCCGGCACCGTTCGCCCCGACCGCGCCGCTTTCGGTGCACCCGGTGAGCAATTTCGACGAAGCCGGGCCGGGCTGGCGGTGGAACGACCTCACCATCGGCGAGCACGCCGGAACCCACGTCGACGCGCCGCAGCACTGGATCAGCGGCAAGGACGGCAAATCAGTCGAGCAGATCGAGCCGACCAGGCTGGCCGGGCCGATCGCGACGATCGATCTGACCGACGGCGTCGCCGGGAACCAGTCGTTCCTGCTCGGCACCGAGCACCTCGAAGCATGGGAAGCCGAACATGGCCGGTTCCGGCCGGGCACCTGGGTGCTCGCCCGCACCGGGTGGAGCGAACGGGCCTCCGATCCCGAGCGCTTCGTGGATCCGGCAGGCTGGCCGGGAATCTCGTTGGCCGCCGCGAAATGGCTTGCCGCGCATCCGCACGTGAGCGGATACGGCGTCGAGGCCATCGGCATCGACAACATGGGATCGGGGCCCTCCGAACCGGAGCCAGGCACGGAACCGGATCCGGGCGCGTTCGGCCCCGGTCACTACTACCTTCTCGGCGCCGACAAATACGGACTCACCTCGCTGCGCAACCTCGAACGCCTCCCCGCCACCGGCGCTTACCTGGTGGTCGCGCCCCTGCCTCTGGTCGGCGGCACCGGCGCGCCCGCACGGGCATTCGCCTTTGTTCCGCGAGACGGAGAGGGCCGGTGAACAGGTCGATGTCCGAGGAGAATTTCGATCTCGTGGTGGTCGGGTGCGGGGCCGCGGGCCTGGCGGCGGCGCTCGGCTTCCTCGAGGCGGCCGCCGAGCGCGGTCTGGCGCCGACCGTCGCGATCCTTGAGCGCAGCGGCGAAGCCGACCGCGGCGGCGCGACCCGATGGTCGTGGGTCAACGTGATGGTCGACCCCGACGGCGTCGTCAATCCCTCGATTCTGGACCGAGTGCTCGACCTGGACCCCGCGTTCGACCGGGAGTACTTCGACACGCTGCGCCGGCTGGGCGGCGACTCTGTGGAGTGGATGCGGAGCCACGGAGTCACCGTCACCCACGCCGCGCCCCCGTTCGCGATGGAATCCGACTACGGCGCGGTCGAAGGCGGCGGCCTGTCCTTGGTCAACGCCTTCGCCGCCAGGATCGAGGCGTACCCCGGCTCGACGTTCTTCTACGACACCGAAGCGACACGGCTGACCGAGGACGACCGCGGCCGGGTGAACGGAGTGGTGGTGCGCGGCCCAGACGGACTCACCCGCACCGTCGGAGCAGGCGGTGTGGTGCTGGCGTCCGGCGGCTTCGAAGGCAACTACCAGATGCTCACCCAACATGTCGGCGCCCGGGCCGGCGAGATCCGGCCGGTCGCACCCGGTCTGCGGCACAACCTCGGCGACGGGCTGCGGATGGCCACTGACGTCGGCGGGACGACTGCGGGCCAGTTCGACATGCTGCACGTGGAACTAGTCGACCCGCGCTCGGACAAGCCCGATCCCGGCATTTTCGGCGCTCCGTACGGGATCATGGTGAATCAAGACGGCGAGAGGTTCATCGACGAAGGAAGCCGGACGTTCGAGGGCATCAACGAGCAGCTGGCATGGACTGTCTGGCGGGACCAGGGAAACCTGGCCTATTTCGTCTACGACGCCGAAATGGCGAAGCTCCCTGGGTTCGCGTTCCTGAACCAGACCGATGTGCCTCCCTACGAGGGAACGACCGTCGAGGAACTGGGCGAAGCGATGGGCGTGGACCCGGACAAGCTCGCTGCCACGGTCGCGAGTTTCAACGCCGCGGTGTGCCCGGGAGAGTTCGACCCGTCGACCAAAGACGGCAAGCGCACGACGGGTTTGGAGATCGACAAAACCAACTGGGCGATGCCTGTTTCCGAGCCGCCGTTCCGGGCGTTCCCCGGGTCGGCAGCGGTGACCTTCTGCTTCGGCGGGATCCGCACCGATACGCGAGCGCGGGTGCTCACCGGAAGCGGGACGCCGATTCCGAACCTCTACGCGGCCGGCGTAGCGACTGGCGTGTGGTACCAGGAATACCCAGGAGCACTGTCCGTGCTCCGCTCGGTCACCTTCGGGCGTATCGCCGGACGTGAGGTGGCTGACGCGCTCGATGCTTGACAGCGGGTCAGTGCGTGTCTGCGGTGTGCCCGAAGTTAGGTCGCTGTGTGTGCGCACGCGAAAGGTGGAGTATGCGGCGACGCACGGCAGTGCGCTTCCGGCGCCGATGTCGACGCGCCCCTGCTCGCTACGACATTCGATGTCAGCGTGCGTGAGCGACTGGCGAGGAGTGACCAGAGGGCGACGCTCGCTTCCGGCACAGCTGTGCTTGATCCCGGTGGTATGAGCCGATTGCAGGCGGTGCGTTGGCAGAGTTCGCCGGATTTGGTGTCATCTGATCGTCTTCGGGCGGCTCGGGTAGCGGCGGGCTCGGGCTGCTGGGACGATTCCTGCGCCCCGTCTCGGACAGGGCTGCCCCGCCGATCTCTGGCCGAGCCGAGACCACAGGCGCGGCGAGCAAACGGGTGCCGAAAAGCGGACCTTCAAGGTGACGGCCTGGTCGCTGGCGGGCTTCGCCGGTGGCTAGGCCGGCTGGCCGAAGATCGGTAGCTGGGTCATCAGTACTCCCGTCTGCTGGCCACGACTACCGGACGTAACGCGCAGGCTGGCGAAGTGAGAACGGCCAAGCGCGTGACACGCTGGGTGACCCATGCGCTGGGGCAGCACATCAACGACATCGTCGGTGAGCTCGGCGAGCCGACTCTCGTCGGAACGCCGACGGTGCAGGCCGGACCTGGGTGTAGGTTCGACTGCGCGGGTCTTTGCGGCGGACGATCGTGCAGGTGGTCGAGGGCGTACCGGCGCGCGCCAGGATGGGCGTTTCGGATCAGCGGCGCGTCCAGGGCCTTCGCCGCCCACGTGGTGCTTCGGCTGCCAAGGGCGGGCGCGAAGCAGGCCAGCCGTCCGCGGTCCGGATGCTCCTGCAGTACACCGGCGAACTCTCCGGCCGCTCGGACGGCCTGCCGTTGGGACACGGTGCTACGCGGGCTAATGGGCGCTTCTCGACTATCCAGCCTCGCCTCCCCGAGCGGCCGGTGCGACGGCCTCGGCCAACCGCTGCTTTCCGAGCCGTCAGTCGTCAGGCGGGGACTGCCTTGCCGCTGCCCACGCCTTGTCTCACTATGAGACAAAGTGACGCGCGCCACGAGTGCACCATGGTGCTTGTGGGGTGGGCAGGACCCCCGGCACTGGACGTCAAAGGAGACGGTGGTGACGACTCGAGGCAACGAGACCATGCGTGACCTGCGGGAACTGTTCCTGTCTCGCGGGGCGCCCGAGGTGTCGGGGGTCCGCGACGTCATCACCGCGTCGTGGCAGCGGGCGCTGGAGAACCGGGTCGACGTGGAGCGGCCGGAGCCGGTCTACGTGTCCGATCGCGACGAGGAGAGCCTGCTCGCGCACAGTGCCGCTCCGGTGCTGGCGAATCTGTCCGACGAACTGGCCGGCCATCCGACCGCGATCCTGCTGACCGACGCGAACGGCCTGGTCGTCGACCGGCTCAGCACCGATCGCGCGCTCACCGCCGGGCTGGACCAGGTCTCGCTCGCTCCGGGCTACAGCTACGCCGAGGAATCGGTGGGCACCAACGGCATCGGCACAGCGCTGGAATGCCAGAAATCCGTGCTGGTGTCCGGTTTCGAGCACTTCAACGGCGAACTGACCGGCTTCGAATGCGCCGGCGCGCCGATCGTGCACCCGGTCCGCGGCCACCTGGCGGGCATTCTGGACCTCACCTCGTGGGCCGACGCGTCCGGCCCGCTCCTGCTGACGCTGGCGCGCACCACCGCGAAACGGATCGAAGAGGCGATGCTCGCCAGCACCGGAGCGCGCGAACTGAGCCTCTTCCGCGAGTACCTCGCCGCCTGCCGGCGCGGTTCGGGGGCGGTCCTCGCGGTCAACCAGGACGTCGTCATGGTCAACAGCCACGCCGAGGAACGCTACGACGTCACCGACCGCTCGGCGCTGATCACGCACGCCACGGATCTCGCCGGCTCGGCCAAACCCGCCACGGTGCTGGCCGATCTGCCGTCGGGGATCAGCGCGCGTCTCGAATACCGGCCGGTCTACAGCGGCGACGTGCTCGCCGGAGGCATCTTCCGGGTCAAGAACCAGACGGTCTCCCGGCGCACTTCCGCGCGCGCCGAGCTTCAGCTGCCCGGTTTGGCCGGTGCGAGCCCCGCGTGGCGGCAGGCCTGCGCCGCGGCGGACGCGAGCCTTGGCAGCGGGCAGTGGCTCGCGCTGAGCGGCGAAACCGGTGCGGGGAAGGCGGCCATCGCCCGCGCGGTGGCGCTGCGCCACGGACGCCGCCAGGTTGTGGTCGATTGCGCGGACGTCACCGAAGAGTGGCTGCCCGCACTCGCCGAGGAGGCGGCGTGCAGCGACCCGCCCGTTGTCCTCCTCCGGCATTTGGACGCGCTGGACGACACCGTGTTGCCCGCGCTGTCCGAACTGTTCACCGCGTGGCAGAACGATCCGGCGCAGCGCGCGCCCGCGTGGGTGGTGGCCACGGTTGGCAGCGAACCGGTCGATCCCGGCATTCAGGGTGCGGTGATGGCGTTCTTCGCGCGGAAAGTCGAGGTCCCGCCGCTGCGCCACCGCATCGAAGACGTGCAGCGGCTCGTGCCGCATTTGCTGGCCCGCCGGGCGGGCAGCAGATCATTGTCCGCTTCCGACGCCTGCCTCCGGCAGCTGATGCGGCTGCCTTGGCCCGGCAATGTCCGCCAGCTCGACCGGGTGCTCGCCGCGGCGGCGCAGCAGCTGCACGGCGGAGTCCTCGACGTCGCCGATCTTCCCGCGGAATGCCGCACCTTCACCCGGCGCCGGCTCACCAAGCTGGAGACCATCGAGCGGGACGCGATCGTCCGCAGCCTCGCCGCGAACCGCGGCAGCAAGGAACGAGCGGCCTGTGATCTCGGGATGTCCCGGGCGACGATCTACCGCAAAATCCGCGCCTTCGGCATCGTCGACGAAATGAGCTGATTCCGGTGTGCACAGTGGACTCCCGGATTCCGGGAAAATGACCGTGCTCGGCTGACCCGCGGTTCATTCCGAACCCGCCCTCCGGAGCAGAGGGCGGGTTTTTTTGCTGCCCGTCGGCCCGATCTCAGATTGAGATAGAACGCGAGCCTTCGCCGGCACACACTCTGCCGGTCAGACGGACAGCGGCGGAGATGCCGCCGGTTCCAGGAGGCCCCAGTGAGCAGGCAGAGCCTTACCAAGGCGCACAACAAGATCACCGAGCTGTCGTGGGAACCGACGTTCGCCACGCCGGCGACCCGGTTCGGGACGGACTACACGTTCGAAAAGGCGCCGAAGAAGGACCCGCTGAAGCAGATCATGCGGTCCTACTTCCCGATGGAGGAGGAAAAGGACAACCGCGTCTTCGGCGCGATGGACGGCGCGATCCGCGGGAACATGTTCCGGCAGGTGCAGCAGCGCTGGCTGGAATGGCAGAAGCTGTTCCTCTCGATCATCCCGTTCCCGGAGATCTCCGCGGCGCGGGCGATGCCGATGGCGATCGACGCGGTGCCGAACCCGGAAATCCACAACGGGCTCGCGGTGCAGATGATCGACGAGGTCCGGCATTCGACGATCCAGATGAACCTCAAAAAGCTGTACATGAACAACTACATCGACCCGGCCGGCTTCGACATCACCGAGAAGGCGTTCGCCAACAACTACGCGGGCACCATCGGCCGCCAGTTCGGCGAAGGCTTCATCACCGGCGACGCGATCACCGCGGCGAACATCTACCTGACCGTGGTCGCCGAGACCGCGTTCACCAACACGCTGTTCGTGGCGATGCCGGACGAGGCCGCGGCCAACGGCGACTATCTGCTGCCGACGGTGTTCCACTCGGTGCAGTCCGACGAGTCGCGGCACATCAGCAACGGCTACTCGATCCTGCTGATGGCATTGGCCGACGAGCGCAACCGGCCGCTGCTGGAGCGCGACCTGCGGTACGCGTGGTGGAACAACCACTGCGTGGTGGACGCCGCGATCGGCACGTTCATCGAGTACGGCACCAAGGACCGCCGCAAGGACCGCGAGTCCTACGCCGAGATGTGGCGGCGCTGGATCTACGACGACTACTACCGCAGCTACCTGCTGCCGCTGGAGAAATACGGCCTGGTGATCCCGCACGACCTCGTCGAGGAAGCGTGGAACCGGATCACGAACAAGCACTACGTGCACCGCGTCGCGCAGTTCTTCGCGACCGGCTGGCCGGTGAACTACTGGCGCATCGACGGCATGACCGACGCCGACTTCGCCTGGTTCGAGGACAAGTACCCGGGCTGGTACGACCAGTTCGGCAAGTGGTGGGAGGCCTACAACCGGCTGCGCTACCCGGGCCGGAACAAGCCGATCGCGTTCGAGGACGTCGGCTACGAGTACCCGCACCGCTGCTGGACGTGCATGGTGCCCTGCCTGGTGCGCGAGGACCTGGTGGTGGACAAGGTCGACGACCAGTGGCGCACCTACTGCTCGGAGACCTGCGCCTGGACCGACAAGGTCGCCTTCCGGCCGGAGTACGAGGGCCGCGAGACGCCGAACATGGGACGGCTCACCGGGCACCGGGAATGGGAGACGCTGCACCACGACCGCGATCTGGCCGACATCGTCGAGGACCTCGGCTACGTCCGCGACGACGGGAAGACGCTGATCCCGCAGCCGCACCTGGACCTCGACGACCCCAAGAAGCTCTGGACGCTCGACGACATCCGGGGCATCCGGTTCGCCAGCCCGAACGTCGCGCTCAACGAGATGACCGACGCCGAGCGGGAGCAGTGGGCCGCGGCCTACCGCGCCAACCCGAACGTCACCGTCGCCTGACGAGCCCGGGTCCCGCGGCCGCGTCCGGGCGGTCCGGCCGCGGGATCCCGCCGGAAGAATCGAGAAACCCATGGGCGACAAGCACCGCATCTCCTTCGAACCGGTCGGCGTCGAGATCGAGGTCACCGAGGACGAGAAGATCCTGGACGCCGCCTTCCGCCAGGGCGTCCACCTCATGCACGGCTGCCGCGAGGGGCAGTGTTCGGCCTGCAAGTCCTATGTGCTCGAAGGCGACCTGCAGATGGAGCGGTATTCGACGTTCGCGTGCAACGACGCGGAGGTCGAGGAAGGCTACCTGCTGCTCTGCCGGGCGCACGCCTACAGCGACTGCACCATCGAGCTGCTGAACTTCGACGAGGACGAGCTGCTCAACTCGGCTCCGCTGCAGGAGATCACCGCTGAGGTCGCCGAGATCGTGCCGCACACCCGCGACATCGTCGGCCTCCGGCTGCGGACCGCGAGCCCGCTCCAGTTCAAGGCCGGGCAGTACGCCGAGCTGACCATCCCGGGCACCGAGGACTGCCGGTCCTTTTCGATGGCGACCACGCCCTCGACCGAGGACCACGTGGAATTCCTCATCAAGAAGTACCCGGGGGGCCGGTTCTCGGCGCTGCTGGAGGACGGCCTGGCGGTCGGCGATTCCCTGCTGCTGCGCGGACCCTACGGCAACTTCACGCTGAAGAAGGGGCACGTGCTGCCGCTGGTGCTGATGGCGGGCGGTGCGGGAATGGCCCCGGTCCTCAGCCTGCTGCGGCACCTCGCCGAAACGGCCGACCCCCGGCGGATCCGCTTCTACTACGGCGCCCGCACCGCGGCGGACCTGTTCTGCCTGGACGAGATCCGGGCGCTGGGGGAGCGGCTGGCCGATTTCGGGTTCGTCGTGGCGCTGTCGGAGTCCGCGGACGGCGCGGGCGAACTCGGCGTGGCCGCCGAAGCGGGGATGGTGACCGACGTGGTCGAGGCCCGCGAACCGGAACTGCACCGCGCCGAGGTGTACCTCTGCGGGCCGCCGCCGATGGTCGACGCCGCGCTCGATCTCGCGACGAGGCAAGGGGTACCGCAAGACCAGGTGTTCTACGACAAGTTCACGACCTCGGTCAGTGACGACCAGTGACAAGCGGAGCTTCGCCCCGCGCCGGGGGCTCCGCCACCCGGACCCCCAAAGACAGTAAGAGGAGATCCAACATGGCGAGCAGTCCGACAGCCACGCGCAGCTTCCCGAAAGTGGAGTTCACCGACTCCGAAGCCGGCGCGCTGGAGTTTCCGAGCTCGAAGAGCCGCACCTACAACTACTTCACGCCCGCCAAGATGCGCGCGACCGTGTACGAGGACGTGACGGTCGACGTGCAGCCCGACCCGGAGCGGCACCTGAGCCAGGGCTGGATCTACGGCTTCGGGGACGGACCGGGCGGCTACCCGCAGGAATGGACGCGGGCGAAGTCGTCGAACTGGCACGCGTTCCTCGACCCCAACGAAGAGTGGGAGCAGACCCTCTACCGCAACAACTCCGCGGTGGTGCGCCAAGTCGCGCTGAGCCTGGAGAACGCCAAGCGTGCCGACGCCTACGCCCACTGGAAGCCGGCGTGGCAGACCTTCATCGCGCGCAACCTGGGCGCGTGGATGCACGCCGAGAACGGCTTGGCGCTGCACGTGTTCACCTCGATCCAGCGCTCCGGCCCGACCAACATGATCAACACCGCAGTGGCGGTCACCGCCGCGCACAAGATGCGCTTCGCCCAGGACCTCGCATTGTTCAACCTGGACCTGTCCGACTCGCTCGAGACCTTCGACGGCGAAACCCACCGGGCGGTCTGGCAGTCGGCGGAGGAATGGCAGCCCACCCGCCGCGTGGTGGAGCAACTGACCGCGGTCGGCGACTGGGCGGAACTGCTCTTCGGCGCCAACGTCGTGTTCGAGCAGCTGGTCGGACAGCTGTTCCGGTCCGAGCTCGTCATGCAGGTCTCGGCGGCGAACGGCGACTACGTGACGCCGACGCTGGTCGGCACCGGCGAGTACGACTACAGCCGCGACCTCGCCTACACCCGGTCGCTGTTCCAGATGCTCGCCCGCGACGAGGAACACGGCGCCGCCAACCAGGAACTGTTCGGCGAGTGGCTGTCGGCCTGGGCGCCGAGGTGCCTGGCCGCGGCCGAGGCGCTGCAGCCGATCTGGTCGCAGCCGGCGGAGAAGACGCGCACGTTCGCCGATTCGCTCGCCGCGAGCAAGGAGAAGTTCGCCCAGCTCCTCGAGGAGATCGGGCTCGACGTTCCGAAGGAGCTGGACCAGTGAGCGACATGAAGTTCGGTGCGCAGACCGAAATCTCGAACATGTGCGGCGTGACCCTGATGAACACCCCGATCGGCCGGGTGGTCGCCGACGTGATGGGCGCCAAGGAGGGGGTCGGGCTGGTCGAATACCCGTCGATGATCCGCGTCGACGGCACCCGGCTGCTCGAATTCGACTACGCCGAGCTGACCGACGCGCTCGGCCAGGAGTTCGACGGCTCGGTCTTCGAGGAGATCAGCTCCACCCACTACGGCCGCATGGTGCACCTCGACGACCGCACCCTGCTCTTCGCCAACCCGGAGGACGCCGCCGAGTACATCGGCTTCGACCTGCTGGCCCAGGGCTGAGGCCGGACCCCGAACCGCGCGGCGGCGGGCCGAGCCGCCCGCCGCCGCGTTCCCACCGCAGCACTGCCGAGCACGAACGAAGGGCGAGGATCTCCGATGTACGCAAAGGATGGCGAGCAGTACTACGTCGTCGACGGGCATGTCCACATCTGGGACGCGCGGGAGTCGAACATCAAGAACGTGCACGGGAAGCAGTTCATCGACTGCTTCTACGACTACCACCGCAACCTCAGTCCGGAGGAGGCGACGTGGGACTACGGCACCTACACCTACTACGGCGGCGAGCGGCTGATGAAGGACGTCTTCCAGGACGGCCACGTCGACCACGCGATCTTCCAGGCCACCCTGCTGCGGGACTTCTACCGCAACAACTTCGGCCAGACCGCCGAATGCCTCGACCTGGTGCGCCAGCATCCCGGCAAGCTCACCTACAACCACGCCTACGACCCGCGCGACGGCGAGGCCGGCCTGGAGCAGCTGCGCCGCGATGCCGAGCGCATGCGGCTCAAGGGCGTGAAGCTCTACACCGCCGAGTGGCACGGCGACTCCCGCGGCTACCGGCTGGACGATCCCTGGTCGCGGCGCTACCTCGAAGAATGCCTGGAGCTCGGCATCAAGAACATCCACGTCCACAAGGGACCGACGATCCGGCCGCTGGACCGCGACGCGTTCGACGTGGCCGACATCGACCACGTGGCCACCGACTACCTCGACCTGAACTTCATCGTCGAGCACGTCGGGCTGCCCCGGCTGGAGGACTTCTGCTGGATCGCCACGCAGGAGTCCAATGTGTACGGCGGGCTCGCGGTCGCGATGCCGTTCATCCACGCCCGCCCGCGCTACTTCGCGCAGATCATCGGCGAACTGCTGTACTGGCTCGGCGAGGACAAGATCCTCTTCGGCAGCGACTACGCGCTCTGGACGCCGCAGTGGCTGGTGGAGCGGTTCGTGGACTTCCAGATCCCGGAAGACCTCCCGGAGTACCCGCGGATCACCGTGGCACAGAAGAAAAAGATCCTCGGGCTGAACGCCGCCGCGCTGTACGACCTGGACGTGCCGGCGCAGTTCCGGCTGCCCGCGGAAGCCGGTGCGCGATGACCACCGCCGCGGTCTCCCTGGATGAGCAGGTCCTGTCGGCACTGGCGACAGTGTTCGACCCCGAGCTGGACCAGCCGGTGACCGACCTCGGCTTCGTCCGCTCGGTCACGATCGACGACGCGGGCGTCGAGGTGCGTCTGCGGCTGCCGACCTCCTTCTGCGCGCCGAATTTCGCCTACCTGATGGTCTCGGACGCCTACGACGCGCTCTCCGCGCTGCCCGGCACCGGCCGGGTCCGGGTGCTGCTGGACGATCACCACGATTCGGCGAAGATCAACAGCGGGCTCGCGGCCGGGGCCGGATACGTCGGCACGTTCGGCGTCGAGGCGGAGCAGGGCCTGGACGAACTCCGCCGGACGTTCCAGCGGAAGGCCCATCTGGCCGCGGTCGAACGGTGCTGCCGGGCGGTGCTGGCCGGCGGCGCGTGGACGATCGAAGAGCTGCCGCTGCTGGAGCTGCTCGACCTTCCGGAGGGGCGGTTGAAGAACGCACTGCTGCGCCGGCGGGAAGCGCTCGGACTGCCGACCGACGCGCACGCGAGGGTGGCCGTGGACCACACCGGCCGTCCGGTCGGCAAGCAGGACACCGCGCTGTGGCTGCGTTTGGCGGCCGCCACCCGCATTTCGATCGAGGGCAACGCGCATTTCTGCCGCGGGTTGCTCGCCACCCGGTACGCGGATCCTGAAGGGGCCGCGCCGCTCGTCGTCGACACCAGGAGCCGATCGTGAAAGCCGTCCAGGTCACCGGATACCACCGGAATCTCGAACTCCGCGACGTCGGAGAGCCGAAAGTCGCCGGTCCGCTGGACGTGGTGGTCAAGGTCGGCGCGGCCGGCGTGTGCCGCACCGACTTGCACATCCTCGAAGGGCAATGGGCGGAGAAATCCGGCGTCGCGCTGCCTTACACGATCGGGCACGAGAACGCGGGCTGGGTGCACGCGGTCGGCGGCGCGGTCACCAACGTCTCGGTGGGCGACAAGGTGATCCTGCACCCGCTGATCACCTGCGGGCTGTGCCGGGCCTGCCGGCGCGGCGACGACGTGCACTGCGAGCAGTCGGATTTCCCCGGCATCGACACGAACGGCGGGTACGCGGAGTACCTGCGCACGTCGGCCCGGTCCTGTGTCAAGCTCGCCGACAACCTCGAACCCGCCGACGTGGCCGCGCTCGCCGATGCCGGGCTCACCGCGCAGCACGCGGCCGCGAAGGCGGCGAAATCGCTGCGTCCCGGCGATGTCTGCGTGATCATCGGCGCGGGTGGTCTCGGCCACATCGGCGTCCAGTGCCTGAAAGCGATGAGCGCGGCGACGCTGGTGGTGCTGGACCGCAACCCGGCAGCTCTGGCGCTGGCGAAGGAAGTCGGGGCGGACGTCACGATCGTTGCCGACGGGTCCCAGGCGGACGCGGTGCTCGACCTGACCGGCGGGCATGGCGCGGAAGCGGTGGTGGATTTCGTCGGCGAAGGCGGCGCCACCGCCGAGGGGGTGCGGATGCTGCGCCGCGCGGGCAATTACTACGTGGTCGGGTACGGGGAGAACATCGACGTCCCGACCATCGACATCATTTCCACCGAGATCAACTTCGTCGGCAACCTGGTCGGCTCGTACTCCGATCTGCAGGACCTGATGGTGCTGGCCGCCCGCGGCGACGTGAAGCTGCACACCGCGCGGTACCGGCTGGAGGACTTCCAGCAGGCGATCGACGATCTCAGCGCCGGCCGGGTCCGCGGCCGCGCGATCCTCATTCCCTGATCCCGCAAGGAAAGGACGGAGACCACCATGGCGAAGCAGCTGAGGTTCGGCGTCGACGCGCGGCGGCAGCTCGAGCTCGGAGTCAATACCCTGGCCGACGCGGTGAAGGCGACGCTGGGCCCGAAGGGGCGCAACGCGGTGCTGGAGAAGCTGACCGGCCCGCCGACGATCACGAACGACGGGGTGACCATCGCCCGGGAGATCCAGCTGGGGGAGCCGTTCGCGAACATGGGCGCCCAGTTGGTCAAGGAAGTCGCGATGAAGACCAACGGCGCGGTCGGCGACGGCACCACGACCGCCACCGTGCTGGCACAGGCGATGGTGCGCGAGGGCCTGGCCGCGCTGAGCGAGGGCGCGAACCCGATGCGAGTGCGGCGAGGGATCGAGGAGACCGTCGAAGCGGTCGTGGAATACCTGCGCAAGTCGGCGGTCGCGGTGTCCGGCGAAGCCGAACTGGAGCGGATCGCGACGCTCGCGGCCAGCGACGACGAGCGCATCGGCCGGGTGATCGCACAGGCGCTCGCCGCGGTGGGCCGTGCGGGCGTGGTGGAGGTCGAGGAGTCGGACCAGCCGGGGCTGAGCGTGGAGCTGGCCGACGGGATCGAGTTCGACCACGGCTACACCTCGCCGTACATGGTCACCGACCGGGACCGGATGGAGGTCAGCTTCGCCGACCCGGTGCTGCTGCTCACCAACAAGAAGATCAGCCAGGTGCAGGACCTGATGCCGACCGTGGAGGCGGCGCGCAGGCTGGACCGGCCGCTGGTGGTGCTGGCGGAGAACGTGGACGGCCCGGCGCTGCAGCTGATCGTGAGCGGGAACGTGCACGGCACGTTCGCGGGGGCGGTGGTCCGCGCGCCGGGCTTCGGGCACCGGCGGATCGCCGAGCTGGAAGATCTCGCCGCGGCTCTCGGCGGGCGGGTGGTGAGCGAGGATTCCGGCGTGACGCTGGCCGAGGTCACCGAACGGGACCTGGGCCGCTGCGCGCACATCACCATCACCGAGGACTCGACGACGATCCTCGGCGGCGCCGGAGCAGAGGACGTGGTGCGCGCCCGGATCGGCCAGCTGGAGAAGCAGCTGGAGCGGGCCCGGATCGAGCACGACCAGGACAGCCTGCGGCTGCGGATCGCGCGGCTGTCCGGGCGGATCGCGGTGGTGCGGGTCGGTGCGGCGACCAGCGTCGAGCTGAAGGACCGGATGCTGCGCGTCGAGGATTCCCTGGCCGCGGCCCGGGCCGCGCTGGAGGAGGGCGTCGTCGCGGGTGGCGGCGCGGCCCTGGCGCAAGCGGCGCTTCACGTGGACTTGGATCTCGACGGCGACGCGGCGCACGGGCGCGACATCGTGCTGCGGGCGCTGGGCGAGCCGTTGCACTGGATCGCGGCCAACGCCGGGTACGAGGGAGCCGAAGTCCGGGAACGCGTCGCGGGACTGGCCAACGGGCAAGGGTTCGACGCGCTGGCCGGCGGGTACTGCGATCTGTTCGCCGCGGGGGTGATCGATCCGCTCAAGGTGACTCGCTCGGCGCTGGAGAGCGCGGCGTCCATCGCGGCGCTGGTGATCACCACCGAGACGGCGGTGGTGGAGGAGGTCGTGGTCAACCCGGGTTCGGTCATCGCGCCGGGATTCGGGGACCTCGCCGAGGGCATGGTCCGTCCGTCCAACATCTACTAGGAACCGGGGGTCCCGCGCCGGGTCCGCTCCCTACGGGCGGGCCCGGCGCGGTCGACTATGCCGCGGCGTGGGGGAGGGCGTGTCCGGCCAGCCGGACGGCGAGGCTGAGCAGCCGCGCGGGCGGGCACTGGAGATCCACGAGACCGGCAGCGACCGCCGCGGCCGGGCCGAGGGCGTGCGGCCAGCCAGCCGGGTGCACGACACCGCCGGACATGATCCGGAGGTCGGCGGCTTCGGCGAGCTCGTAGCCCGCGCCGATCGCGTCGCCGTTGACAGCGGCGACCACCGGCGCGGGATGATCGCGCACGGCGGCCAGCGCCGAGCGCAGGCCCGTCCCGAGATCGGGAGCGAACTCGCGGGCGGTTCCGGTCAGCACCACCGGTCGCGGCCCGGCATAGGCGAGTGCCGCGGCGAGGTGGTCGGTCTCCCCGGCGCGGAAGCGCACTACGACCGTTCCGTTCCGGTATTCGAGCATCCGCGCACCTCCCGGGCATCGATGTCGCCGAAGCGTAGGCCGCGCCGGGGGCGGGATCTGTCTCAGAACGAGATCTCCGCCGGTGCGCCGATGTGCTGCGGTGGCGGTCCAGGACCCTTCCGCGGAAAGGCGTGCGCTGATGTCCGACAACGACGTTCCCGACCAGCTCTCCTCCGACGCGGCGTCCGGGCACCGCGAATGCCTCGAACGGGCCCGCCGGGCCTTGGCGGGCACCGGATGGGAGATCGAACGGCGTGCCGAGACGAGCCGGATGGGTGCTGGGCAACCGAAATAACGGCACGCTCGGAAAACTCTCTCGGGCCCGGCGCACCGCCGGGTCCGGGGATCGAGCTGGTGGCACGGCGTTGCACGAGCAGGGCATTCGCGCCGGGGGCACCGATCGCAGGAGGCGACTGAGGGCAGGGGCCCGTCGAGGCCCCTGGTGCGCCGGGGAACGGGCGGCGGTCGCCATTTCTCATGAAGCTCTCATTTTCGTCGGGGAGAATCGCGGCGGAACCGGCCGGAGGGAGCGGGGATGCATCTGGTCGTGGTCGACGACGAGGAGGCGGTGCGGGATTCGCTGTCCCGGACGCTGCGGTTCGAGGGCTACAGCGTTTCGCTGGCGGCCAATGGCGCCGAAGGAATCGAGACGATCCGGGCGGAAAACCCGGACGGGGTCATTCTCGACGTGATGATGCCCGTTCTGGACGGTCTGGACAGCTGCCGCCTGTTGCGTGCCGAGGGCAACTACGTGCCGATCCTCATGCTGACCGCGCGCAGCGGCGTGGCGGACCGGGTGACCGGGCTGGACGCGGGCGCGGACGATTATCTGGTCAAGCCGTTCGCGCTGAAGGAATTGCTGTCCCGGGTGCGGGCGCTGCTGCGGCGGGTCGAGTACGACACTCCCCGCCCTTCGGCCGGGACCGCGCTTGCGTTCGCCGATCTGGTCCTGGACCCGGGCACGCGGGAGGTCCGCCGGGGCGACCGGCCGGTCCGGCTGACCCGGACCGAGTTCGCGATGCTGGAGGCGTTCCTGCGCCACCCGAGGATCGTGCTGACCCGGGCGGCGATGTTCGAGCAGGTGTGGGGTTACGACTTCGGTTCCGGTTCGAACGGGCTGGACGTGTATGTCAGCTACCTGCGCCGCAAGCTGGAAGCGGGCGGGGAGCCCCGGCTGCTGCACACCGTGCGCGGCGTCGGCTACGTGCTGCGGGACGAGCCGTTGTGAAACGGCTGCGGTGGCGCGAGCGCTCGCTGCGGACCCGGCTGGCGGTGATGGTGGGGCTCGCGGTGGCGGTCGCGGTGGTGGTGACTTCTTCCGCTGCTTGGCTGCTGACCAGAGCAAATCTGTACCAGCAGTTCGACGCGCAGCTGCAGACGTACGCGCAAGTCGCGGCGAAGGCGGCGACTCCCGCGGACGCGCTGGCGACCTTGCACACCGTCCAGCGCGGTGATTCGGGAGCGGATCCAGGACATCGCGACGTTCTCGCCGTGCAATTCCTCACCGCGGACGGAACGAGCGCGGGAACGGCGGGCGCGCCGGGCGGGTTCCCGCCCGGGGTCCGGGCGCGGCAGGTCGCGGCCGGGGCGGCGGCGCTGGGGGCGGACGTGGAGAAGATCGGCGGTGATCGCTACCGCGTGTGGACCGTGCCCCGGCCGGGCGGGGGAGCGGTCTCGGTCGCCCGCAACTCCGAGGGGATCGAAAACACTCTCGCGGAGCTGGGCGCGTGGCTGACCTTGGCCGGGCTGATCGGGATCGCGGGCGCCGCGTTCGCCGGACGGGCGATAGCGAAGACCGCGCTGCGGCCGGTCGCCGAGCTGACCGACGCCGCGGAGGACGTCGCCCGCACCCAGGAACTCGCCGCCGGCATCCGGGTCGTGGGCAGCGACGAACTGGCGCGCCTTGCGGTCTCGTTCAATGCGATGCTGACCGCGTTGCGCAGCTCTCGCGACGAGCAGCAGCGGCTGGTGCAGGACGCGGGCCACGAGCTGCGCACGCCCTTGACGAGCCTGCGCAACAACATCGAGCTGCTCATCCACGCCGAAGGACAGGAACGGGTGCTCCCGCCGGAGGACCGCACCCGGCTGCTGGCCGATCTCGACGTTCAATCGGTCGAGCTGACCACGCTGGTCGGCGAACTGGTCGAGCTGTCCACCGGGGAACGCGAACCCGAGCCGGTCGGGCGGGTCGACCTGGCCGACGTGCTCGCCTCGGCGGCGGAGCGGGTCCGGGCCCGGTACCCGGACGTGGAATTCGGCGTGGACGCGGTCAGCGCGGAGGTGGACGGCCGCCCGGCGGCCTTGGAACGCGCGGTGCTGAACGTGCTCGACAACGCGGCGAAGTGGAGCCCGGCCGGCGGGAAGGTGACCGCCGCGGTCGTCCCGGCGGAGGGGGGAGCGCGGATCGTGGTGTCCGACGAAGGGCCGGGCATCGCTCCCGCGGATCTGCCGCACGTCTTCGAACGCTTCTACCGCGCGGAGACGGCCCGGGCCCAGCCGGGGTCCGGGCTCGGCCTCGCGATCGTCGAACAGGTCGTGGAGCAGCACCGGGGCGCGGTCCGGGCCGGAGCGGCCGACGGCGGCGGGGCGCGGTTCGAGCTGACGTTCCCGGCCGCCCTGGCCTGACCTGCCGCGCTTTTCGCTGGGGAGATTGCTCGCCGGTGGGGAGGCGGGCGTTGCGGCGGATCGTGGTGTGCGTCGGTGGGCGGGCTTCGCTCTGGATCGGGGTTTGCGGCGGACCTGGCCTGAGCCGTTGCGCTTTTCGCAGGGGCTGTTCGGCGTTTGTTTGTGGGTGGGGCGGCGGCCGGTGGGGCGGGCCGTGGTGTGCGTCGGCGGACGGGTTTCGCTGTGGATCGGGGTTTGCGGCTGGCCTGGCCCGAGCTGTCGCGCTTCTCGCCGGTGGGACGGGCCGTGGTGTCTGTCGGTGGGCAGGCCTCGCTCCGCAATCGGCGTTTCCGGCGGGCCCTGGCCGGAACCGCCGCGCTTCTTACCAGAACCCGGGAGTTTTCTCATCGGTCTTTAATCGGCCGTCGGCAGCGTGGGCGGGGTGAACCTGACCCTGCGTCCAGCCGCGCGGACGGACCTTCTGGTGCGGTGCGCGATCGGAACGGTGATTGCGGCGCAAGCCGTGGTCACGGTGCTGTCGCTGACCTTCAGCCGTGAGGTGAACCCCATCCGGGACCCGGTCAGCGACTACGCCCTGCACCGCGCGTCGCGGGCCTGGTTCGCGCTCGCGGTTCTCTTGGCTTTGGCCGGGGCAGGCGCTCTCGCCCTCGCCGCGCGGGTCGTCGCGATGCCGGTCAGCGCCGGTGCCGCGGTCCTTTTCGGACTGTGGGCGATTGCGCTGGTGACGGTGCTCGTCTTCCGCGGCAATGCCAGTGCTGCCGAGGCCACTGTGCACGGCGAGGTGCACCGGGTCGCCGGAGCTGTGCTGTTCGGAACGTTGCCGTCGGCTTCGGTGTCGTTGTCTCGTCAGCTGCTCGTCCACTGCGGCTGGGAGCGGGCGTCGGTCCGCGTCCGTACTGGCGCCGTGATCGGGTTGGTCACGGCGTTTCTGTTCGGAGCGGCGCAGTTCGTGCCGGCGCTGCCCCAGGGGCTTCTGGAACGGATCGCGCTGCTTGCCGAACTGGCCATCCTCGTCACGGTCGCCCGCGCGATCCAGGGAGCCGCGAAGTGATCGCGCTGGCGGTCGCGCTCGCGGTGACGGCCGCGTGCTTGTTCGCCGCGGCGGTGCGCCTCCAGCACGGATCGGTGCGGTCCGCCCCGGACGGGGAGCGCGGGCTGACCGTCGCTGTCGTGCGCAGCCGCGGGTGGCTGCTCGGCAGCGGCCTCGCGGCCGCGGGCAGTGCCCTGCACTTGACCGCGCTGTCCCTCGCTCCGGTGGCCATCGTGCAGCCGATCGGAGTGCTGAGCCTTGTCTTGACCGTGCTGGTCCGCAACCCGGACCTCACCCGCCGAGCCGTCGTCGCGATGCTGCTGGTGTGCTGCGGAGTCAGCGGATTCGTCTGGTTGTCCGCGGCCGTCCCGGCGACGGCGGCGTTGCCGGGGTTCGCCAGTGCGCAGCCGCCGATCGCCGTGGCGGGCTTCCTGGCCGCGGCCGCGTGCGCCGCGAGAGGACGGTCGCGTTGCCTGGCGCAGGCGACCGCGACGGCGGTGCTCTTCGGTCTCGGCTCCGCGACGATGCGGGCGGGGATCCAGCATCTGGTCGCCGGTTCCGCGGGGTCTGGCCTGGTGCTCGCGGCCGAGGCCGGAGCGCTCCTGCTGGCTGGCGGCTTCCTGCTGCACCGTGCTTACGCCAGCGGGTCGGCCGCGACCGTCGTCGCCGTGACCACCCTGCTCGATCCGGTCACGGCTGTCCTGACCAGTGCGGTGTTCTTCGGCGAGCGGCCCGCGCTCTCGCCGGCCGCGGCGATCGCCCAAGCCGGGCTGGCTCTCGCGGCCGTGGCCGGCGTCCTCGTGCTGGCTTCGGAGAATCCGGGCCGGCCTGTCCTCAAGGAGCACCCCATGCCCACGACCCGCCGCGGACTCCGCATCCTGCTCGGCGCGGACACCTTTCCGCCCGATGTCAACGGAGCCGCCCATTTCGCCGAGCGCCTGGCCCGGGGACTGGCCGCCCGCGGCCACGACGTCCATGTCCTCGCTCCTGAGCCGCGTCGCGCGCCGGGGACGGATCCGTGTTTCGCGCGGCACCACGTACGCTCCTTCCGGACCCCGTTCCACACGACCTTCCGGTTCAGCACCCCGGCCGGCGCGCGCCGCGAAGCCGGACGCCTGCTGGACGAACTGCGTCCGGACGTCGTGCACGTTCAGTCGCATTTCGCGGTCGGCCGCGCGCTTCTCTCCGCGTCGAGCGAACGGGCGGTGCCGACGATCGCCACGAACCACTTCATGCCCGAGAACCTGCTCGGCTTCGTGCCGCTTCCCGCGGGCGCGGCGGCGGCTCTGCGGCGTTGGGCGTGGAGGGACTTCGTCCGCGTGTTCCGGCAGGCCGACATCGTCACGACACCGACCCGGCGCGCTGCCCAGTTGCTCGAAGAGTCCGGCTTCCCCGGCTCGGTTGACGTGGTGTCCTGCGGCATCGACATCGCGCATTACGCGCCCCGCCCCGGCGAAGACCGGAGCGACCGCGGGATCCAGGTGCTGTTCGTTGGACGGCTAGACGCGGAAAAGAACGTCGACGACCTGATCCGCGCGCTCCGGCACGTACCGTCGGCGCGGGCCAACATCGTGGGCGACGGCTCATGCCGAACCCAGTTGGCGGCCCTCGCCCGGGAACTCGGCGTCGCCGACCGCGTCATGTTCCACGGAACCGTGTCCGACGCCAGTCTGGTGCACGCCTACCGCACGAACGACGTCTTCTGCATGCCGGGCACCGCGGAATTGCAGAGCCTCGCGACCATGGAAGCCATGGCTGCCGGATTGCCGGTGCTCGCGGCCGACGCCATGGCCCTCCCGCACCTCGTGCACCCCGGCCGCAATGGCTACCTCTACCCGCCCGGAGCGGCCGACGCCCTCGGCTCGCTGCTGGCCGACCTGGCCGGAAACGCGGGGATCCGGGCCGAGATGGGACGGGCCAGCCAGGAGATCGTCGCCGAACACGGGCTGGAGCGGACGCTCGAAACCTACGAAACCCTTTACACCGCAGCTGTTTCGGCGCGGACGCAGCGTCCGGTGCGGAAGGCTCAGGTCCTCCGCGCTGGTTGACTTGACCACGGCAGCGCGGCGTTGTTGCGCTATCCGGCTTACGCGAGCGGTTATGCGGTCAGCGCATGGGTGCCTTATCGAGCGGGCAACAGCACGCTTGCCGTGCGGGCACTGCGGTTCAGCGCCCGCACGCGCGGGCCGGTGGTGAGCTGATACGTGACTGCGACGTTCGGGTAGGCCACCAGCCAGTCGGCCAGTTCGGAGACAACGAAACCGGCGAGATC
The DNA here is from genome assembly GCF_000411975.1 of Amycolatopsis orientalis DSM 43388. Classification (GTDB taxonomy): domain Bacteria; phylum Actinomycetota; class Actinomycetes; order Mycobacteriales; family Pseudonocardiaceae; genus Amycolatopsis; species Amycolatopsis orientalis_D. Next base: position 214,049 of record NZ_ASXG01000196.1, read on the forward strand.
GGCTGGGCGAGGGCGGTGCCAGGCAGTATGCAGCAGGTGCAGGCCTGTCCCCGTCGGGCGGGCGAGGTCGAAGGCGAGCGACAGCGTGTCACGGCGCAGCTGCCGGGCGCGCACCTCCAGCACTACCGGCCCGGCGACGGTGCCGACGAAGGCGAGCGGCCGGTCGGCACCACGGGTGAGGGCTCGCCACGGAGTCCGGGTCTCTGCGGCGAGTACGAGCAGCGAAGCGTCGAGTTCGGCGGCGCGGGCGAGCAGTTCGCCGGCGCCGCCGGATTCGAGCCCGGATACCCGCAGGTCGGGCCATTGCGCGGTCACCTGCTCGACAGCGAGATCCACGCAGGCGTCCGGCACCAAACGGACTCCTGCCGGAACGGGTTCCAGCATCACCGGCCACCAGCTCGTCGTGGCGATCACGAGATCGGAACCGCGTCGGACCGCTGCCGCAGCAGCCCACGCCAGGGCATGCTCAGCGGCGGAGGTGCCGTCGAACGCGACGACGATCGGCCCAGGCATGGTCAGGCCCGTCCGCGGTCGAGCAGCAGTGCCCGCCGGGCGGAGCCGACGTGGTGGCGCATCGCCGCGGCCGCTGCTTCGGGGTTGCGGGTGATGATGGCCAGCAGGATCGCGCGGTGCTCGGCGAGGGAGCCCGCGCGCGGGTGCCGGGCCGAGATGTTGCGGTATTGGCGCATGACCAAGGGATAGAGAAGGGTGTCGTACGTGCGCGCCAGGGTTGCTTGGTGCGCGGCGGCTTTGACTTGCTGGTGGAAGGTTCGGTTGCCTTTCGAGTAGGCGATCTGGTCGCCGGTCGCTTGTGCTGTCTCCATTCTTTCCAGGGTCGAGCGGAGTTCGGCGATTTCGCGGTCGGTCGCCCGTTCCGCGGCTTTGCCCGCCAGTGCGGCCTCGAGGGTTTCGCGTGCTTCGAGGATGTCGGCTGCTTCGGCGAGGGTGAAGCTGCGCGTGCGGACGCCTCGGTTGACTTCGCTGGTGACGTAGCCTTCCTGCGCCAGCCGCACCAGCACCGAGCGGATCGTGCCGCGGGATACGGTGAATCTCGTGGTCAGATCCGCTTCGGTCAGCCGGGTGTTCGGTTCGTAGCCGCCGGAGAGCAGGAGGGTGCGCAGCTCTTCGTAGACCTGGCTGTAGCGCGTGGTGCGGCTGTCGCTTTCGCTCACGGCTCTAGTCCGGCAGTCCTGGGTAGAGCCGCCGGGCGGTGCCGCCGAAGATCTCGTGTTGGTCGGCGGCCGGGACGTCGGCGAGGACTTCGCGGGCGAGGGCGACGAGTTCGGGCAGGGATTGTTCGGCGGCGGGGAGGTTCGAGCCCCAGGCGATCCGCTGTGCGCCGAACGAAGCCAGCACGGGGTCGAGGAACGCGGTCGCTTCCTTTCCGGCGGCGTGCAGGGGTTCGAGGTTGCGGTGGGTCAGTTTCAGGTGCAGGCCGGGGTGCACGGCCAGTTTCGCGACGGTCGCCCCGGCGTCGGCCGGGGAGGTCGCGATGTCGGGGTAGCCGAGGTGGTCCAGCAGGACCTGGACGGACGGGAACCGGTCCAGCAAGGCGTCGAGCTGTGCGGTGGCCGGGCCGAGTCGCATCTGCAGGCACACTGTCACGCCGAGTTCGGCGGCCTTCTCCCAGAACGGGAAGCTTTCCGGGGCGGCGAACCACTCGCCTTGGGCGGGGACGGTGCTGCCGCTGGTGAACAGCCGCACGCCGGACAGGCCGCTGCTGGTGACCTTCGCGAGATGCTCGGCTGCGTCCGGGCGCAGCGGGTCCACGGTGCCGACCGCGAGGAACCGATCCGGTCGCTGGGCGCGGCTGTCGAGGACGTAGGAGTTGTCGTAGCCGTATGCCGTGGTGGCCTGCACCAGTACGGCTTGCGCGATGCCTGCCTCGTCCATCCGGTGCGCCATCTCGTCCGCGGTGACCGGCCGGGTGGTGGCCCAGCTCGATTGCTTGCCGCCCAACGGGGACCGCGGGTAGCGGGCGAGGTCGGCGGAGACGACGTGGCAGTGGGTGTCGATGATGTCCATGAACGGCACCTTTCAGGCGTCCGGGTAGTCGCCGTCGGCGAACAGTTGCCGCGGTTCGGCGGGGAAGTCGGCGTCGAGCAGGCCTTGGGTGCGCGAAAACTCGACAAGTGCGCGCAGGCTGAGGTCGTTGGCGGCAAGGCCGTAGGGGATCGGGTCGGCGCCGAGTTGCCGGGCCTGTTTGCCCAGTCGCGGCAGGGCGGACCATTCCGGGTCGGCGGCGACTTGGCGGCGCTTGCTTTCGGCGAACGCGGCGTACAGCGCGGTCGGCAGGCCCGGGTCGCGTTCGACCAGTTCGCTGCGGACCGCGATCACCGAGTGCAGCGGGTAGATTCCGGTGCGCAGGTGCCAGTCGAGCGCGAGGACTTCGTGGTCGGGGAACAGCGGATACGGTCCGTCCTCTGTGGACGGCGGCGGTGCGGACCATCCGGCGCGCGGCGCTCCGGCCCGGCCGGTGCCGGCGTTTCCGCTCAGCGCGGCGTCGATGTCCCCGGCGCGCAGCAGTTCGCCGAGCGACCGGCCGTCGGCGACGTGTTCGACGTTGGCCGGCGCCCGGCCTTCGATGTGGTCTTCGTCGTCGACGACCCAGGTCACCGAGCCGAGGTCGAGGCCGTATTCGCGGTGGAGGATCCCGCGCACCCAGACGCCGGTGGTGACGGTGTAGGCGCGCACGCCGATCCGGGTGCCGGCCAGGTCGGCGGGGAAACGGATGCCGGAGTTTTCGCCGCACTGCACGTCGGCGTGGTGAAAGCGGCGGTTGAGGAACACCGGGATCGCGGTCAGCGGCACTCCGGCCTGCCGCGCCATGAGGTAGGAGGTGGGCGCGAGTTCGCAGACGTCGAATTCGAGGTCGCGGATCATCCTGCGGTACGCGCCGATCACCGGCGTCACCTCGACCGGTTCCACCGCGCGGCCGGGGCTCTCGACGTCTCCGTTCAGCAGCGCGCGGCCGTGCGCGTAGTCGCCGAGGACCACTGAGAGCTTTTCCATGTCTTTCCTTCCGGGGTCAGGCGAGCCGCGAGGCGGACACGCCCAGTGCGGCGCAGGTGCGGTCCACGAGTTCGTCGAACGCGACGGCGCGGGGGAGCACCTGCTGTTCGAGGGCGTAGCGGGCGACCTCGGTGACGGGTCCGCGCAGTGCTTCGAAGCCGACGGGGTTGAGTTCGGCGGGGCCGTTGCGCACTTGCGCGGCCAGTGCGTCGTAGACGGCGAGGACGGTCTTGGCGTCGGCGGCCGGGTTGATCGCGACGACGTGGTTGATCGGGGCGAAACCCTTGCGCTCGGCCCATTCCGCCGCGACCCGGAGGGCATCCGGGATCGCGGTGCGGATGCGGTCGTCCGACGGCAGTTCGTTGCCCATGATGCCGTAGTCCAGTTTGCCGTCGACGAAGTCGGCGGGCAGTTTTGTTCCCTCGGGCGCCCGCTTCGTCCACGCCGGATCGGTGTACTCAGGCACGTGTCCGTCTTCGTAGGTGATCCAGTCCACTTCGGACAGATCGATGCCGTAGTCGTCGGTGAGGAACCCGCGCAGCCACACGCCGGTGGTCTGGCTCCACGACCGCACGCCGACGGTTTTCCCGCGCACGGCGTCAACGCCGGGTTCGCCGAACGTCACCAGGGTCTGGTGCTGGTGGCGGCCGAGCGCGGTGATCGGCAGCAGCGCCACCGGCTTGTCGTAGGCGACCGCTTGCAGGAGCGTCACGATGGCCAGTTCGCAGACGTCGGCGGTGCCGTCTTCGACGAACCCGCGCGAGGCTTTGTGCACGGGGCGGATGTCGAGGCGTTCGGCCGCCCCGGCGGCTTCCAACGCCGCCGCCGCGAGGTCGTCGCGGCCCAGCACGATCTTCATGTCCGATTTCCTCTCGTTCACACGTCCTCGCCGTACTGGATCCGGCGGTACGGCACGCTGAGCACGTCGCGGGTGATCCGGACGTCGATGACGGTCGGGCGCGGCGCGCGGACGTAATCGCCCAACGCGGCCCGGAGTTCGTCGACGGTGCGCACGGTCGCTCCGCCGCCGCCGAGCGCGCGGGCCACCGCGCCCAGTTCCGGGGTCGGGATCACCGCGAGCGCGGGATCGAGTCCCTTCGCGCTCGCCTTGTGGTACTCGGCGCCGAGGCCCTCGTCGTTCATCACCACGACGAGCACCGGCAGCCCGTACCGGCAGGCGGTTTCGAATTCGGGCAGATGCATGAGGAAACTCGCGTCGCCCTCGACGACGAAGATCGGTTCGCGCTTGGCGACCGCGGCGCCGATGGTCAGCAGCGGGGCCTGCCCGATCGCGCCGAACATGCCGTAGTTGGACGTGACTTCGCGGGACCGCTGGAACAGCATCGTGCCGAAGTCGGTCTGGTGTCCGCTGCCGAGGACGAGCCCGATCTCGCCCGGGAGCTCCTCGTCGACGACGGCGATCGCTTCGCGCGGATCGAGCAGGCCGGGCTCGCGCCGGTACTCGGCCGGGTCCACGAGCGGGGCGGTGAGCCGGGCGTGCACGTCGGCGGTGTGGAAGCCTTCGAGTTCGACGCCGCGCTGTTCCAGCGCGCTGGTGAGCGCCTCCAGCCCGGTGACCGCGTCGGCCTGGACGTAGCTGTCGGCGACGCGGCCGTTGCCCATCACGACGTGGGGCGCGGTGTCGATCTGCACGAACGTCGCGTCGGGGAACAGGTAGCCGCTTTCGATCGTGTAGTGGTTCAGGCTCGCGCCGACCGCGACGACGCAATCGGCTTCCTGCAACAGTTCCATCGCGACTTTGCTGCCGAAGAGCCCGGCGATCCCGACGTGGTACTCGGTCTGGCCGTACAGCCAGTTCTTGGCCTGCAAGGTGGTGGCCAGCAGCGCGCCGGTCCGGCGTTGCAGCGCGAGCACTTGCTCGCCCGCGTCCGCGCTCCGGGCGCCTCGGCCCGCGATGAGCACTGGTCGCTTGCTCGCGGCGAGCAGTTCAGCGGCCTGTGCGATGCTCGCCGGGTTCGGCAGCAACGCGGGGGTGCGCAGGAGTTCGGTGGACGGCGAATACGGCAGGACGTCCTCGAATTCCCGCAGCTGCACGTCGATCGGCGCGCTGATCATGACCGGTCGCGACTCGGTGCGGGCGAGGTAGAACGCGCGCCGCACGATTTCCTCGGCGGCGTCGGCCTTGGCGACTTGCAGGAACTCGCATTCGATCGCGGCGGCGAACCGGCGCTGGTCCAGGTACTGGACCGCGCTTTCGTCGCCCAGCGGGGTTTCGCCGCAGAACGCGACGAGCGGGATGCGAGCGCGGCTGGCCACGAGCATCGACGTGGCCAGCTGCGCGGCGCCCGGCCCGCTCGTCGTGGTGACGACGCCGGGGCGGCCCGAGGCGCGGGCGAACCCGTGCGCCATGCTCAGCCCGGCGCCTTCGTGGCGGACCTCGTAGAGCCGCGTGCCGTGTCCGGCCAACGCGTTCATCCAGTGCATGTTGGCGTCGCCCATCATGCCGAACACGTCGGTGACGCCTTCGGCGGCGAACGCCGCGGCCAGTGCTTCGTAGACCTTCACCGCGCGGCCTCCAGTTTGTCGAGGCGGCGGACGAGGCGGGGGAACACCCGCAGCGCGTTGCCGCCGTAGATGGCTTCCCGTTCGGCGGGGCCGAGGGAATCGAGAGAATCGAGCAGCGCCAGCGTGTCGTCGAAGCGCCGTCCGGTTTCCGGGTCGACCGAGCGGACCGCGCCGATCATTTCCGAGGCGAACAGGACGTTCGCGGCGGGAACGACGTCGGTGAGCAGTTCCAGGCCGCGCCGGTGGTAGACGCAGGTGTCGAAGAAAACGTTGCCCAGCAAGGCTTCTTCCAACGGAGGCCGGCCGCGGTCGAGCATCATCCCGCGGTAGCGGCCCCAGTGGTAGGGCACCGCGCCGCCGCCGTGCGGCAGGATCAGCCGCAGCGTGGGGAAGTCGGTGAACAAATCGGATTCGCACAGCTGCATGAACGCCGCGGTGTCGCCGTTGAGGTAGTGCGCGCAGGTGCCTTGCACGGCCGGGTTGCGCGACATCGCGACATGCACCATCGCGGGCACGTCCAGTTCGGCCATCTTCTCGTACAAGGGGTAGTAGACGCGGTCGGTCAGCGGCGGCGCCTGCCAGTACCCGTCGGACGGGTCGGGGTTGAGCAGGCAGCCGACGAACCCGAGTTCGGTCACGCAGCGCTCGAGTTCGGCGGCCGACGCGCGGACGGACTCGGCGAGCGCGTCGCCCGGGGACTGCGGCAGCTGGCACACGCCGGCGAAGTTGTCCGGGAACAGGCCGCAGACGCGGGCGATGAGGTCGTTGCTCACCCGCGACCACACGCGGCTGGTTTCGGCGTCGCCGTAGTGGTGGGCCATTTTCCCGGCGCCGGGGGAGAACAGGGTGAGGTCGGTGCCGCGTTCGCGCTGCAGCTTCAGCTGGCCGTTCTCGATCGCGGTGCGGATCTCGTCGTCGTCGATGCGCAGCTCGTCGGGGGAGAGGCGGGCACCGGTGTCCTCGAAGTTCTTGACCTGCCGTTCGCGCCACTGGCCGAGCGTGGCCGGCGCGGTGGTGAAGTGACCGTGGCAGTCGATGATCACGGGGTTTCCTCCTGGGATGGGGTCAGCGCCCGGCCAGCTCGCGGCCCCGGTCGAGGCCGGGGTAGCTGCGGACCGGTGCGGTCATGAGGAAGCGGTAGCCCTCGTCGAGGACCTGCTCGGCATTGCGGGCGGTGACGTGCGGATGCCCGACGACGACGTCGTGCTTCCGGCAGATCTCGACGATCCGCTGCCGCGCCTCGACCATCAGCGGGTGCTCCAGCTGCCGCGGCACGCCCAGCTCCTGGCTGAGGTCGCCCTCGCCGATGAGCACGAGCCCGATGCCCGGCACCTGGTCGAGGATCGCGGGCAGGTTCTCGATGCCGAGCTGGTCCTCGATCTGGATCACGGCGAGGATTTCGCCGTCCGGGTCGAGCGGCCAGACGTCGGCCTTGGCGTAGTAGTCCTGGGCGGACAGTCCCCAGTAGCGGGCGGCTGCCGCCGGCGCGTCGCCGCGCAGGCCGGCGGGTTCGAAGCGCTCCGTGCCGGGCAGCCGGGGGTAGCGGCAGGCCGCGACGGCGTTGCGCGCTTCCTCGACACGGGAGATGTGCGGCCAGACGATGCCGTACGCCCCGAGGTCGAGCGCCTGTTTCGCGTGCCATTGACCGTGTTCCGCGCCGTTGACCGGCACACGGACGAACGGGGTCGGCGCCGGGGCGAGGGTGTCCGCTTCGAAGATGCGCCGGCGGTCGAGCAGGTACTGCAGGCTGTCGCGGAGGTTCGCGGCGTCCCACGGTTTGTGCTCGGCTTCGAAGACCACCCCGTCGTAGGCCGAACCGGCGAAGTCGAGCGCCGCCGACGGCTCGGGCGGGGCGAAGGCCGCGAAGGCGGGTTTTCCCGACTCCAGGGCTCCGATGACGCTATTCAGCCTGGCCACTGCGCACCTCATTCCGTTCGTTCTGTCGCTTGTGGACGATTCGCTGCCACCAGTCGCGCAGCCGCGCCCACAGCGAGGGGCGCGCGGGCGGTTCGGTCGCGGCCTCTCCCGCGCACTTGCGCACCAGTTCGGCGGAGAATTCCTTGGTCATCCGGGAAACCACCGCGCCGGCCCCGGCCTCGATGAGCGACGCGAGCTTCCCCGCGAGGCTCACCTGGCCGGTCACCCGGACCCGGGAACCCCCGGCCGCCGGATCCGGGACGACCCGGAAGGTCGCGTGTGCGGAGAACCGAGTGGCTCCCTGCCCGTCGCGGCCCTTCGCCGACAGCCGCCCTTCCCGCTCCGGCTCGTCCAGGTCCAGGGAGACGCGGGCGCCGAACCGCACGCGCACCGCGCCGAACTTGACGACCAGCGTTCCGTCGAACGATCCGTCGTCGTGCGAGGCGCCGAGCTCGGCGCCGCTGATGCACGACACCACCGCTTCGGGGTCGGACACGACCTCCCACACCCGCTCCGGCGGTGCGGGAACGGGGATCTCCTCGTCGATCTCGATCACAGCTCTGCCCTCGCTCGGCGGCCGCGCCCGTTGCCGGGGCAACCGCCAGATTGTTTAACAACTTTGCGGCGGACCGTAGCAGGCTGCACCGACGGTCGGCAAGAACTCCTTGTTCGACAAGATTCTCTGCGACGATCGATCCAGCATGAGATGAATCTTGTAGAACAAGATGGGTCGGGGGTGTTCTCGCAGGTGGGGCGCATGATCGCGGCCTGCCCGGCGGGGCTGGAGGCTCTCGATGAACGCAAGATTGTTAGACGATCTGCTGCTTTGAAGGTTGAAACACCCGCAGAAGGCGCGTACGGTCGCTGACACTGTTCGACATTTTGGGTGTCCGCCCGGTCGCGTCGGCACCCGCGTTCCGCTCCAGCGCAGCAGAGGAGTCGCCCCCTATGGCCAGGACCTTGTCCGTCGCGGTGAAGGCCTACCCGCACACGGAGTTCGTCGCCGCCCCCGGGTTCGCGCCCGGCGGCCACCGCGTCGAGGTCGCGCACGCCGATCCGATCTACCGGGCGTTCGCGCCGATGGTGCGGGAGCTGCGCTACGACGTCAGCGAACTCGCCCTCGCCACGTTCCTCCAGGCGCGCGAAGCGGGCGTGCCGATCGCGCTGCTTCCGGTCGTGCTCAGCGGCGATTTCCACCACCACTCGCTGACCCGCTGGCCCGGTTCGGCCGAATTCGCGCCGGCGGACCTGGCCGGCAAGCGGGTCGGGGTGCGGGCCTACAGTCAGACCACCGGCCTGTGGGTGCGCGGCATCCTGCACGAGGAGTACGGCCTCGACGCGAAGGACGTCACCTGGGTGACCACCGAGGGGCCGCACGTCGCCGAGTACGCCGAACCGGCGAATGTCGAGCGCACGGAAGGAAAAGTGCTCGACGTGCTGCGCCGCGGCGAGGTCTCCGCCGCCGTCCTCGGCCCGCCCGCGCTCGACGGCGCGGAAGGCCCGCTGGTCCCGGTCATCCCGGAGTGGCGTGCGGCAGAAGAAGCGTGGGGCGAACGGCACGGGACGGTGCCGATCAACCACCTGCTCACCGTCCGGCGGGACCTGCTCGAGGCCGAACCCGGCACGGTCGCCGAACTGTACAAGGAGTTCGGCACCCGCATCGAAGAACGCAAAGCCGCCGACGCCGAACCCGGACCGCGCGTGCGCGCACTGCGCTTCGGCATCACCGACGAACTCGTCGCCGGGCTCCAGGTCGCGATCGACTACGCGCTGCAGCAGAACGTCATCCGCACCCCGGTGACCGTCGCCGAACTCCTCGACGACTTCTCCCGCCACCTCGCCTGAGCACACCGAAAGCAGAGCCCATGTTCCGCGTCGACACGCACACGCACATCATTTCCCCGGATACCGCCGCGTATCCGCCCGCGCCGCTGGGCGGGCACCGCTCCGACTGGTCCCGCGAACGCCCGACCGACATCGACGGCCTGCTGCGCGCGGCGGACGCCGCCGAGGTGGACCACCTCGTCATCGTGCAGGCCTCGACGGTGTACGGCTTCGACAACAGCTATGTCGCCGACCAGCTCGCCCGGCACCCCGGCCGCCTGAGCGGCGTCTGCTCGGTCGACTTCCTCTCGCCCAAAGCCGTCGACGACCTCGCCCACTGGATCGACGAGCGCGGCTTTTCCGGCGTCCGCATCCGCGCCGCCGACGGGACGACCGCCGTGCCGACGCCCGGCCGAGGCCTCGACGACGAGCGGATGACGCCGGTCTGGCAGTTCCTGTCCGACCGCCGCGTCCCGGTCTGCGTCCAGATGCACGCCAAGCACACCCCGATCCTGGCCGGACTGCTCGAGGCGTACCCGGGCCTGACCGTCGTGCTGGACCACGCGGCCCGTCCCGATCTCGGCGACGGCGTGCTGCCGTATCCGGCGCTCGCGCGGCTGCGCGAGAGCGGCCGGGTCTTCGTGAAACTCACTCCGCCCGCCGTCCTGCGGGCCCAGCGCGAAGCCGGGTCCGCCGCACCGGTGGTGCGCACGCTGGTCGAGGAATTCGGGGCCGACCACGTCATGTGGGGCTCGAACTTCCCTGCCTCGGCGGGCTCGCTGGGGGAGCTGGCGGACCTCGTGCGAGCGCAGCTGCCCGCGCTCGACGACGCCCAGCAAGCACTCGTCGCAGGCGGCACGGCCGCACGGTTGTACGGCGTGTCAGCGACAACGGGGGGACAGTGAGAACCGTGCGTACCCGTCGGAAGACCGTGCTGGCCGCCGTGGCGGCCGTGGTCGCGCTGCTCGGCGCGGCGTGCAGCAAGCCGCCGCCCGCGCCGGACGCCCGCAACCTCGCCGAGCTCTACCAGGCGGCGAAGAAAGAGGGCCAGGTCATCTGGTTCGCGCCGAAACCGGAAGCCCAGATGCGGCCCGCGATCAAGGCGTTCGAAAAGAAATATCCCGGCATCACGGTCAAATACACCAACAAGAAGGCCCCGGACCTCGTCACCCAGCTCAACGTCGAACAGGCCGCCGACCGCGTGAGCTTCGACGTGTCCAACGCGGGCGGGCTGACCGTGCTGCCGTCGGTGGACATGGCGGCGAAGGTCGACTGGAGCCGGTACGGCGTGCCGGGGAACCAGATCTTCGACGGCAACTTCGTCTACGTGTGGGCCGTGCCGAAGGTGTGGGCGTACAACACGGCCGCCGTGCCCGCCGCCGAGGTGCCGCACAGCTGGAGCGACGTGCTGTCCCCGCAGTGGGGCGGCGGCAAGCTCACGATCGAGTCGCGCGGGTCGTTCATGACGGTGTGGGAGCAGGACAAGACGCTGGGCGCCGGGCCCGGGCTGGCGTTCTCCGCGAAGCTGGCCAAGCAAACCCCGCACTACACGGACAACACGACCCAGGCGCACACCAACATCGTCTCCGGGCAGACCCCGCTCGGCACCGACCTGGTCAACCTCGTGCTTTCGGACCAGGCGAAGGGCGCTCCGGTCGCGGTCGCCCCGGTCGGGCCGACCAACGCCAACAAGGCCTATCTGTTCGCGCCCGAGGGCTCGCCGCACCCGGCGGCCGGTCGGCTGCTCACCGCGTTCCTCGCCTCCGCCGCGGGCCAGAAGGCGCTCGCCGGCAGCTACAACTCGATCATCCCGACCGAGACCGACTGTTCGAAGACCGCCCTCGCCAACCGCGTCGTCCGCGCGCTCTGCGCCGCCGGGGTCCAGTGGCGCAGCGAGACCGACATCCAGCAGTACCAGCGGTTCGCCGATTTCTTCCCCCAGGTCGAGAAGGCCTTGGGCACCGACGTGAACTGAAATCCCTTGGAGACTCCGACGATGCAGTCCGCCACCAGGGCCGCCCCCGCCGCACCCCCGCGCCCGCCCGCCGAGCCCGCCCGCCCGCGCCGCCGCGGCCGTGTCCGCACCGGCGTCAACATCGCCATCGGCCTGTTCCTCGCCTACCTCGTGGTGTTCCCGCTGGGCATGCTGGTCTACAGCAGCCTCAAGAGCGCCGAACTGAAGCTGCCCTTCGACATCCCGGGCTTCACCTTCGACAACTTCGTCAAGATCTTCTCTTCCTCGCGGGTGCTCGAAGTCGCTCTCAACTCGGCGATCTTCGTTGTCGGCACCGTCGCGGTGGCGCTGGTGATCAGCGTCAGCCTGGCCTACCTCTTCGAACGCACCGACCTGCCCGGCCGCCGCGTGCTGGCCCCGAGCGCGCTGGCGCCGATGGGCGTGCCCGCGACCGTGATGGCGGTGGCCTGGGTGCTCGCGGCCAATCCCGCCAACGGCCCGCTCGCCCTGCTCGTCGAGCGCGTCTTCGGAATTTCGGTCACCATCTACTCGCTGCCGGGAATGATCCTCGTGGCCGGCATCTTCGGCGTCCCCAGCATGTACCTGATGCTCGCGCCGACCTTCGCCCGGCTCAACCTCGAATTCGAAGAAGCCGCGGCCACCTCGGGCGCCGGCTGGCTGACCCGCACCCGCAAGATCGTCCTCCCGCTCACCCTGCCCGGCATGAGCGCGGCCGCGATGCTGCTGGCCGTCATCGCCCTCGAAGAGTTCGCGATCCCGTCCATTCTCGGGACCCCGCACCAGATCTTCGTGTTCAGCAGTCTCGTGCAGGCGGCGCTGCAGCCTCCGTCGGGCATGTCGGACTACGGGCTCGCCAGTGCCTACGGCGTCCTGCTGGTGCTGCTGTCCCTGGTGATGATCGCGATCTACCGGCGGCAGACGCGGGAATCGCACCGCTTCAAAGTGGTCAGCGGCAAGGGATACCGGTCGGCACCGGTGCGGCTGGGCCGGTGGCGCTACCCGGCGGCCGCGATCGTGGCGCTGTACGTGCTCGTCGCGATCGTCGTCCCGATCCTGACTCTCGTGTGGACCAGCCTGACGCCGTTCCTGCAACCGATCAGCCTCCACAGTCTCGGCAGCCTCGGCCTCGCCAACTACGGCACGATCTTCACCGATCCGAACCTGACCCACGCGGTGGTCAACACCCTGGTCATCAGCCTCGTCACGGCGACGCTCACCGCCGGGTTCGGACTGTGGCTGGCACTGGCCTCCGAGCGAGGCGGGCGGGCCGGGCGCGCGTTGTTCGACCTGTCGTTCCTCGTGTTCGCCGTGCCGAGCGTCGTGCTCGGCGTCGCGGTGCTGTTCCTCTACCTGTTCCTGCCGATCCCGGTCTACGGCACGATCTGGATCATCGTCATCGCGCTCACCACGCGTTACATCCCCCGCGCGTCGCGGATGCTGCAGACCTCCCTGCTGCAGCTCGACGGCGGGCTCGAAGAGGTCGGCCGGGTGTCCGGCGCCCGGCACGGCACCGTGCTGCGCCGGGTGGTGCTGCCGCTCGTCGCGCCGTCGGTGACGCGCACCTGGCTCTGGGTCTTCGCGAACGCGCTGGGCGAGCTCCCGATCGCGCTGCTGCTGTCCAATTCGGACAACCGCACCGTCGTAGTGCTGCTGTGGGACATGATCGGCGAGAGCGCGAACTATCCCGAGGCCAGCGCGCTGGCCGTGCTCCTGCTCGCCGTCTCCGCCGGTTCCGTGTGGTGGGTCAACCGCCGCGGCTTCCAACAACACATCTGAGGTGTCGTGACCATGCAGAACACCGAGCACGCCGTGGCGATCTCCGGTCTCGAGAAGCGGTTCGCCCGGAAGCAGAGCGCCGAGGCGAGCCTCGCCGTGGACAACGTCGGCTTCACCGTGCCCCGCGGCGGCTTCTTCACCCTGCTGGGTCCGAGCGGCTGCGGCAAAACCACGACCCTGCGCTGCCTGGCCGGGCTCGAAAGCGCCGACCGCGGCGAAATCTCCATGAACGGCAAGGCTGTCTTCTCCTCGGCGGCCCGCCGGGACGTGGCGCCCGAGGACCGTCCGATCGCGATGGTGCCGCAGTCCTACGGGATCTGGCCGCACATGAAAGTCTTCGACAACGCGGCCTTCCCGCTCCGCTACGGCCGCAAGACCTGCTCCCGAGGCGAGGCCCGGACGCGGGTGCTCGCGATGCTGGAACAGGTCGGCCTGTCCGAGTACGCGGACCGGTGGTCGACCCAGCTGAGCGGCGGGCAGCAACAGCGCTTGGCGCTCGCCCGCGCCCTGCTGTGCGAACCGGAAGTCCTGCTGCTGGACGAACCACTGTCCAACCTGGACGCCAAGCTGCGGTCGCAGCTGCGTTCCGAACTGCGGTCCTTCCAGCAGAAGTTCGGCGTCACCACGATTTACGTGACGCACGACCAGGGCGAGGCGCTGGCGATGTCGGACACCATCGTCGTGATGAACCGCGGCCGGGTCGAGCAAATCGGTTCCCCGGCGGAGATCTACGACTCGCCCGCGTCCCGGTTCGTCGCCGATTTCGTGGGCAGCGCCAACCTGATCCCCGGAGTCGTCGACGGCCCGCCACGCCGCGTGGCGGAAGTGAAAACCGCCATCGGCGTCATCCGCTGCGAGCGTTTCGCCGCCCCGCCCGCCCAGGCCCGGGACGTGCACGTGTGCATCCGCCCCGAGCACGTCCGGATCGTGCCCGGAACACCGGACGCCGGTGAGCCCGACCGATTCCCCGCGCGCGTCGTCTCCACCGAATACCTCGGCGACCGGCTCGAAGTGGTCGCCACCGCGGACGAGGTCGAATTCCGCGCCCACGCCGACGCGCACCTGCGGATCCGCCCGGGCGACGACGTCGGAGTCATGCTGGATCCCGAGTGGACGGTGGCGCTCTGGTCCTGACCTACTCGCCGGCGAATTTCAACTGGAGAGCACGGCGGACCGCGGACAGGTGATGACGCATCGCCGCGGCCGCCGCCTCCGGGTTGTGCGTGACGATGCCGGCGAGGATCGCTTCGTGCTCGTGGACGACCGTCGCCCGCGGCCGCGAGCGGTCCATGTCGCGGTACTGTCGCAGCACCAGCGGATACAGCAGGCTGTCGACGAACCGGGTGAGCGTCGCCTGCCGCGCCGCTCGGCGCACCTGCTCGTGGAAGGAACGGTTGAGCGCGGAGTACTCGTCCCGCCCGTCGGATTCCCGGCCCGCCCACATCCGCTCGCAGGTCGCGGTCATCTCCGCGATGTCCTCGTCGGTAGCACGCTCGGCCGCCTTCGCGGCCAGCGCGGCCTCCAGGATCTCGCGGGTCTCGAGGATCTCGATCGCCTCGTCCTCGGAAAACGACCGCGTCCGCGCACTGCGGTTCGCCTCCGCGGTGACGTACCCCTCCTGCGCGAGGCGGGCGAGCACCGACCGGATCGTGCCGCGCGACACCTCAAGGCGGCTGGTGAGGTCGGCTTCGGTGAGCCGGGCGTCGGGAGCGTACTGCCCGGACAGGATCAGCTCGCGGAGATCGTGGTAGGCCCGCGCTGTCCGGGTGGCACCGGGATCCGCGCTGTCCGTGCGCGAGTCCTGCGCCTTGTCCACCGTCATCGCGGGCAAACCTCCCACACGTGTCGTCCGATCGCCCGATCTTAGCCCGCCGGTAAGGGCTGGCCCCGAAACCTGGTGCGGGGCAGGCAGTCGGGCTTCATTTCACCCGTCGCCTTGTGCCAGCATTCGCGAGACTCCGGTTCCAGCCGTGTGGGTCGCCGGTTACCTCGCGTGTCGCGCCGGATCCGTCGACCGCGCAATCGATGCGAGGTGGATTCCGTTGAGGGGTTCAGCGCTCGGGGGAAAGCAGGTCGGCGTACTCGCCGTCGACGCCGTCGGCGAGGATGGCGCGCAGGGCGAGTGCGAGCTGGTTTCGGATGTAGGACTCGAGGGTCTTCGTCTGCTCGAAGTACCAATGCTTCAGCGCCCAGGCGTGCGCGAGCAGCAACAGGTTGTAGGCGACCAGATCGGGGTCGTCGGCCACCAGTTTTCCGGCCTTGACGCCGTCGCGGACGGCGGCCCGCAGCGGCTCGCTCGTGTCGACCTCGAGCTGCTTGATTCGGTTCCGCCCGGCCTCGTCGAGCGACTTGGACTCGCGATAGGTCAGAACGGCGGCATGGCGGTGGGCGTCGATGACCCGGCAGTACGCGGTGAAGGCGGCCGCCAGCCGGCGGACCGGATCGGCGCCGGCTTCGTGCACCGCGGCCGGGACCTCGGTCGCGAACGCGTCGAGCACGTCGATGATGACGGCGAGGAGGATGTCGTCCTTGCTGCCGAAGTAGCGGTAGATGAGGCCGACGCTGACCCCGGCCTCCTTCGCCAGGGCCTGCATGGAGACGGCCTCGGAGCCCTCCCGTTCCATGAGCCGGGCGGCGGCCTTCAAGAGCTGACGCGAGCGGTGCTCGGCCAGTGTGCGCCGGGCCGCGTCCTGCGGGTCCGCGGACGGTGCGGCGTTCGCCATGGGAGCTCCTTCGACGTGAATGCGGATTCATTCTAGAGAACGGATGCGGTCCGGGGCCGTTGACACGCCCCGAGGAGTGAACCTATATTCATCTCGAGTGAACATATATTCAGTCTCCCAGGGATGCGAGGCCCCGTGCACTTCGACGACTACGAGCAGCTGACCTTCGAGCGCCGCGACAACGGCGTCCTGCTCATCACGATGAACCGGCCCGAGAAGTACAACGCCACCGACGAGCGGATGCACGGCGAGCTCGCCCGGGTTTTCCGCGACGTCTCGGACGACGCGGAGACCCGGGTCGCCGTGATCACCGGCGCGGGCAAGGCGTTCAGCGCGGGCGGCGACCTGTCGATGGTCGAGCGGCTCGCGGGCGACCACGAGCGGGTCGACCGCATGCTCCGCGAGATGAGCGACCTCGTCTACCGCATCGTCAACTGCGAGAAGCCGATCGTCTCCGCGATCAACGGCGTCTCGGTCGGCGCGGGCACGGTCGTCGGCATCCTTTCCGACATCTCGATCATGGCCGAGGACGCCAAACTCGGCGACGGCCACGTCAAGCTCGGTGTCGCGGCCGGCGACCACGCCGCGATCATCTGGCCGCTGCTCTGCGGGATGGCCAAGTCGCGCTACTACCTGATGACCGGCGAGATGCTGACCGGAGCGGAGGCCGAGCGCATCGGGCTGGTCAGCAAGGCGCTGCCCCGGGACGAGGTGCTCGACGAGGCGCTGCGGGTCGCGCAGGTCATGGCGACTGGTGCCCAGCAGGCGATCCGGTACACGAAACGCACGCTCAACAGCTGGCTGCGCCAGGCCGCGCCGATCTTCGACCAGTCGGCGGCCTACGAGATGCTCTGCTTCATGAGCCCCGACGTCGTCGAGGGCTACACCGCGCTCCGCGAGAAGCGGGAGCCGGTCTTCCCTTCGGCCCGCGCCGCCGCGTCCGCCGCCGGGCGTTGAGGAGCCCGGCATGCACTACGGATTCGACGAGGACCAGGAGGTCTTCCGCGCGGAGTTGCGCCGGTGGGCCGGGAAGGTCCTCGCGCCGCACTACCAGTCCGACGACAAGGCCGCGGAGTTCCGCCGCCAGTGCGCGCTGGCCATGGCGCAGATGGGCCTGACCGGCCTTCGCATTCCCGAGCAGTACGGCGGCCAGGAGGCGACCGCCGTCATCGCCGGCATCGCCGCGGAGGAGGTGGGGAGGGCCGACTTCAACGCGGGCTACCTCCTCATCAACACGGCGCTGATCAGTGACATCCTGGTGCGCAACTGCACCGAGGAGCAGAAACGCGCGTGGCTGCCGGGCATCGCGTGCGGCGAGACGGTGCCGTGCATCATGATCACCGAGCCGGGCGCTGGCACGGATGCGGCCAGCCTCTCCCTGCAGGCGGCGCCCGACGGCTCGGACGCCTGGACGCTGCACGGCGAGAAGACCTCGATCACCCTGGGCATGGCGGCCGACCGCGCCGTCGTCCTCGCGCGCACCGGCGGTCCCGGAGCCCGCGGGGTCAGCGCCTTCTGGGTGGACCTGGCCGACCCCGGCATCAGCCGCAGTCCCTTCGACGACCTCGGCGGCAGGGCCATCGGCCGCGCGTCGATCCACTTCGACGGCGTCCGGGTGACCCGAGCCGATCTGGTCGGCAAGGAGGGCGGCGGCTTCGTCTCGGTCATGCAGGGGTTCGACTACTCGCGTGCGATCATCGGCCTGCTCTGCCTCGGGGCCGCGCAGCAGAGCCTCGACGAGGCGGTGCAGTGGTCTCGCGATCGGGAGGCGTTCGGCCGGCCGATCGGCACGTTCCAGGGCGTGTCGTTCCCCTTGGCCGAGTGCGCGACGTACGTCTCCGGCGCGCGCCACGTTTGCTACGAAGCGTTGTGGCGCAAGGACACCGGTCTCGAGCACAGCGCCGAGGCGGCGATGGCGAAATTCTGGGCGCCCAAGCTCGCCGCCGAGGTCATCCACCAGTGCCTGTTGACGCTCGGCCATGTCGGCTACTCGACCGAGCACAAGGTCGGGCAACGACTTCGCGACGTCATCGGGCTCGAGATCGGCGACGGCACCGCGCAGGTCTCCAAGCTCGTCATCTCCCGCAGCCTGCTCGGCCGCACCTACGCACCCTGATTCGCAAGGAGATCCTCATGGGAAAGCTCGACGACAAGATCGCGCTCGTCACCGGCGCGGGCCAGGGCATCGGCGCGGCGATCGCCGCCAAGCTCGCCGCCGAGGGGGCGACCGTGGTCGTCACCGACATCAACGAGGAGACCGCCAAGGCGACCGCCGGCCGGATCGGCAACCGCTCGCTCGGCCTGCGCACCGACGTCGCCGACCGCGACTCGGTCGCGGCGACGGTGGACCGGGTGGTCGACGAGCTCGGCCGGGTCGACGTGCTGGTCAACAACGCCGGCTGGGACAAGGCCGAGCCGTTCGTCGACTCCGAGCCGGCGACGTGGGACCGGATCATCCGGATCAACCTCTACGGCCAGCTCCACACCTGCCGCCAGGTGTTGCCGATCATGGCCGCGCAGGGCTACGGCCGGGTCGTGAACATCGGCTCGGACTCCGGGCGCGTCGGGTCCAGCGGCGAGGCCGTGTACTCCGCGGCGAAGGGCGGCGTCATCGCGTTCACCAAGACGATCGCGCGCGAGATGGCGCGAGCGGGCGTCACCGCCAACTGCGTCTCGCCCGGTCCGACCGACACCGCCCTTTTCGCCTCGATCGGCGGCGAGAAGCTGCGCGAGGCGTTGAAGAAGGCGATCCCGCTCAAGCGGCTCGGCCAGCCCGAGGACCTCGCGAACGCCGTCGCCTTCCTCGCCTCCGACGAGGCGGCCTTCATCACCGGCCAGACCGTCAGCGTCAGCGGCGGCCTCACGATGAGCTGAGGACTGAGCAGCCATGTCCTTCGACACCCTTCTCACCCCCGAGCGGATCGCGCGCGAGACCGCCGCCGGTTACTGGCGCGACCTGGTCATCACGGACTTCCTGGACGAGCACGCTGCCGCGACACCGGACAAGATCGCGTTCGTCGACAGTCGGCGGCAGGTCACCTTCGCCGAGCTGAAGGCGGAGGCCGACGCCTTCGCGCTCGGGCTGCGGGAGAGCGGAGTCGGCACCGGCGACGTCGTCTCGTTCCAGCTCCCGAACTGGATCGAATGGATCGTCGTCCACTACGCCGCCACCCGGATCGGCGCGATCAGCAACCCGCTGATTCCCATCTACCGCGAGCGCGAGGTCGGCTTCATGGTCGGCCTCGCGAAGCCGAAGGCCGTCGTGGTGCCACGCGAGTTCCGCGGCTTCGACTATCCCGCGATGATCCGGCGGCTCGCGAAGGACTGGGACTTCGACCCCGAGCTGGTCGTGCTCGGCGAGGAGTCCTGGGACCGGGTCGTCGCCGCGGGCGAGGGCGCGGACCCGGGAGTGCTGCCGGACCTGCGACCGGACCCCAACGACGTCACCCTCCTGATCTTCACCTCCGGCACGACCGGCGAGCCGAAGGGCGTGATGCACACCCACAACACGATGGTGGCGGCCAACGACCCGCTGCCCGCGCGGCTCGGCGTCGGGCCCGGCTCGGTGCTGCACATGGCCTCGACGCTCGCCCACCTCACCGGGTTCCTCTACGGCGCCCGGCTGAACGTCCAGTCCGGCGCGACCTGCGTGCTGCAGGACGTCTGGGACGCCGCCGCGTTCGTCGACCTCGTCGAACGGCACGGCATCACCTACACCTCGGCCGCGACCCCGTACCTGCACGACCTCGTGTCCGCGCCGAACCTCGCCGAGCGCGACACCTCCTCCCTGGTGCGTTTTTGCTGCATGGGCGCACCGATCCCGCGTGCCATGGTTCGCGAGGCGAAGCAGAAGCTGCCCGGGCTGGTGGTCGTCGGCGGCTGGGGCCAGACCGAGGAAGGCCTGGTCACGATCGGCATCCCGGGCGATCCCGCGGACAAGATCATCGAGACCGACGGCTACCCGTGGCCCGGCATGGAGATCCGCGTCGTCGACGCCGCGGGCGTCGAGCGGCCCGCCGGCGAGGAGGGCGCGCTGCAGGTGCGCGGGCCCTTCGTGTTCGTCGGGTACGCCGAGCGCCTCGACCTCGCCCGCCAGCAGATGGTTCCCGCCGCCGACGACCGGGGCGACTGGTTCGACACCGGCGACCTGGCGTACCTCGACGCCGACGGCTACCTGCGCATCTCCGGACGCACCAAGGACGTGATCATCCGCGGCGGCGAGAACATCCCGGTGGCCTACGTCGAGAACGTGCTCTACGAGCATCCGTCCGTCGACGCGGTCGCCGTCGTCGCCGTGCCGGATCCGCGGTTGCAGGAGCGGGCCTGCGCTTGCGTCGTGCTCAAGACCGGCGCCGAGCTGACCTTCGCGCAGCTGCAGACTTTCCTCGCGGAGAAGGGCGTCGCCAAGCAGTACTGGCCGGAGAAGCTGGTCGTGCTCGACGCGCTCCCCACGACCGCGAGCGGCAAGGTCCAGAAGTTCCAGCTTCGCGAGCAGGTGGCCGGGTGACCGCTTGCCTCGTCGCGGTGCGTGGGTTCGTCCAGGAGGGGGGAGTGCCGGGCTCGGCAGACGGCACTGGTTAAGTCAGTTGATTGACTTAACCTCCGTGGTCGGCGATGATCGTGGCGGTTGCCGGTTGCGTGCAGGAGGTTGCGATGTCCGAGAGCGGCGTCGAGGAGTTGCCGCGGTTTCCCTTCGAGCAAGCGGGCGCGTTGGAGCCTCCGGCGGAGTGGGCCGAGTTCCGTGCGGCGTGTCCGGTCGCGAAGGTCCAGCTGGCCAGCGGGGACGAGGCAGCGCTGATCACCGGTTACGCGGACGTCAAAGCGGTGTTGTCGGATCGGCGGTTCACGCGGCCGACTCCGGCGGACAACGCCGCCCGGGTCGCCGACACCGAGAGCGGCGGGGTGTTCAACAGCGAGATGGCGACGGTGATGCCGCAGCACGGGGCGGCGCATCTGAACTGGCGGCGGACGGTCGGGAAGTGGTTCACGGCCAAGCGGATGAACGCGTTGCGGCCGGGGATCGCGGCGATGGCGGAGCAGCTGATCGGGGAGATGGTCGCGAAGGGCGCTCCGGCGGATCTGAAGGCGGGGCTGGCGTTTCCGCTGCCGGTGTGGGTCATCTGCGACATGCTCGGCGTCCCGGACGCTGATCGGGACCGGTTCGCGCACTGGTCCGACGTGATGCTGAGCATGACCCGGTACACGCAGGAGGAATTCGATGCGGCGCAACGGGAATTCGGCGAGTACATGGGTGCCCATATCGCGGCGAAGCGCGCGGAGCCGGGCGAGGATCTGCTCAGCGCGCTGATCACGGACACCGACGCGGACGGCGAGCGCTGGCCGGACGCGCTGCTGACCGCGACCGGGATCGGGTTGCTGATCGCCGGCCACGAGACGACGGCGAACATGATCGCGAAGATGGTCGCGATGCTGCTGGCCGACCGGACGCGCTGGGAGCAGCTGCTCGCGGACCGGTCGCTGGTGCGGACCGCGGTGGAAGAAGCGCTGCGGTGGGACGCCAACGCGGGCGTGGGCATGCTGCGGTATCTCACCGAGGACGTGGAGGTCGCCGGGACGGTGCTGCCCGGCGGCACCACGGCGATGTGCAGCATGGCGGCGGCCAACCGGGACGAGACCGCGTTCGAGGCCGCTGCGGAGATGGACCTGCGGCGCAGTCCGAATCCGCATCTGGCGTTCGGGGCGGGCGCGCACGCGTGTCTGGGCCAGCCGTTGGCGCGCACGGAATTGCAGGTGGCGCTGGAGGTGCTGCTGCGGATGCTGCCGTCGCTGGAGCTCGCGGTCCCGGCGGCCGAGCTGCGCCGGATCGAGGGGCTGGCGGTGGGCGGGCTGCGGGAACTGCCTGTGCGATGGTGAGTTCCGTGAACGACGCCGTCGACAAGCCGGTGCGGGCGGAGCGGGCGCACGCGACCCGGGAGCTGATCCTGGCCGCCGCGGAGCGCCTTTTCGCCGAGCACGGCATTCTGGCCGTGTCCAACCGGCAGGTCAGCGAAGCCGCGGGGCAGGGCAACAACACCGCGGTCGGCTACCACTTCGGCACGAAGGCCGATCTGGTCCGCGCGATCGCGCGCAAGCACTCCGCGGCGGTCGAGGAGTTGCGGCAGCGCAGGCTGGCCGAGATCGGAGAGAGCGCGGAGTTGCGCGACTGGCTCGACTGCCTCGTCCGCCCGCTCGCCGAGCACCTGGCCGCGCTCGGCAGCCCGACCTGGTATGCCCGGTTCGCCGAGCAGGCGATGGCCGATCCGACGTTGCGGCCGATCGTCGTCGAGGAGTCGCTGTCGTCGCCGTCGCTGGCGCGGATCGTCGACGGCCTGCGGCAGCGCCTGCCCGATCTGCCGCCGGAAGCGGTCGCCGAGCGCAGCGACATGACCCGGACCCTGCTGGTCCACCTCACCGCTGAACGCGAGCGCGCACTCGCCGAGAACACGCCCACCCCGCGGGCTGGCTGGTCCGAGGCCGCCACCGGTTTGATCGACGCCCTGATCGGGTTGTGGCAGGCACCGGTCACCGCGTCGCCGAACGAAAGGAAACACCGCCGATGAAGGTCACCGTGGACGAGGAGCGGTGCTGTGGTGCGGGCACTTGCGTGCTGCTCGCACCGGAGGTGTTCGACCAGCGCGAGGACGACGGCATCGTGCTCCTGCTCGACGAACACCCCGCCGAGGAACTCCACGCGACTGTTCGCGAAGCTGCCAGCGTCTGCCCCGGGGCGGCGATCTCGGTCAACGAGAACGCGTGACCTCAGGCTGTTGCCTCCTCCGTCCGGCACGACGGCGGTGATGAGCGCGGCGGTCCTCGGGCGCCGGTTCACCCGTTGGCGCAGCAGCCGGGGAATTCGCGGCTACGTCGAATGACTGAATCGGCGCCCGGCGTGCGGCGGTTACGGTCGCCGGACCAGCGGGCGGGGGATACTGGCGGGCGGCAGCCGGGGGCTCCGGGAAGGGCAGGCGCGATGACCGAACCGGCCGGCGGGCTTCCCGGTCGTTCGGGCGAGCTCGCGCTCGTGCGCGGCGTGGCCGAGGCCGCGCGGACGAGGACGGCGGCACTCGGGCTGGCGGGGGAGGCTGGGGTCGGCAAGACGGCGTTGCTGGAGGCCGCCGGGACGTATGCCCGCGCGTGCGGGATGCGGGTGCTGTCGGCCGCGGGGACGGAGTTCGAGGCCGAGCTGGCTTTCGCGGGTCTGCACCAGCTGCTCGGTCCGGTGTTGCCGGAGAGGTCCGTGCCGCCCGCGTTGGGCGCGGCGCTGGGCATGTCCCCGGGACCGGAACCGCGGCGGGCGGAGCTGGCGGGGGCGGTGGCGGAAGTGCTGTCGGCGGCGGGGCCGGTGCTGGTGCTCTCACTGTGACCGCTGGGACAGGACCGGCTCGCCCCGCCCGGCGCACGCAACGACCTCGCGTTCGCCACCAACAGCCGAGCCGCCATTGCGCGGCTCGCCTACAGTTCGGCGGGACGACGCCGTTTCGCGAGTGCGGTGAGCAGCTTCTGCACGCTCCACATGCTCCGTTCGACGTGCACTTTCATGGCTCGCTCGGCGGCCTCGGAGTCGCCGGCTTCCACGGCGACCAGGATCTCGTGGTGCTCCGCGACGGTGGCTTCGTGGAAGGTGCCGCCCTCGGGCAGCAGCGCCAGCGCGGGATGGCAGCACTGCCGGGAATCCTCGATGCCCCGGATCAGGAACGGGTTGGCGGTCATCGCGGCCAGGGTGAGGTGAAAGACCGCGTCGTCCCGCATGAACGACGGGTCGTCTTCGGCCTGCTGCAGGGATTCGTGCGCGGCCCGCAGGGTTTCCAGCTCCGCGGCCGTGCGGCGTTCGCTCGCGAGTTTCGCCGCGGCCGGCTCGACCAGGCACCGGTATTCCATCGCCAGCCGGATCTCGTCGCGGTTCTGCACTGCCTCGGCGATCACGTCGTGGAAGCGCGGCTCGTCTTCGCCGGCGCCGCGCACGAACGCGCCCCCGTTGCGTCCTCGCCGTTGCTCGATCAGGCCTTCGGACCTCAGCTGCCGGAACGCCAGCTGGACCGGCGTGCGTCCGACCCCGAGGGCTTCCGCGAGTTCGCGTTCCGGCGGCAGCGCCGAGCCCGCCGGGAGCAGTCCGAGGCGGATCTCCCGGCGGACGAGGTCGGCGACGTAGCGATTGGCGTCGACCCCCGGGGGCGGCAGCGCCGCCGCACGTGCTGCCGGCCCCACGACGCTCAACTGGCTCACCGGACGTTCGGGCACCGGGCGATGCTACCAACCGGCACGGCCCGCCGGTCAGGCATAACGTTCCCGTTCCCAGCCGGTGACGGTGTTCTGCCAGGCGCGCAGTTCCCATTCGCGGGTGCGCAGGTAGTGCTCGCAGAACGCGCCGCCGAGCACCTTGTCCAGTTCCGGGTCGCGGGAACCGAACGCGGTGACGGCACCCTCCAAACTGGACGGCAGCGGCGCGTCGTGCCGGTCCAGCTGTCCGCGGCTGGGGACGTGCTCGCAGGTCAGTCCGGAACACACGGACGCGGCGATCGCCGCGAGCGTCAGGTAGGGATTGCAGTCCGCGCCCGGGCGGCGGAGTTCGAACCGGCTGCCCGACGGGCCGCGGAGCAGCGCACGCAACGCGAAGGAACGGTCGTCGGTCCCGCAGGAGGCGGTGACCGGGGCGAAATAGCCGGGCACGAGCCGTTTGTAGGAGTTGATGTTCGGGTTGTAGACGAGGCTCGCCGCGGGCAGGTTCGTGAGCACGCCCCAGGCGGCGCGGCGGTAGAACTCGTCCTCCGGGTCCGCGGCGGCTCCGGCGAGGGTGTTGCCGCCGGACTCGTCCCACATCGAGAAATGCACGTGTGCGCTCGATCCTTCTTCTCCCGCAACGGGTTTTGCCAGGAAGCTCGCGCGCAGGCCGTTGCGCCGCGCCGCCTCGGCGGCGGCCAGCCGCAAGAGTGCGGCGGTGTCGGCGGCGGCAAGGCCGTCCTGCGGGTCGACGTTGACCTCGACGAGGCCGGGAGCGCCTTCGGTGTGCACGACGCACAGGCCGAGCCGGAGGTCTTCGGCATACCGCTGCAGCGTGCCGATGAACTCCGCGACCTCCGCCAGGCCCGAAGGGCTGTAGCTGAGCCCGGTGCGCGCCGGTTCCCAGCTGTCCTGGCGGAACAGGCGGAACTCGAACTCGAACGCCGCTTTCATGCTCAAGCCCTGATCCGACAGCGCGCTCAAGGCGCGTCGCAGCACCTGGCGGGGACTGATGTCGCACGGCGGGCCGCCGGGCTCGTGCAGATCGCCCAGCAGAAGCTGGCACCCGGGGAACCACGGCACCGGCCGAAGCGTGGCGAAATCGGGCTTGAGCAGCAGGTCTTTCGCGCCGCCCTGGATGCCTGCGGTCGGCAAGGAGGTGATCGGCTCGTCACGGGGGTCGACGGCGAGCAGGAGGTCGGTCGTCGGCAGGCCCTCGGTGCGCGCCGCCGGGGTGTCGACGAGGGCGGGGTCGAGCATTTTGCCGCGGAGGACGCCCTGGAGGTCGGGGAACAACAGCAGGACCGACCTGGTGCCGGCAGGCAATTCGGCCGCCGGTCCGGCAGTCGTCGTGGACGCAGCCATCCCTTGGGTTCCCTTCGCCGCGGGACCGGTCGATCGCCGATCCAAAAGGATTATCGGACGGTCCTTTTGTAACAGAGGCCCTCTAGTTCAACAAGGGTCAGCTGTTGACTTCGCCATGCCGGCGGCTTACAAAAGGAGTGTTAGCCGCTCCAATTAGGGAGTGGACTTCCGATCCGAAGGAGCCGGCCGATGACCGCGACGTATGACCGGGAACCACTGGAATCCGCTGCGCTGGAGCACCTGTGGCCGCACAGCAACGACCTCGAGTGGGACGAGCTGACCCACGGCGGCCTGCGGGTGTTCGTCGAGGGCAACGGCTCCACGCTGATCGACGTCCGCGGCAATTCCTACCTCGACGGCCTCGCCGGACTGTTCGTGGTCGCCGCGGGCCACGGACGCACGGAGATCGCCGACGCGATGGCCGCCCAGGCCAAGAAGATCGCGTACACGGCCGCGTCCAACGCCGCCAACCCCGCGGCGATCGCGCTCGCCGAGAAGATCAGCTCGGTGACGCCGGGGGACCTGGATCGCGTGTTCCTCTGCTCCGGCGGTTCCGAAGCGGTCGAGAGCGCGCTGAAGATCGCGAAACAGGTGCAGGTGCTGCGCGGGTTCGGCAAGCGGTACAAGGTGATCGCGCGGCGCGGTTCCTACCACGGCACCACTTTCGGCGCGGCCAGCCTGACCGGCAGTGCCAGCGAGGGCTATTTCGGGCCGTTCATGGCCGGGGTCAGCAAGGTGCCCTCGCCGAATCACTACCGCAACGACTTCGGCCTCGAAGGCGAAGCGGGCGACATCATGTGCGCGCGCTACGTCGAACAGGAAATCCTCGCTCAGGGGCCCGAGCACGTCGCGGCGGTGATCGGCGAGCCGATCTCGGTGGCCAACGGGACCCATCTGCCCGGACCCGTCTACTGGCGGATGCTGCGCGAAATCTGCGACCGCTACGGCGTGCTGCTCATCATGGACGAGGTCATCACCGGCTGGGGCCGGACCGGCAAGCTGTTCGCCGCCGAGCACTACGGGGTCGTCCCGGACATCATGACCATGGCCAAGGGGCTTTCCAGCGGCTATGCCCCGATCGCGGCGGTCGCGGTGCGCTCGTCGGTTTTCGACGACTTCCGTCCGTCCGGCCGCGCGCTGAACCACCTGATCACCTTCGGCGGCCACGCCGTCGCGGCCGCGGCCGCGCTGAAAAACATCGAAATCCTGGAACGGGAGCACCTGGTCGAGCGGTCGGCCGAGACGGGCGCCTACCTGTTCGAGCTGGCGCAGCGGCTGCGCAGCCACCCGACCGTCGGCGACGTGCGCGGCGGCCAAGGTCTGCTGTGCGCCATCGATTTCGTGCGCGACAAGGAAACCCGGCAGGCGTGGGGCACCTCCCATCCCTTCATCAAGTTCCTCGGCCTGCGCACCCAGGAGGAAGGCCTGGTGACCAGGGTGTGGGACGTGCTGCACCTCGCGCCGCCGTTCGTCCTGACCCGCGAAGAAGCCGAACGCGCGATCGAGATCGTCGACCGGTGCCTCACCGAGGCGGAGCACAAGTTCGCCGACGAGATCGCCTGAGCGGCCATGACGACGCCTGTCATCGGCCTGTGCGCGGCCTTCGAATCCGCGCGGTGGGGGTTCTGGGAGCAGCCCGCCGCGCTCGTCCCCGGCACGTACGTCGCCAAGGTCCAGGCCGCCGGAGGCGTGCCGATCGGCCTGATTCCCGGCACCGGCCTCGAACCCTTGCTCGACCGGATCGACGGCCTGCTGCTCCTGGGAGGCGTCGACGTCGAACCGGAAACGTACGGCGCCGCCAAGTCCGGCCGGACCGAAGCGACCGTCCCGGAGCGCGACGCCTTCGAACTCGCCCTGGCGCGCGCCGCGCTGGCCCGCGACCTCCCCGTGCTCGGGATCTGCCGCGGCATGCAGGTCTTGAACGTCGCCGCGGGCGGCACGCTGCACCAGCACCTGCCCGATGCCGGGTTCGCCGAGCACCGGCGCAGCCCCGGCCGGCTGGACGAGGCGACCTTCCACGAGGTCGACGTCGTTCCGCATTCGCACGCCGCCGCCCTCGCGGGAAGCGGCCTGCAGGTCGTGAACTCCCATCACCACCAAGGGGTCGAGGTCGTCGCGGCCGGCGCGGTCGTGACCGCGCGGTCCGTCCCCGACCGGCTCCCGGAAGCCATCGAATTCCCCGGACGGCACTACGCCCTCGGCGTCCAATGGCATCCCGAGGTCGAGCACCTGCCCCACGCACTGACCGGTTTCGTCGCCGCCGCGGCGGACCGGGCCAAGGAGGACCAGCCCGCATGACCACTCTCGACGTACTCGAGCCCGCCACGGAACGGCTGCTCGACACTCTCGAAACCACCGAAGCCGCCGAGCTGGACTCCATTGTGGAGCGTGCCGCGACAGCCCAGAAACGGTGGGCCGCCGCGGCACCCCAGCATCGCGCGCAAGTCCTTCTCGCTATCGCGGCGAAGATCGAAGAGCACGCGGAACGCTTGGCGCGGCTGGAATCCCGCAACGTCGGCATGCCGATCACCGACGCGCGCGGCGCGGTCGCCGGGGCGGCGGCCACGTTCCGCTACTACGCCGCGGCGCCGGAGCGCCTGCTGGGCCAGACCATCCCCGTCTCCGGCGGGGTCGACATGACCTTCCGCGAACCCATCGGCGTGGTCGGGCTGATCACGCCGTGGAACTTCCCGCTCACCATCGCGTCGTGGAAAGTGGCGCCGGCGTTGGCCGCGGGCAACGCCGTCGTGCTCAAACCGGCCGAGCTGACGCCGCTGACCGCCCGCGAACTCGCCGCGATCGCCGCCGAGGCCGGCTTGCCCGACGGGCTGCTCACCGTGGTCGTCGGCCCGGGGCGGACGCTCGGCCGCGCGATGGTCGAGCACCCGGGCATCGGCAAGATCGCGTTCACCGGTTCCACCGCGGTCGGCAAGGACATCGCCCGGCGCGCGGCGGAGAACATCAAGCGCGTCACGCTGGAACTGGGCGGGAAGTCCGCGTCCCTGGTCTTCGCCGACGCCGACCTGGACGCCGCCGCGGCCGGACTGACCGGAGCGGTCTTCGGCAACTCCGGGCAGGACTGCTGCGCCCGGTCCCGGGTGTTCGTCCAGCGGCCGGCGCTGCAGTCCTTTCTGGACAAGCTGGAGAAGGCGGTCGGGAACATCGTCGTCGGCGATCCGCTGGACGAGAAGACGGACATGGGCCCGCTCGTGTCGGCTCAGCAGGCCGGCCGGGTCCGCGACTACGTGGACGGGGCGCCCGTGCTGTTCCGGGGCTCCGCGCCGGACGGTCCCGGCTTTTGGTTCCCGCCCACGGTCCTGCACCCGATCGAGGACGACCACCCGGCCGCACGGGAGGAAATCTTCGGCCCGGTCGTGTCCGTGCTGGCGTTCGACACCGAGGAGGAGGCGGTGGCCCGCGCCAACGACACGGTGTACGGCCTGGCCGGCTCGATCTGGACCGCCGACGCGGCCCGCTCGCTGCGGGTCGCGCGCGCGATCGACGCCGGCGCGCTCGCGGTCAACTCCTACACGTCGGTGCGGATCGGCACGCCCTTCGGCGGGTTCAAGCAGTCGGGTCTGGGCCGGGAGCTGGGGCCGGATGCGGTGGACGCCTACACGGAGGTGAAGAACGTCTTTTTCAGCACCGGCGGTTAACCCGGTTTCGCGAGGTCCGCGTCTCCTCCGCGAAGGTCCGTGCGGGAAACTTTGCGGGACGTCGACGCCCGCCAGTTCCCCTCGCGGACCTCGCAGCCGCCGGTCACCGCAATCTGCGAGCGGCGCAGCGGCTCACCACAGCGTCGAGATCTTGCCGGCCAGGGCCTCTCCCTGGGTCCGGCCGGCCCGGGCGGCGGCCTCGCGGCGCTGGGGATCGTACGGGTTGGGGCCGATCGCCTCGACGCTCGCTTCGTCCGGTGCGACGAGACACACCTCGGCCCGCTCTGCCAAGAATTCCGCATCCTCGGCGGCACCGGGAATGCGCCCGTAGCCGGCGGGCATCGGCGCCAGGACGACAATCCGGTCGTGGCCGGCGGCCTGGCGCGCGTTGGCGGTGGAGACCATGCCTCCGTCGACCCACGACCGGCCCTGGAAGCGTTCCAGGGGCCAGACGCCGGGGACCGCGCCGCTGGCGGAGACAGCGTCGATCAGCGGCACGCCGGAGTGCTGGTCGAAGACCCGCAGTTCGCCGGTGTCGGCGTCGATGGCGGTGACCTTCAAACTGGCGGGCCAGTCGGTGGCGACCAGGCGCGACTCGACGACCCGGCGGCGAGTGGCCCTCGGCACGGGCTCGGGGTCCGCTTTGGAGATCCGCCCCATGGCCGCGCCGACCTTGCGGGGATCGTCGCCTCCTTGCGCGAGGGCGTCCCACCAAGCGGCCATCGTGGATTCGGACGCCTTGACGTCCACCTCGTTGTCGTCCGGCACGAGCTGAGCGGCGAACAGCCGCTCCAGGTCGTAGCCGCTGGCGACCGCGGTCCCGACAAACGATCCCGCCGAGGTCCCGATCACCGAAGCGGCCTTGCTCCAGTCGATTCCCCGGGAGCTGAGCCCGGCCAGGACACCGACCTCCCAGGCAATGCCGGTCACCCCGCCACCGCCGAGCACGAGAGCTCGCGAGACGGACTGGGCTGGGTTGGTCATCGGACGACTCCTCACTTCGCGAAACTGGTGGCAATCTGCACTAGATCATCCTGGACGGGACGCCTCGCACGACGGATCGCCGGCGGCGAGGCGTTCGCGTGCGCGGCGAAGAACTGCGTGAGCATGAACGCGGCCTGGCCGATGACGTCCGGGTCGCCGTCCTCGTGGTCGGTGAACGCGAACTGGAAGAGCCGTTCGATCGCGTGGAGCGCCACGCTGACGTGCAGCCGGTCCAATTCCGCGAACAGGGGAGCGTGCCGGCGGAACTCCCGCAGCAGGTGCCCGGCCCACTCGTCGAGGTAGATCTCGTCGAGTTCGCGCATGCGCACGGTCAGGTTCTGCCGCACCCACAGCTCCCGGATCAGCGGGTTGCGGTGTTCGTCGGTGTAGTAGCCGATCAGGATGTCGACGATCTCGGTCCAGTGCGCGCCGGGCCGATCGCGCAGGACGCGTTCGAGGCCTTCGGTCGAGGTCCGCATCTGCCGATGGCACAGTTCTTCGAGGACGCGCTCAGGCGACTCGAAGAACGCGTAGAAGGAGCCCCGGCTCACGCCCGATTTCTCCAGCAGCAGCGTCGGGGACCCGACCACCGCCTCGTAGCCGAGGTTCTCGACCAGCTCGGCCGCCGTCTCCAGCACCTGCGCGACCATCGCGCGCGAACGTTCCTGCACCGGCAGCTTCCGCAGGCCCCCCGCGAGCGGGTCCCGCCAGGCCGCCTGGCGCGCTGTCCGCCCCATCTCGCCCCCCGTTCCCGACCAGCGCTGCTTCCGGCAAACACGTGGTCCCAGCGCGATTACCCTCACTATACCGGACGAGAGTCGCGTTTACAGATCGAACCACAGTCGTGTTGCTTGCTGCGGCGGTTTCCTTCTCGTTCGCCCGCGGAGAGGAAGCCGCCTCTGCCGAGTGACGGGTCCCTTGCCGATGGCAGGGGACCCGTAGTCGCTCATCGCCCGTGCGCAGGACGGCGCGGCGGCGCCGAACAACCCAGTTCGCGGACCAGCTGCGTGCTCAGAACGCGGTGTAGAACTTGAACACGGTCTCGTGGAGCTCCCAGGTTCCCGACCAGCCGCGGGGGAACACCGCGCTGTCGCCCGCCTTGACCTCGCGCGGCTCGCCGCCGTCTTCGGTGACGGTCATCCGCCCCGACAGCATGGTGATGGACTCGTGGGTCTCGAAGAGCCACCGGGACGGCCCCGGTTCGCACTCCCAGAGCCCGGCCTCCAGCACTCCTTCGCCGGTCCAGAGCTTCTTGCCCCGCTGGCGCATCGGTTCGCCGGTCGCTTCGGCGAGCGGACCCCAGTCCTCGAGTTCGATGGCGCGTGCGTCGGAGACGATCACGGCCGGCACAGATTCGGTCGATGTCATTTTCGCGTCCTTTCTTCGGGTCAGCGGTGCAGCCGCAGCGGCAGGGTGCAGTAGTGGCGGGAGGCGTCGGTGTTCTGCAGGACGGGCTCGGCGGCCAGTTCGACGCGCGAGTAGCGGGCGGCGATCCGCTCCCACACGACGCGGATCTCGGCCTCCGCGAGCAGCCGGCCCTGGCAGCCGTGGCTGCCGAAGCTGAAGGTCAGGTTCCGGCTCTGTTCCGGCGGCCGGGTGAAATCGAATTCGTCCGGGTCGCGGAACACGTCGGGGTCGTGGTTGGCGGCCCCGGTCATCAGGCGCAACGAGCGGCCGGCGGGCACGCGGACGCCGCGGATGACGAGGTCTTCGGTGGTGGTGCGGGTGATCACCGGTTCGGGGGCGTCGTAGCGGGCGAGCTCGACGACCATGGCCTCCCGCGCCGAGGGGTCGGCGCGGAACCGTTCGAACAGCTCGGGCTTCCGGGTGAACAGGTGCAGGCCCGAAGACATCAGGTAGCTGGCGTCCATGTGCCCGACGACGTAGAAGAACAGCGTGGTTGCCAGCACTTCCGGTGCGGTCATTTCGCCCCGGGTTTCCGCGGCCAGCAGGGAATCGAGCAAGCCGTCGCCCGGATTCGCCCGTTTGAAGTCGAGCAGCCCGGCGGCGTCGGCACGCATCTTCCGCATCGCCGCCTCGGCGCCGGCGTGGTCGTCCTGGCTGGGCCGGGCGCTGAGGATGAGCATCGCCCGGCGCATGACCGCGCGGACGTCCTGGAACCCGTCGGACGGGACCTGCATGACCCGGCAGACCACGCGGTGCGCCACCTCCGCGGCAAGGTCGGACCCGTCGACGGCGCCGTCCGGACCGATCCGGTCGAGCACCTCGTCGGCGATTTCCGCGGTCACGACGGCCCACTCGCGGACCCGCTTCGGAGTGAACCACTTGTTCGTCTGGCGCCGCAGCCGGGTGTGCGCGGGCTCGTCGTTGCCCAGCGCCATGTCCAGCAGCACTCGCCAGGCGCCCGCCTTCTCCCATTCGGGGGCGATCCGCACCGAGGGCAGCCGGCCGTAGTGCATCAGGTCCTCGTACTTGGTCAGCACGTAGCTGCCGTCGTAGTCGTCCCGCAAGACCGGCGCTTCGGCGAGCGCCTTGGCGTAGAAGGGGTAAGGGTCGGCGCGGAATCGCGGATCGGTCCACGGCAGGAACCGGGTGACCTCCGGGCAGTCTTGCTGTGCGGTGAGCGCTTCCATGGCGGATTTCCTTTCCAGTGGCGCGAAAATCAGCGTCAGTCGGACGAGCGGCCGAGGCCCGCGTACACGCGCGGCCGGGCCGAGCGCAGGTAGAGCGCGAATCCCGCGCCCACGATCGCGGAGACGGCGAGGACGGTCAGCAGCACGAGGTTCTGCCCGGGCGCGCCGCCGACCACCAGGTCGAAATGCCAGACGGCGAGGGCGACGGTGGCGCCGAGGGCCACGGTGGAGACGGCCGGTGCGACGAAGCACTTGAACTTGTTGTCCTCCGGCCCGACGCCCTTGCGCGCGAACCAGACGATCACCGAGGCGCTGACCGAAGCCATCAGGGTCAGGATGCCCACGGTCGCGAGGCCGAACAGCTGGGCGTCCAGCCCCTCGCCTTTCGGGTTGCTCAGCCCGAGCGGCAGCAGGATCAGCGCGATGACGACGGCGGCGACCGTGGAGGCGCGGGCCGGCGAACCGTGCCGCGGGTGCACCTGTGCCACGAACGCGGGCAGCGCACGGTCGCAACCGAGGTTGTAGACGTAGCGGGCGACCACGTTGTGCACCGAGATCGCCGCGGCGAACTCCGAGGTGATGATCATCATGAACGTCAGCTGGGTGAAGAACGGGGCCACGAAATGCCCGATGGCCGCGGGGAACATCGATTTGGGGTCGTTCGTCGCCGCGTCGACCGCGCCCGAGCCGTAGGCGGTGGTGAGCAGGTAACACGAAACCGTGTAAAGGGTTCCGACGAACAGCACCGCGCCGTAGGTGGCCCTCGGCACTGTCCGGTCCGGACTGCGCACCTCGTCGCGGAACACCGCGGTGGCTTCGAAACCGAGGAACACCATGATCGCGAACAGCATGGTCACCCCGACGTCCCCGCGGCCCAGCGCGGCCGGGTTCAGCGGGGTGGCCGAGAAACCCTCGGGTCCGCCGCCGTGCAGCACGACGGCGATGTTGAAGATCATCGCGATGGTCACCTCCAGCACCATGGCGACGCTGAGGATCTTCGCGGACAACTCGATGTGGAAGTAGCACAGGACGCTCACGAGCAGCCACGAGACGACGCCCCAGAGCCACCACGGGGTGTGCGGTCCGTGCATGCTCGCGACGAGCTCCGAGGCGGTGAGCCCGATGAACACGAAACAGCCGCCGAGCATCAGCAGGTAGGACACGACGGCGAGAAGGGCGGAGCCCAGTCCGGCGACCTTTCCCAGGCCCGCGCTGATGAAGGCGTAGAACGAGCCCGGTTTCGGGATCCGTTTCGCCATCGTCACGTACCCCGCGGCGAACAGCAGCAGAAGCACGGTCGTGAGGATGAAGGCGAACGTGGCTCCTTCCCCGCCGTAGGTGATGGTGAAGGGGATGAATCCGGCGACGACGGCGATCGGCGCGGAGAAGGCCAGCACGGTCAGCATCAGCGAACTGACGCCCATGCGGCCGGACAGCCGGTGCCGGGGTTCGCCGTCGCCGGCGGCGAGGTCGGGCGGGGTGGCGTAGGGGGTGGCGTCACTCATGGCGGGTGCCTCCGGAACGAGGTGAGTGCTCGGGTATCCAGCGTTCTGCGTGCCCGCCCCCCGCGGTGCACGGCGTCTTCTCCGCGGCCGGTCAGGCCTGCGCGACGGGCGCGAACACCGTGCCCGCCCAGTCGATCGCGACGTCGGACGGGTTCAGTCCGCTGTCCGCGTCGTGGTAGCCGGTGGCGCCGATCTGGGTGGCGCCGAGTGCGGTGAACTTCGCGACGAGCGTGGCGATTCCGTTGTTGTACGTGTCGTAGGTGCTGTCTCCCAGTCCGAACGCCGCGAACCGCACCGAGGACAGGTCCGGCTCGCGGTGCTCGAGTGCCTCGAAGAACGGCGCTGCGGATTCGGGGAGTTCGCCCTCTCCGTACGTGGAGACGATCAGGAGCACGTCCTGGCCGGCGAGGTCCTCCGCCGCGCAGTCCTCCATGCCGGAGACCTCCGTGTCGATTCCGTTTCCCGCCAGCGCGGCGGCGAGGTCTTCGGCCACCATTTCGGCGTTCCCTGTTTCGGTGCCGAAGAGGATGCTGAGCTTGCTCACGCGGATTCCTTCCTTTCGCGGTCGTCCAGTCCCGTGGCGACGGCCAGCATGCGCCCCAGGTCGGTGATCTTCCGGCGGCACCGCCCGGGCGCCGCCGAGCGGTGTTCCGCGGCCTCGATCCGTTGCCAGGCGCGGAAATCCACCATCCGGTGGTCGATCAGTTCCGTCAATGCCCGGAAACCGTCCTTCTCCGGCCGGAGCCGCCCGGCCGCGCAGTCCTCGGCGATGCGCCGGGCGACCTGCTGCGCGTCCTTGCGGTTGCGGGCGATCGTGCCCTGCGCGCCCCGGCTGAGCCAGCCCACGCGGTAGACGTGGCTGCCGGCCCAGTCGTCCTGGGGGACGGTTTCGTCCTCGGCGTCGCCGCGGGTGAACCCGATCGCGGTGACGACGGTGTCCGCCTCGAACTCTTCCCGCGCCGAGTCCCGCCTTCGCGCGGCGAGCACGGCGCGGCCCTCCCGGCTGGCGATCCGCTCGGGTTCGAGTCCGAAGTGGAACGTGATCCGCGTGCGGCCGCGCCCGCTTGGCGGTGCGGTGGCGAACGGGCGCAGCACGTCCGCCACCGGACCCTCGTCTCGTTCGTCCATTCCGGACACTGCGAGGTCGATGCCGGGCAAGCTCACCAGTTCGCGGAGCATCGCGGGGTCGCATTTCGCCTGCGACACCCCGGATCTCGCGAGCACGACGATGGTTTTCGGCGGTGCGGGGCGAACCTGCCTGAGTGCTTCGTCGTCGATGTCCGATCCGGTGAGCGCCGTGTCGTCTTTGGCGAGCAACCGGAGCACGTCGACGGCTACGTTGCCCATGCCCACCACCGCGACCTCCGAACCCAGCGGCGCGCAAGGCGGAGCCAGGTCCCGAGGGAAGCCGTTCAGCGCGCGCAGCAGTGCGCCCGCCCCGACCACGCGGGCGCGCGGGTCCCTGGGCACCTCGAGCTGGCGGTCGCCGGGAAGGCCGGTCGCCAGCACCACCACGTCGAAATTCGCCGCGATACGGGCGAATTCGACATCCCGGCCCACTGCCACATTGCCCGCGAACCGGACGCCGTCGCCGGTGAACAGCCGGTCGAACTGCCGGGCCACCCCCTTGGCGCCCTGGTGGTCGGCGGCCACGCCGTAGCGGACCAGCCCGTAGGGCGCGGGCAGTGCCTCGAAGACGGTGATTTCCGCGCCCGGCAGGCTCTTCGCCAGGAACTGGGCGGTGTAGCACCCGGCGGGGCCGCTGCCGACGATGGCGACCGCCAGCGCTCTCGGGCCGCCGGGGTCGTAGGGGAAGTCGTGCGGGGATTGTGTTCCGATCATGCCGCCACCCTTGCCGCGCGTGGAAACTGACTTGAATCGGGATTGAAGACGCGACCACAGTCGCGTTTGAGGCAGGTTAATACATGGCTCGCCTCGTGTCCACCGGCGAGCGGCGCAGCCGAGCGCTCCTTCGTGCCACGCGCAGGTAAACTCCGGCAAATCGGGAGGCATTCGGCCGGACGACGGCCGGGAGGAGAAGGAGCGCCGGTGCCACGGTCCAGGTCTCGGACAGCGGATCTCGTCTGGTACGAACGAGCGGACGGCGGCCTGCGCAAGCAGCCCGTGCAGGAGCGTTCGCGGGCCGTGGTGGAACAGATTCTCGAAGCCGCGGCCGAGCTGGTGCAGGACAGCGGGTTCGAGGCGGTGATCGGCTCGCCGACCCTCCTGCTGGACCGGACGGGCGTCAGCCGGGGCTCCTTCTACGCCTTCTTCGAATCGCCGGAGCACGTGCTCGACGAGCTTTGCTACCGGCAGATGAAGGATTCCACGGCGACCTTCCAGCAGGCGCTGGACGCCCGGCGGGGACGCCGGTGGAACGAGATCGTCGACATCCTCGTGGACTACTACGCCGAGGAGCACCGCACGCCCTTGGTGCGCGAGCTGTGGGTCCGGCAGAACCTCACCCAGCGCGTCCGCGCCCTCGACGAACTCTGCATCGACGACTGGGCCGGCCGCGTCCTGGACCAGTTCCGCCGGCACGCCCCCAAGTTCGACGGACTGACCCGCCTGCACTGCAGCGTCGCCCTGCACGCTCTCGAACGGCTCGCCCAGTTCGCCTTCACCGACGACGAGGACGGCGACCCCGCCGTCATCGACCAGGCGCGGTTGATGCTGACCCAGTTCTTTGCCGCGCACGCGGGGAAGTAGCCCGCCGACCGGCTGAGGGCGACGGCGGTGTCCGGCCGCGAGCGCGTCGGCAACCCGCCGGTCGTCCGCCGCCGGTTCGTGGCAAGTGCTGCATGGTCAGGGCATATGCCAGTCACGGCTGTGCCACGTGCTGACAGCTCAGACCTCATGGGATCGAAACTCGCCTAAGCGTTGACATCGCAGGCGTCGGTCGCCTTAACTAATACGACCCGAGTCGCGTCACGCGTTCAAAAGACGGCTGAGTTGGCTCGATGAAGCGATGCTTGCCGGAGACAAAGCGCGAAGCGCTGGAGCGCCAAGAAGCCAACAGGCAGGGGGTGGGTTTCGCCGCGCGACCTGTCCCACCGTTGCAGTCTCCCTGAACGCGAAGGAACCGTCATGGACGGCACGATTGATTCAACCGGTTACGCAGAAACGAGCGAGACCACGCCGGTCGTCACCAGCAAGCTGAAAGGGAACCTGGGGGTTCCGCACCTGGTGTTCACGGTCATGGCCTTTCAGGCCCCGATCGTCGCGTTCCTCGCATACACGCCGGTCGCGATCCTGCTCGGAAACGGTCTGGGCACCCCGGTGGCCTACTTGGCGGCCGGGGTCGTCCTGGCGCTGTTCGCCGTCGGTCTGCTCGCGATGGCGAAGCACGTGCCGAATCCCGGCGGCTTCTACTCCTTCATCACCCGCGGGCTCGGACGTCGCGTCGGCTTGGGGTCGTCGTTCGTCGCGCTGATCTGTTACTACTTCACGCTGGTCGGCATCTACGTGCTGATCGGCATCTCGCTCAAGTCGTTGTGCACAGACCTGTTCCATGGTCCTTCGATCGCGTGGTGGCTGTGGACGCTGGGAGCGTTCGTCGCGGTGACGGTTCTCGGGCACTTCCGGATGGACGTGTCCGCGAAGGTGCTGACGGTCTTCCTGGTCGCTGAGCTGGTCCTGGTCGCCGCATACGACATCGCGGTCGTCGGCCGGTTGGGGATCCACGCCCTGTCGCTCCAGCCGCTTTCGGCCCACCATGTGTTCTCCGGGTCGCTCGGTCTGGCGCTCATGCTCGGGGTCGGCCTCTTCGGCGGATTCGAGGCGACGCTCGTCTTCCGCGAGGAGGTCCGCGACCCGGACCGCACCATCCCGATGGCGACCTACATCGTGATCGGCGTGGTCGCGGTGTTCTTCGGCATCTCGACCTTGATCTTCATCAACGCCTACGGAGGAGAAGCGGTCCTGTCGGCCGTCGGAGGCAGCAACGCCGCGTTGGCCAGCATTCAGGGCTACGTCGGCACCTGGGCGATGCACATCGCCGAAGTCCTGTTGGTAACCAGCAGCTTCGCCGTCAGCTTGGCGGCCCACAACATCACCGGGCGCTACTTGTACAGCCTGGGCGCCGATGGCATCATCCACCGCTCCGTCGGTCGCGCTCACCGCAAGCACGGGTCCCCCCACGTCGCGTCTGCGTTGGTAGGCCTGGCTGTCCTTGCTGTGCTCGTCCCATTCACGATCTCTGGCTCTGATCCCCATTTGTTCTATGCCCACTTCGTCGGCGTCTACAGCTACGCGCTGCTGCTTCTGCTCCTTCTGACCGCGATCGCCGTGCCGGTGTTCCTCCGGCGGAACACCGGTGTCGGAGCGACTTTCTTCAACTCGATCGTTTGCCCGATTCTGTCGATCGTCGCCCTAGGTCTTTCCGTCGTGATGGCGACCAAAAACTTCGATCTGATGATCGGAGGATCGAAGACGCTCGCGATGGTGATGCTCGGGGGCCTTTACGGCGCGCTCGTGCTCGGCGTCATCCTCGCCACCATCTACAAGCGGTGGCGGCCAGATGTCTTCGCGCGCATCGGTCGCCAAGAGTGAATTCATCCACGACCGGCCAGGTGACGACCCGACCGATTGAGCAGTGGAGAACCAATGACCAACCTAGCTGCGAACCTCGTCAGGACAGCCCGGCTGTCGCCCGACCGGCCAGCGGTGAAACTGGACGAGTTTGTGCTCACGTACGCCGACCTGTACACGGCCGCCTCCGCGATCGCGTGCGACCTGGCCCGGCGCGGAGTCGAAGCGGGCGATCGCGTCGCGGTTTCCCTGCCCAACGTCCCCGCATTTCCGGTTGTCTTCTACGGCGCCCTGTTGGCAGGAGCGGTGGTAGTCCCGATGAACCCGCTGTTAAAGCGTCGCGAGGTCGACTACTACCTGAGAGACTCCGCAGCCATGGTGGTCTACCACTCGACCGAAGGAACCGAGGCGGTGGCGGTCGCTTCCGATGAACTCGGCATCGACGCGATTGCGGTCCCGGTCACTGGTCCGGACTCTCCGGGAAGCGGAACTGCGGAACCTGTTCCTCGCCTTGAGGACGACACGGCGGTGATCCTCTAT
Source organism: Amycolatopsis orientalis DSM 43388 (assembly GCF_000411975.1). Taxonomy (GTDB): domain Bacteria; phylum Actinomycetota; class Actinomycetes; order Mycobacteriales; family Pseudonocardiaceae; genus Amycolatopsis; species Amycolatopsis orientalis_D. Next base: position 253,193 of record NZ_ASXG01000196.1, read on the forward strand.
ACGTCGGGGACGACGGGCAGGCCCAAAGGTGCTGAACTCACCCATCGGAACCTGTCCTCGAACGCGGCCACGACGGTCGAGACGTTGCTTCAGACCAGCGCCCAAGACACCGTCATGGGTTGCTTGCCGCTGTTCCACGTGTTCGGCTTGACGTGCGGCCTCAACGCCTCGGTTCTCGCCGGCTCCTGCCTCACCCTCATGTCTCGCTTCGATGCGGCCAAGGCGCTTCAGGTGATCAAACGAGACCGGGTGACCGTTTTCGAGGGCGTTCCGACAATGTATGCCGCCATGCTGAACTGCGCCGAGGGCGCTGAGGCCGACCTGAGTTCGCTCCGCACCTGCATCAGCGGGGGAGCGCCCATGCCAGTCGAGGTCTTGGCTGAATTCGAGAAGCGCTTCGGCTGCGAGATCCTCGAGGGCTATGGCCTGTCCGAGACATCTCCCGTTGCGTGTTTCAACCATCCCGGACAGGAGCGGCGCGCCGGCACGATCGGCGTCGCCATACGGGGATGCGAGGTGCGGGTCGTCGACGAGCACGGCGAGGACGTTGCTGAAGGTGTTCCCGGCGAGATCGCGATCCGAGGCGAGAACGTGATGGCGGGCTATTGGGGGCGACCTGGTGACACGGCCGCCGCGATACCCGACGGCTGGTTCCGTTCGGGGGACATTGCGACCAAAGATGCCGACGGCTATCTCACGATTGTCGACCGGAAGAAGGACATCATCATCCGCGGTGGCTACAACGTCTACCCGCGCGAGGTGGAAGAAGTGCTCTACGAGCACCCTGCCGTGGCCGAGGCAGCTGTCGTCGGGGTGCCGCATCCCGAACTCGGCGAAGACGTCGCAGCTGCGGTGGCACTCAAGCAGGACTGCGTGGTTTCCCCGGAAGAGCTTAGGTCTTTCGTCAAAGCAAGACTTGCTGCCTACAAGTATCCGAGGACGGTGTGGCTGCTCGACTCGCTTCCCAAAGGACCGACCGGGAAGATTCTGCGCCGCGAGGTCCAAAGCATGGCAGGCGCCGATAGGCCTGATTGAGCGTTGAGCGTGGTCAAACGCCTCTGATCCCTCGTGGAGTTGGACAAACAAGGAGGATCCCATTGTCCGAGAAATTGCGCACAGTTCTTGGTGACATCGAGCCGACGGCCATGGGCGGCACGCTGCCGCACGAGCACTTGCAGGGCATCTGCGACATGTACTGGTACCCGAACGACGACCCGCTCGCCGATCCGGAGCCGACCGCCTCGCCGCGCCTCGACAACCTGTGGCATTGGCTCGAGAACCCCGTCGCCAATCGGGGAAACATGTACATGACCGATGAGCACGACTCGATCGAGGAACTCAAGGGCCTTCCGGAGCTCGGCATCAACACCGTCGTCAACCTGACTCCGATCGGAATGCATCGCAATGCCGCGGGGCTGCGCAGCATCTCGCAGGAGTCCGGGGTTAATATCGTGGCGGGCTCGACGTACTACGTCGCCGACGCACTCCCCGACGAGGTGAAGGCGATGTCTGAGGACGAGATCACCGAACAGATCGTCAACGACATCACCGTTGGCATGGAAGGCACCGACATCCGTGCCGGAATCGTCGGAGAGGTCGGCTTGTCGTGGCCGATCGATCCCGTTGAAGACCGGGTCCTGGCCGGAAGCGTTCAGGCGCACCTCGCAACCGGTGCGGCGTTGTCGATCCACAACCCGTACTACGTCCCGGGCGCCGAGGCCATGGCGAAGGTCGCCCAGCGGGTCGCCGAGCTCGGCGCCGACATGAGCCGCGTGATCATGGGGCACTGCGACGGCTTCACTCGCGATCCGCAGTTCTACGACATCGCCCGGGAGTACGGGTGCTACGTCGAGCTCGACATGTTCGGTTACCAGTCCGGCTACGAGGCGGAAGTCGACTTCACCTACCCCTCCGACACCGACCGGGTCGACGCGATCCTGCGAATGATCGAACTGGGCATGGCGGACCGCGTGCTGCTCTCCCACGACATGGTGTTCAAGACGACCCTCAAGAAGTACGGCGGGTTCGGGCTGGGCCGCATCCACCGCGTCATCAAGCCCTGGCTGGAGCGGCGCGGAGTCGACGCCGACACCATCGACCAGATCTTCGTTCGCAACGCCCAAACCGTTCTTCCGATGAAGACCGACAGCTGACTCAGTTCATTAACCTCCCGATTTCACGCGAAGGGGTGCGTTGGGTGAAATCGGGAGGCTAATGCTGTGGCGCGTTCTCATAGCTGGCAGTATCCATGCCAGACGTGAGCCAGTGCTGCGGACCGGGCGCGAATCTCGAGAGCCAGACGTGCGCGGGTACGTGAACGCCGCACGTGAACTGGTATCCAGTGACGTCCAGCTAGCGCAGCAGCGATGGCTTCGGCAGCACCCAGGACGGGGGTAACGCAGCGACGCGGCCACGGGTCGCGCTGCTACCGGGTTTCGTTGTCATCACAAGGTCAAACATGCTCAAGCGCTAGATAGTCGCCCACACCAGGCCTGACCCGCGCCGCAAATGCATCTACGATGCCGAATGGACAAGGTTCGGTTGAATCGAGGCAAGCGTGCCAGAATCAATGGTGGTTCGGTAACAGGATCCTTGACGGTCGCGATGCGGCTCGCGGGGGAACGGCCCGCCGACAGGCGTGCCTCAGCCCGGCACGGCAGCACGCTGAGGAAACGCGCTCCGGCGTCTGGGGACCGGGCACGGCGGCCACACCGGGAGCAACGCGTTCTCGCACGAGTCCGAACGATTGAGTGTGCGGGGGGAGATTCTCGCCACGGTGGCCGTTGCCGTTGATCAGCCCGCGGGGAGGTCCGCGTCCTTGAGGGGCTTGTGCCCGCGGCCGACACAGTCTCCTTGCAGCCTTCCGCCGGTTGCATCAGAAGCGAATCACCGGCGCTCGTTTGCCGGACTCTCCCAGACTTCGTACGCGAAGGTCGGCAACGCTGGTAGACGGTCGCCGACCTGCTTTCGCTTGTTCTGTCGAACAACAGCACCGCTCTCTTGACGCCGGCCGACGCGAAGCAAATCAGCGCGCTGCGGACCGGGTATCCGCGATTCCGGTGCGTCGATGCGCTGGATGGACCGCAATGACCTCGATGAAGCCGGTGGGCTGCCCCCCCGCCGTCTTCGAGTTCGAGGATCCGGCTCAGCAGCACCCCGGCGGGCTCGTTGTCCCGAAGCGCGAGGAGTCGCGGGCCGGCCCCGAGATCGGTCTCGAGGCGTCCTTGCCACCGGTGCGGCGTCCACGGTATGTAGCCGCCCCAGTGTTCGGCGAACGCTTCATTGATGATCGTTATCCACGCCGTGTCGTTCGCGGCCGCTGTCGGGTACGCGTGGATAACGATCATCACGGTGCGGTGCCGGCTGATCGAGCGCGGTGCAGTCCAGCCGCCAGAATTCCCGAACCTTGGCGTAGCCGGGCGGTCTCGCGCTCCCGCTGCCGCGAAGGTGCGAAGAACAGCAGCGGCTGGGGTCGCGGTGTTCGTGCCCACCCGAAGAGCGCGTCTTCGGTCTTGCGATCGTCCGCTACCACCTCGACGAATCTGGTTTGCGCGAGCGGCGTTCCCCCGCCCACGCCAGGGCGAGGTCGGTGTCTTGGTCCGGTTTCACAGGGGCCCAGCGTAGGTTCGCGCAAAAGCTGGCACCGGTGGGGTGCGCTCGGCGCTGTGCTGCGCCGGATCAACCGCTTCCTCCCTTAGGCCTGGCAGCTCGAACCCCCGCTAAGCATGCTGGTAAGCCGGTCAGGGGGCGGTGACGGGAGTCCTTCGCGGAGCTCCGCTAGACGGACAACGAAGGCATTCGGGTCTCTGCTCACCGAAGGGTGGGCCGGCTCGCCGATACGCCGGAGAATTATCGTCTCTGTTCGGCAGAAGCTTTCTGGCGCTGCGAATAGCGGGCCCGGCGATGTTGCGATCGACCGCTCCCGCGCGGCCACCCGGCAGCGCGCATGCGCGGACCAGGTCCAGACTGGCCGGGCCCGACCGGGGCAGTCAGTGGATGTCCGGGTTGTGGCCCAGCCGGCGGGAGATCGCTTCCGCCGTGCTGGCGACCACGGGTCCGATCCGGTCCAGCGAGCGTGCCATGCGGTCGCTCAGGCCGGCCACCGAGATCGCCCCGACCGGTGTTCCGGTGTGGTCCAGCACCGGTGCTCCGCAGCAGGTGCTGTTCTCGTCGAATTCGCCACGTTCGATCGTCCAGCCGCGGGCGGCGGCCTCGTCCAGGTCGCGCTCGAGGTCGGTCCGCCTGGTGATCGTCCGCTTCGTGTGCGGGGTGAGCCTGATCGAGTGCAGCAAAGTCCGTCGTTCGGGCAGGGGCAACGCCGAAAGGTAGGCCTTGCCCACCGCGGTGCAGTGCAGGGGGCGGCGGGCGCCGAGTTCGGCGTTGACCGTCACCGCTTGCGGACCGCGTTCCCGGTAGACGAACACCATCTCGTCGCCGGACAGGACGCCGAGACTGACCGTCTCCCGGGTCTGCTGGGTGAGCAGCCGCAGCAGCTCGGGAGCTACGTGCACGACGTCGGTCGCCTGCACGGCCGCCATCGCGAGCCGGGCCGCGGCGGGGCCGAGCTTGAGGCGGCCGTTCGAACCTGTGACGACGTAGTCGGTTTCCCGCAGTCGGTCGACGATCCGGTAGGCCGAGCTGCGGCTCATGCCGGCGACCGCGGCCAGCTCGGCGATGGGGGCCTCGCCCGCGGTGGAAAGGTGGCTCAGGATCGCCAGTCCCCGGTCCAGCGATCCCTTCGGCCCCTCGGCGTCCTCGGCCATCACGGTTCTCCCGAAATCCTGCTCACCGGGACAGTGTGCCATTGCGTGGAGACGATGGTCAGGCGGAGGTGATCGTCGCCGTGTCGCTGGTCCACGCGCGGGCCTGCTCGGTGAGCGAGAACCCGAGCCCGGGCCGGTTCGGCACGATCATCCGGCCGTCCCGCAGTTCCAGGCGCTCGTGGAACAGCGGCTCGAGCCACTCGAAGTGCTCCACCCAGGTGGTGCCCGGGTAGGCCGCGGCGAGATGCAGGTGGATCTCCATCGCGAAGTGCGGGGCCAGTGACAGTTTCCGGTGGTCGGCCAGTGCCATGATCCGCAGGAACGGGGTGATGCCGCCGACCCGCGGGGCGTCGGGTTGCACGAAGTCGGAGGCGTCCTGGCGGATCAGGTTCCAGTGCTCGTCGACGCTGGTCAGCATCTCGCCGGTGGCGATCGGCGTGTCCAGGGTCGCGGCCAGTCGTGCGTGGCCCTCGGCGTCGTAGCAGTCCAGCGGTTCCTCGATCCAGGTCAGGTCGAAACGCTCCAGCGTCCGGCCGATCCGCTGTGCGGTGGCCCGGTCCCACTGCTGGTTCGCGTCGACCATCATCGGGAAGGCGTCCCCGAGGCGTCCCCGCACCGCCTCCACCCGCCGCAGGTCCTCGCGTGTGTCCGGCTGCCCGACTTTGATCTTGATGCCGCCGATGCCGCGCGACAGCGAGAGCGACACGTTGTCCAGCACCTGCTCGATCGGCATGGACAGGTAGCCGCCGGAGGTGTTGTAGCAGGACACCGAGTCGCGGTGCGCGCCGAGCAGCTTGGCCAGCGGCAGGTTCGCCCGCTTGGCCTTGAGGTCCCACAGGGCGATGTCGAACGCGGCCATGGCCTGGGTGGTCAGTCCCGTGCGGCCCATGGACGCGCCGGCCCACACCAGCTTGTTCCACAGCCGGCCGATGTCGCTGGGGTCCTCGCCGATCAGCTCGCTCGCGATCTCCTGTGCGTGGGCGTACATGCCGGGTCCGCCGGCGCGCTTGGAGTAGCCGAACCCGATGCCCTCGGCACCGCTTTCGGTGCCGATCTCGGCGAAGAGGAACGCGATCTCGGTGAGCGGCTTCTGCCGTCCGGTGAGGACTTTCGCGTCGCTGATCGGGGCGGTCTTCTCCTCGTCGCTGAGCCATTTCGCGTCGGAAACCTTGCTGTCCAGCCAGAAGAACGCGAACACCCCGACCGCGACCGAGGTGAGGCCCTCGACGAGGAACATCCACTGCCAGCCGTGCAACCCGAGAGTGCCCTCCAGTCCGAGCAGCGGGCCGGACAGCGGACCGGACAGGGAGAAGGCCAGCAGCGCTCCTACGGCGTAGCGGGCGTTGGCCCGGCCGCGGTGCGAGTTGGGCAGCCACTTGGTGAGGTAATAGAGCACGGCGGGCACGAAACCGGCTTCGGCGACGCCGAGGAGGAATCGCAGGACGTAGAAACTGGCCGGGCCTTGCACGAGCATCGTCGCTGCGGAGATCAGCCCCCAGCTGACGCAGATGCGCGACAGCCAGATCCTCGGGCCGAACCGTTCCATCAAAGCGTTGCTGGGCACCTCGAAGATCGTGTAGGCGACGAAGAACAGGCCTGCGCCGAACCCGTAGGCGGCGGCGCCGATCCCGAGGTCGGCTTGGAGGTGGGTCTGGGCGTCTTCGACTCGCTCCACAGCCGCCGGATCACCCTGACCGCACCCGGTGCCCCGGCGATCACCATGACCCTCGGCGGCGGCTTCGACCACCTGGCGATCTGGTCGCCGGGAGACGCCGGCCTGCTCTGCGTCGAACCTTGGGCAGGACTGCCCAGCCCCCTGGACTACGACGGCGAGTTCACTGCCCAGCCGGGTCTGGAGGCTGCGCCGCCGCGGGGCTCACGCACGTTCTTCTGCGTGCTCGCCGTGCGATGAGCCCGAGTGCGTTTCTCTGCTTTAGGCCGGGGCGTCTCCTGGCCCCATCCGCTGCGGGAGCCCTTTGCATGGTTCGAGCTGGTGGCGCGGTTGAGTCCAGTCCTGCTCTGGCGACGACCGGTCGGACTCAGCGGGTTCGGGTGGTGGTCGGGAGGGTGCGGCGGCGGGTGGTTTCGTAGTGCTGGATGGCGGTTTCGTGCTGGAGGGTGAGTGCGATCTCGTCGTAGCCGTGCAGGAGACGGGTCCGGATGTCGGCGGGGACGGTGAACGGGGCTTCGATGCCGCTGGCGCGGACGAGGCAGTTCTGGAGGTCCACGGTGACGGGGCTGGTGGGTGTTCGTTCGAGGAGGTTCCACAGTTCGGTGACCGTGGCCTGGGGGAGGACGACGGGCAGCAGTCCGTTCTGGGAGGCGTTTCCGGCGAAGATGTCGCCGAAGCGGGGTGCGATGACGGCGCGGATGCCGTAGTCGGCGAGGGCGTAGACGGCGGCTTCGCGGGAGGATCCGGTGCCGAAGTTGTTGCCTGCCACCAGGATGGTGGCTTGGTGGTAGGGCGGGCGGTTGAGGACGAACTGGGGGTCGTCGCGCCAGTCGGCGAACAGGTCCTGGCCGTAGCCGGCTTTGGCGAGGCGGGTGAGGAAGCGGACGGGGATGATCTGGTCGGTGTCGACGTCGCTGGCGCGCAGGGGTGCGGCTTGTCCGGTGTGGACGGTGAATTGCTGCATCAGGCTTCCAGGTCTTTCGGGGCGGCGAGGTGTCCGGCGACGGCGCTTGCGGCGGCGACGGCGGGGGAGACGACGTGGGTGCGGGCGCCTTTTCCTTGCCGTCCTTCGAAGTTGCGGTTGTTGGTGGAGGCGGCGCGTTGTCCGGGGAGGAGGCGGTCTTCGTTGACCGCGGCGCAGAGGGAGCAGCCGGAGGTGCGGAGCTGGATGCCGGCGGCGGCGAAGATGTGGTGGAGTCCTTCGTCGACGGCTTGCTGGCGGACGGTGTCGGAGCCGGGCACGAGGTAGACCTCGACGCCGGGGGCGACGGTGCGGCCGCGCAGGACGTCGGCGGCGGCGCGGAGGTCTTCGATGCGGCCGTTGGTGCAGGAGCCGATGAAGACGGCGTCGATCGGGATGTCGCGCATGAACGTGCCCGGTTTCAGGTCCATGTAGGACAGTGCGCGTTCGGCGGCGGCGCGTTGTGCGGGGTCGGCGAAGGACGAGGGGGCGGGCACGGTGGCGTCGATCGGGACGCCTTGTGCGGGGTTGGTTCCCCAGGTGACGAAAGGGCTGATCTTGTCGCCGTCGAGGACGATGTCCTTGTCGAACACGGCGTCGTCGTCCGAGCGGAGGGTGCGCCAGCGGGCGGTTTCGGCGTCCCAGGCGGGGCCGGAGGGAGCGTGCCGGCGTCCGCGCAGGTAGTCCAGCGTCGTCTGGTCGGGGGCGATGAGGCCGGCGCGGGAGCCGGCTTCGACGGTCATGTTGCACACGGTCATCCGGGCTTCCATGGACAGCGCGTCGATGGCCGGTCCCTGGTATTCGATGACGTGTCCCTGCCCGCCGGCGGTGCCGATTTCCGCGATGAGGGCGAGGATGAGGTCTTTTCCGGTGACGCCGGGCGCGAGTGCGCCGGTGACGGTGACGCGCATCGTCTTCGGGCGGGCGAAGTGCAGGGTCTGCGTGGCGAGCACGTGTTCGACCTGGGAGGTGCCGATGCCGAAGGCGAGTGCTCCGAACGCGCCCATGGTCGTGGTGTGGGAATCGCAGCACACGACGGTCATCCCGGGGTGCACGAGGCCGAGTTCGGGGGCGATGACGTGCGCGATTCCGCGTTCGGGGTCGCCGCGGCGGTAGATCTCGATGCCGAATTCGGCGCAGTTCTCGGCCAGCAGCGCGGCTTGGCGGCGCATCGCCGGTTCCTCGATGGCCTTGAACAGGTCTCGGGTGGGGACGAGGTGGTCTTCGGTGGCGAGGGTGAGGTCCGGGCGGCGGACGCGGCGGCCGGCGGTGCGCAGCGCGTCGAACGCGATCGGGGTGTTGACCTCGTGCAGCAGGTGGAGGTCGACGTAGAGCAGGTCGTCGCGGACGATGTGGTCGCGCCAGATTTTCTCGGCGAGCGTCAGGCCCATGGCGGTGCTCCTTCGGTGTGGTGGCGCAGCGTCGCGAGCAGCGCGGGGAGATCGGCGGATTCCGCGAGCACCTGGCGGAGGCGGGCTTCGGCGGCCTCGGCGGTTTCGCAGCGGGCGAGGACGTCCTCGACGGCACTGGCGGGGACGACGACGGTCCCGTTGTCGTCGGCGACGGCCAGGTCTCCGGGGAGCACCAGCACGTCGGCGATCCGCACGGGACCGTTGAGTTCCGCGGCGTCGAGCCGGCGGCGTGCGTTGGCGGGTGCCGCGCCGAGACTCCACACCGGCAGAACGTCCTTGCCGGACAAGGCATCGAGGTCCCGGACCGCGCCGTCGACGACGATCCCGGCGACGCCGGCGAGTGCGGCCCACGCCGCCGAGATCTGCCCGACGACGGCGTGTCCGGTGTGTCCGCCGGTGCCGATGACAGCGACCGCGCCGATGGGCGCCAGCCCGTACAAGTCACGGTCGCCCAGTACGGCAGCCGCCGGATCTCCGGCGGGTTCGTAGCGCAGCGTCACCGCCGGCCCGCAGACCCGGCTTCCCGGCCGGACCGCGCGGAGCCCGGGACGGCATGCGGCGTCGAGGCCGAGCGAATCGAGGGCGTCGGCGACCGCGCACGTCATGTCGGGCAGGGCGAGGTAGCGCTCGATGACCTCGGTCGCGGTTGCGGGCACTGCGACAGCGCGGACACGGTCGGCCGGGACGGTGCCGACGCCGGATGGTTCCATGAGGCACTCCTGATGATGGATGGCAACGAGGAGAGTGCCTGGCTGCTGCCGATGTGGCAAGCAATCGGAAAATATCTAGGCCACTGGTACATTCGATGCGCGTCGACCGGGACGGGAACGGCACACGTGGCCCACCGGCGGCGCCGATGCGCGGAGGAGGCCCCGGTGTCCGAGGAATTGGAGCGGCTGGATCTGGCCGTGCTGCGGCTGATCGCGGAGGAACCGCGGGCCGGCGTGCGGGAGTACGCCCGCCGTCTCGGGGTCGCGCGGGCGACGGTGCAGTCGCGAGTGGACAAACTGACCCGGCTGGGCGTGCTGGTCAGCTGGCGGCCGCAGTTCGACCCGGCCGCGATGGGCTACTCGGGGCTGGCCTACGTCCGATTGCAGGTGGCGCAAGGGAAACTCGACGCCACCATCGACGGGCTGGCCAAGATCCCGGAAGTGATCGAGGCGAACGCGGTGGCCGGCGACGCGGACCTTCTCTGCCGGGTGGTCGCGCGGGACAACGCCGGCCTCGAGGAAGTCCTGCACGAGATCATCGCCGTGGAAGGGGTCGAACGGACCTCGACCGAGGTCGTCCTCAGCAGGCGGCTGATGCCGCGGATCTCGCCGCTCATCCGCAAGCGGCACGGCCAGCTCTGACCCGGCCCGGGCATCGCCAACCGGACAGCGAACGCCAGGCAAACGGCGTTTGATTGAGCCAGTTGTACAATTTCTGCGTGATTCGTTGACCGGGTGCTGACCACGACGTAGTTTCCCTGCCCGACCGGCAGTTCGGCTGCCGCGCCTCAAGGAGGAGGACGCCGTGGAAGCATCAGCTCCGACACCGGCCGGGATCGGTCAGATCGCCGCCCGCCTCGACAGACTCCCGGTGTCGCGATGGCACTGGAAGCTCACGTTTCTCGTCGGCGCCGCGGCGTTCTTCGACATCTACGAGATCTTCCTGGGCGGGGTCCTCGGCGGCGTGCTCGGCCAGGAGTGGCATCTGGCCCGGGCGGGGAAAGCCGGGCTGATCGCCGCGCCGTTCGTCGGCATGATCGTCGGCGCGATCTTCCTCAGCGCCGCGTCGGACCGGCTGGGCAGGCGCCGGATGTTCATGGTCAACCTCGGCGTCTACTCGGTGCTGTCCCTGGCGACCGCGTTTTCGCCGAACGTCACGGTGCTGATCGCGTTGCGGCTGCTGTCCGGCGTGTTCATGGGCGCCGAACTGATTCTCATCGACACTTACCTCAGCGAGTTCATGCCGCGTCTCGCGCGCGGCCGGATGATCGCGGTGGCCTACGTCATCGGGTTCGTCGGCACGCCGGTCGTGGCGCTGCTCGGCGGGTTTTTCGTGGCGCGGTCCCATTTTCTGTGGGAGGGCTGGCGGTGGCTGCTGGTCGTCGGCGGCCTCGGCGCGCTGGTGGTCTTCGTGCTGCGCCGCCGGGTGCCGGAGTCGGCGCGGTGGCTGGCCGAACACGGCCGGGCCGAGGAAGCGGACCGCGTGGTCGCCGAGGTGGAAGAAGCCGTTCGCGCGCAACGCGGATCGCTGCCGCCGGTGCACGTCGACAAGCCGCGGCCGGTGCGTCGCGTCGCGCTCGCCGACATGTTCCGCCCGCCCTACCGCAACCGCACGATCATGCTCTGGCTGTTCCAGCTCCTGCAGACCGTCGGCCAGTACGGGTTTGCCTCGCTGGTGCCCGTGGTCCTGCTCGCCAAGGGCTACGACATCGTCGATTCGCTGGGCTACACCGCGCTGACGTTCATCGGAGCCCCGGTCGGCGCCGCGATCGCGGTCCCGCTGGTCGAACGGTTCGAGCGGAAATACCTGATCATCGGCTCCGGACTGGCGACCGCCGCGGCCGGTCTGCTGTTCGGCACCGCGACCGCGCCGGCGCTGATCGTGGCGATGGGACTGATCATCACCATGTCCAACAACGTCCTCAGCGGCGCCTACCACATCTACCAGGCCGAGCTGTACCCCACACAGGTCCGCAGCACCGCCATCGGAATCGCCTATTCCCTGTCCCGGTTGTCCGCCGCGATCCTGCCGTTCGGCGGACTGGCACTGCTCGCCAGCTTCGGCCCCATCGGAGTCTTCGTCGGCTCGGCCGCACTGCTGGTGCTCATGTGTGTCATCGTCGGAGCACTCGGCCCGCGCAGCAACGGCCAAAGCCTCGAAGCGGTCGCCCACGACGACCCAGGCGCTCCCCAGGCCGCTTCCCACACGGCGGAGCGCAGCCCCGCACGAGGACGTTCGTGACCAGCCTGCCCTGATCGGCGAATCTTTGCTTCGATAACGAACATGCCGCCGACGTACAGGAGTGCTTGGGAGCCGCGAACGGGTCCGGCGTAGGCGACTCAGGCCATTCCGGGTGGATGAGCGGCCGTCAATCCTGCGGACATCGAGCCGGACGATTCCTGCCCGGGACTGCGCTGCCGGACTGCTGAGGACAGCGGAACTGACGGACCGGCACGGCATCCGAAACCCGGTGATTGCGGAGCGCCCGCCTCCTGACCGACCCGTCGTGCTCAGCGTTCGGCTGCCGGTCCCGCCTCGCCGAGGTCGATTCGCGGGCGGGTGCGCACCGTGCCGAACAGCAGGGCTTGCGCCGTGGCGACCATGTGTTCGGAGATCACCTGCTGGGTCTTGACCGGGTCTCCGGACGCAATGGCGGTGACGATCTCCAGGTGCCGTCCGGCGCTCATGTTCGACAGTGCTCGTTCGAGGCCGCGGTACATGATGCACATCCGGATCGCGCCTTCGAGCAGCTTCCAGGACCGCACCAGTGCGTCGTTGTCGGTGAGCTGGACCAGCAGTTCGTGGAACGCGAGGTCGGCTTCGACCTGCGCTTCCAGCGAGATGCGTTCGGCGCGGGCCATGGCGTCGACGGCTTTGCGCAGCTTGTCGCAGTGTTGCTCGCGGTAGTAGCTCGAGGCCAGCGTCTCGCCCGCGAGTGCCTCCAGAGCGGCGCGGACGGTGAAGGTGTTGATGATGTCCTTCTCGTTGATCGAGCGGACGGTGACCCGGCCTCGTTCGCCGTAGGAGACCAAGCCCTCCTGCTGCAGTTCGCGCAGTGCTTCGCGCAGGGTGCCGCGGCTGATGCCGAGCTGTTCGGACACCTGGACCTCGCCCAGGTGGCTGCCGGGCGGGAACTGGCCGGTGGTGATCGCCTTGCGCAGCGTGTCCACCGCCATCTGGCGCAGGTTGCGGCCGGGCTGGCTGGCCGAAGCCGGACGGCTCACCGCGAGTCTCCTCCCTGACTGGAACGTCAGCACCGTTCGTACTGGTTCAGCAACTCTACCTTTGCCGCGCTCGGCGACCGGTCGTCGAAGGTGTAGCCGAGCCATTCGCGCATCAGCCTGCGGGCCAGCTCGAGGCCGACGACGCGCTGGCCCAGGGTGAGGACCTGGCAATTGTTCGACAGCACCGAGCGTTCCACCGAGAACGAATCGTGCGCGGTGGTCGCGCGGACGCCGGGCACCTTGTTCGCCGAAAGCGCCATGCCGATCCCGGTGCCGCACACCAGAACGGCGCGGTCGGCCTCGCCCGCCCGGATCGACTCCCCGGCGGCGAGGCCGATTTCCGGGTAGGGACGGTGCACGTCGGCCGTGCCGCGGTGCACGCCGAGGTCGATCACCTCGGCCACCCGCGGATCCTCGCTCAGGTCGCGCGCGAGTTGCTCTTTGTAGTCCAGGCCGGCGTCGTCGCAGCCGATCGCGATCCGGTAGTTCATCGGGTCCTTTCTCCACTGTTTTCGGCGAGGATGCGCACGATCAGCGCCAGGGACACCGCGCCGGCGTCCGGGGTGCCTACGCTGCGTTCGGCCAACGGGCGGGCGCGGCCCTTCTTCGGGACCAGGGTGGCGGTCTCCTGCGCGGCGGTCTCCGCGACGGCAGCGGCTTCCGCCCACGCGCTCCAGCTGGGGCTGGGCGCGCGGTGCAGGCTTGCGCGGAACGGTTCGAGCGCGTCGACCATGGTTTTGTCGCCCGGGTCGGCGCCGCCGAGCCGCACGATTCGGTCCGCGAACGCGTCGACCGCCGCCAGGACGTCGACAACGCCGGATTCGGTACCGATGGCTTCTCCGGCCGCCCGCAAGCCGGCGCCCCAGAGAACGCCGGAGGTGCCACCGGCGCGGGCCGCCCACTTGTCGCCCGCCGCGGCAAGGCAATCGCCCGCGCCCGCGCCGTCCTGCCACGCGGACTCGGCACCGGCGACCGCGGCGTCGATGCCGCGGACCATGCCGCGGCCGTGGTCGCCGTCGCCCGCGACCGCGTCGATGGCTCCTAGCTCAGTTTCGGCTTCGTGCAAGGCTTTCTGGACCGCACGCAGGCCGTCCAGCACTGCTTCGGCCAACGCCCGGGACTCCGCTGTCGCGGTCGTGTAACGCGGTCCGGCGAGCTCGGACGCTAGGTTCGGCACCAGTGCGACGGTCTCCTCGCGGCGCGCTTCCCCGCGGCGGAACGCCGGCGTGTCGGCGGGCGCGGACCACCAGCGCTCGAGTTCCTCGTCCAGCCAGGTCACGGTCAGCGAAACCCCGGCCATGTCGAGGCTGGTGACCAGTTCGCCGACTTCCGGCAGCACCGGGACGTGCCCGGATTCCCGCAGCCGTGCGGCGACGTGGCGCCAGAGGACGAACAGCTCCTCGTGCTTGACCGAGCCGAGCCCGTTGAGCACCACCGCGATCCGGTCGCGCGCGCCGTCCGGTTTCTCGGCGAGGATCCGGCCGACGAAATCCGCGGCCAGGTCGGCGGCCGACGGGAGCGGGACGTCGCGCAGCCCGGGCTCGCCGTGGATGCCGAGGCCGAGACCCATCCCTCCGTCCGGGACGGTGAACAGGGGAGTGCCGGCGCCGGGGAAGGTGCAACCGGCGAACGCGGTTCCGATCGTGCGGGTCGCCGCGTTCGCTTTGCGCCCGGCCCGGACGACGCCGTCGAGATCCAGCCCCTCCTCGGCGGCCGCGCCGAGGATCTTGAAGACGACGAAGTCTCCGGCGATCCCGCGGCGCTGCTCGGACCGTCCCGGCGGAGCGCTGGCGATGTCGTCGGTGACCACCACGTGCTCCGCGCGGATCCCGCGCGCCCGCAGCAATTCCGCGGCGAGACCGAAATTCAGCACGTCCCCGGCGTAGTTGCCGTAGCTGAACACCACTCCGGCGCCGGAATCCGCGGCCGCCGCCACTGAGCAGGCGTCTTGCGCGGACGGCGAGGTGAACAGATTGCCGCTCACCGCGCCGTCGGCGATGCCCGGCCCGATCACGCCGTAGAACGCCGGGTAGTGCCCGGAGCCGCCGCCTGGCAGCACCGCGACCTTCTGACGGGCCGGCCTCGCCGCGCGCACGGCGCCGCCGGGCACCCGGCGCACGGTGTCCGCGTGCAGCTCGCAGAACCCGGCGAGCGCGTCCTCGGCGAATGCCGCCGGATCGTCGTACAAGTAGGTCATCGCGTGTGCTCCGTCCTCTGTGGACTTCAGTGGAGGAACGAGCCGCCGTTGACGTCGATCGTGGCGCCCTGCAGGTAACCGGCGTCGTCGGTGGCGAGCCAGGCGATCACGCCGGCGACGTCGTCCGCGGTGGCCTGCCGGCCGAGCGGGACGCCGCGGGTGATCGACGCTTCGAGTTCGTCGGTGGTCGACGCGGCCCGGATGTCGGTCTCCACCGCGCCGGGCGCCACCGCGTTCACCGTCACCCCGGCGTCGCCCAGTTCCCGCGCCAGCGCCTTGGTGAAGCCGAGGATCGCGGCCTTCGCCGAGCTGTACGGGGTGCGGCCGAACACGCCGCCGCCCTGCTGCGCCGACACCGAGGACATGTTCACGATCCGGCCCCAGCCCGCCTCGATCAGGTCCGGCAGGAACGCCTTGGTGACCAGGTAGGTGCCGGTCGCGTTGACGGCGAACACCTTGTTCCACAGCTCCAGCGTGGTCTCCAGGAACGGCACCGGCGAGGTGATGCCGGCGATGTTGACCACCGCGCCCACGCCGGGCAGGCGGCCCGCGTCGATTTCGGCCCGCACTGCCGCATACGCGGAGAGCACGGACGCTTCGTCCGCGACGTCGACACCGTGTGCGAAAGCGGTCGCTCCGGTCGCGGCGATCGCGTCGGCGCCTTCCTTGGCCGCGGGCTCGTCCAGGTCGAGCACGACGACTGCCCAGCCGTCCCGGGCGAAGCGGGCGGCGGTGGCCCGGCCGATTCCGCGCGGCGCGCCCGCACCGGTGATGACGGCGGTGCGAGAGGTTCCGGTCATGTCGTTGTCTCCTTCGGGAATCAGAGGGCGGCGAGGTAAGCGGCGGCCTTGGCCGCGGCGGTCGGACGTTCTTCGTCGGCGACGTCGCGGGTTTCGAGTTCGAGCGAGCTGTGTCCGCGGTAGCCGACGGCCCGGAGTGCGGCGAACGCGGCGGCGAAGTCCACGTCGCCGTTGCCGATGCTGAGGTTGATGTTGCCGGGCGTG
Organism: Amycolatopsis orientalis DSM 43388; assembly: GCF_000411975.1. Taxonomy (GTDB): domain Bacteria; phylum Actinomycetota; class Actinomycetes; order Mycobacteriales; family Pseudonocardiaceae; genus Amycolatopsis; species Amycolatopsis orientalis_D. Next base: position 269,137 of record NZ_ASXG01000196.1, read on the forward strand.
GCGTCGCGCAGGTGGACGTGCGCGATCCGGCCCGCGAACCGGTGCGCGAACGCGGCCGGATCCCCTCCGGACGCGCAGACGTGGCTGGTGTCGAGGACCAGCCCAACGGCTGGGTCGAGGCGTGCCACGAGCTGCTCGGCGAGTTCGACGGTGTGGCACAGCCGGTACAGGTGCGGCGCTTCGCACCACAGCTGCAGCCCGTGGTCCGCGGCCCGTGCCGCCGCCTTGCCCAGCTGGTCGGCCACCAGGTCGAGATCCGCGTGCAGGCTGGTCACCGGTTCGTGCGACAGCGCTCCGCACGGCAGCACCAGCGCCCGCGCGCCGCACTCGGCGGTCAGGTCGAGCAGCCGTCGCAGGTGGGTCGAGCGGGCCTCGGCCTCCGCCGCGCCGAGCGGCCGGTTGAGGTCTCCGACGTCGCCGTTGACCGATCGCACCGCCAGCCCGGACGCGCGCACCTGCGCGGCTACCTCGCGCACCGCGGCGTCGGTCAACTCGTAAGGCACGTGGCCGCACACCCCAGGCAGCGCGCCGAGGTCGATCTCGGCGAACCCGCAGTCTGCGATCGCCGCCAGCGCGGCGGGCAGGGGGAGGTGCCGGAAGCTGATCGTGGAGCAGCCCGGCGGTCGGAGGCGTTCCATGGTTGGCAATGTTAACAGAGAAGTGTCAACAAGCAAGAGTTGCGACGGTACTCGGCGTATACAGGCAAATCGGTCTGATTCATGCTGTTGACAGAGGGGCATTTTCGGCGCACGATACGCTCCATTGTTGACAGCGTGGCCGCTGGATTACCGTCGAGGTGGCCACGGGAAGAAGAGAGGCGATCGCCACATGCGCAACGAGGCGCTCACCATGCGGGGTCCGGTGCACGGCACCGCCGATGCCCGTCGGGTGGCCTGGGGCTCCACCGCCGGGGCCGTGATCGAGAGCTACGACTTCATCGGGTTCGGCACCGCGGCGGCGCTGTACCTGGGCCACGCGTTCTTTCCCGGCGCGTCGCCGGTCGCGGGCACGCTGTCGGCGTTCGCGACCCTCGGGGTCGGGTTCATCGCACGGCCGCTCGGCGGGGTCGTCGGCGGGCACCTCGGCGACCGGATCGGCCGCAAGCCGGTGCTGGTGGCGTCGCTGATCGTGATGGGGTTGGCGACCTTCGCCATCGGCCTGCTGCCGACCTACGCGACCGCGGGCGTGCTCGCGCCGGTCCTGCTGGTCGCCGTGCGGATTGTGCAGGGCCTGGCCTACGGCGCCGAATGGGGCGGCGCGATCCTGATGACCTACGAGCACGCGCCGTGGCTGCGCAAGGGCCGGTTCACCGGGATCGTGCAGTCCGGGTTCCCGATCGGGCTGCTGCTGGCGAACCTGGTGTTCCTCGTGTCGGTGAACCTGCCCGGCGACTGGGCGTGGCGGGTGCCGTTCCTGGCCAGCCTGGTGCTGGTGATCGTCGGGCTGGTCATGCGGGCGAAGGTGCCGGAATCGCCGGTGTTCGAGGACGTGCGCGACAGCGGGGACCTGGTGAAGGCGCCGATCACGGCAGTGCTGCGCGACGACTGGCGCAACGTGCTGCGCGGCATCGGGCTGCGGATCGCCGAGACCGCGGGCTACGCGGTGTCGATCACCTACCTGATCTCGTACCTGAAGTCCGAGAAGCTGGCCAGCAGCGGCGAAACCATCCTGGCGCTGTGCATCGCCTCCGCGGTCGGGATCGCCGCGACCGTCGGCTGGGGCGCTCTCACCGACCGGGTCGGCCGCCGCACGCTGTACGTCGGGGTGACGCTGTTCGCCGCGCTCTGGGCGATCCCGATGTTCCTGCTCGTCAACACCGGCACACTGATCGCGATCGTGTGCACCGTAGTCGTCTCCTACGGGGTCTGCCAGAACGCTCTCGCCGGTTCGCAGGGCGCGTGGTTCCCCGAGCTGTTCCGGGCAGGCACCCGTTCTTCCGGCGCGTCGCTCGCCTACCAGATCTCGGCGATGATCTCCGGCCTCACCCCGTTCGTCACGACGCTGCTGTTCCTCGGCATGGGCTGGCTCGGCCCGGCGCTGCTGTTCCTCGCGTTCTCGCTGCTCGGTTTCGTCTCGGCGCTGCTGACCCGGGAAACCTGGGGGCCGGCCGAACGCGAGACCGCACGCGCGGCGGCTGCTGAAACCGCGCCCGCGCCCCAGCACGTCGCCTGAAACCGCTGTCCTGAAAGGAAACCAGGTGACTCTCGACCTCATGACACCGTCAGCGTTCCGGCAACGGCTGGACGCCTGCGCCGAATCCGCCTACCGCATCCGGATGGGTGTTCTCGACGAAGGCGAGGCACAGGGCGAAGGCTACGTCGGGCAGGCGCTCGGCGCGGCCGACCTCCTCGCCGTGCTCTACCGGGACGTCCTGCGCTTCGACCCGGCGGATCCGGAGTGGCCGGACCGCGACCGGTTCCTCTTGTCCGTCGGCCACTACGCCCTGCTGCTTTACTCCGCGCTCGCCGAAGCCGGAGTGATTCCCCGCGACGAACTGGCGACCTACGCCGCCGACGGCTCCCGCCTGCCCATGTCGGCGATGTCCACCTACACCCCCGGTGCCGAGATCTCCGGCGGCTCGCTCGGCCACGGCCTCGGGCTCGCCGTCGGGATGTGCCTCGGCCTGCGCGCGCAAGGCCGGACCTCGCAACGGGTCTTCACGCTCTTCAGCGACGGCGAGCTCAACGAAGGATCCACCTGGGAGGCCGCGATGAGCGCGGCGAGCTGGCGGCTCGGCAACCTCATCGGCTTCGTCGACATGAACGGCCTGCAAGCCGACGGACCGACCCGCGACGTGCTCGCCCTCGACCGGCAGGAAGACCGCTGGCGCGCCTTCGGCTGGCACGTGCAGCGCGTCGACGGCAACGACCTCGAAGCACTCCTCCGCGCGGTCGACGAGGCGACCGGCCGTGCGTCGGCTGCCGGGCAGCCGCACCTCGTCATCTGCGACACCGTGGTCGGCAAAGGCGTTCCACTGCTCGAAGGACGGGAAAAACTCCATTTCATGAAGATCGCCGCCGACGAATGGCCCGTGTGCAAACAGCAGCTGACCGCCGGACACGAAAAGAGGACCCGCCGATGACCGCCGTCCAGCCGCAGCGTTCGGCCGCGATGATCGCGTCGATCGCCGATCCCGGCGTACGCACTACGCGGGCGCCGTTCGGCGACGCGCTCGTCAAGGCGGCCGAAACGGACCAGCGGATCGTCGGGCTCGCCGCGGATCTGGCGAAGTACACCGACATGCACGTGTTCGCCCGCGCCTTCCCGGACCGGTTCTTCCAGATGGGCATGGCCGAGCAGGTGATGATGGCCGCCGCCGCGGGGATGGCGGAAGTCGGCCAGATCCCGTTCGCCGCCACGTATTCAGTGTTCGCGACGCGGCGCGCGTACGACTTCTTGTGCCTCGACATGGCCGAACCGGGCCTCAACGTCAACATCGTCGCCGCGCTGCCCGGCCTCACCACCGGCTACGGCCCGAGCCACCAGGCGACCGAGGACATCGCGATCCTGCGCGGCATGCCCGGACTGGCCATTGTGGACCCATGCGACGCGGTGGACCTCGAACAAGCCGTACCCCAGCTCGCCGCGGCCCCCGGCCCGAGCTATACCCGGCTGCTGCGCGGCGCGGTGCCGCGGATCCTCGACGACTACGACTACTCCTTCGAACTCGGCAAGGCGAAACTCGTCCGCTCCGGCGACGACGCCGTGTTCGTCACTTCCGGCCTGATGACCATGCGCGGTCTTCTCGCGGCGGAACAGCTGGCCAAACGGGGGATCGACGTGGCAGTGGTGCATTGCGCGACCATCAAGCCCTTTGACGAGGACACCGTGATCGAGCAGGTCACCACCTCCCGGCCGGTCTTCACCCTCGAGAACCACAGCGTGATCGGCGGCCTGTTCGAGACCGTCGCCGCCGCACTCGCCCGGCGCGGTGTCGGCAAGAAAATCGTGCCGATCGCGCTTCCCGACGAATTCCTCGCGGCCGGCGCACTCCCCACCTTGCACGACCGCTACGGCCTTTCGACCGAGGCGGTCGTGGACCGGGTTCGTCGGGAGCTGTCCGCGGTGATGTCCAGCTGACCCGAAAGCCGGCGAGATTCCTGGCCGCCACCGGCGTGGCCGCGATCTTCGGAGTGGCAGGATTCTTGATTCTCGTCTATGCAGTGTTCGCCCTTGGGCGTGGCGTGGGCAGTGGATGGAGAAGCGTCGTCGCGCGGCCGGTGCACCAATGGCACCGCGGCCACCCTTTCCAGGCTCTCTGCCGAGTACTGAGACTCGGACGCCCCCGGTACTGAAGAGCGTGGCGCGACAGGGTTCCCAGAGCGAAACGGTCCATGAATACGCACGTATCTAGCGCGCATGCGATGTGGGGACGAGAATTTCGTGCATCGTTCGCTCGCCTGCGAAAGTGGGCTCGCTGGGGGTGCCCCGTCTGATGGCTGTTGCGGGGTCCTGTTTCTTCGGCGCTCCTGGTCGAGCAGCACCGGCTTGGGACCTCTTCGGCGCATCGGACGATCATCCTGGGTGCTCACGGCGATCCGGCCCGTACTGCGTTGGCGCGTCATGCCTTCGGGCGGGGCGGCACTTCGATGCGGTGGCGGGGACGCGGCTCCGTCCACCAGCGTGCCAAACGGACGTAACACCGCACCGAGGAATCGCGACGAATCTGTCGCAGGAACTCCTGCTCGGCTGAGGAGGCGCGATGCTCGCAACGAGAGACCGCGACTTGTAAGCCGACGCGGTTCGGCGCAGCCCCGGGACGAGGTGCTCGGGACCTCATCTCCGGACCGGCTGACGCAACCAGGCTCGCCGCAGCAAAAGAGCAAGGTCGATCGCTTCCTCAGGATCTTCCCGCCCGGAGAACGGCGAGGCCGGCTGGTCCGCCTTGCTGCAGGCTGTGCGAGGCCGCGGCGGAGACCTCAGTGGCCCGGTATAACGCCGAGCGACTGCACCCTGGCTTGGACAGACGGTGCCGTGGTGCTGGCCACCTGCTCGCACCCACCGTGGCGGAAACCGGGTTGGAGTTGCGCTTCGCCCGCGCCCACCCTCGGTTTGCGCCTGCACCCGTCGTGAAGACCCTGTCTTCACTTCGGCCAGAACATGCTGTGGCAGATCTCCGAGCAGTCCAAGCTCGCGAACGCGCTGCGTTTCTGGGCCGTCGCGTTCACCGAGCATCACTCCACATCGAGGGCTTCGAGGGGCGCAACAAATCCGATCCTGCTCGATCTCTATATCGGGATGCAGACGAAGCGGCTTCGGGTTGGGCAGCTGGCCGACGTCTGCGGGTGACCGGTCGCGCCAGCCATGCCGACCAGAAGGGGACGTCTGGACCTGTCCAGCGCGACATCTGTCGCGCTCGGCCTCGGCGGCCGTTGGCGTCCGTCCAATGCGCCCCGTCGTCGCCGGTGTCCAGGATGAACGCACGCCGGGTGCCGAAGGTTCGGCTGGAGGAGAAAGGGCGGTACAACGTGGAAGACCTGGAGGGCACTGCGGCCCAGCGGAAGGTCACGGAGTTCTTGCGGGCGCTGCATGAGCCCGCGTTCGGCCGCCCGCACTCGCTCCGCGAGCCGCACGTCACGCGCGGCGGGGAGCGCGTCGCCGTCACCTGCGCTGTGTTCGACGAGCTGCGAGGCGTGCCGCGTACGGCGGTTTACACGGTGGAAGACGGTGAACTCCGGCCGGTGACCACTGGGACAGGATCCTCGCGGTGGGGACGGTTCTCGCCGGACGGCGAGACGCTCGCCTTCCTGTCCGACCGGCGCACGGCGGGGGAGTTCCAGCTGTATCTGCTCGACACCGGCCGCCTCGGGGAGGCGCGGCCGGCTCCCGAGGTGCCGGGGACGGTCGAGTACGCCCACTGGTCGCCGGACGGGCGCAAGGTGCTGCTCGGCGTGGCCGGGCTCGGCGCGGACCTCTCCGGCGGCCAGGGCTCCGGCACGAATGTGAAGCAGAAGCGGGAGCGGCCGTCGTGGTACCCGCAACTGGACGACGGGTCGAAGAACACCGGGTGGCGGACGCTGTGGGTCTGCGCCGTCGCGACCGGTGAGCTGGTGCGCGTGTCTCCGGCCGGGATGAACTGCTGGGAAGCCGGGTGGTGCGGGCCGGACCAGGTCGTGGCCATCGCCTCGGACGCGCCCGGCGAGGACGCGTGGTACACCGCCCACCTGAGCCTGATCGATCTCAACGGCGACGCGCGCAAGCTGCTCGGCAGCGGCGTGCAGCTCGGGCTGCCGGTCGGCGCCCCGGACGGCAGCCAGGTCGCAGTAGTCGAAGCGGTGTGCAGCGACCGCGGGCTCGTCGCCGGAGATCTGCTCCTCGTCGAGCCGGCGACTGGTGCCGTGCGGCGGGTCGACACACGCGGCACCGACGTCACGCATCTGGAGTGGATCGACGCCGACCGCCTCGGCTACGTCGGGCTGCGCCGCCTCGACTCGGTGGCCGGGGTCGTGGGAGCGGCCGACGGTGTGCTCGAGGAGGTGCTGTCGACCGACCGGTCCTGCACCGGTGGCGGTTTCCTGCCGGTGGGCGCGTTCACCGGGGACGGGCGGGTCCTGACCGTGCAGGACTCCTACGAGGTGCCGCCGGAACTGGTGGTGGGCGATTCCCGGCTGGCCTCGACGGCGCATCCGGGAACAGACTTCCTCCGGTCGGTGGCCGGTTCGGCGGAGGTGGTGACCTGGGCGGCGCCTGACGGGCTCGAGATCGACGGAATTCTCTGCCGCCCGGCGGGGGAAGGACCGTTCCCGATGGTGGTGAGCATCCATGGCGGTCCGATCTGGGCGTATCAGAACTCGTGGTCGATGCGGTACGCGTGGGTTCCGCTGCTGGTCCAGCAGGGCTACGCCGTGCTGAGCCCGAATCCCCGGGGCAGCTCCGGCCGCGGGCAGGAGTTCGCCGCGCGCGTCGTTCGGGATATGGGCGGCGCTGACACCCAGGACTACTTGTCGGGCATCGACGCGCTGGTCGAACGCGGGCTGGTCGACAGCAGCCGGGTCGGCCTGATCGGCGGCAGCTACGGTGGCTTCATGTCGTCCTGGCTGGTCACCCAGGACACCCGGTTCGCCGCCGCGGTCCCGGTTTCGCCGGTCACGAACTGGTACAGCCAAAGCTTCACCAGCAACATCGCCGCGTGGGGCAATCGCTTCCTCGGTGCCGACCCCGAGCAGCCCGGCACGCTCGCGCACACCCGCAGCCCGGTGCTGCACGCGAGCAAGGCGAGGACTCCATGTCTGAACGTCGCGGGTGCTCGGGACAACTGCACGCCGCCCGGCCAAGCTCGCGAGTTCCATCAAGCGTTGCTGGCGCACGGCGTGCCGTCGGAGCTGGCGATCTACCCGGAGGAGGGCCACGGCGTGCGTGCCTTCCCGGCACAGCTGGACTTTCTCACGCGCGTGGTGCACTGGTTCGAACGGCACATGCCCGCCTCCTGAAGCAGTGTCTGCGCTGGCTGCCGCGGGCGTTCAAGAGTGGTGTGGTGGTTTCCGCCCGATAAAAGGGATAGGCGCGGTGGATCTGGTGATGGTGCCGGTGTGATCACACCGGCCCGGTCGGGGCGGGAGGCGGTCGCACTCGAGCGTGGACCCGGTGCCAGGCAAGCGCCGACATCGGTGCCGAGTGCGATCGCGCGCAACTGCTGCCGACGGCGGCAGGCGTTGAGATGGTGTCGCGAGGAGAGGACAAACCGCCGGCATGCGACTGCGTTTTGGCCGCTGCGTGGAATCGTGGCCACGTCGCCTTCGATCTCGTCGCCACCGCGTCGCCGTTCGGGACAGCGGCCGACGGGTTCGACATCATGCGCTGGCCGCGATCGGCGCGATCAGGTCCCTGAAGTGCCACAACATGTCAGTCGACGGCGGACGAGCCCGTTGACCTTGTCGAGAAGAACAGGCGTCGAGAAGGCGAGCCAGGACACCCGCGCACTTGGATGTTCCGCGGTGTGTCGTCAGGTCTCGATGATGGCCATGATTGCCGCGGCAAAAGGGGCTGGGTCGAGGTCGCCGCGCACGGCGAGCTGCTGGCGGTAGCCGTCGCAGAGCGCAACGAACGCTTCGGCGGTCCGGGCGGCTTCCGCCTGCTCGCGGTCGGGCAGGAGCGCCGCGACCGCAGCACGCAGTTCGTCGAGCTGCTGCCGGACGAGGGCGGCCAGCGGTTCGGAAACCGCGGCCTCGGCGTAGATCTGGGTCACCAGACGGGCGTGGTCCTCTTCCCGGGCAAGCGTGCGGATGTGCTCAAGGAAGTCCCGCACGGACCGGGCGGTCAGCTCGGTGGGCAGCGCTTGGCCCGCCTGCTCGCAGATGGCGGCGACGATCTGGTCTTTGCCTTTGAAGTACCGGTAGATCGCCCCGGTGGACAAGCCCGACGCTTCGACGAGATCGGCCATGGACGTGCGGGCGAAACCATGCGTGGCGAAGCGGGCGCGGGCGGCGTCGATGATCTGCTGACGTCGCGCGTCGAGGTGTGCTTGAGTGACTCTCGGCATAAAGAACGACCATTCGTTTTATCTGGTATAGTCCGAACCATACCCCAGCTCGCGTCTTCGGGAGGCATTCGTGCGGTACCGGGTTTCCGGAAGACGGAGCGGCTCGCGAAGTGCGCCGCGCGAATACGCGGAGGCTCCGCTGGCTCGCGGTTCGACGGCGACCAGAGCCTTCTCGACGGCCGGTTCTGTTCCGTGGCCTGATTCCCGATCCGCCGACACCTGGAGTGTGCATGTCCGCAGCCCGCATCGCCGCGATCAACTTCGAATGCGCCGACCCCGCCGCCCTGGCCCGGTTCTGGGCTGACTTGGTCGACGGCGAGACGGTGGTCGAGACGCCGGGATTCTGTGCGGTCAAGGCCGGTCCGCTTCACCTCGGTGCGGTCAAGGTCGCTGACTACCGGCCGCCCACCTGGCCCTCCGCTCAGCGTTCGCAGCAGATCCACCTCGACGTCGCCGTAGACGACCTCGACACCGCCGAACGCAAGGCGATCGGGCTCGGAGCCACCAAAGAAGCAGTGCAACCTGGTCCGGAGCGCTTCCGGGTGCTCCGTGATCCAGCCGGTCATCCGTTCTGCCTGCGGGCTTGATCTCGCCGTTGTGCGATCCAGTCGTGCAATCCGTGGGCACTCGTGCCGGCGCGCCGGGCACAGGTCCAGGCCGCGGGACGGTCCACGCCCCACCGCTTCGGCTGTTCGCCATGACGACGCCGGCAGCGCAGGAGCGCATGCGAGACCCGACAGCTCTCAGCCTGTGCTCTCCAAGGAGAAGGGGGTCCTGGCCGAGCGCCCGCCCCGGGCAGTTGCACAGTGGCGATGGCCTCGGCTTCCGCTTTCACCCTGCGCGCATGGCTTCCGCCGACGCAGCGGACACCCACGTGGTGACTCGGCTGTGCTTGCCGAGGTGCGTGTGCAGCCAACACCGTCACGCGGGTTCAGCCTCGGCGCTGCCTTCCTTTACGGGTCCCGGTGGACCGCGATCTCGTTCTCCTCGTGCTGGATTCCAGCAACGGCGTGTACTGCGAAGCGCCGCTGGTGGCATCGCTCGCCGAGGCGAGGGAGATCGCCTCCACCGTGCGGACCTAGCTCGCGTGGTATCCCGATTGCTGGGCCTTGGTCTCAGCACCCGGTCGAACTATCGGTACTTCGAGGAAACGGCCGTCTGTGCCAACCTGGCTGCGACGCCTTTATGACTGCCGCTGCGGAGCATCGACGAGGTTGGCGTAGCCGCCATGATGCTTGCTACTGTTCGGGCCCGGCTTCCTGCGTCGAGTCAGACTTCAGGAAAGACGGTCGGTATGGTCGCGGCCTTCTGCGCGGCCGAGTATGCCTTGGCGACGCGCTGGGTCACCGACGGGTCGCCGCGCGTCTCGATCACCGGTTCGGTCGCCTGGCCGCCATCGCGGGATGCGCGACTGTACAGAATCGTTTCGGCCCAATCGGTCACGTAGGTAAGATCGGCGTGTACTGGCGGCTCCAGGGAGAATGACGCGCCCGCCTTCGGGTCGAGGCGCAGGGTCCAGTACACGGCGCCGCCCGGGCCATCGCTCAGCTCGTAGGTGATCGTGTAGTCGCGGTCCAGCTGTGCACAGGCGGAAGCGACTTCGGCAGACCCGCCGAGCAACTCGTTCATTCGGTCGACGTGTTCTCGGGACATGAAGATCAGCTCGGCCAACGTTCCTCCCCATCACGGGCGATGAGAGCTCTAGCGTATGGCTGCGAGTCACTGGGGTCTTTATCCAGAAGTTGCGACAAGACGGCGGTACACATCGACAAATGTCGCTCCCGTGGGTCGCGCGCACCGCACGGTCGCTTGCCTTCGTTTTTTGACGTTGTGGCGGCAGCCGTCGAGGGTCCGGTGTCGAGCCCTGGTGGAAGAACTCCTCGCCGTCGCCGACTTCGTGAATGATCCACCGGCGAGTGGAACGAACAACTGGAGAATCAGAGCGGAGGCAAAGTAGACGGGTGTGCCAGCTATGCCGCCGATGACAGCAAAAGCAGGCTGGCGGCACCGCGCAACGACAGCGTTGCCGACGACAGGCTCGGTCACCGTTCAGCGTCGCTGAGGGTGAGGACGTCGCATGCGACATTTGTCGTGCGAGATGCGCCGGTTCCCCGATGATGTGTCGCTCGCGTTCCGGTCGTTCAAGTTGGAGGATGAGCCGATGGCAGACGGCCTGCAGGGCATGGGAAACGTCGCGGCGGGAAGGTGGTGCCGACCAGCGGCCGCCGCCTCCCTATCGGTTCAGCTGCCATCCGCGAGCTGTCACTTTGGTGACGACGACAACGTCCGGGGCCGTCGGTTGGCAGCAGCTCGTCAGGGAAACCGCTCGTGAATGGTCCGAGGCAGGGACCGGGCAACCGATCATCTTATCACCGTCCACAAAGGAACAGCTTGAACGGAGGCACGCGATGCTCGGTCAGCAGCTGGCATATCCGGTGGCGAGAACCGTTGACGCCCAGGACACCGTCGCGGGGATGACGTTCCCCGATCCGTACCGATGGCTCGAGGACGAGTCCGATGAATCGATGGCCTGGCAGCGGGAGCAGAACGCTCTCACCGACGCGTTCGTCGAGGGATGGCCGCATCTGGCCAGGCTCCGTGCCGTGATCGAACACTACGTCGCGGACGGCACCGGTTCGCCGAACTGGATGGTTGAACCGGTGCCGCGGTTCGCCGGCGGCCGATGGTTCCGGCTCGACCGGACTCCGGCACCGGAATACCCGGACCGTGCCGTCCTCATCGTCTCCGACGAGCCGGAAGGCTCCGGGCGGGTGCTCTACGACCCCAACGCCGCCGGGGACCAGCAGATCTCGTGGCTCGCTCCGTCCCCGGACGGCCGAAAGGTCGCCTTCGCGGTGTGTGCGAACGGCTCGGATCTGGGCGAGATCTACTTGCTGGACGTGGAAACCGGTCGTCGCCTGGCGGACCGCATTCCACATCGGACGCTGGGTCCGCTGGTCATCCCGCAGTGGCTGCCGGACGGTTCGGGGTTCTTCTACACAGCCGGCATCACGTCCGAGGGCGGCTTCGCCCTGCGATTGTACCTGCATCTGGTCGGGAGTCCGGTCACCGCCGATCCCGAACCGGTCGACGCCGCCGACGGGCCGACTGTCCAAGTTGCCGCGGACGGCCGCCACGCCGTCGTGACCAGCGTTTGGCCCTTGCCGCAGTACGTTTGCGAGCTGCCGGAGCGGCAGTGGCGTCCGTTCGTGCAGGGCATCGACTCATCCGTCGCGGGCGTCATCGACGGGGATTTCTACGTCGCAGTCACCAACCACGACGCGCCGCGAGGCCGCGTCGTCGAGATCCCTTTCGACGGACCGAATCCGTCGGACCCGGCCACCTGGCGCGAACTGGTCCCGGAATCCGAGCGCGTGCTCGGCAACCTCCGGCTAATCGGCGGGCGGCTGGTGGTGACCGGGTCGGTCGACACCGAGGGCAGGGCGTGGGTCTTCGACCGCGACGGAACGGAACTGGAGGAGGTGCCGCTGCCCGGTCGGGGCGCGCTGCCTCTCGACGTGCTTCCCAACGCCACCCTGGCTCCCGACGGGCATCCGGACGAGTTCGTGTTCTTGTTCTCGACTCCGGTGTCGTCGCCGGGACTGTACCGCTACCGGCTCGGCTCCGGATGCGTCGACACCCTGCGCGCACCACGAGCTCGGCTCCGCGGCGTGGCCTCCTCGCTCCGCTGGGCGCGGTCCGCGGACGGCACCCGGGTGCCGTACCACCTGGTCCGGCCGGACGGTGCCGGAACAGGCCCGGTGCCCACCCTCGTCAGCGGATACGGCGGCGGCCGGGTCTCGTGGCCCGCGCAGTTTTCCGGCCCGGTCGCGGCGTTCGTCGCGGCCGGCGGCGCGCTCGCCATCTCACACCAGCGCGGCGGCAGCGACCTCGGATCGGACTGGGCCGACGCCGGGCGCGTCGAGCACAAGCAGAACAGCTTCGACGACCTTTACGCGATCGCCGAAGACCTCGTCGCCACCGGGGTGACGACCACCGAAAAGCTAGCGCTGACCGGCTGGAGCAACGGCGGCATCATGGCCGGGGTCGCGTACGCGCAGCGCCCGGATCTGTGGGCAGCCGTGGTGGCGCAGTGCCCAGTGCTCGACATCGTCGGAACCCACCGCCACCCGTACGGCCGGTTCGCCGTCACCGCCGAATACGGCGACCTCGACGACCCGGACGACGTCGCCCGTCTCGCCACGATGTCGCCGTACCAGAACCTGAAGGACGGCGTGGCCTACCCGGCGCTGTATGTGCACACCGGGGGAGCGGACGTAGCGTGCCCGCCCGGCCCGACACGCAAGTTCATCGCCCGGGCGCAGGCTGCGACCAGCGTCGTCGGTCCGGCATTGGTGCGGGTGTGGGACGAGGTGGGGCACGGCATGGCCACGAGCCGATCGGAGAGCATCACCCACGCGACCCACTGGCTCGCCTTCCTGATGCGACAACTCGGCATGGTGCCGCCCGAGGCTGGGCGACACACCCGATAGGCGCCCGCCGTCAGCGTCCCCCGGGCCGGATCCCGCACGCGTGTCGTGCTCGTCCACCTCGGCAAGTGCGCCGTCGCAAGCGGGATCGGATGCCTCCTCTCCAAGAGGCTTTCCCGGACGTTCGCCGGCTCGAGTTGCGCAGATTCGTCTGCCTGCACGGGTGCGCCGGAGAACCTCCCCGCGTCGCGTGTCAGCTCACCTCTCGCGGTCCGACGATGACCGATCCCGGTCGACACTGGCCAAGTGGGCGCGAACGCGAACGGCGGTGCCCCTACGCCGATCTTGAGCCGGGCCATGGGGCAGGCGGAGTAAGCACCGCCGCGCCCTGGACGGCTGGGCGGTCATCCGGCACCCGTCATTTTCACCGTCTTCATCGGGAACTGGGAGTTGGTGCGTGCGACCCCGGGCAAGCGCGTAAGGGTGCTCATGTACACCTGCTCGTAGGCGGCGAGGTCGGCGACGGCCACCCAAAGGACATAGTCGGGTTGACTGAACAGGCGGAAGCACTCCTCGACCGCGTCGATCTCCGCGATCCTGGCTTCGAATGCCTCGATGGTGTCAATGTCCTGCGTGGCCATGTCAATGTGCACGAGCACGCGGAAACCCCGGCCGAGTGCGGTGGCGTCGACGGCGGCGTGATAGCCCGTGATGACACCGGATTCCTCCAGCGCGCGCACCCGCCGCAGACACGGCGACGGCGTCAGACCCACTTTGTCGGCGAGCTCGGTGTTGGCGAGGCGTCCGTCAGCTTGCAGATGGCGGATGATTGCGCGGTCTATCCTGTCCATGAGCAAAAGATGCCACATGTCCGCGCCAGCGAAGTCATGTTTAGGCTTCGGGTGCGCTGACTCGTTGACAATGTGCTGTGCATGGGCGAGGCCCAGCCCGCTCACGGGGCGTGGTCCTCGCGGGCCTAGTCCGTCAGATTCACGGTGACCGCGAAGGGAATTTGGCCGGGCGCTGGCCACTCCACGGGATTGCGGACCAGCCGGGCGATCGCGGGCTGGATTCCGCACGCCGGGACCGCATGTTGATCTCCGCGACCCGATCGGCTGCCTGACGGTGCCTGGATCGGGCGGACGCAGTGGCCGGGGCGGATGCGCGATCTCAGCTAATGTCCTTCACGATCCGGCCGCGCTGGACCACCGTTTTGACCTGGCCGGGGTCGTCGAAGACGGGCGGACCGGAGCCGAAGACCGTGAAATCGGGCAGTTTCCCGGACCGATGGTGCCGATCTGGTTCTCCATGCGCAGCACTCGAGCGTTGTCCCGGGTCGCGGACAAGAGTGCCTGCACAGGGGACTCGACATCGGATCGCAACACCAATTCGCGCCCACGATGTGCCTTGTTCGGGCCGACGTAGTCCGAACTGGAGCCGACGAGCACAACGGCTGCGCGCGCCACGCGGATGACATCGATCATCCCTTCGAGGGCCTTGCCGATCCGGCCACCCATGTGCGCCGACAAGCCGACGTCGGCGGGGTCCGTCAAGAGCGCGTGCACGACGGCCACAGTAGGGACAAGGGCCACGCCGCGCTTGGCCATCATCGTGGCCATGTGATCGTCGATCTGGGAGCCGTGTTCCACGTATTGCCCGCCCACTTCGATGTCCGTGCGCAGGTCGGCGTTATTGTGCGCCTGCACGTACGGTATCGATCGTCCATTGTGGAACGCATGGTTGCTCTTCTCGCTCGCAAGCGTCGATCCGATCTCGACCGCCTGTTTCGTTCACGACCACCGTCATTCGTTGTCGAGAGAGAGCGTGGGCCGCGACAGTTGTCTACCGCGGCCGGGGCTATTCGCCCAGCAGAATTGGCGAGACCGCGGATGCGAGGGAAACGGCCCGGAAAATGCTCCGGGAACCGTCAGGGAGGAAAGATGAGCGCGGAACTCGGCGCAGACGCAGTGGTGGTGGGCGCGGGGGTGATCGGCTCGGCCATCGCGCTGGAGCTGGCCAGAGCCGGACGCCAGGTGCGGGGTTGTTCGCGGTGCTCATCGGTTTGACCGAGGCTCCTTCGTGGGGCTGGTCGTCCACGAAGTTCGTTGCGCTCCTCGCGGCGGGAGCGGCGCTCCTGGTCGCGTTCGCAGTGGTCGAAGTGAAGATCGAGCGGCCATTGATCGACCTGCGTATCGGCGGGAAGCCGGTGATCGTCACCTGCGTGGCCGCATTCGCGGTCGGCTGGGCGACGTACGCGGTCTTCCTTTCCATCCCGACGATCGTGGCGGCGCCTCCCGCCGCCGGATACGGACTCGGCGGGACGGCCGCCACCGCCGGATTGCTGTTGCTGCCCGTGGGCGTGGTCGGTGCGGTAGCGGCGACCGTGACCGGACGGCTGGAGCGGCTGCTCGGCAGCAAGACGCTGATGACCTTGTCCTGCGTGCCGGTGGTGGCCTCGTCAGCGATCCTGTTCCTGGCCCGGCACGACGCCGTCGTGCTGGCGCTCGCCGCGGGTCTGGGAGGGCTCGGCGTCGGCGTCGGGCTGACCGAGGCGATGAACATCGTGTCGTCGTCCGTGCCCGCGGAGCGTCTGGCCAGTGCCAGCGGCTTCATTCTGATCGTGCGCACCGTTGCCGGGACGCTGGGCGCGCAGGTGTCAGGCAGTGTCCTGGCCAGCGACCTCGTTCCGGGGACGCCCTTGCCCACGTGGGGTTCCTTCAACGCGACCTTCGTCATCGCGAGCGCGGTAGGCCTCTTGGCGATCATGGCGAGCCTGACGCTGCCGCGACGACTGGCGGCGGCATGATCACCCGCCACAACGACCAGCCAGCCGCGACCGCAAGCCAGTCCGGCTCGGAGCGCACGAGCGCACTAGGAGGATGCATGGACCACCACGCTGTCGCGAAGGACTGGGCAGGAGAATTGACCGCGGTCCGGCACGATGAGAAGACCGGCGCGCACTTCGTCATCGCGGTGCACTCGACGCGGCTCGGTCCTGCGACGGGCGGTACCCGCGCGATGGTGTACCCGGACGTTGCGGATGCCGTGGTGGACGCCCGGCGGCTCGCCGGCGCCATGACCTACAAGACCGCACTCGCCGGATTGCCGATGGGCGGTGGGAAATCGGTCATCGCGCTGCCGGCGCCGCGGGCGGAACTCGACTCCGCGACCTGGCGGCGCATCCTCGACGTGCACGCCGCGAACCTCCAGCTGTTCAACGGTTCGTTCTGGACGGGCCCTGATGTCGGCACCGAGTCCGCCGACATGGACGTCCTGCGTCGCAGCACCGATTACGTGTTCGGCCGCTCGCCCGAGGCCGGCGGCCCCGGTTCGAGCGCGGAGAACACGGCGGTGGGCGTTTTCGCCGCCGTTCGAGCCGCCGCGCGGGAGGCCGGCTGCGGGGAACTCGCCGGACTGCGAGTGCTTGTCTCGGGGCTCGGTGCCGTCGGGTCAAGGGTGGCCGAGTTCGCCCGCGAGGCGGGTGCCCGGCTCATGGTCGCGGACATCGCCGACGACCGCTGCGCGCCGTTCGCGGAGCAAGGTGCCAGGCTGGTGCCGGTCGACGAGGTGACCACGACCGAATGCGACCTGCTCGTTCCGTGTGCCACCGGCGGGCTGATCACCGAGCAAGTAGCCGAAACCGTGCCGTGTGCGGCGATCGCTGGCGCGGCGAACAACATCCTCGGCGACGACGCCGCCGCTGAGGTGCTGCGGCGGCGTGGAATCTGCTATGCGCCTGACTTCGTCACCAACGCCGGCGGGGTGATCCACCTCGTCGGACGTGAGATCCTGGGGTGGTCCGCGGACGAGGTGCTAGCACGGGTGCAGGAGATCGGCCAGACCGTCGAAACGATCTTCAAGACGGCCAGTACCCAGGACATCAGCACGGACGCCGCGGCGCGGCAGCTCGCGGAATCCAACCTCGCCGCCGCCCCGCCCGGTCGGGTCAGCTGATTCGGCACCGATCGAGGGGCTCCGGACCCGCCGGAGAGCCACGCAGACGCTTCCCGGGAGCGGGCGAATCGCCCGCACACTGCCGCAGGCCCGCCACGCTCTACTAACGACCGATAGTATTGCCTGGTCGGGCACTGTGGCGCGAGGAGGTCGTTCATGACAGCGGGGATTTCCGAGCCGGGGCCTGGCTGCGCTGATCGGTCGCCCGCCGTATCGACCACCTCACCGTTCCTGCTCACCGAAGATCCGTCGGTCGCCGACCGGATCGCCGCGCTGGGCGAACCGCGCCGGTACCGGGCCGGCGAGTTCGTCTACCGCCAGGGCTCCACCTCGGAGTACTTCTACCAGGTCAAATGCGGGCGGTTGCGGCTCTATCTCACCCGTGCGGACGGCTCCGAGCGCGTGCTGTCGTACGCCGAACCCGGCGCCGGGTTCGGCGAGTCGACGTGTTTCGACGGACTGCCGCGGTACGCGTCCTGCGTCGCGATCACCGACAGCGAAGTCCTGGCCATCAGCCGGCAGGCGATCGTCGACATCGGCCGCCGGCGTCCGGAAATCCTGCTCGAGATGACCCGGCGAGTCTCGCGCAAGTCGCGGCTGTTCGCCATGCACATCGCCGCTGACGGCCTGCCGGCCCGCGGCCGGGTCGCCCTGCTGTTCGACCACCTGGTGGAGGCTTATGGCGTCGAACGGCCCGACGGGTCCGTCGGGCTGCGCGTGCAGTACTCCCTGGACGAACTGTCGTTGATGGTCGGCGTGACCAGGGTGACCATGAGCCGGGTGCTGGCCCAGCTCATCGAGGACGACATCGTGCGCCGCTGTGGGCGGCAACTCGTGCTGCCGAGCCTGGACGCGCTGCGGCGGGTGGCCGGCGACTACCGGCCCTGACCGGAATACGCCGGCCGAATTCGCGGCCGCGTATCGCATGTTACGGACAGTCCCGCCGGTCCGGAGAGACGCTCTCGGTCGTTCGTCACCTACGAAGTCGTGGAGTGTGCATGACGATCGACGCCAGGCCGGTCGACCGGCCTCACCAGGCGGACGTCGCGCTGGAGGACCGTTTCCGGCTGGAGGATGGCCGCGTCTTTCTCACCGGCGTGCAGTCGCTGGTCCGCGCTCCGATGGACCAGGCGCGGCGGGACCGTCGGGCCGGGCTCAGGACAGGCACGTTCATCAGCGGGTATCCGGGCTCGCCGCTCGGCGGATACGACTTGGCGCTCCAGCAGAACCGCGAGCTTCTCGCCGAGTACGACATCGTGCACCAGATGGGCCAGAACGAGGAGCTCGCGGCGGCGGCCCTCATGGGAACGCAGTTGCTGGAACGGTATCCGCACAGCCGGTACGACGGGGTGACGGGGTTCTGGTACGGCAAGGGGCCCGGCCTCGACCGCGCCGGGGATTCCCTGCGCCACGGCAACTTCGGCGGCACGACCGCCAACGGCGCCGTGGTGATCCTCAGCGGCGAGGACCACGAGGCGAAGAGCTCGTCGCTGCCGTACGAGCAGGAGTTCGCCTTCGCCCACGCCGGCATCCCCGTGCTCTATCCGTCCTCGGTGGAGGAGTTTCTCTCCTACACCCTGCACGCGGTCGCGATGTCCCGGTTCTCCGGCTGCTGGGTCGCGATGAAGCTCATCGGCCAGCTGTGCGACGGCGGCCAGACGATCGACCTGTCCCCGGACAGCCCCCGCATCGTGGTGCCCGAGTTCGAGATCGACGGCAAGCCGTTCCGCAAGCGGCAGGAACACAATTTCTTCCCCGGCGCGGTGGTCGAGACCGAGCGGCACGTGTTCACCGAACGCCATCCGGCGGCGATCGCGTACGCCCGGGCCAACGGCCTCAACGAGGTCCGGGTCCGCAGCTCTGCCGACACCCTCGGCCTGATCACCGCCGGGAAGAGCTACACGGACACGCGGCAGGCGCTGAGCGATCTGGGGATCGGGGAAGACGACCTCCGGGCCGCCGGCGTCCGGCTGATCAAGGTCGGTGCCCTCTATCCTCTCGACGACGAGTTCGTCCGCTCGGCGACCGCTGGCCTCGACGAGGTCCTCGTCATCGAAGAAAAGCGGCCCATCCTCGAAGACGCAGTCAAGGCCGCGGTGTGCAACCTCGCCGACGGCCCGCAGGTGCACGGCAAACGCGACGCCGGCGGCAAGCCCCGGTTCGCCGAGTACGGCAGCCTCGACGCTGATGCGGTCACTGCCGGGCTGGCTCCGGTCCTGCGGGCGCGCCTCCGCGAACGGATCAGCATCACCCGCCGGCTCGACGAGTTGGAGAAGACGCGTGCGCGCGACTATGCGGCCACGTTCAAGCGAGCCCCCAACTACTGCTCAGGGTGCCCGCACAACGTCTCGACGAAGGTGCTCGACGGTCAGGTGGCGTGGGGCGCGCCGGGCTGCCATATTTTCGCCGGTATCATGGAGCAGCCGGAACGGCGCATCGACGCGGCGTTCCCGCTCGGCGGCGAAGGCGTGGCCTGGATCGGCCTGAGCTCCTTCACCGATCGGGACCACGTCATCCAGAACCAGGGCGACGGCAGCCTGTTCCACTCCAGCTACTTGAGCATCCGGTTCTCCATCGCCGCGGGCGTCAAGATGACCTACCGGATCCTCTACAACGGCGCCGTGGCCAACACCGGGGCGCAGAAACCCATCGGTGCCTCGGAAGTCCCCAAGCTGGCCAAGTTGCTCGCGCTCGAAGGCGTCACCAAGATCGCGATCATCGCCGAGGACCCGAAGGTCTACCGCAAGGCCGATCTGCCCGCCATCGCGTCCGTGCACGATGCCGGTGCGGTCGATGCGGTGCTCCGCGACTTGGAGCAGACCGACGGCGTCACGATTTTCCTGTATGACGGTGAATGCGCCAACGAGCGCCGGCGCCGCCGCAAGCGCGGTACCGCGCCGAAGGCGACCAAGTTCGTCGTCATCAACGAAGACGTGTGCGAAAACTGCGGTGACTGCGGCGAGATCACCAACTGCATGTCGCTGCACAAGACCGACACGGAGTTCGGCCCGAAGACACAGGTGCACCAGTCCTCGTGCAACCAAGACCATTCGTGCCTCAAGGGCGACTGCCCGTCCTTCCTGACGGTGTACAGCGAGGACGGTCTCGCCAAGCCGGCCTACACCCCGGTAGGCCCAGACGAATTGCCGGAACCTGAACGGCCCGCGCTGGATCGCCCGTACCACGTCTTCATTCCCGGGGTGGGCGGCACCGGCGTGCTGACGCTCAACTCCATGCTCGCGTGGGCCGCGCTCATCGACGGCGCCGAGGCGGTCAGCTACGACCAGACCGGAGCGGCTCAAAAGTGGGGCTCGGTGCTCAGCAGCCTGGTGCTCAGCCCGCGCGGCACCCGGGCCGCCGGGAACAAGGTCGGGGTCGCCAAAGCGGATCTCTACCTCGCGGCCGATGTCATGGCCGCGGCCGACCCGGCGAACCTGGACCGCTGCTCTCCCGAGCACACCGCGGCCGTGATCAACACTGGCCTGCTGCCCAGCGGCGAGATGATCCGCAACAGCCGGCTGGAAGTCTCCGCCGATCCGATGGCCGAGTCAGTCGCGCGATTCAGCTCGCGGGTGGTCACCGTGGACGCGCGGGCGATCGCCGAAACGGTGTTCGGCGATTATATGGCCACGAACATGGTCTCCCTCGGTGCCGCGTACCAGGCAGGGCTCCTCCCGATCTCCGCGACGGCGATCGAACGCGCCATCGAGCTCAACGGGACGGCGAAAGCCCAGAACCTGCAGGCATTCCGGTACGGCAGGCTCGCCATGACCGACCCGGGCCGCGTCCGCGACCTGATCTCCCCGCGGCCGCGGGACGCCGAAGCCGAGAGGCAGCACGCGCGAGGGCAACTGAAGGAAAAGGACCGGGCCGCGTACGACGCTCTGATGGACCGGGTCGGTCCATTGTCCGAAGAGGACCGTCGGCTGCTGGCCGTGCGGATCGGCGAGCTCATCGCGTATCAGGATGCCGGGTACGCCACCCGTTACGTCGATGTCGTTCTCGACGTCGCCGAACGAGAACGCGCGCGGCTGGGCGAGCGGACGGGCCTGGTGATCACCCGGGAAGTCGTCCGCAATCTGTACAAGCTCATGGCCTACAAGGACGAGTACGAAGTCGCCAGGCTCCACCTGCGGGCGAGCCGGGAGCAGAAGGCGGCCAGCGTCTTCGCCGGTGCCACCAAGGTCAAGTACAACCTGCACCCGCCGATACTGCGCGCGATGGGGATGAAGAACAAGATATCGATCTCGGAGCGCTGGCTGAATCCCGCCTTCACCGGCTTGACCTGGATGCGCCGGCTGCGCGGGACACGGCTGGACCCGTTCGGCCGCGACCGCGTGCGCGTGGAGGAACGCCGGCTCATCGGCTGGTACATCGACCTCGTCCAGTCCGCGATGGACGAACTGAAACTGCAGAACAAGGCCGCGGTGCTGGACATCGCGCGGCTGCCCGACAGCATCCGCGGCTACGAGGACATCAAGCTGCGCTCGGCCGCGGAAGCGGTGGCCCACGCGGAGGTCCTTCGCGGACGGCTCGCGAACACGTTGTCCCTGCCCCTGCTGACGAACACGGAGAACTGACCGCCATGCCCGACAAGACCACCACTGCCGACTTCACCGGCGACTTCGAGAAGGATTCGGCTCTCGCGTCGGAGCACTTCGCAGCCCTGGACGTGGAGATCGCCGCGCTGCCGCCCAAACCCGAACGCTCCGCCGACGACCAGGCCCGCGCCGACGAGATCCTCGAGCGGGGCCGCGCGGCACGGGAGAAGTTCCTCGGCTGGCACGTCGAAGCCGTGTACGACGCGGTGACTGAGCACTGCACCCGCAACCTCCGGGTCGCCGAGATGGCCTATGCGGTCGCCGACCTCGTGCCCGGTCTCGTGCCGACCCGTGCCCGCATCGCCGAAGAACGCCGGCACCCGCAGAAAGACAAGGAAGGCTGGGAGTTCGACCAGGGCATCCTGATTTCCCGGGTGCTCGACAACGCGCGTACCGGCTACCACCTGATGCACGCGATGACTCAACCGCGCCGCGAAGCCCTCGAACTGCTCGACGAACTGCGCCGGACCGACCGGGTCGACCTGGGCACCAGCCTGGTCGAGCGGCGCGGCAACGTCGGGCACCTGACGATCCAGCACCACAAGTACCTCAACGCCGAGGACGACGAGTCCACCGCGGCGATGGAGACCGCGACGGACCTCATCCTGCTCGACGACCGCATCGATGTCGGCGTGCTGCGCGGTGCCGAGGCCGTGCACCCCAAGTACGCGGGCCGTCGCGTCTTCGACAGCGGCGTGAACCTCACCCGGCTCTACCACGGCGAGGTCTCGCTGATCGAGTTCTTCGTCGAACGCGAACTCGGTCTGATCAACAAGTGGTTCCGGGGACACTCCCTCGGCACGGGCGAGGTGTCGATCGTCGAGAACCGGCACGAGAAGCCGTGGATCGCCGCCGTCGACACCCACGCCATCGGCGGCGGCTGCCAGTACCTGCTGGTCATGGACCGAGTCGTGGCCCGTTCGGGCGCCTTCGTGAACCTGCCCGCTCGCAAGGAGGGCTTCCTTCCCGGCTGCGGCAACATGCGGCTGCCGCGGTTCGTCGGCGAGAAGGTGGCCCGCCAGGGCATCTTCTTCAACCGCGACATCTACGTCGACTCTCCGGAAGGCCGCCAGATCGTCGACGACCTCGTCACGGACGAAGCCGGGATGCAGGCGGCGATCGCGGAGGCGGTGGACGCCCTGTCCGCCACCGGTTCGGTCGGGGTCAACGCCAACCGCACGCAACTGCGGGTGGGCGCCGAACCGCTCGAGATGTTCCGCCACTACATGGCCAACCACGTGATCGGCCAGGCGCGGTGCATGTACTCCCCGGCCATCATCCGCAACCTCGAGTTGGCCTGGGACCCCAAACGGCGCGGCGGTGTCAAGTGAGCACCAGTGAACCAGGCTCTGCGGCAATATCGGGACGGTCCGGCACCGTCGCGAAGATCGTCGGCGACGCGGACTGCGTGCACCGGGGCGGCTACGACGTCCTGTCCACGCCCTCGGTCGTGCGGCTGCTCGAGGAGGCCGCGATGGCCGCCATCGAACCCGCCATCCGTCCAGGCCAGGACAGCGTCGGCACCACGGTCGACATCGCCCATGTACGCCCGAGCGTGCGCGGCCAGTCAGTCACCGCGCGGGCCACTGTGACCGCCGTCGACCGGCGCCGCATCTCTTTCGAGGTGGAAGTGACCGACGACGTGGAGGTCATCGCGCACGGCCGCCACGAGCGCTTCATCGTCGACGACACCGCGCTCGAGGGAAGGCTCGCCGAGAAAGCCCGCTTGGCGGAACGGACGCGCGAAGAACAAGGGACGACGGCGTGAGCACCCCGCCAGCATCCGCGTTGTCGTACGCCTGCGGCGTCGCCGACCGGCCGCTGCTGGGGGAGACCATCGGGGCCAACCTGCGGCGGATCGCCGACCGGCACGGGGACCGCACCGCGCTGGTCGACCTGACCCACCACGCCCGCTACACCTTCGAGGAGCTGTGGGCCGAGACCGGGCGGGTCGCGGCCGGGCTGCACGACCGGGGCGTGCGGCGCGGCGACCGCGTCGGAGTGTGGGCGGCCAACCGGCACGAGTGGGTAGTACTGCAGTTCGCGGCGGCGCGGCTCGGCGCCGTCCTGGTCACGCTGAACCCGACCTATCAGACCGCCGAGCTCGCCTATGCCCTCGCGCAGTCGGAGACGTCGCTTCTGCTGCACGCCGCGTGGTTCAGGACGACCGACTGCCGCCAGGTCGTGGCCGACGCCCGCGAACGCTGCCCCCTGCTGCGCGAGACGATCGTGTTCGAAGAAGGCTGGACCGACCTCGACGGAGACCTTTCCGCGGTCGAACGCTGCGAGAGCGAAGTCGACTTCGACGATCCGGTCGCGATCCAATACACCTCGGGCACTACCGGGCGGCCCAAAGGCGCCACCCTCACCCACCACAATCTGCTCAACAACGGGTACACCGTCACGTCGGCCATCGGCTTCACCGAACGCGACCGGGTGTGCGTGCCGGTGCCGCTCTTCCACTGCTTCGGGATGGTCCTCGGCACGCTCGGCGCGAGTTCGCACGGAGCCGCGCTCGTGCTGCCCGGCGGGACGTTCGACGCCCTTCGCACCCTGGAGGCCGTGGCCGCCGAGCACTGCACGGCGGTCTACGGCGTGCCCACGATGTACCTGGCCATGCTCGAACATCCGGACGTGGCCGACTTCGTCCACGACGACCTGCGCACCGGCCTGATCGGCGGTGCGCCGTGCCCGCCCGACTTGGTGCGGCGGATCCGCACCGAGTTGCACGTGCCCGAGCTGTCGACGGTATGCGGCATGACGGAGACCTCGCCGATCTCCACCCAAACCTTGCCGAGCGACCCCGTCCGAGCGCGCGACGGCACAGTCGGCCGGCCCGCCCCGCATGTCGAGGTCAAGATCGTGGATCCGGTGACCGGACTCACGGTGCCGGTTGGCGCCGTCGGAGAGCAATGCACCCGCGGGTACGGAGTGATGGCCGGTTACTGGGACGACGACGCCGCGACGCGCGAGTCGATCAGCCCCTCCGGCTGGATGCGGACGGGCGACCTGGCTGTGATGGACGAGAGCGGCTACGTGACTCTCGTCGGCAGGCTCAAGGACGTCATCATCCGCGGTGGCGAGAACATCTATCCTCGCGAAATCGAAGAACTGCTGCGCGAACACCCGGCCGTCAGCGATGTATATGTCATCGGCGTGCCGCACGAGCGCTACGGCGAACAAGTGATGGCTTGGGTCCGGCTGCGCACTGGTGCGCACGCCGTGGCCGACGAGCTCGCCGAGTTCTGCTCCGGCCGCATCAGCCGTTCGAAGATTCCTTCGCTGTGGCGGTTCACCGACGACTTTCCCGCTACGGGCAGCGGAAAAATCCAAAAGTTCCGCATGCGCGAAATCGCCGTCGCTGAACTCGGGCTCGGCGAATCCGCCTCGCCCGCGCTACCGCATCAGCAGCCGACGTCCGTGTAGCCCTTTGCTTCCCCGCACCTCGCCCGGAAGGAACCCCATGGTCAGAACAGACGGACCGCGCGGCAATCCGATGACAAGGATCGCCCTGGCGAGCATGATCGGAACCGTCATCGAGTTCTACGACTTCTTCGTCTACGGCACCGCCGCGGCCTTGGTGTTCAACAAGGTCTTCTTCCCGGAACTGGGCGCTGCGCGTGGCACTGCGCTCGCCTTCGCCACGTTCGGTGTCGCCTTCGTGGCCAGGCCGCTGGGGGCAGTCGTCTTCGGCCACTTCGGCGACCGCATCGGGCGCAAGCGCACGTTGGTGACCACACTGCTCATCATGGGGTTCGCCACCGTCGCGATCGGGCTCCTGCCGTCGGCGAGTTCGGTCGGGATCGCCGCACCGCTGGCGCTTGTGGTCCTGCGCGTCGCCCAGGGCGTGGCTGTCGGGGGAGAGTGGGCCGGCGCGACGTTGCTGACCGCGGAGAACGCTCCGAAGGCCAAGCGGGGCAAGTACGCGTTGTACCCGCAGCTGGGGCCGTCGGTGGCCTTCGCGTTGTCCAGCGCGACCTTCCTGGGCACCGCGTTGACGATGAGCAACGAGGCTTTCGTCGCATGGGGCTGGCGTCTGCCGTTCCTGGGCAGCCTGCTGCTGGTGGCGCTAGGGCTCTATGTCCGGTTGAACCTCGAGGAAACCCGCGAATTCGCGACGGCCAAGGCGAAGAACTCGGTTGCCAAGATTCCGATGTTCGAAGTGGCCACCCGTCAGCCGTTGCAGGTACTCATGGCCGCCCTCACCACAACGACGGTCTTCGCGTTCTTCTACATCGGCGTCACGTATCTGACCACCTATGGCACTGCCGTGCTGCACCATCCGCGCACGACAGTGCTGGCGTTCGGGATTTTCGGCGGAATCGCCTTCGCGGTGACCACAATCCTCGGCGCAATCGCGTCGGACCGGTTCGGTCGCAGGCGGACGGTCCTTGTCGGCAACCTGGCGTCGGCGGCGGTCGGCCTGGCCATCTTCCCGATACTCGACCTCGGGACCCCGCTGGCGTTCGTCGTCGGGCTGTGCGTGCTGCTAGGGGTCGTCGGCATCGCGTACGGCCCGGTCGGGGCCTTGCTCCCGGAACTGTTCGCCGCCCGATACCGCTACACCGGTGCTGGCCTCGCCTACAACCTCGCCGGTGTCGTCGGCGGCGCGGTTACGCCGCTGTTCGCGACGCAGCTGGTGGTTGCCTACGGGAGCACCGCCCTCGGCGGGTTCCTCTGCGGACTGGCTCTGCTCAGCACGCTTTGCACCTTGGCGCTGCGCGACACCCGCGACCTCGACATGGCCGATGCCCCTGTCGGCTCTGGCACGGGACAGCCGGGGACCGGGGCATCGCTATCATCACCGGGTGGCGAGTTCCAAGACGTCGGCGGGGCGTAGCGAGGGCAAGACGGCCGTGAGTCCCGGTGCCGTCCGAGAGGCCGCGTTGACGCTGTTCGCCGAGCGGGGCTATCACGGCACCGCGCTGAGCCAGATCGCCGAGGCGCTGGGCATCCGCACGCCGAGCCTGTACAACCACATGAAGGCCAAACAGGACCTGCTGCGCGACATCATCCGGGAAACCAGCGAGCAGGTGTGGTCGGACCACGAGCAGGCGGTGCACGGGGTGGGCGACGTCGTCGAACGCTTGCGACGGTCCGTGCGCGTCTACGCCCTGCGGCACGCCACGCGCCGCCGCGAGGCGCTGATCGTGAACCGCGACGTCGCCAGTCTCGAAGAACCCGTTCATTCGGAGGTTCTCGAACTCCGTCGACGCCACGCGAACGCGATCCGGGACCTGATCGAGGAGGGGGTCGCCGCCGGCCGGTTCACGGAGGAAGACCCCACCCTGGCCGCCTTCGGCATCCTCGAGATGTGCGTGAGCATCGCCCGCTGGTTCCGCGAGGACGGCCCGCAGTCCGCCGAAGCCGTCGCCGAGACGTACAGCCGCTACGCACTCCGCATCGCCGGCCTGCACTGAGCGAGCCTGCCACCGGGCAGGGCTGAGGCCGCGAGGGTGCGGAACCCGCCTGCTGAGCCCTGGCCTTCTCGTCGCGACTGGCATCGAGTGCCCGGGCGTTCTCCTCTTGTGGGTTCGGGAAGCGCTGACTATGCTCTTGAAGCTAACTATCATTAGTTAGTCGCAGGAGTGCTCATGCTCAAAGTCGAGCTGATCCGTCCCGTGCCCCAGCTGCTCGTCGAGCAAGCCGAGCGATGGGGAGACAAGATCGCTTTCAGCGACGACCGCCGATCGGTCGGTTACCGGGAGCTGGCCGAGCGGACCCGCAGGGTGGCGGGCCACCTCGCCGCCGCGGGGGTCGCCAGCGGCGATCGCGTGTTGATCTACCTGGACAACAGCACTGACATCGCCGAGGCATACCTCATGACGACGAGGGCTTCGCTGGTCGGCGTTTGCGTGAACGCCGATGCCGCTCCTGCGGAGATCGAGTACATGTTCGCTGATTCCGGCGCATCGGTGATCGTCACGGACCGGGCGCACGCCGCGCACGCGCGCCAGCTGGCGGGCGTCGGGGGAGCTGTGGTCCTGGTGGTCGGATCCGGGCGGATCGACGGCGCACAGTCCTATGAGGAGCTGGCCGGAACCGAGCCCGACCGGCCGCCGCGCGACGACCTCGGCCTGGACGAGGTCGCGTGGATGCTCTACACGTCGGGCACCACCGGCCGGCCGAAAGGGGTGCTGCTGACCCAGCGAAGCTGCCTGTGGGTGGTCGCCGCCTGCTGGGCTCCGATCGCCGGACTGTCCGAAGAGGACCGGGTGCTGTGCCCGCTCCCGCTGTTCCACTCGTACGCGCTGGTCCTGTGCGTGCTGGGCGTGTTCGCCACGGGAGCGTCCGAGCACATCATGACCAAGTTCTCGCCGCGACGGGTGCTGGAGCTGGTGGCGGCGGAGAACTTCACGATCTTGCCCGGGGTGCCGACGATGTTTCAGTACCTCGTGCATTCCGCGCGGGAGCGCACTGTCCGCAGTGGTGGGTTGCGGTTGTGCGTTTCGGCCGGGGCGATCCTGCCCGTCGCCCTGAACTCCGAGTTCGAACAGGTTTTCGGGGTGCCGCTGATCGAGGGCTACGGGATCACCGAAACCTCGACGATGGTCACGATGAACACCGTCGAAGGCGGGCGGGTGCTGGGCTCGTGCGGACTTCCGATGCCGGGCGTCGGCGTGCGCCTGGTGGATCCGGCGACCGGCGACGACGTGGCTGTGGGCGAGGAGGGCGAAGTCTGGGTCAGCGGACCCAACGTGATGCGTGGCTATCACAACCGTGTCGAGGCGACCGCCGAGGTGCTGCGCCACGGCTGGTACCGGACCGGGGACCTGGGGCGGCGTGATCCCAACGGGTTTCTGACCATCAGCGGCCGGACCAAGGAGCTGATCATCCGGGGCGGGGAGAACATCTACCCCGCGGAGGTCGAAGCCGTGCTCCTCAAGTCGCCGCAGGTCCGCGACGCAGCCGTGGTGGCGCGCGACCACGCCGACCTCGGCGAGGTGCCGGTGGCGTTCGTCGTCGCGGAGAATCCCGGGACGCTGGACGTCGAGGCGCTGCTGCGGGAGTGCGCTCGCGAGCTCTCCGGGTTCAAGGTGCCCGCCGAAATCGTCGAGGTCGAGGCGATTCCCCGAACGGCATCGGGGAAGATCATGCGCTTCCTGCTCCGGGAGCAGCTGCCCGCGTCCACCTGAAGACCCTCGCGCGCCATTGACCCGGGCACCTTCTGCCTCTACAGTACAAACTAACGTTAATTAGTAAGGTGGCTTCTGTGGAGCTTTCCCACACCTTCACCGTGAACCTGCCGGTCGACGACGCGTGGCGGGTCCTGACCGACCTGGAACGCGTCGCGCCCTGCCTGCCGGGCGCGTCGCTGCACGGCGTAGAAGGCGACGTGTACAGCGGTTCGGTGAAGATCAAGGTCGGCCCTGTCGCGGCGCGGTACAGCGGGACCGCCCGATTCGCCGAGAAGGACGCGAACGCGCACCGCGCGGTGGTTCGGGCCGAAGGCAAGGACGCGGGCGGACAGGGCAACGCCGCGGCGACGGTGACGATGCTCCTGGCCGAACAGGGCTCGGGGACCAAGGTCGACGTCCGCACCGAACTCGACCTTTCCGGTCGCGTGGCCCAGTTCGGCCGCGGAGTGATCTCCGACGTGACCAGCAGGCTGATCGGGCAGTTCGTCCAGCGGCTGGAGGCCGAATTCGCCCCCGGCGCCGCTTCGGCCGACGCGCCGCCAGCGCCGCAAGCGGTCCATTCCGACGGCGAATCCGATGCCGACGTGCTCGACGTGTTCTCCGGCATGGGTGGTCTGATCGCCAAGCGCGCCCTCCCGGTGGCTGCCGGGCTGCTCGCCGTCCTGGCCGGGATCCTGTTGCGCCGCAACCGCAAACCCACGCGCGCCGGCTCCGCGTCGGCCGGCGCGCCTGTCGTGATCAATCTGTCGTTCCCGGCCCAGGGCACCCGGGTCTACTCCGAGGAGACCGTCCGATGACTGACCAGCTGATCCGTGAATCCTCGCTCTACATCGGCGGTGACTGGGTCGCCGGGCACGGCGACGACAGCGAGGTGGAGAACCCGGCTACCGAACAGGTCACCGGCGTGGTGACTCAAGGTTCGGAGTCCGACGTCGAGGACGCGGTGGCCGCCGCCCGCACGGCCTTCCCGCGATGGTCGGCGACCTCGGTGGCGCAGCGGGCCGCCGCGCTGCGCCGCCTGCATGACGTCATCGCGGAGCGGGCCGACCTCTTCGCCGGCCTCATCACCCGGGAACAGGGTTCCCCGCCGCCGATCGCACGGAAACTGCACGTGGACGTGCCGCTCGCAGTCATCGCCCGCACCGCCGACGCGCTCGAGGAATTCCCCTTCCGCCGGGACCTCGGCCACTCGGTGATCCTGCGCGAACCCGTGGGTGTGGTCGGCGCGATCACTCCGTGGAACCTTCCGCTGAACCAGGTGGTCGTCAAGGTCGTGCCCGCGATCGCGGCGGGTTGCCCGGTCGTGCTCAAACCGGCGGCACTGACGCCGCTGAGCGCCTTCGAGCTCGCCAGGGCCTTCGAGACCGCCGGGTTCCCGCCCGGGGTGCTCAACCTGGTTACCGGCGGTGGCCGGGTGGTCGGAGACCTCTTGTCCCGCCACCCCGGCATCGATCACGTGTCGTTCACCGGATCCACTGCGGTCGGTCGGCAGGTCGCCGCGGCCGCCGCCGAGACCGTCAAGGGCGTCACCCTGGAACTCGGCGGCAAGTCCGCGAGCGTGGTGCTCTCGGACGTGTCCGATGAGCTGCTGGCGAAGGCAGTCAAGGTGACCGTCGCGAACTGCTTCCTCAACGGCGGCCAGACCTGCACGGCGTTGTCGCGCCTCATCGTCCCGGCTTCCCGGCTGGCGCAGGCGGAAGAGCTCGCCGCGGCGGCGGCGGCGAAGTACGTGCCCGGCGAGCGGCTCGGCCCCCTCATCTCCGCGGGGCAGCGCAAGGAAGTGGAGAGTTTCCTCGAGCCGCAGGGGGCGAAGCTCGTCACCGGCGGCGGCGCGTTGCCCGAGAAGGGGTATTTCGTCGCCCCGGCGGTGTTCAGCGACGTTGACCCGTCGTCGCGGCTCGCGCAGGAAGAGATCTTCGGTCCGGTTCTGTCGATCCTGTCCGCCGAATCGGACGACCACGCGGTCGAACTGGCCAACGATTCGATCTACGGGCTGGGCGGCGCGCTGTGGATCGAAGACAAGGAACAGGCGCTCGACTGGGCCGCACGGATCCGCACCGGTCAGCTCGACGTCAACGCGGCTCCGTTCAACCCGCGCGCGCCCTTCGGCGGCTACAAGCAGTCAGGCATCGGGCGGGAGATCGGCGACTACGGCATCGAGGACGTTCTCGAGATCAAGGCGGTGCAGCTGTGACAGACGGATTCCGGGTGGAAGTGAACGCGCTCGTGTTGCGTTCGACGGAGAAGCCGATGGAGGTCGAGCGGATCCGCCTGCGCGACGTAGGCCCGGGCGACGTCCGGGTGCGGATCGAAGCCACCGGGGTGTGCCATTCGGACCTTTCGCTCGCGCGCGGCGTGCTGGCGCAGCAGCTGCCCGCCGTCCTGGGCCACGAGGCGTGCGGAACCGTCGTGGAAGCGGGCTCGGATGTCGAGAACCTGCGGGAAGGCGACCGGGTCATCCTGCTGTGGATCACGCCGTGCGGCCACTGCGCCAGCTGCGCGCGCGACGAGCCGCACCTGTGCGTCAACGGTTCCGCCCGCGGTGCCGAGCCGTATGCGCTCGACTCGTCCGGAGAACCGGTCTATCCGGGGCTGACCGTAGGCTCGTTCGCCGAGCAGACCGTGGTTCCGGCCGCGGCCGCGGTCAAGGTTCCCGACGACATCAGCACCGCGGACGCCGCCCTGCTGGGCTGCGCCGTCACCACGGGCGTGGGAGCCGTCACCAAGACGGCTGCGGTCACCGCCGGTTCGTCCGTGGTGGTCCTCGGACTCGGTGGCGTCGGCCTCGCCGCCGTGCAGGGAGCCCGGCTCGCCGGCGCCACGACCGTGATCGGCGTGGACCGCAACCCCGACAAGGCGGAGCTGGCCGCTCAGCTCGGCGCGCACCACTTCGTGCCCGCCGACGACAACACCCGGAAAGCCGTCCGTGCGCTCACCGGCAAGGAGGGCGCGGACTTCGCCTTCGACTGCGTCGGTTCCGCCCGCACGATCCGCGAAGCCTGGGGGATGACCCGGCGCGGCGGAACCGCGTGCGTGGTGGGCATCGGAGGCAAGGAAGACCAGGTCGCCTTCAGCGCGCTCGAACTGTTCCACTTCGCCCGCACCTTGGTCGGATGCGTTGCCGGCTCCCTGGACGCCAACCGCGATCTGCCGCGCTACTTCGACCATATCCGGGAAGGACGGCTCGACCTCGCGGCCATGGTCACCGGCAGCGGCAAACTGTCCGATGTGGACGCCGCGCTGGAAGAAATGGCGGCCGGCAGGGGGATCCGCACTCTTGTCGTGCCGGAGAGCGCGCAATGAAGGTCGGAGCGCTGAGCGTCGAGCCGGTATACGACGGCTACGGCCGGGAACCCGCCCGCGAAGTGCTCACCCTTGCCGGCGTTTCCGACCCGTGGTCGTGCCACGAGCACCTCCTCGACGAATCGGGCAGGCTGCATCTGGAACTCGGCGGTTTCCTCGTCCGGACGGGGGAAAGGGTCATTCTGGTCGACGCGGGCGTCGGCACGATCGACAACGACAAGTACCACGGCGGGCAGTTCCTGGAGAGCCTGCGCGCACTCGGGGTGGATCCCCCCGAAGTCACCGACGTCGTGTTCACGCACTTGCATTTCGACCATGTCGGCTGGGCGACCAAGAAGGGCCGAGTCGTGTTCCCGAACGCGACCTACCGCGTGCATCGAGCCGACTGGGCCCACTTCGTGGAGAGCCCCGATGCCGATCCGGGCGCGGTGCGCAAGCTCTCGCCGTTGACCGATCGCCTGGAAACGTTCGAGTACGACACCAGCCTCGCTCCTGGCTTCGACGCCAGGCACCTGCCCGGGCACACCCCCGGAACCGCGGTGTACGTCGTGTCGAGCGAAGGCGAGCGGGCGATGCTGCTCGGCGATGTCGCCCATTCTCCGGTCGAACTCACCGACCCGGCGTGGGAAGCGGTGTTCGACCTCGATCCGGTGGCCGCCCGCAAGGTGCGCGCGGAACTCGTCGAGGTCGTCGCCGACCGGCCCGACGTGCTTGCCGCGGCGCACTTTCCGCCCGGACGGCTGATCACAGTGGACGGCGAGCGCCGGTTCGCCCAACTCGAAAAGGAATGACCATGGATCTTCAGCTCCAAGGGAAGAACGTCCTCGTCACCGGTGCCGGGCAGGGGCTGGGGCGGGCGATCGGGCTCGCCTTCGCCGGGGAAGGCGCCAACGTGGCTTTCCACTACAACTCCTCGGCCGATGGCGCGGAGGAAGCCGCCAAGGAAGCAGCCGCGCTC
Organism: Amycolatopsis orientalis DSM 43388; assembly: GCF_000411975.1. Taxonomy (GTDB): domain Bacteria; phylum Actinomycetota; class Actinomycetes; order Mycobacteriales; family Pseudonocardiaceae; genus Amycolatopsis; species Amycolatopsis orientalis_D. Next base: position 302,001 of record NZ_ASXG01000196.1, read on the forward strand.
GGCGTCAGGGCGATGGCCGTGAGTGCGAACCTGCAGGACGGCGAGTCGGTGGCGCGGGCCGTGTCCGAGGTCGCCGACCAGCTGGGCTCGATCGACGTGCTGGTCAACAACGCCGCCGCGACCCAGAGCAAGCCCTTCCTCGAGACCACCGAGGAGGACTGGGCGCCGCAGATCGGGGTCACGGTCGAGGGGACGCTCCGCGTCACCCAGGCCGTGGCCCGGCAGATGGCGGACAACGGGGGCGGATCGATCGTCAGCCTGATGGGCGACTCCGGCCGCGTCGGCGAGTCGCGGCTGCTCGTCACCGCGACCACCCGCTCGACCACTGTCGGCCTGACCAAGTCCCTTGCCAAGGAACTTGCGCGACACAAGATCCGCGCGAACGCCGTCTCGATCGCACTGGTGCGGACCCAGAGCCTCGACGCGCACACCGGCAACGCAGACGACGACAAGATGAAGAAGATCCTTTCCGCATACCCGCTGCGCCGCCTTGGCACGCCCGAGGACATCACCCCGACCATCCTGCTGCTGGCCTCGCCGCGGTCGTCGTGGACCACGGGACAGATCGTGTCGGTCAACGGCGGGTACGCGATGCCATGACCGCGCACCGCGAGGAACCCGACGACGGACACGCGGTCGGCCGGACCGTCCGTCGCAAAGAGGACGCCCGGTTGCTGACCGGGCGGGGCCGGTACGTCTCTGACCTGCAGCTGCCGAGGATGCGGCACATCGCATTTCTGCGCAGCCCCTACGGCCACGCGCGCATCAACTCCGTCGACACCTCGGCCGCCGAGGGCGCGGCGCGAGCGGTGTTCAGCGGCGACCACCCCGCATTCGCGGCTGTCTCCCTGCGCGCACGGTCCGCGCTCCCGTCCTATGTGGAGACTGAACAGCCGATACTCGCCAAGGAAAAAGTACGTTTCGCCGGAGAGCCGGTCGCCGTCGTGGTGTGCGATGACCGGTACCAGGCAGAGGACGCCCTCGAGCTGATCGACGTGGACTACGAGCCGTTGCCCGCCACGGTCACCGCCTGGACGGAACCGGCGGAGCCCTTGCACGCCGACGCGCCCGACAACGTCTTGCTGGAACGCACCTTCGACACGGGCGAGGTGGCGGAGGCGATGGCGGGCGCGCACCTCGTGGTCGAGCGGGAGCTGATCACCAACCGGCACGCGGGCAACCCGATGGAATGCCGGGCCGGGGCAGCGGTCTGGGATGGCGAGCGCCTGACTTTCTGGTCCGGGACTCAGGTTCCCCACCTAGCGCGGAACATGCTGGCCGAACTGCTCGGCCTCCCCGAAGGCACGGTGCGCGTCATCGCACCCGACGTCGGCGGCGGGTTCGGCGTCAAGGCGGTCTTGTACCCGGAGGACGTCGCCGTGTGTCTCGTGGCGCGGCGGATGCCCGGCGTTCCGGTGAAGTGGGTCGAAGACCGGGCGGAGCACTTGCTCGCCGCTACCCACGCCCGTGACCACCGATACCGGATGCGGGCCGGGTTCACGGCGGAGGGCGCGCTGGTCGCCGTGGACGCCGACGTCACGTGCAACGTGGGGGCGTATTCGGTCTATCCCTGGACGGCGGGGATCGAGCCGTTGATGGCGGGCGGGCTGCTGTCCGGCCCGTACCGGTTGCAGCACTACCGCTGCACGGTCCGAGGAGTCGCCACCAACACGGCTCCTTCCGGCCCCTACCGCGGTGTCGCCCGCCCGGCGAGCGTTTTCGCCATGGAATCCGTGCTCGACGAAGCGGCCGGCCTTCTTGGAATGTCCAGTGTGGACATTCGGCGGCGGAACCTGATCACCCCGGCCGAAATTCCGTACCGGATGCCGTCGCGGCTCGTCGACGACTCCGGCTGGTACGGGGAATGCCTGGAGAAGGCGATCGCCGCGATCGGCCACGAGGACTTCCTCGCCGAGCAGCGCCGGCGGCGCGAGCGAGGAGAGAACCCGATCGGGCTCGGAATGGCCTGCTACAACGAGCTCACCGGCCTCGGCCGGGCCGCCGCGGCGGGTCCGCGGATGCCGTTCCGCACCGGGCACGACGCGTGCACGGTGCGGGTCGACCCGGACGGCCGGGTGACCGTTCTGTCCGGGGTGACCTCGCAGGGCCAGGGCCTGGAAACCACCGTCGCGCAGGTCGTGGCGGACGCGGTCGGCGTGCGCTTCGAGGACGTCGACGTGCGCATCGGCGACACGAACGAGTCTCTCTGGGGTTTCGGCGCGTTCTCGTCCCGTCAAGCGGTGATCGGCGGCGGTGCCGCCCACCGCGCCGGGCAGACGGTCCGCGAGAAGATCCGCAGGCTGGCGAGCGAGCTGTACGAGGTCAGCCCGGACGATTTGGAGATCCGGGCGGGCGAGATCTGCGTCGCCGGCGACCCGAAGCCCCTCGGCACTCTCGCCGAAGTCGCCCGGGTCGCCTACCTCGAGTCCAACCGGCTGCCCGAGGGCATCGAGCCCGGCTTGGAGGCGACGAAGTTCTACGACCCGATCCGCGGGGCGTTCGCCGCCGGCGCGCAGGCGGCCGTTGTCGAAGTCGACCGGGCGACCGGGGAAATCCGGATCCTCAAGTGGGTGTGCGTGGAAGACGCCGGCACGGTGATCAATCCGCAGATCGTCGAGGGACAGATAGCCGGTTCCATCGCACAGGGCATCGGGGGAGCGCTGTACGAGCACCTGATCTACGACGACGCCGGGAACCTGTCCACCGGCACGCTGATGGACTACCTGATGCCCAGCAGCGCCGAGGTCCCGGACCTCGTCATCGATCACCTGTCCAAGCCCGCGGACAACCCGTTGGGGGTGCGCGGAGTGGGGGAGGGAGGCACGCTGGGGCCGAACGCCGTGCTGGCCGGAGCCGTCGCCGACGCCCTCGGAGTCCGGATCACCCGCCTGCCGCTGTCGCCCGCTGCGGTCTGGGAGGCATTGCGATGATCACCGCGGAGGAGAAGGAAGGCGTCGGGCTGATCGTTCTCGACCGCCACCGCAAGCGCAACGCCCTCGATGTCGGACATCTCGACGAGTTGCGCGCGGCGGTCGAGAAGTTCGCCGGTGCTGTCCGGGCGATCGTCGTGACCGGCGCGGGCACCAGCTTCTGCGCCGGTGCCGATCTCGGCGGCGTCTACGGCGAAGGGTTCCGGACCGCGCTCTATGCCACGTTGCGAGCCATCGTCGCAGCGCCGGTACCCGTGATCGCGGCGGTAAACGGTCCCGCCATCGGCGCCGGGACGCAGCTCGCGATCGCCTGCGACCTTCGCGTCGCCGCCGACACCGCCGTTTTCGCCGTGCCGACGGCGCGCAACGGCCTCGCCGTCGACCCGTGGACCGTGCGGCGGCTCGCCTTGCTCGCGGGCGGAGGACCGGCACGCGCGATGCTGCTCGGGGCCGAAACGCTGGATGCGCGCCGGGCGCAGAGCTGCGGCTTGGCGGACCGGCTCGGTCCGCTGGCTGATGCGATGGCGTGGGCGCGGGAGATCGCGGAACTCGCGCCGCTGTCTCTCCAGTACGCCAAAACCGCACTGGAATCGATGTTCGAGCCGCGCCCGGTGGAGCCACGGCTCGGTGAGCTCTTCGATTCTTGCTGGAGCAGCGAGGATTTCGCGGAAAGCCGGCGTGCCCGCGCCGAGAAACGCGCCCCGCGTTTCGAAGGGCGCTGAAAGGTCTGTCATGAAACCCGCACCGTTCGACTACCACCGGGCCACTTGCGTCCGGGACGCCGTTCAGGCATTGGCCGACGCGGACGGCGACGCCAAGATCATCGCTGGCGGCCAGAGCCTGGTGCCAGTTTTGGCGGTGCGCATGGCCCGGCCCAAGGTGCTCGTGGACATCAACCGCATTCCCGGCCTGTCGATGATCGTGCCCGTCGACGGGGGCGTCCGGATCGGCGCGCTGGTCCGCCACGCCCGCCTGGCGGAGCAGACCGCGCATCCGATGCTGGCCGAAGCGGCCCGTTGGATCGGCCACGCGGCGATCCGGTCCCGCGGCACCAGCGGCGGGAGCCTCGCCCACGCCGATCCGGCAGCCGAACTGCCCGTGGTCGCCGCGGCGCTGGAAGCGACCATCCACCTTGCGAGCCCGCGAGGCACCCGCACGAGTTCCGCGGCGGATTTTTGCGTCGGCGCCCTCGAGACCACGCTCGAGGAAGACGAGATGATCACGGCGATCGACATGCCGTTGCCGCAGCGGTGGGGCTTCGCGGAATTCTCCCGCAGGCATGGCGACTTCGGCCTGGTCACGGTCGCCGCCGCGGAGGTTGGCGGGCACTGGCGGATCGCGGTCGGCGGAGTCGGCGGAGTTCCGGTTCGCGTCAAGGAGGCTGAACAGTTGCACGACTCGGGCGCGCCTCTGGAAAAGGTGACGGCCGCCGCCGTCGCCGCCATCTCGCCCGGCTCGGACATCCACGCCTCAGCCGAGTACCGGAGAGCGATGACTGCGGAGTTCGTCCGCCGTGCCCTTGTCCAGCAGAAGGAGCGTGCCGCGGCATGAAGGTCGAATTCACCGTCAACGGCGATCGCCGCACCGTCGAGGTCGAACCGCGGCGCACCCTCGCCGACGCTCTCCGCGAGGATCTGGGCCTCACCGGCACCCATGTCGGCTGCGAGCATGGAGTGTGCGGCGCGTGCACGGTGCTCGTCGACGGGGAGCCGGTCCGCGCGTGCCTCATGTTCGGCGTCCAGGCCGACGGCGCCTCGGTCACGACCGTGGAGGGCATGGCTGGGGAGGACGGCAGCCTGCATCCGCTGCAGGAAGCTTTTTCGACCCGCCACGGGCTCCAATGCGGTTTCTGCACTCCGGGCATGCTGATGTCCGCGCTCGACCTGCTCAACCGCGAGGAACGGCCGTGCCGGGCGCGCATTCGCGAGGAGCTGTCGGGCAACATCTGCCGTTGCACCGGATATGTCGGCATCGTCGACGCGGTCGAGGCCGCAGCCGGCGAGCTGGGCACCGGAGCGGAGCCGGCGTGACGCGTCACGGCGCCGTGCTGCGGCTTCGCGGGCGGCCCGCGGCCGAGCTGCGACGGACCTGCGTGGCGCTCGACGAGGCGGGCTGCGACACGATCTACCTCGAGCAGGACTTCACCGCTTGCGCCGCCGTGGCCGCGCTGGCCCGGCGAGCGCGCGTCTGCTGCCTCACCACGTCCAGGGACTCCGCGGCCGTGGCGCGCGCAGCGGAAACTCTGGACTACTTCAGCGACGGCCGCTTCATCCTCGGACTCGGCCCGCTGGCCGCCGAGGACGGCCCCTACAGCGACGCGGCCGCGGCTGAAAGAACGATCGAGGAAGTGCTCGAGCGGGTAAGGAAACTCCCGGTACTCGTGGCCGGCGACGGTCCCGGTCCCGGGCGGCTGGCAGCCCGGGTGGCCGGATCCTGGCTGACCGCCGCGTCGCCGGACGGACTCCGGGACTGGCGCGGCGAGGTGCGGCGAGCCAGCCGGCTCGGCGCAAGCATTCCTCGCAGCGACGGTGCGGTCGCCCATGTCCGGCCTGAGGCTGAGGAGGTCGTGGCACCGCTCACGCGTGTCTTGCGATCAGCGGACGAGGCGGTCGCCTGGCTCGAAGCGGCCACGGCCTGAGCGCGGCCGAATCGCGCCCTCCCGTCAGCGAGGGTGTGGTGTTGGAGGCGCTGTCCGCCATGGCGCACCTGCCGACGTGAGTGAATACGGCGTTGCTCCCAGCTGTCCCCCAGCCCGGAAGTCGCGAGGGTCCGACCGCAGCGCGTTGATCCGGCATGGCCCTGGCTGCCTCCGGAACCTCGAGCCGTCAAGCACTCATCCTGCATGAGGAGGCAGGATATTGCCCTGTAGTGCAATTTATGAGCATGAGATGCTTCTCAAGTGCAAGATACGGGGTTGAAGATAGCATCGAATGCTATGTCTTTTGAATTATCGTGCTATGTATGAGCGAGTTGGTGTTGACCGAAGGTGAGCGGGTCAGGGCAGGCGAGCGTCTGCTGGCCCTCCTGGACCGGTACGAGCGAGAGCTCCCGCAGGCGGAGGTGCTTCCCGAGCCGGACCGGGAGCGGCTGGCGGATCTGCTGGCGAATTCGATGCCCGACAAGGGGATCGGCGTCGACGGCCTGTTCGACCGGTTCGAGGACACGATCCTGCCGAGCTCGACCAGGGTGGCCCACCCTCGCTTCCTCGCCTATGTGCTCGGGCCGCCCAACGGAGTCGCGGCCTACGCGGAGGCAGTCGCAGCCACGATCAACCAGAACTGCAACTTCTGGCAGCTCTCGCCGGCCGCGAGCGTTGTCGAGCGGTCCGTAGTGGAGTGGCTGGCCGGGGTCGTGGGTTTTCCGACTGCGGCCAAGGGCATTCTGACTGCGGGCGGTTCTCTGGCTACTCTGCAGGCTCTCGCTACCGCGCTGAACGATCGGGTGCCGGGGTTCCGGCAGAGCGGCCTCCAGCGCTCGGCTGCCCCGCTGGTTGTCTACACCTCCGTCGAGGCGCACCGCAGCGTCGACAAGGCCGCAGTGATTTTGGGCGTCGGCATCGAGAACGTGCGCCACATTCCTACTGACGACCAGAACCGGATGGACGTCGCCGCTCTGGCCGCGGCCATCGATGCGGACCGCCGAGCAGGCCGCGAGCCGTGGTGCGTGGTGGCGACCTGCGGCACTGTCGCAACCGGCTCGGTCGACCCGCTCGAGGCGATCGCCGACCTGTGCGCCGAGCAGGAGCTGTGGCTGCACGTCGACGGTGCCTACGGGGCTCTTTTCCTGCTGTGCGAGGAAATACGCGAGCTCATGGGCGGTGCCGCGCGGGCGGACTCGATCACCCTGGACCCGCACAAGCTCCTGTTCGCCCCGATGGAAGCAGGATGTCTCCTAGTGCGTGACGGCGCTAAGCTGCGCGCGGCGCACGCATTCGATTCCTCGTACCTTACTGTCACCGAAGATCCCTTGATGACCGACTACATGGACTACGGGTTTCAGCTGTCACGGAACTTCAAGGCTCTCAAGGTCTGGAGCGCGCTGCAGGCATTCGGAGTGGATGCCTTCCGCGACGCCACCCGCCGCACGCTCCGGCTCGCGCAGCACCTCGGGCGGGGGATCGAGGCCGTTCCCGGCTTGACCCTGCTAGCACCCGTCACGCTGACAGCCGTTTGTTTCGTGGTCGATGGGGCTTCTGAAGCCGAGCAGACCGCACTGATCAAGGCCTTCGCCGAGGAGAACACCGCTCTGCTCGGGCCGGTGGTGATCAACGGCAAGCACGGCATCCGGGCTTGCATCACCAATCACCGCACCACAATCGACGACATCGAGTTAATCCTCACGCGCCTGCGGGAGGTCGTCGAGAAGCGGGAGGCGGGGTGCCTGCCGGCCTCCCTGGGCTGAATGGCGAATCGTCGGTGTCGAGGGGCGTCCTCCAGTCACTCGGCTGGCGGATACCCAGTCCATTCTCCTGCCGGCAACAGCACTGGGCATTCCGGGACTGGCCGCGGTGAATGTCCATTTCAGTCTCGAGGTCATCGGCAGGCGTTCCGCACCCTGAGGGAGGACGAGGGGCGCACGCCGCGTCGTCGAGACTTTGGGCACGCCACGACTCACGCCCGACCAGGGCTGCTGCTTTCGTCCCGGATCAACGGCTCAAAGGTCGGATAGCCCGCCTCCGCGAGACGGGCCGTCGTTCCGGCGCGCGGAACGCGGACGCGGGCAATGCGGGAGGCAAGCCGATTCCTCTTTGTCGGATCCGTTCATGGAGGGATTGACGTTGTGTGTGTAACGTTCACTATAATTAGTGCGAGGATACCCGGAAGGCTGCGGCAGTGGCCTGGCTCGCAGGGAGTCGGGGTTCGCCTCAGCAGGAGGACGGGGCCGAACATGCAACGCGAGAGGAGTTGACCATCAAGATCTTCGTGACGGGCGGCAGTGGGTTCGTCGGCCGGCACTTGGTGCGGCGACTCGCCGGCCAGGGCCACACGGTGCTGGCGCTTGCGCGGTCCGATCGTGCCGCCGAGCTGGCCAGTGCTGCCGGCGGGGACGTGGTGAAGGGCGATCTGGCCGACTTGACCCCCGGCAGTACACCGCCCGGGTGGACATCCGTCCTGTCCGGCAGCGACGCTGTCGTTCACGCGGCGGCTCGGATGGAGTTCTGGGGTAATGACGCAAGCTTCCGCCGGGACAACCTTTTCCCCTCGGTTGCGCTGCACGAGGCTGCGGCCGCGGCCGGGGTCGGCCGGTTCGTGGTGATCAGCGCGGCGAGTGTCTCCACCGGCAGTCAGCGCGCGGCGGTGGTGGACGAACGCACCGACAACGGCCGGCCCAACATCGCCTACAGCCGCGTCAAGCTCGCGACCGAGCAGGCCCTGCTGTCCGCGGACGCCCCGGCAATGGACACAGTGGTGCTGCGCCCGCCGTTCGTCTGGGGCGCCGGGATGGCCACTGCGTCCGAGCTGGCAGATCTCGCGCGGGCTGGCGGATGGACGTGGATCGATCAGGGGCGCCGCATTATGGACTTCATCCATGTCCGCAACTTGGCCGCGGCCGTCGAACTCGCATTGACCCGCGGCCGGCCCGGTGGCATTTACTACGTCACCGACGCCAATCCGATGCCGATTCGCGACTTCATGACCCGCCTTGTGGCCACTCAGGGCGTCGACGTGAGCGGGGCGCGCAGTGTTCCGCTCGGTGTCGCCGCGCCGCTGGGAGCCGTGCTCGACGGCGGTGCCCGGTTATTGCGCCGACCGAAGCCGCCGATGCTGACCAACTGGCTGGTCGCGTTCTTGGGCCGCGACCGCAGTTACGACATCACAGCCGCACGCCGCGAACTCGGCTACGCCCCTGGGATGGATCTTGCCGAGGGATTCGCGGAAATGACTCTCGCGCAGCCCTGACGTCGCGGCACCGCTGCCGCGCGTCCCGTCGTTTGCCGAAACCTGGAGGCACCCACTCCGTGGACTCCGTCGGCACCGGCGTCTCGCCGAGCTCCGGGTTGAGCGGGCTGGCGGACCTCCGCTAGCAACGGGCACGGCCGGCACCCTGTCGCTGTGGGCCGGACTAGTGCCTCGCCTTGCCGAACGCTACCGGGTCCTCACCTTCGGCAACCGCGATGCGGCGCTAGTTCACCTACTCGCCGAAACCCGTGAGCAAGCAGCATCATGGCCCCACCCGCGACTCTCGACGACGTCCGCGACGCATCCGCCCGGTTGGCCGGTGTCGCTCACCGAAACCCCTGTCGTGCGCTCCCGGGCTCTCGACGAGCTCGTCGGCGCCGAAGTGTTCTTGAAATGCGAGAACCTCCAGCGGGCCGGTGCCCGAAGACCCGCCGAAGTCCAAAGTGGACGCTAATCGGGAGTGCTGCGCCGAGACCGTCACCTGCGACCGGTACACCGGCGACCGCGTCGCGCTCGGCGAGGCGTTGGCGGCAGAGCGGGGCCTGGCGCTGATCCGCCTCACGAGGCCCCCGCACGTGATCGCCGGCCAGGGAACCGCGGCGCTGGAACTGCTCGAGGACGAGGGGCCCTCGACGTTCTCGTCGTCCCGGTCGGGGGAGGCGGTCTCGTCGCGGGCAGTTGGACCGAAGCGAAGGGCCTGCGGCCCGGCATCCGTGTCGTCGGGGTCGAACCGGTGGCGGGCGACGACACCAAGCGCTCTCTCGACGCGGGCAAACGCGTGTCGATCCCCGTTTCTCGGACCATCGCAGACGGCCAAGCCGCCGAAATCCCGGGCGAGCTGACCTTTTTGATCAACCGGAACCTGGTCGACGACATCGCCCTGGCCACCGACGGTGCCGTGCGCGAGGCGATGCGGTGCGCCTTTGAACGCTTCAAGCTCGTCCTCGAGCCCAGCGGCGCGACCGGTCTGGCGGCGATGATCGGCGGGCAGATCCCGGCGGCCGGCCGAGTCGGGGGTAGTCATCAGCGGCGGGAACGTCAGCCCCGGAGCGCTTCGCCGAACTGATCGCCGCGTAGTTCGGCCGCGGCTATGTGCTCGCCCGGACAAGGCGGGGCCAGGGTACTGCCGGGGTTGAGTCCTGGTCCACTCCACGAGCGCTCGACACCTTCGAGGCCGACGGCAGACGGTGCCCGTCGGAGGACGCCGACTGGAGCCATAAAGAACGACCATTCGTTTTTTGTGGTAACGTCCGAACCGTACTCACCGTTCGTGCATCGAGGAGATCCCTTGCGCTATCAGACATTCGGTCGGCAGAGCGGCTTGCGAGTCTCGGAATACGTGCTGGGCACGGCCAGCTTCGGCTCGGCGCCGGGTGCGTCGGGTCGCGCGGGGGCCAAGGCGATCTTCGAGGAGTTCGTCGCGGCCGGCGGCATCGCGTTCGACGTCTCGAACATCTACCAGAACGGCGAAGCCGAGACCGTGCTTGGCGAACTTCTCGGCCGCGAGCGCGACGGCTTCGTGGTAATCACCAAATACAGCGGGACCCGGCGGCCCGATGTCCGGCCGGGGACCACGGGCAACAGCCGCAGGACGATGATCCGCTCCTTGGAGGAGAGCCTGCGGCGGTTGAAGACGGATTACGTGGACGTCTTCATGCCACACTTTCCCGACGGGGTCACCCCGGCGGCGGAGATCCTTGCCGGGTTCGAAGACCTGGTCCGCGCGGGCAAAATCCGGTACGGCGGCCTGTCGAACTTCCCGGCCTGGCGGGTCGCGGGCGCCGCGGTCCGGTCGGAGTCGACCGGGCGCGCGCCGCTGGTCGGCATCCAGACCGAGTACAGCCTGGCCGAGCGCGCCGCGGAGCGGGAGCTGATCCCGATGGCCGAGGCGCACGGCCTGGGCGCCGTCCTTTACTCCCCGCTGGCGGGCGGCCTCCTGACCGGGAAGTACCGCAACGGTGAGCAAGGGCGGCTCAGCGCGCGGGGCGGGCTGCCGGACATCGAGGGCACGGGAAATCGCACCGCCGTGCTGGACGCGGTCCTCGCGGTCGCCAGCGAGATCGGGACCGGCCCGGTCCAGGTCGCCCTGGCCTGGTTGCGCGAGCGCGCCGCTCGGGCCGCCACCTCGATGATCCCCATCGTCGGACCCCGCACCCCGGCCCACCTGCGAAGCTACCTCGACGCGCTGGACGTTGAGCTTGCCGACGAGCACTACCGGCTGCTGAACGAGGTCAGCGCCGTCCGGTTGGGCCCGCCTCACGAAGACGTGGCGGCCGCGTTGGCCGGAGGCGCCGACGGTGCCCGAAGCCTCCTCGACGCGCCGCTCGTTCCCGTGCAGTGATCAGCGTTGCGATCAGGAGGTCTCGAGAAGTCGTCGCCCGGGACTGTGCCGTCATCGTCTAGGACTATGCCAGGGAAACTGCGCGCTGAAGTCCACCGTGATCGCCAGCAGCTTCGCGGCCTAGTGTGCGACGCTCGTCGCGGTTCGTCCGAAGTCGGGCAGTCAGGGCACCGCGATTCGGAGTGGCTGTCCCTGCGGCGGCCAGCTACGACCGGCTGAAGCCGAGTGCGGGGCAAACGGAGTGCACGGCGGTGCCGAGTGCTTGGCGGTGCAGAGGATCGAGCCTTTTCCGGACCACCGCGGATCCGGCGGCCAGGGTGAGTTGGACGGCGCAGGGGACCGGCTGCGTGCGCACCGGCATGGTGGCCTTGAGCTGTCGCAGCAGGTCCGTGGTCAGCCGGTCGAGCCGGGTGCGGATCTGCCCGAGGCCGGGGCGAGCAACAGGAGCTTCGCCGGGGTGCGCCGTCCAGCGGGCGAACAGTCCTCTTTGGACAATCTTGCTCGCGGTGATCTGGTCGCGGAAGAACATCGCCGCCGCGTCCGGGGCCAGCCCGAGTGCGGCCGCCTGCCGTCGCACCTCGTCAAGCACCTGCTGTTCGCGGGCGGGGTCGTCGATCGGAGAGTCCGAGCCGAACTTGGCTGCCGCGACGTCATCGCTCACGCGAAGGCGTTCGATGACGAGCTCGGTGAGCGTGCCGAGCCTGCCGAACGGCTGATGCGTCGCCGGAGCGCCGACCGGAGGAGCGCCCGCGGCGGCTGAGGCCGGGGAAACGGTCAGCGACATCGCGCCGGCCACCGTCAGGGCGGTGGCGGCGATGCCTCGAAACACCTTGCTCAACTGCTCGCCTCGCTCTTTCGTGCGCGGAAGGGAGATGACGGACGTTCCTCATCCGCTCGGACGCTGGCACCTCCGTTTCGCAGAGGCGCGTTGCGGTCTGTATGTAGCGATCACTATACAGTTTTCTTCGACTGATTGCCCATTCCGCTTGTGCGGCCAGTTTCGGCCGGCTCCGCACCTCGCGAGCCGCCGTGGCCGACCCCGAAGCGCCTGCGGCCGTCAGTCGCAGCAGCTCTTCCGTCTCCGCGGGACGAGCGGTGGCGGGACCGGAGAAGGTGCTAGCTAGAACGTTCGGTCTTGACGGTGGTGACGCGAGCGGTGACGATGGAGAGGGATAGAACGTTCGGTATCGCGATCTCGCGATGAAGAAAGGGACCCCTGTCATGAGCACACCTCTTTACGTCGGCATCGCGACCTCGACCGGCGACGGCAGGGCGGGAGGCCAGGCCAGGTCCGCCGACGGCTTGCTCGACGTCGCGTTGGCCATCCCGAAGGAGATGGGCGGCCCCGGCGGCGCGACCAACCCGGAGCAGTTGTTCGCGGCGGGCTGGGCGTCGTGCTTCCATTCGGCGCTCAAAGCCGTTGCGGCGCAGCGGACGACTGCGGTCACCGACTCGGCGGTCGTCGCCGAGGTGCAGGTGCACTCGACGCCGGAAGGCGGATTCACGCTCAGTGCCGCGCTGCACGTCGAACTGTCCGATGTGGACCAGGCGACGGCCGACGAGCTCGTCGAGGCTGCCCACGCGATCTGTCCGTACTCCAACGCGACGCGCGGCAACATCCCGGTGACCGTCGACGCGACCGTGGCCTGATCCGTTCCGGCCGGGCCGATGTGGACGGTCGGCCCGGCCGGAGCGCGCGGAATGCGCTGACGCATCGAGGCTGCCGCGCGCCCGGCGGGGGCAGGTCGGCGAGGCAGACCTATCATGACCGGCATGGTGAGGGATTCCGGCTCCGCGCCGGCTGCGGCGGGGCTGAGCAGCCGAGAGATCATCCTGAACGCGGCTCGCGCCCTCGTCGGCGAAAAAGGCTACGACGGCATGGCGATCTCGGACCTGGGCGCGCAGTCCGGCCTTCCGCCCAGCTCGATCTACTACCACTTCGGGAGCAAGCTCGGGGTGCTGTCGGCACTGCTCGAGCGCACCTTCGAAGAGCTGCACGCGTTGTTCCCGAGTCCGTCGTCGTTCGACGACCTGGCACCGCTCGAGCGGCTCGAGGCGTGGTTCTCGGCTGCCTGCGATTCCCTCGACCGGCGGCCGGACTACCTCCGGCTCCTCGTCGCCATCAGCGTCGGCCCGCAGAAAGACGACGAGGTGATCCAGGCCACCGTGCGCCGCATCCGGGACTACGCGCACGCGTCGTGGGTGGCCGCGCTCGCACCGATCTTCGCGCCCGACGGCGACGAGGAGGGGGAAACCCTCGTCCGCCAGCTGGCCGTCACGGGGCGCGCGTTGACCGACGGCCTTTCGGTGGCCGAAAGCTTCGACGGCACGAGCTACAGCTCGCAAATCGGCCCGTTCGTCGCGCTGATCCGCGGTCTCGCGAAGCAGCGGGCTGGCCGGGCCAAGCGGAAACGCTGAAGTCCGCCGCTTCCAGCGGCCATCTGCGATGGCCTTGATAACGCTGCCGCCGTATGTATAGTGAGCGCTACATACAGGACGATGAGGGCGGCACAATGACGAGCACCTTGGACGTCGGAGACGCGCGTCTGGCCTACACCGAGGCCGGTTCGGGCAGTCCGGTCGTGTGGCTGCACGGCTCGGGGCCGGGCGCCACGGGGATGAGCAACTTCGGCGGGAATCTGCCCGCCTTCGCGGACTACCGGAACATCGTGGTCGACCTGCCGGGCTGGGGCGAATCCCCGCGGCCGGAAAGCGACGATCCGCTGATCTTTCACGCCGCCGACCGCGTGTGCCGCGCGATGACGGCGCTCGGGATCGAGCGGGCGCACCTGGTCGGCAACTCCTACGGGGGTGCGGTGGCCATGCGGATCGCGATGCGGTACCCGGACCGCGTGGACCGGCTCGTGCTGATGGCGCCGGGCGGGGTGCTGCCTGCGGACGCGCCGCCCTGGCCGATCGGACTGGAGCGCCTGTTCGGCTACATGGCCGCTGACAAACCTTCGCGCGAAGCGATGGCAGAGTTCGTGCGGCTGATGGTGTTCGACGAGTCCCTGGCCACTGAAGCACTCATCGACGAGCGCTACGAATCGAGCCTGCGGGCCCATCCGGAGCTGCCGATCCCGCCGAACTTCGGCGACCTGACGCCGGACCTGGGGCTCATCAGCGCTCCCACGCTGCTCGTCTGGGGCCGGGAGGACCAGACCGTTCCGTTGACCTGGGCGGCCAAGATCCTCGCCGGAATCCCCGATGCCGAACTGCGCGTGCTGCCGCATTGCCGGCACTGGGTCCAGTACGAGCGGGCACCCGAGTTCAACCACATCGTTCGCGAATTCCTGCGGGGCGGGGCCGCCGCCGCGGCGGAGGGATGACAACCGTGGGCATCAGGAAGCTGGGCTACGTCGGTCTCCGCGTCACCGACGTCGACGCGTGGACCGACTTGCTCGGGCGCACGCTGGGAGTCGGCGTCAGCCACGCGAAGTCCGGCACGGACGAGGTCGTCCTCGCCGAAATGGACGAGTTCAAGTACCGCGTCGCGCTCTACCCGTCGACCGAGGACGGCCCGCGGGAGCTGGGTTGGATCGTCGACACCCCGGGGGAACTCGACCGGCTGACGCAGCGCTTGGCCGATGCCGGCTACCGCGTCGCCGACGGAACCGCGGAGGAAATGGAGCTGCGCGGTGCCACCCGGCTCCGCTGGTTCACCGATCCGGTCGGCTACCGCGTGGAGCTGGCGGTCGGCGAAGCCAAGGTGCGCCTCGGCGTCGACCGCCCGCCGGGCGGGCCCGGCGTCACCGGCTTGGGGCACTTCGTCCTGGCCAGCCCGAAAGTTGAGGAACTGCGCGAGCTCTACGAATCCGTGCTCGAATTCAAGCTGACCGACTACCGCGCGCCCGGACTGTTCTTCTTCCGCTGCAATCGCGCCCACCACAGCATCGCACTGGCGAGCGCGGAGGCGCCGTCGATCCACCACCTCGAGTTCGAGCACGCCTCGATCGACGACGTCGGGCGCGCCTATGACCGGGCCAAGGCCAACGATGTGCCGATTTCGATCAGCCTCGGGCGGCACATGAACGACAAGGCGATCTCCTTCTACGTCCGGAATCCCAGCGGGTTCCACTTGGAAATCGGCTGCGGCGGCATCGAGGTAGGCGACGACTGGGTCCCGCACGACTTCGGGCGCTCGGACGAGTGGGGGCACCACCACGTCAGCCCCAATCCCTTCGCGGTGCCGAACTCGTGAGCCTGTCGGGACGCCGCGCGATCGTCACCGGCGCGGCGAGCGGGATCGGCGCGGCCGTGGCGACCCGGCTCGCCGGGCTGGGCGCCCACGTCGTGGTGTGCGACGTCGACGCCGAGGGGGCCGCCCGGACGGCGGAGCGGATCGGCGGCGAGGCGCTCGCGATCGACCTGAGCCGGACGGACGACCTGGCGAAGCGCACGTTCGAAGCGGACATCCTGGTGAACAACGCCGGGATCCAGCACGTGGCACCTCTCGAGCGGTTCGAACCGGAGCGGTTCGCGTTCATGCTGCGACTGATGGGCATGAGTTTCTTCCTCAGGAGGGGAGAAGAGAACAGAACGTTCTTTCTTCTATGGGTGTAGCGCTCACTCCACCAAGTTTGCGATCTCAGCGGCGGATCTCGCATCGATACCGACCGTTCTATCTGTTACAGTTGTGCGGATGGTGCACAACGCTCGAGGTCAGGTATCCGAAGCGCGGTCGAGGCTGCTCGCGACGGCCACCCGGATCTTCTACGCGGAGGGGCTGCACTCGGTCGGGATCGACCGGATCGTCGCGGAGGCGAAGGTCACCCGCGCCACGCTGTACCGGCACTTCCCCGGCAAAGAAGACCTCGTCGTCGCGTATCTGCAAGGTGTGCACGAGATGGAGCGCGAAGCGTTCGGCAAGATCCTCGCCGACGACCTTCCGGCCGCCGACATGCTGCGAGCCATCGCGGAATCGATCGCCGAGGGCATTCGCTCGCCGCATTTCCGCGGCTGCGCGTTTCTCAATGCGGTTGCGGAGTATCCCGATCCCGTGCACCCCGTGCATCAAGCCGTCCTCGCGCATCGCGAGTGGTTCCTGAGCACTGTCACGGACTTGCTCGCGCAGGTCGGCGGTACTCCGCCGGAACTGGCGGGCCGGCATTTCGTGATGCTGCGGGACGGCGCGATGGTCTCGGGTTGCCTGGCCGACCCGGCTGGCGTCTGCGACACGTTCCTGCGGGGTGTCGACGGGATCCTTCAGCACCGCGTCGAGCCCGTCTCGAAGTAGCCAGCAGCTTTTGCTCGCTCGCTACTGATCGTCAGGCTGCCGGGCAGTCCATCCACAGAGCGCTTTCTCGGTCTCAGTCTTGCGATGGGAGCGTCGTGGGTGCCGCCGCCAGGACTTTGCGTCGTCGCTGCGGCGGCTCGGCGGTTCCGGAAAGCGGCCGGATCGAGCGCGAGGACTGTCTGAAGTGGACGGAATTCGCGCCGGTGCAGCGATCTTGCCCCGCGGGTTCGCGGCGTCATGCTGCGGCGCTGCTCGCCGCGGCAATCGATCTGGGAAGGCGGCCGTGTTCGCACGGGCTTTCGGCTGCCCGGCTGGGCCGCGAGTTCGCCGGTCCGGCAACGGTGCGAGCGTCGCTCGCGTCAGCTGTAGCCAACAAAGCCCCGACATTGTAGAGTGATCGCTACATACAGAACACGGAGTGCCCCGTACTCGGCGCTTCCAGCGCCAGTGCGGGCTCCTTCGGGGGGCCTGTCCGACCGCCGCAATGAAGCGAGGTTTCCCTTGAACGTTCTCGAGCAGGTCAAGAACTCACCGATGAGCCGTGCCCAGACGAGAGCGGTCGCACTGTGCCTCGTGATCAATCTGGTCGACGGGTTCGATCTCCTGGTCACGTCCTTCGTCGGGCCGTCGATAACCCGTGAGTGGCACCTTTCCCCTTCGGGGGTGGGCGTACTGCTCAGCGGCGGGCTGGCCGGGATGGCGATCGGCGGGCTTTTCCTCGCCCCGCTCGCCGACCGCGTGGGTCGTCGGACGCTTACGCTCGCCTGCCTCGCGCTGGCCTCCCTGGGCATGCTCGCCGCCGCCGTATCTCAGGACTTCGGCCAGTTGCTGGCCTGCCGGGTCGTGACGGGCGCGGCTGTCGGCGCGATGGCGGCCAGCCTGCCGGTGCTCACCTCCGAGTACGCGAACCATCGGCGCAGGGGGCTGGTCGTCGCGCTGGTCACCACTGGCTACGGCCTGGGCTCGTTCGTCGCCGGGATCGCCTCCAGCCTGCTGCTGGGCTCGTATGGCTGGCGATCGGTCTTCGTCTTCGGCAGCGTCCTCACGGCGGTCCTCTTCGCGGCCGGGTTGCGTTACCTGCCCGAGTCGATGGACTACCTCGTCGCCCGCCGGCCGCGCCATGCGCTGGACAAGCTCAACCGCATTCTCGCCTCGATGGGCCGCGCTCCCGAAGCGGAGCTGCCCGCCGCGCGTTCGGTGTCGGCCGCGCGGAAGGTGGTCTTCGAATCGCTGTTCCGCGGCGGCAACGCCGTCCGGACGGTGTTGGTCTGGACGGCGTTCATCGCGGCACAGCTGATGTTCTACTTCGCGAGTTCGTGGACACCCAGCCTGCTGCTGAAGGCGGGGATGTCGAACCAGCAGGGCATCAGCGGCGGCGTGCTCTTCAGCCTCGGCGGCATCACGGGCGCGATCCTGCTGGGGCTGCTGGTGTCCCGGGCCGGGCCCCGGCGGCTGACCGCGGCCTACTTCGGCCTCGGCGCTCTCGCGCTCGTCCTCTTCTCTATTTCGCTCGGAACGCTGGCGACCGCGCTGGTCGCGGCAGTGCTCGTCGGGCTCTTCCTCAACGGCGCGGTGTCCGGGATCAACGTCCTCATCCCGAGCCTCTACCCGGCCGAATCGCGCGCGACGGCTCTCGGCCTGGCCGTCGCGGTGAGCAGGCTGGGCGCGGTGCTCGCACCGCTGATCGCCGGCTTCCTGCTGGAGGCGGGCTGGGTTCCCGGGTCGATGTTCCGGGTCTTCGCGATCCCGGGCGTGCTCGGCGCGGCCGCGGTGCTCCTGCTCGCCCGGTTTGGGCACCCGTCCTCGGATTCCGTGCCCCGCCCCGAAACTGTCGGAAGCGAGGTGGCAGGAGCGTGAGCGCCCCGGTGATCGACGTGGCCCGCACCGCGGTGCTCGTCATCGACATGCAGAACGATTTCGTGGAGGAGGGCGCGCCGCTGGAATTTCCGGAGGGGCGGCGCGTGATCCCCGCGATCCAGAAGATTCTCGCCGCCGCTCGCGACCGGAAGATGCCGGTCGTCCATGCCGCACACGTCCACCGGGCCGGCGGGGCGGACATGGGAGTCCACCGCGAGCTGTACCCGCCCGTGGCGGCCGGGGAGGCACTGGTCGACGGCGAACGCGGCGCGGAGATTCATCCCGAGCTCGCGCCGCTGCCGGGCGAACCCGTGATCAAGAAGCACCGCTACAACGCCTTCTACGCCACCGATCTGGAGATCATCCTGCGCGGGCTCGGCGTGGAGACGGTGGTCCTCACGGGGATGACGACCGAATGCTGCGTGCTCGGTACGGCACGCGGAGCCTTGGAGCGCGGGTTCCGTTCCGTCGTGGTCTCGGACGCGTGCGCGTCCTGCGACTACCCAGACCTCGGCGCCGGGGCCATGTCCGCCGGCGAAATGCACCTGGCCGCGTTGCGGGTGATGTCGCTGACCTCGTCGCGGCTGGTCGGCGCCGACGAATTCCTTTCGCGGCTGCCGTGACGACCGCCCCGACTTACGATCCATTGAGGAGGCTGCAGGTGCCGGCCACATCGGACGAATTCCCCGGGGCGGGCCCCGCTCTCGTGCTGCTGCACGGCGGCGGCCCGGGTGTCGACGCCGCGAGCAACTGGGCGAGCGTCCGCTCCCGGCTGTCGGCCGAATTCCGCTGCCTGACGCCCGATCTGCTCGGGTTCGGCACGCAGATCGCCGGGTCCGGCGGGCTCGCGGGGCCGCGGGCGTGGGCGCTGGCCCGGGCGCGGCAAGTCCTGCACCTCCTGGACCGGCACGGCTTGGAGCGGGTGCACCTGGTCGGCAACTCGGCCGCGGGCGGAGCCGCGGCGTTGGCTCTGCTGTCCGTGGCTCCGGCCCGGATCGAGCGGGCGGTCGTGATGGGCGGAGCCGGAACCGGGCCGTTGCCGCCGGCGGTTCCCTTCTACGACCACCCGACCAAAGTGTCGATGCGGGCCACCCTCGGCCGGCTGGTCGCCGACGAGAGCGTCCACGGCGACCTCCTCGACGAGCTCGCCGACCTCCGGCTGCGGCAAGCCCTGCGCCCGGGGGCCGAAGCGGCGTTCCGGTCGATGTTCGCCGACGTCGCCGGCGGTCCTCCGCCGCTCGATCTCGCGAAGATCGTCCACCCCGTGCTCGTCCTGCACGGGGAGTGCGACCGGGTCTCGCCGGTCGAGGTTTCCGAACGCCTCGTCGACGCCCTGCCCCGCGGCCGGCTCGAGGTGGTGCCCGGGGCCGGGCACTGGATCCACGTCGACCAGCCGGACGAGTTCTGCAAGCTGGTAGGGGAGTTCCTGAGCGCATGACCGAAATCCTCATCGTCGGCGCCGGCCCCGCCGGCCTGACCCTGGCGATCGACCTCGCGCAGCGCGGCGTGCCGTGCCGCGTCGTGGAGGCGACCGGCGAACGGCCCGTCAACCCGCGGTGCAACACGACGTCCGCGCGCTCGATGGAGATCTTCCGGCGGCTCGGCCTGGCCGAAGAGATCCGGCGCGCCGGCCTGCCGGAGGACTACCCGACGTCGATCCAGTACCGGACGGCCCTGGACGGCGAGGAGATCTACCGGATCGACCTGTCGTCCGCGCACGACGTCCTGGCCGGCGTCGGCAAGGAGGGCTGGCCGACACCGGAGCCGCAGCACCGGATCTCGCAGTTGTACCTCGAGCCCATCCTGGAGAGGCGCGCGAGCAAGCTGCCCGGGCTGAGCGTGGAACGCGGCACGCGGCTCGTGGAGCTCCGGCACCGCGACGACGACGTCGAAGCGATCGTCGAATCCGGCAGCGAGCGCCGTGTCCTGCGGTGCGCATACGTGATCGGCTGCGACGGCGCGCACAGCACTGTCCGTCGGCAGCTGGGCATCCGGTACGAGGGCGTCGACGCGATCCAGCAGTTCGTGTCGACCTTCGTCCGGTCGCCGGAGCTGGGGAAGCTCGCCGCCCGGGACCGGGCCTGGACGTACTGGACCTACGGCCGCCGGATCGCGTCGCTGATCGCCATCGACGGCGATTCTCTGTGGCTCAACCACGTGGCTTTCGCACCGGGCCACGACACCGGGAACGAAGACCCGGAACAGCTGTTGCGGGAGTCGGTGGGCCGGTCCATCGAGCACGAGGTGCTCGGCGTGGTGCGCTGGACGGGCCGTCGGCTCGTCGCGCGGCAGTACCGCGTCGGCCGGGTGTTCCTGGCGGGCGACGCCGCCCACATCTGGATACCCGTCGGCGGCTTCGGCATGAACGCCGGCATCCAGGACGCGGCGACACTGGGCTGGATGCTCGCGGCCGTCTGTCACGGCTGGGCCCCGCCGGAGCTGCTGGACGCCTACGAGCTCGAACGCAAGCCGGTCGGTGAGCAGTTCGCCGACGCAGTGGGCGCCCAGGCCCGCACGTCGTTCGCGGACATCTCGCCGGACATCCACCTGACGGGCCCGGAGGGCGAGCGAGCCCGCGCGGAACTCGCCGAACGGCTCGCGGCCACCGAGCCGCGCCGGTATTCGCCCGACGGATTCAGCTTCGGCTACCACTACGCGGGCTCGCCGCTGATCATCGGCGGCGAAGACCAGACCGAGATCGCCATGGGCGGCTACGAGGATCGGGCGCGGCCGGGATTCCGGCTGCCGCACCGGTGGCTCGACGACGGCCGGGCGGTGTTCGACCTGCTCAGCCCCGGCTTCACGCTGCTCCGCACAGACCCGGGCGCCGCAGTGACGCCGTGGACAGTGGCAGCCCGCGACCTCGGGATCCCGCTCGCCGTCGTCGACCTGCCCGGCCGGTACCCCGCCGAGCTGCTGCTCGTGCGCCCAGACCAGCACGTCGCCTGGATGGGCGACGCACGGGTCCGTCCGGACGAGGTCCTCACCACCGTGACCGCTCGCCAGCGGTAAAGAACCAGGAGAAACGCCATGCCATACGCACTGGGCATCGATGTCGGCGGCACCTTCACCGACGCGGTCGCCTCCGACGGCGCGGGCCGGATCGTCTCGGCCAAGACGCCGACGACCCCGCCGAACCGCGAGGCCGGGGTCATGCGCGCGATCGAAGACCTCGCCGGCGAACTCGGCATCGGCGTGGGCGAACTGCTCTCGCAGACCGACTTCATCGCCCACGGCACGACCGCGTCGATCAACGCACTGGTCCAGGGGCAGGTGGCGGACGTCGGGCTGATCGCCACGAAAGGCCACCGCGACGCGATCTACATCATGAACGCCGAGGGCCGCACCCTCGGTCGCTCGGCCCACGAGATCCAGGACACGCTCCGGCAGCGCAAGCCCGCGCCGCTGATCCCGAAGTACCGGGCCCTCGAAGTCACCGAGCGCATCGACCACGCCGGGAAAGTTCTGGTGCCGCTGGACGAAGACGAGGTCCGCCGGGTTGCACGGTCCTTTGTGGACCAAGGCGTCGAGGCGATCGCGGTCTGCCTGCTGTGGTCGTTCAAGAACGGGGTCCACGAGCAGCGCGTCCGCGAGCTGATCCACGAGATCGCCCCGGACATGTATGTCACGCTCTCCTCGGAGGTCAGCCCGCGCATCCGCGAGTTCGCGCGGACCTCCACGACGATCATGAACGCCCAGGTCGGCCCCCGGCTGCGCACCTACCTGCTCCCGCTGCAGAAACACCTGGAGGAGGGCGGGCTCAAAGGGCCGCTGCTGGTCATGCAGAGCGAGGGCGGCACGATCACCGCCGAACGGGCTCCGGAGCACGCCATCACCACGGTCGGATCCGTGCTGTCCGGCGGTGTCGTCGGCGGGATGCGCCTGGCCGAGCAGCTGGGCCACCGCAACGTGATCACCACCGACGTCGGCGGCACGACGTTCCTCGCCGGACTGATCGTCGACGGCGAAGCGGTCATGGCCCCCGGCTCGATCGTCAACCAGTTCCCGGTCAATGCGGCGACGATCCGCGTGCACACCATCGGCTCTGGCGGCGGCGCGCTCGCGTCGGTGGACGAGGGCGGGAACCTGCGGCTGGGTCCGCAGAGCGCCGAAGCCGTCCCCGGCCCGGCCTGTTACGGCAACGGCGGGACCCGGCCCACGAACACCGACGCCAACCTGGTGCTCGGCATCCTCGGCGAACGCGGGCTGCTCGGCGGCCGCAAGCCGCTCCGGCTGGACCTGGCGCGGGAAGCGATCCGCGAGCACGTGGCCGAGCCGCTCGGCCTGTCGGTCGAGGAAGCCGCCATCGCCATCCACGAAGTCCAGAACGCCCAGGCGGGCGACCTGCTGCGGCGCGCCGTGGTGCAGGCCGGCTACGACCCGCGCGACTTCGTCGTCTACGCCTTCGGCGGAGCCGGACCCGCCCACTGCGCCGGCTACTGCCAGGATCTTGGCGTGAGCGAGGTCGTCGTGCCGCTCGGGCCTGTCGCGTCCGCCTTCTCGGCGTACGGGCTCGCGGCCTCGGACGTCGCGCTGAGCGCGGAGCTGTCCGATCCGTCGTCCTTCCCGGTCGACCACACGGTGCTCGAATCCCACTTCGCACGGTTGGAAGCCGACCTGCAGCGCGCACTGGACCGCCAGAAAGTGAAGTTCCACGACGTCTCGCTGCACCGCGAGATCGATCTGCGCTACTCGATGCAGGTCACGGAGCTCGCGACGGCCGTTCCGGACGAGAAGTTCACCGAGCGGACCGGCGACGAGATCCTCGAGCGTTTCGAGGAACAGTACGAGCGGATCAACGGCAGCGGGGCGGGTTACCGCGAAGCCGGCGTGCAGGCGATCACCTACCGGATGCGAGCCAAGGCGAGCCTCGGGTTCCCCGTCCGCCTGCCGGTCGTCCCGGAGGCCGGCAGCCCCGATCCCGCGGAGGCATTCCTCGGGGAACGTTCCGTCTGCCTCGACTCGCAGATCGGCTATGTGCCGACCCCCGTCTACGACTACGCGCGGCTGCGCGCGGGCCACGAGCTGGTCGGTCCGGCGATTGTCGACGTCCCGACCACCGTGGTCGTGGTCCCCGCCGGGGTCACCGGCCGCGTCGACCACCTCGGCAACCTCGTGCTGCGCTACCAGTGAGGACAGTTCCCATGACTTCCAAGATCCCCGGGGCGGACGAATTCACCAGCCGCCCCATGCCGCGCGAGGAACTGCTGCGGCAGATTTCGCCCGCCCTGGCGCTGCACCAGGTCCATGACGCCGACGTCGACGCCCTGACCTACGAAGTCGTCCGGCACCGGCTGTGGGCGATCACCCAGGAGATGGGGGAGACGCTGCGGCGGATGTCGGGCTCGCATGTCGTCACCGAGTCCAATGACTTCAACTTCTCCATCTGCGACGAACTCGGCGAGCAAGTGCAGGTCGGCACCTACAACATCGGTCTCATCGGCTCGATGGACCTCGCCATCACCTGGACCTTGCGCCACCGGAGCGACAACCCCGGCATCGCCGAAGGCGACATGTTCCTGTGCAACGACCCGTGGATCGGCGGCGGCCTGCACCAGAACGACGCCGCGGTCCTGGCGCCGATCTTCCACGACGGCAAGCTGTTCGGCTGGACGACGGCCATCGCCCACCAGGTCGACCTGGGCGGGCCGCGGCCGGGGTCCTTCAGCCCGTCCGCGCAGGACGTCTTCGGCGAGGCGGTCCCGACGCCGCCGATGAAGGTCGTCCGCGGCGGGGTGCTGCAGCGGGACGTCGCGGACGCCTGGGTCCGCCGATCACGGCTCCCGCACCTGGTGGGCCTCGACCTGCGTGCCAAGATCGCCGCGAACAAGAACGCGGCCGAGCAAATCCTCCGGCTCATCGCCAAGTACGGCGCCGACACCGTGAAAGCGGTGATGCACCGGATGATGGACGACGCCGAACGCCGGCTGCGGGCCAAGCTCGAAACCTTGCCAGACGGGACTTGGACCGCGGTCGGTTACCAGGAGCAGTCGCAGACCGGCGACCGCGGCCTGCACGCGATCAAGGTCGCGATGACCAAGGAAGCCGACCGCCTCGTCTTCGACTTCCGCGGGACCGCCGGGCAAGCCGGCATCATCAACTGCCCCTACCCGGGGCTGCGGGCCGGGATCGTCTTCACCATGCTGCCGTTGCTGGCCGGGGACATCCCGTGGGCGGCCGGCGGGCTGATGCGCTGCTTCGAAATCATCACCGACGAGGACACCATCACCAACGCCTCGTTCCCCGCCGCGGTCGGCAAGGGCCCATTCGGCCCGGCCTGGGGGTCGGGCAACCTGGTCGCCGAGGTGCTCGCCAAGATGCTGGACGCCGAACCCGACCACCGCACCGACGTGCAGTCGATCTGCAACGGCACCACCGACCTCTGCGTCGTGTCCGGTGTGGACGTTCGCGGCGGCGGCAGCAAAGGCTTCGTGTCTCCCATCTTCGACGTCATGGCTGGCGGCTACGGAGCCCAGGTCTACCACGACGGCGTCGACACCGGCGGCCGGTTGATCATCCCCTCGGCGCGGGCGCCAGACGTCGAAATGACCGAGTACCTCTACCCGCTCGTGGCGCTGTGGCGCCGCGAGCAGACCGACTCCGGCGGGCCCGGTCGCCAGCGAGGCGGGATGAGCGGCTCGGTCTGCTACGTCCAGCACCCCGATCAGACGGGGACGATGTCCCTGGTCGTGTCCGGAACCGGCAAGGTCGCGAACCAGAACGTCGGCCTGGCCGGCGGCTACCCGGGCAACTCCCAGCTCGATCTGGTCGTGCGCGGAGTGAATGAGCCCCAGCTCGCCCAGGCGGTCGCCATCCCCGCCGACCTGGGCGAGCTGGGCGGGCAGATCGAGGTGCTGCCTTGCGAAGGCGAGTCGCACCTCGGTCCCGGCGACGCTCTCTACCTGCATTGGCAGGCCGGTGGCGGGTACGGCGACCCGCTGCTCCGCGCGCCGGAAAGCGTGCGGGAGGACGTGCGGCAAGTCCGGGTGTCGGCGGATGCCGCGCGGGACGTCTACGGCGTCGTGCTGCGGTCTGGGGAAGTCGACGCGACAGCGACCGGCGAGTTGCGGGAGAAAATCCGGCACCGCCGGGCATCCGGTGCCGGGCTGGCCGGCAACCGGCTCGCGCCGATCGTGGCTCCAGGCCCGCGTTACGCACGCCGGCTCGACGACAACCTCGTAGTTCTGGACAGCGGAACTGTGGCCTGTGTCCACTGTGGAACCGAGATCGGTCCGCTGGAAGGTGGTGCGTTCGTCGCCGGGCTCGCCCGCCGCGACTCGGCGCCGAACGAAGCGGGCCCGCATATCTGGCAAGACCCGCTGGAGTACGTCGACGCGGAGATCGTGTTCCGCCAGTTGTGCTGCCCCGGTTGCCTGACCGCGGTCAACTCCCGTGTCGTCCCCGTCGACCACCCGTTGCCTGTCGACGACTACCGGAGCTGGGTGTGAGTCCGCACCCCGGCACGCTCAAGCCGCTCCTCGCTTGACCGCCCCGCGTCCTCCTCGCCAGGGAAGGGCCGGGAGCGGTTCGCCCGGGCAGCCCGGGCCCTGGCGAGGAGGCGGTCGATCCGACGGCGTGGATCCCTTCGGCGCGGAAGAACTTGGCGGCGGTGCGGAACAGGCGCGAGTCCGCTTCGGCCGGGTGTGCTCGGATTCGTGGCGTTCCACCGTGCGCAAGAAATAAGAAAGAACGTTCTGCCTTGACACTGCCCAGCGTGGTCGCCATGCTGAAGAAAGATAGAACGTTCGGTCTTCCTGGGAAAGTCTTCCAGACGATGAAGGGATCATGGTGACTACTGTCGACTCGACCGCCGTAGGTGGGTTCGCCCCGGCGCTGCGCCGGTTGTACTTCGTGCGGTTCGCGTTCGCCATCGTGTGGGCGGTCCTGGTGTTCCTGACGACCAAGTCGGGCTTGGGGGCGGTCGGCGTTGTGCTGGTCGTCCTGTATCCGCTGTTCGACGTGGGATCGGCCATTGTGGACGCCCGCTCGGCCAAGGGCAGTGGATCGGTCACGGGCCTGTACGTGAACATGGCGATCAGCCTGCTGGCCACGGCCGGGATCGGTGTCGCCGCGGCTTCCGGGATTCCGGCGGTGCTGCGGGTGTGGGGTGCGTGGGCGATCGTGGCCGGGCTGGTGCAGCTGATCGTCGCGATCAGCCGGCGCAAGATGGGCGGCCAGTGGCCGATGATCCTCAGTGGCGGCATTTCGGTGCTGGCCGGCGCCAACTTCATCTTGAGCGCCTCGGCGGCGAAACCCGCACTGTCCAGTGTGGCCGGTTACGCGGTTCTCGGTGGCATTTTCTTCCTCGTCTCGGCGATTCGCCTCGGCCGTCCCGCCAGGGGGAACTGACATGAAACGCCGCTGACCGGATCGTCCAAGGCGGAGTGACCGCCGCGATCATCGAGCGCGAGCTGGTCGGCGGCGAGTGTTCCTACGGGCCTGCGTGTCGACCAAGGCGCTGCTGCGGAGCGGCGCTCCGTGCGGCCCGGCAGGTGCCCCGCGCGCGGGAAGCCGTGACCGGTGAGCTCGACGTGTCGGCCGTGTTTCGCCGCCGTGATTCCTTCGTCTCTCACTGGAACGATGAGGGCCAGGTGTCCTGGCTCGAATCGGTGGCCGGGCCGGCCTGTCGCCCGCGGAGGCCCTGCTGGCCCCCGCGTCGTCGGCCGCCGATTTTCTCGGCCTCGCCGACGTCGGCCGGATATCACCAGGTGCCTGCGCAGACCTCGCTGTCATCGACGGCGATCTTCCCGGGGCGGAGGAGTTCCAGAAAAACCCGCGCTGCGTCGTCAAATCCGGCAGCGTTCGCGCTCGATCACGAATCTGCGGGGACACCGAGTTGCGGCACCAGGGACCAGGTGCGGCACCGGCGTAACCGACTTCGGGAAGCAGACGTGTCGTCGGCGTCAGGTCGGCGGCTCCGCGCCGCGGGGTTGTTCGCGTCAATGGGCACCATCGGCGACCGCTGCCGCCACGCGATGATGGAGTCCTTCTGGGCGCAGGCGAGAGCTCGGTCGCTGGGTGCCGCGCACAATGTGCCGACGCCGCGAAACGTGTCAGGTCAAGGGAATACGGTCGAGGTCGTTGCCGATGTGGACCCGGCCGTCGTAGCCCTGTTGTGCCCAGCGGCGCCACCGCGCGGTGTTGATGGGCCGCACGGCTTGGTCGCCGATGTGCGAGAGGATGAGGCGGGGCACGTCGGAGCGCTGCGCGATGGCGCCGACGTTCTGGACTTCCACGTGGGACTGGAGCAGGTGGCTGCGGAAGGCCGGCGACAAGGTGGCTCCTTGGACGTTGACCGCCTCGTGCACCAGCAGGTCCGAGCCCCGGGCGAGGGTTTCCAGATTGCTGGTGTAGGTGGTGTCTCCGGAGAAGGTGACCGAGCCGTAGGCGGTTTCGAAGCGGAAGGCGAAGGAGGGGAAGACCGGGCCGTGCGGGACCAGCACGGCGCTGACCCGCACCCGGTCGTCCTCCATGACCGGGAACGGGTTCATCGCCGGCGCTCGCTGGCCCAGGGGGTCGGCCCCGACGTCCGGGAGCCGGATTTCGCGTACGTCGACCAGGGTGCGGATGTCAGCGATCCCCGAGTCGCGCAGGAAGACGTTGGTGCTGTAGGCATAGGCGTCGTGACAGGACTGGGTCAGCTCGTACGTTCCCGGAGTGGGGTTGCCGGGGTTGACCGTCGGTGCTTGGCCGCCGCCGAACTTGGCCGGAAGCGCCCCGGCGGGGCCGGGTCCGTAGACCTGGACCGGGGTGGTGATGACGTCGTCACGGCTGTTCGGCAGTCCTCCGGCCATCAGGAAAATGTTGTAGTAGTCCGCGACATGGTCGGCGTGCAGGTGGGTCAGGAAGACGGCCTTGAGGTCGTCGAATCTCAGTCCGGCCCGCAGGTATTGCGTGGTGGCGCCGCGACCGCAGTCGATCAGGTAGGTCGCGCCGTCGACGACCAGCGCGGTCGAGATGCCCATGCGGTCAGGCTCTACCGGGGGTCCGGCCTGGGTGCCGAGGAGGATGAGCTCGGCGGCAGCACCATTGGCAGGCCGCGACGGGGCGGCCGACGCCGGTGCGGCGAAGCCGGTGCCGAGCAGGCCGGCCGCGGCCAGCGCTCCGCCGGCGCCCTGCAGCAGCCGGCGCCGTTGCACTGCCGGCGGACGGCCGCGTTCGACATCGGAAGTTTCCAGTTCGCACATGACTGCTCCCGTGATGAGGGTGGTGGAACCTGAGGGCAGGAGACGACGGGCCGTGGACTGTTCGCGAAAGGTGTTTCCGCCTATGCCCGGGAAGCGGCTGAGCCTTTGACTGTCCCGCGCCGGATCGCAACGGACAGCGGATCGGGTCGCCGACCGGGGCACGGCAAGCAGCACGGGGTCGCTGCCGCACTCAGCGGTCGGCGTGCCGGCGGAGGTAGTGGCTGACCAGTTCGTTGAACTCTTCGGCGCGTTCGACCTGGGACCAGTGCCCGCACTGGCTGAAAAGGTGTGCGTCGGCGTTGGGGATGGCATTCAGCAGTTCCCAGGTCCGCGAGACCGGGATGACCACGTCCTGCATCCCGTGGATCAGCAGGACGGGCATCTCGAGTTCCGAGAGCGCGTCGAGGTCGAGCGGCAACTCGTCCCGGTCGCGGTCGCGGGCCGCGACGACCTCTCGCAGCCGGCTCGACGCGCTGTCGTTCAACGCTGCCTGGTAGCGCAGGTTGACCAGTTCGTCGGTGACCAGGCCGGGGTCCACGACGAACTGCTCCAGCGTGCGGCGGATGCCGGCCGGCGACAGTTCCGGCTTGGCATGGCCTGCCAATGCCGCCGTCTTCTTCGCGCCCCCAGTGCCCATCGAGACGATGCCCAGGAGACGCTCGGGGGCGTCGATGGCGAGTTGCAGAGCGACCCAGCCGCCGATCGAGTTTCCGACGATCCACGTCTCGTCGATGCCCAATGCGTCGAGGACTCGCAGGGCGTGTCGTCCCCACTCTCGGATCCCGTACGCGGTACCCGGCGCGACGACGGTTTGGCCGTAGCCGATGGAGTCGATGGCGATGCACCGTCCCCGCTCCGCGAGGCAAGGCAGATTCAGCCACCAATTGGCGGCGGCGGTGACGCCGGTGCCTGAGCCGTGCAGGAAGAGGATCGGCGTCCCCTCGCCGAGTTCGTGATAATGCGTGAGTTCGCCGTCCGCGGTGGGCAACCACTTGTCGTCGAGGCCGAAGAAGGCGTGCGTTCGGTATTCGGGGATCTCGATGCCGGTCATCGGCATTCCTTTCACTGTGCTGTCCGGCACCGGCCGTGTGGCCGGGTCACGGCCGACGGGTGAGCTTCTCGATGACGGCGTGCACGCCGACGATGTTGTTCACCATCTGTGTCACGCGGACATCCGCGGCAATAGAGCAGAGGCTGTAGGCCTCTTCCGGATCGAGTCCTTCCTCGGACAGCCAGGTCACCAGATCGTCCACCGCGTCCTGGGCGGCGTCCTCGAGGGTTGTCCCGAAACCGAGGGAGATGAAATGAGTCTCGGTTTCGGCCCGGGGAGTGCGCAGCCGCGCTCCCGGCTCCACGGTGAACCGCAACCGCACGTGGTCCATGCCGGTTTCGATGGCGGTTTGGTTCACTTCGCCGTCCCCCTGGACCGCGTGGCCGTCACCGCAGTAGAAGCCAGCGCCGTCCCGAAAGACCGGGAGCCTGAGACGGGAGCCGACGACAAGTTCGGAGAGGTCCATGTTGCCGCCGAAGGGGCCGGGCTCCACCGTGCTACGCGCGCCGTCTTCGGCCGGTGCCACGCCCATGATGCCCAGGAAGGGTTTGAGAGGCACGCTCACCTTGCCTCCGAGCGTGGTGGTCATGGAATCGCGGTCCAGCTCGAAGTGGCGGATCGTCCCCGCGGGGAACCGGTCGCGGAGGACGCCCCTGCCCCGGGGCTGGGCTACGACGAGATTGAATCCATGGGCCGCGGGGGCGAGCGCCAGCACGTCCACCACCAAGGTGTCGCCGGGACGCGCTCCGCGCACGTGAATAGGGCCGGTGAGGGAGTGGGGACCGAGAGCGTCCGGGAAGGACGCCCGGAGGGCGGGAAAGTCCTCCATGACGGTCGCCGGCGTCACGCGATTGCCCCAATGCCCCCACGTCGACAGGGCGACCTCGTCGCCGGGATCGACGGTGAGCACGGGCGGTGCGGCCGTATCGATCACCCCGACCCGGACGGTGTCCGGTCCGGCAGGGAGCTCGTGGAGGCGGCCCACCGGCTCCGGCGAGTCCGCCGGAGCCGGGCAGGCGGACCTGCGCGTCACGCTTCGCCCGTTTCGCTGCGGTCCGGAACCCGTTCCCGTCGGATGGAGGCCAGCAGATGCTGGACCGCGCTGGTGGCGCCGGACTTGTTGTTGGCGAAGAGGATCCGGGCGAACTGCGCCCCGAGGTAGGGGTGGAACCCGAGGTCGTAGAGGGCGCGGAAGTCCCGTTCCTCGATGGCCGTGCGCTCGGCCGGGGTGAGGGGATAGCGGTCGAGCACGGCCGCCTCGTCCTTCTCGAACTCCTGGCGCAGCTCGCCGTTCCACTTGAGGTCCTGCACCAGATCGTGCGAGACCAAGGCTCGGTTGATGCTCTGCAGACTCATCGTGATCTCCTCTTCAGCGCCGGGCAGGCGCCGGGGTCATGTCCCAGCTGACGGCGCCGATGCCGCAGCGCCACTTGTCCCAGGCGGTGTAGCCGAGGACGGTGCAGGGGCGTTCGCCGATGGCTCCCATGACGAGGATCCAGCTCAGCAGCTCTTCGGTGCCGCCGCTGCCGGCCTCCTCCATCCGCTGCAGGGTGACTTCGGCCAGCACCTTGTCGTGGTCGCCGTTTCCGAGCAGGCCGAGGAACCAGTTGTCGAAGTCCTCGTCGATCCAGAAGTCCCGGACCCCTCCCGGCTCGTGGCTCATGCCGCCGGTGGCGAAGAGGCCGACGCGCAGGTCGGATGGGAGGTCGTTTTCGATGAGGTCGGCGAGTTGCCGGCCGATCTCGTAGCAGCGGCGTTGATCGGGGAAGGGCGGAACGGTGACGTTCTGGAGGACGGGGACGATCGGAATTCCGCTCGCCTCGATCTCGGTTTTCACCACCGGAACCGAGATGTTGTCGTCGAAGTTGAGGTTCTCGCGGGTCGCGGAGACGTGCACGCCCCGCCGGTTCAGGCCGTTGAAGATCTTTTCGGCGAGGTCCGGGCGTCCCGGAATCGCGTATTCGCCGCACGCCAGCCAGTCTTTGAAGAATTCGGCCGGGCCGCGGTGCTCGGGCGCCATGCCGACGATGAAATCCGGGTATTCCCGGATGCGATTGTTCGCCATGTGGTCGTTGGCCACCATGATGATCAGATCGAGATCGGCCGCTCGGATCTGCCGGGCCAGCGAACCGTAGGCGGAGCTGACCACCTGTTGCGACTCCCGGGGAGCCTGATCGAACATGCCGACCAGGCCCGGAGCGTGGCTCGCGGCCACGGCAAGGCTGATAGTGGCCATGGTGAGACTTCCTTTCCTGTTCGAACGGAGGATGCGGCGCGCTCGTCAGTTCCCGGCGCGCAGTGTCCGGGTCTGCTCCGGACGGATTTCCAGGGTGCCCGGGTCGATGTCGACGCCGTAGGCCGTGCGGGCCGCCTCGATCGAGACCACGCCTTCCCGGACGTCGCGCAGCACCATTTCAGCGGGGCGCAGACGCGGATCTCCGAAGCCGCCGCCACCGCTCGCGATGACTTCGACGACATCGCCCTTGTTGAGGGTGCAGAACGAATTCGAGTCGACCTCGACAGGCTCGGCGCCGGCCCGGGTCAAGGTCAGTCTCTGGACGATGCCCGGCTGGCCGCCGAGCAATCCCACGGGCGCGGTCTCGGGCAGGAAGCCGCTGCCGTAGGTGGCACAGGCGATGTCGTCGGCCAGCACCCGCCACCGGTAGCGCACGCCGAGACCGCCGCGCCACTGACCGGCCCCGGCGCTGTCGGGGAGGTATTCGAGCTCCTCCAGCAGGTACGGCGTGTCCAGTTCGTGCAGTTCGGGGTCCGGACTGCGCAGCCCGCCCAGGGTGTTCGACGGGGAGAGGTGGTCCCAGCCGTCGAAGCCCTCGGTGGCGCCGCTGCCGCCCTTGCCCAGGAAATGCAGGTCGCCGAAGTGCCGTCCGGTGCGGGGGTTCGTGCCCATCGTCGCGGGCGTGCACCAGCGGGCCCAGCCGGCGTGGGCGCGGCCGGGGACGGCCTGGGCGAGAGCCACCCAGACCGCGGAGGCGATGGCCTCACAGGTCGGGACGGTGCACGCGGCGACGGGTGCCGGGTCCTCCGGCCGCGTGATGGAGCCCTCCATGGCGATGACGTCGATCGGTTCGATGGCGCCGGCGTTGTAGCGAATGTCCGGGTCGATGCAGCCGAACAGGGCCAGGTGGGCCGAGGAGACCGTGTTGGCGATCGTGCTGTTGACGAAGCCTTTCGCCTGCTCGTCGCTCTCGCTGAAGTCGAAGGTGAGATGCTCGCCGTCGACCTTGACCGTCAGGGCGATTCGGTAGGAACGGTCTTTGTCGATGCCGTCGTTGTCGATCAGTGCGTCGGCGCGGTACTCCCCGTCGGGGATCTCGGCTATCGCGGCGCGGACCTGGCGTGCGCTCGCCCGCAGCAGTTCGTCGGCGGCATCGCTGACGGTCTGCCTGCCGTACTTCTCCAGGAGCGCCTTCAGCCGCCGTTCGCCGATCGCGGTGGCGCCGATCTGGCAGTTGAGGACGCTCTCCACGAGGGCGCTCATCCGCACGTTGGAGAGGATCAGCTGCCAGATGTCGCGCCGCGGCCGGCCCTTTTCGACGACGCGGGCGGGAGGGATGCGGAGGCCCTCCTCGAGGACATCCCGGGCTCCGGGGTTGAACCCGACGACGCCGCCACCGCCGACGTCGGCGTTGTGCCCCTTGGTCGTTGCCCAGAAGACCAGCTCTCCGTCCCAGAAGACCGGCCGGGCGATGGTGATGTCCGGCAGGTGCGAGCCGCCGTTGAACGGATCGTTGTGGATGAAGACGTCGCCGTCGTGCACGTCGTCCGCGAAGAACTCCGCGATGGCGCGCAAAGCGAAGGGCGTCGCCCCGCCGATGACGGGAATGTAGTGGGTCTGCGCGAGCAGCCGGCCGTCCGCGCTGAAGAGAGAAGTCGCGAAGTCGCGTGCTTCCACGAAAATCGGCGATCGCGACGTGCGCAGCATAGTCTGGCCCATCTCGCCGGTGATGCCGTCCAGGGCGCTGCCGATCACGGCCACGAGAATGGGGTTCGGCGTGGATTGCGTCGTTGCCATCTGGTTGATTCCCTTCCGGACCGGTCAGTTCGCCGGCTCGATGACGTAGTTGCCCTGCGCGTCCACCGTCATGGCGTAGCCCTCGAGGAGAACGACGGTGGTGGTGGGCTGCTCGATGATCGCGGGGCCGAGGACGCGGTTGTCCCGGCGCAGGGCGAGGCCGTCGTAGACGTCGGTCTGGACGGGCGAGCCGGAGAAGATCGCCTCGCGGGTTCCCTTGTGCGCGGCGGACGGGCACTCGCCCGCGGAGGGGTAGTCGGCGAGGACCGGCTTGGCGGTGCGGCCCAGCGCGGTGAGGCGCACGTTGATCAGCTCGGCTGCCTGTCCCGGCATCGCGTAGCCGTTGAGGGCCTCGTGCCGTTCCTCGAAGTCGGCGACCAGCTGCTTGAGCGACTCTCGGGTGAGCTCCCCGTCGAAGGCCACCGGAACCTCGATCTCGGTGAACTGGCCGATGTACCGCACGTCGGCGCTGAAGAGCAGGTCGATCGCGTCGTCTTCCACGTTCTCCGAGCGGAGCGTTTCGACGGCTTCGTCGCGCATCTCCCGGTACAGCTCGCTGACCCGGCCCAGGTCCAGGGAGTCGAGGTCCGAGACGAAGGTGCGCGCGTAGAGATGCTTGAGGTCGGTGAGAAGGGTGCCGACGGCGCAGAACACCGACGACTCCCGGGGGACGATGATGCGGGTGATCCCGAGTTCCTGCGCGATCGGCACCGCATGGATCGGCCCGGCGCCGCCGGCGACTACCATGGTGAATTCCCGGGGGTCGACACCGCGTTTGACCGACACGGCGCTGACGGCTTCGGCCATGGTCGCGTTCACCACCCGGTAAATGCCTTCGATCGCTTCGGCGACCGAGAGGCCCAGCGGTTTGGCAACCTTCTCCTCCACGGCCATGCGGGCCGCTTCCACGTCCAGGGAGAAGGCGCCGTCTCCGAACAGGCCCGGGTTCAGGTAACCCATGAGGAGATCCGCGTCGGTGGTCGTGGGATTCTCGCCGCCGCGGCCGTAGCAGGCGGGACCCGGGTTGGCGGTCGCGCTTTGCGGACCGACCCGGAGAATGCCGCCCGAGTCCACCCACACCAGCGAGCCGCCGCCCGCGCCCACGGTGTGAATGTCGAGCATGGGCAGGGCAACGCGGTATCCGCCGATCTCGCTGTCGCTGGTCAGCAGCGACTCGCCGGCGCGCACCAGTGCGACGTCGAAACTCGTGCCGCCCATGTCGACGGCGATGACGTCCTCGGAGCCGTGCCGGCGGGCGTACTGCAGAGCCGCGCCCGGTGCTGCTGCCGGCCCGGACATGAGCGCGTTGACCGCCGATTCGCTGGCGATTTCGGGCGACATCACCCCGCCGTTGGACTGCACGATAAGCAGGGTTCCGCCGAAGCCGCGGTCTGCCAGCTGCCGCTTGATATTCGCCAGGTAATTCTGCAGCTTGGGGCCGACGAAGGCGTTCAGGACCGTGGTGCTGTGTCGTTCGTAGGCGCGGATCTGGGGCACGACATCGCTGGATATCGTGACGAAGACTCCGGGGAGCTCTTCGCGCAGGATTTCCGCGGTGCGCCGTTCGTGCGCGGGAGCCAGGAAGGACCACAGATAGGAGACCGCGATCGCCTCGACGCCCTGTTCGCGGAATTGGCGCGCTGCCGAACGCACGTCCTCTTCGTGCAGCGCGATGATCTCATTGCCGGATACGTCGACACGTTCGCGGACCGTGGCGATGAGATCACGGGGCACGAGCGGAACCGGCGGTGCGTACTTGGAGTCGTTCTGCCGCTCTCGGATGCCGCGGCGCATGTTCAGCAGGTCGCGGAAGCCGTGCGTCGTGACGAAGCCGGTTCTCGCCCCTTGCCGGGTCAGGACGGCGTTGGTCGCGATCGTCGTGCCGTGCACGATCGTGGAGACCGTGCCGAGAAAGCCCTCGAGTGACTCTCCGAAGCTGTCCGCCGCTTTGGTCAACCCGTTCAGCAACCCGACGGAGGGGTCGTGCGGGGTCGTCGGGGATTTGTAGATCCGGGAGGCACCGTTCCCCTCGATCACGAATAGGTCGGTGAAAGTGCCTCCGATGTCAATTCCGATCCTTCGTCCGGCCTTGTTGCTTGCGTTCGTCATCGGGAAACTCCATTGCGTCGAACCGGGCATGCGAGAGACCAAGGAGCGCATCAGCACAATTACCGCGGGCGGGTAAAGCGGGGCCGGCGCGAACCACATCCGGTATTCACCGGGGTCGGTGTTTCCGCGACCGTAACCCGCTCGACATCGGGTCGGCAACGCGCCGTTCGGCTCAGCCGAACGCCGGGCGGACAGCGCAGGTCAGGGTGCGTGCTCGGAGAGCCGTCGCGTTGCCTCGAGCACGTCGCGGAGGTAGGCGTCCCCGTGGCTCGCCCGGCGGTGTTCGGGAAAGCTCATGCTCAACGCCCACGGCACGTCGCCGTGCCGGTTGCTGATCGGGGCGGCGACGCAGCACATGCCTTCCACAGCTTCCCCGACGTCCAGTGCATACCCGCGCTGGCGAACCGAGGACAGTTCCGTCTCCAGCTCCGCCAGCGTCGTGATGGACCTGGGCGTGCGGGGCTTCGGCTCTCCGCAGACGTCTCGGAGGTCGCTCGGCGAGAGGCGGGCCAGCAGCACCTTGCCGACCGCCGTGCAGTGCGCCGGAAGCCGTTCGCCCGGCCGGGTCGCATTCACGCGGACGCCGGTGTGCGGTGCGATCTTCTCGAGGTAGACGACTTCGCCGCGGTAGCGGGTCGCCAGCTGAACCGTCTGGTGGTGAGTATCGACCAGGGCGCGCATTTCCGTCCAAGCCGGACCGGAGATCTCCGAGGTCGCCCGCGAGCGGAGGCCGAGCTGGAAGGAGCGCCATCCGAGCCGGTAGCGGCCGCGCCCGGTGCGGCGGAGGAGCCCGAGGTCGACCATGCTCTGCATGCCGTCCCAGACAGTGGTCTTCGGCAGGTCCAGCGCCGCGCACACGTCGGCGACCGTCCACTCGGGAGTGTCGGAGGAGAAGAGATCCAGCATCCGCACGGCCCGTTCGAGACCGTCGATCACGGCGCGTCCATTGCCCGCATGACGGCAGAATACCGCGTCTTCATCGCCGGCGAGCCGACCGGCGGTCGGTCAGGTTCGAGAGGTCGCGGGCGGATCCGATGCGCTGCAACCGGAATCCCGTCCGGCGGACCGCTCGACGCGCCTTGACGAATCGGACGCGGGCAGCGAGGATCGGCGAAGCTGAGCGAACAGGCGTTGTCCGACGGCCTTGACTCGCAACGGTTTCTGCCCGCGCCGTCGCCCGCGGGACTTGCCCGGAAAACCACCGCAAGAGCGCCGGAAGCGTTCGCGATTCGCTAGTGGACCGCGTGCGGCGAGCGAGCGGGTGCGGCGCGGTGCACGGTGGCGTCGGCCGGCGGGACCGGGATCGTCGGCGACTCGGCGGGGTTGACATGCCGCACCGCGCTGATTACGTTCGCCGAACTGGATACACTTCTGTGTTCACTTTTCGCGGGAGGCGCTATGTCAGCCGCCAACAGCCCCTTGCTGCCGGTCCTCCGGACTCGCTCGACCGACGATCCGGACGTGGTCGCCGAACAGCGAGCCGACGACTACAGCAACCACCTCGTCCCCGTCACCGCCCGCGTAGGCCGCTGGCAGTTGACGATGTCTTTCTGGTCGCTGCTGAGCGCGATGGTCTGGTTGTTCTACGGAGCACTGGTCGGCAGCCTGTACGGAACCCGCGACGCCCTGATCGCGATCGCCGTGTCCGTGGCGAGCTACTCGCTGATCAATGCCGTCTTCGCGCGGTGGGGCATGCGCAGCGGCCTCAACAGCACACTGCTTTCGAGACGGATGTTCGGGGCGTACGGCGCATCTCTTACCGCCCTGCTCATCGCTGCGAACACGACCTACTACGCCGTCTTCGAGAGCAGCACGCTCGCCGTCGCCTTCCAGCACTACACGCCGGGATGGGACATCCGGGTCTGGTACGCGATCGTCGCGGTGTGCATGCTGCCGTTGATGCTCGGCAGCGTCCAGACCTGGATGGCGAGGCTGAACTCGATCCTCTTGCCGTTGTACGTCGCCGGCATCGTCGCCGCCGTCGTCGTGGCCGCAGTCCGGGTCCCGGGCACGGCCTGGCTGGGCTTCGCCGGGGTCGTGCCGGACCAGGCGCGCGCGCTGCCCGGCTGGCTGCTCGGAGCGATCTTGTACATGGGCATCTACCTGACGATGCCGACGACCGTGGACTTCGCTCGGCTGGCCCGGCCCGCCGACCGGAAGTTCCATCGCCGGGTGACGTTCACCTGGCCGTTCTACGTCTGGCTGTTCGCCGTCAACGGCGTGGTCGGGATATTCCTGGTCCGCACCGTCCTGCCGCAGGACCCGACGGCCGAAACCGGGGTGGTGCAAGCGCTGCTGGCCACGCTCGGGGTCGGCGGGCTCGTCCTGATCGTGGTGTCGCAGACCAGGATCAACAGCCTCAACTACTACCAGGCGTCCTCCAATCTGCGCCGGGTGCTCAACACCGTGTTCGGCGTGCGGATCCATCGGCTCGTCCTGGTCGTCGTGGTGACCGGCCTGGCGTTCCTGATGATGCTCACGGACGTGTTCAGCTATCTCCAGCGGGCACTGGCGTGGCAAGGCGTGTTCTTCGTCAGCTGGGTCAGCATCATGGTGACGCACTACGCGCTGGTGCCGTCGGACCGGGCGCGCGGACCGGAGTTCCGCGCCCGGCGGCTTCCCGCGGTCACCTGGGGATTGGGGATCTGGGTGTTGTCGTCGGCGGTCGGCATCCTGCTGACGGAGGCCACCTGGGTGGTCCCGTGGCTGAAGGCGGCGGCGCCCTTGGCGGCAGTCGTGGTGAGCGTTCCCGGATACGCCCTCGTGCTCAAGACGCGGACCGGCATGCCCCGGTCCGGGCCTGATCCGCGTCTCGAGGTGGCGGACCCGGGCGGAACCTGGCTCGAGTGCCATCGCTGCGAGAAGTCCTATGTGGTGCTGGAGATGGACCGGGACCCCAACGCACGGAACGCCCCGATCTGCGACGCCTGCGCGACGGCTCGCCGGAGCTGACCGCGGTGTCCGCAAGCCGTGCGGGGCAAGGGAAACCGGCCGGACCTCCCGGCGGCCGTCCCTCGTTCCGGGAACCGGCCCAGTGCCGACGCCGTGCAGAGCGCCCGGGCAACCGCCGGACGCCGGTGCGGCCACGACTCGCGGCCTGGCCGCGGAAAGGATGACCATGGGAGTGCTGGACGGCAAGGTCGTTGTCTCCACCGGTGCCGGGGCGGGCATCGGCCGGGCGACAGTGGCGAGATTCGTGCGCGAGGGCGCGCGAGTCGTCGCGGTCGACCTCTCGGCGACCGTCGAGGAAACCAAGTCCGATTTCGGCGACCGGGTGCTGCCGGTGGTGGCGGATGTCAGCACCTGGGAAGGGAACACGGAGGCCGCGGGCGCCGCACTGCGGCGCTGGGGGCGGATCGACTGCTTCGTGGGGAACGCGGGCATCACCGACGGTGCTGTCCCGTTGGAGTCGGTGCCCGGTGCTGACCTGCCGCGTGCGTTCGGCGAGGTCTTCGGGGTCAACGTGCTGGCTCCGTTGCTGGGGGTGCGAGCGTGCCTGGACGCCTTGACGGAGTCCAGGGGATCGGTGATCTTGACCGGTTCGTACGCGAGCACTAACGCCGCCGGCGGCGGCGCGCTCTATACGCCGTCCAAACACGCAGTGCTCGGCATCATCCGGCAGCTCGCGTACGAACTGGCCCCAGACATCCGGGTCAACGGCGTGGCGCCGGGCGTCGCGCCGACTCGGTTGAAGGGCACCGCCGCGCTGGGACAAGGCGCGACTGACTCGGTCTTGGACGGGACGCGATCGGCACTGCCGTTGCAAGAGATTCCCGACGTCGACGCCTATGCGGGAGTGTTCGTTCTGCTCGCGTCCGACGAGTCGAGGGTGATGACCGGCAGCCTCGTGCAGGCCGACAGCGGCCTCGCCGTGCGCGGCATCGCCCGCCCTGGCGGCCGCGTCGTCGTCGAGAGCGCGCAGTGACCGCCGTCGACTCGGCTCCCGCGCATTCGCTGACCGGGCTTACCGCCGTCGTCACCGGGGGACGTCAGGGGATCGGGGCAGCGATCGCCCGGGCGCTGCTGCGCCACGGCGCGCGCGTGTTCGTATGCGGGCGTTCCTGCGAAGGCGTCGCTGCCGCGGTGGATGCCTTGCACCACGAGGGACTGACCGGTGCCCGCGGATTCGCCGGGGACCTCAGCGAGGCCGGAGCACGGCACGAGCTGTTGCGGGATTGCGGCCGTGCGGACATTTTGGTCAACAACGCGGGCGGATTCCTGGAACCGACTCGGACCCTCGACACCACCCGGGCCGAGTGGGAGGAGCAGCTCCGGCTCAATCTGACTCTGCCGTTTCTGCTGTGCCGGGACTTCTTGCCGCCCATGATCGACAACGGCTGGGGCCGGATCGTGAACATCGGGACGGTCGCCGCCACTGCTCCGCAGCTCGGCAACTCGGCCGCGTACGTGGCGGCGAAATCGGGGCTGGTCGGATTCACCCGGCAGCTCGCCGCGGAGGTCGCGCACCACGGGGTGACCGCGAACGTGCTCAATCCCGGGACCATCCGGACCGAGCACCTGGCGGACTACCTCGAATCCTCCGGCCAGCGCGAGGAGGATCTCGCCGCGCGGATTCCGGTCGGCCGGCTCGGCCGCGCGGCCGAAATCGGCGATCTGGTGCCGGCGCTGGTTTCGCGCAGCGCGGGCTTTCTGACCGGCGCGGTGATCGATGTCAACGGAGCCGCGGTCTCGTCCTGACGCGGGCTGCCCAAAGGAGAAGAAGCGCACATGGGAATGCTGGACGGCAAGGTCGCTCTCGTCACCGGGGGCGCCAACGGCATCGGCCGCGCGGTCGTCGAGTCCTATTTGGACGAAGGAGCGCGCGTGGCCGTCCTCGACCGGGACGCCGACGGGCTCGCGCGGCTCGAGGCCGGGCTGGGCGGCGACGAGCTGCTGACCGTTGCCGGATCGGTCGAACTGCTCGCGGACAACCAGCGCGCGGTAGCGGCGACAACGGAACGCTTCGGCCGGCTGGACGTATTCGTCGGCAACGCCGGGGTCGGCGCGGGAAATCTGCTGCTGTCGGAGATTCCGCTGGAACGGCTCGAATCCGCAGTGGACGAAATGTTCGACATCAACGTCAAAGCCTACTTGCTGGGCGCGCGCGCCGCGCTGGGCCCGTTGCTGCGATCGGACGGTCCGGCCATGGTGTTCAGCTGCTCCATCGCCAGCTTCCGGGCAGTCGACGACGGCGTTCTCTATGTGTCGAGCAAGCACGCGGACGCCGGGATCGTCCGCGGCCTGGCTTGGGAACTTGCACCGCGCATCCGGGTCAACGGGGTCGCGATCGGCGTGGCCAGAACGCGCATGGAGGGGCTTCGCAGCCTCGGCCAGCAACCGATCGACGCGGTGCTGCCCGGTGCGGAGCAGGTCATCCCGCTCGGATTCGTGCCCGAGCCGCGCGACTACGGCGCAGGCTTCGTCTATCTGGCCTCCGACCGGGCCCGCGTCGTGACCGGAGAGTGCCTCTGGGCCGACAGCGGCTTCGGGATTCGCGGCATCGGCGCGCCCTCGGGCGGCTCCCGCCTGGACGTCGACCGGATCGGCCGGGAGGGCTGACAAGCGCCGCGAAGCCAAGCAACCACGGAAAAGCCACCGGACTCGTTGTCCGCTCGCCGCAGCCAGTGTTCGCCCCGCCTGAACGAGGAGTTGCCATGGAGTTCCCGCACCTGTTCGCCCCCGCCCGGATCGGCTCGCTCGAGCTGCGCAACCGGGTGGTGAAATCACCGCAGACCACCGCGACGGCCAATCCGGACGGGACGGTGACCGAGCGGACCGTGAACCACTACCGCGCGCTGGGCGAGGGCGGCGCCGGGCTGGTCATGGTCGAATACACCTACGTCGACGACGACGCCAGCAAATCCATTCACGGGCAGACCGGGATCAGCCGCCGCGACCACGTGGCCGGGCTGGGCTGGCTCGCCGACGAGGTGAAGTCGACCGGCGCGCGGATCGGTCTGCAGCTGGTGCACTGCGGCCGCCAGAAGTTCCTCGGCACCACCCCGCTCAAGTCCGCTTCGACCTCGTCGTGGGACTACGTCGAGCGGCAATACGGCAACCGGCCGCAAGCCATGACGGCGGAGGAGATCCACGGCGTCGTACGGGCGTTCGGCGATGCCGCGGAGCGCGCGTGGCGGGCGCGCTTCGACCTGGTCGAAATCCATGCCGGACACGGGTATCTGCTGACGAATTTCCTTTCTCCGCACACGAACGACCGCGAGGACGAGTACGGCGGTTCCGCGGAGAACCGGCGGCGGATCGTGCTGGAGGTCGCCGAGGAAGTGCGGCGCCGGCTGCCGCGCGAGTTCCCGCTGAGCTTCCGGGTTTCGGTGAGCGACTACGAACCGGACGGCATCACCGGCGAGGAGACCGTGGCGCTGTGCGCGGAGCTGGAGAAGCGCGGGGTCGACGTGATCCACGCTTCGGGCGGTCATCACGCCCGGATGGAATGGGAGGTCAGCAGCTGGGACATGCCTCGCCAGCCGCATCGCTGGGGGTGGGAGGCCATCCGTGCGGAGGTCGGGATTCCGGTGATCGCCTCCGGCTCGCTGGTCTCGCCTGAGCTCGCCGAGGAAATCCTCGCCGCGGGCAGTGCCGATCTCGTGTCGCTGGGCCGCGCGATGCTGGCCGACCCCGCGTGGGCGGAAAAAGCGCGGACCGGCCGCGTGCTCGAGATCGTGCCGTGCATCCGGTGCAACGACGGCTGTCTCTTCCGCGGTCTCGACGCTGGCCGCAGCACGGGTTGCACAGTGAACCCGAACATGGGCGAGGAGGGGCGCTATCCGGTCGTCGCGGCCGCGACCTCGCGCAGGTTCGCTGTCGTCGGCGGCGGACCGGCGGGGTTGAAGGCAGCGGCGGTGCTCCATGATCGCGGCCACGAGGTCACTCTCCACGAGAGCAACCGGCTCGGCGGCCTGCTCAATCACGCGGAGGGCGCACGGGTGAAACAGGACATCGCCGGGCTGCTGCGGCACCTGGTACACGAGGTCGACCGTCGCGGGATCAAAGTCGTCTACGAGACCGCGACGGCGGAATCGCTTGCCGGGCAAGGGTATGCCGGCGTGGTAGTCGCCACCGGCGCTGCCGATCGGCCGTTCGCGGGCGACATCGCGGACGGCGCGAACGTGGTCCGGGCGCAGGACGCGCTAGCCGCGGCCGCGGCGGGCTGCCGGGTGGTCATCGTCGGCGGCGGCTTCCAAGGCGTCGAAACCGCCCTGCGCCTGTCCGAAGCGGACGGGGCCGAGATCACGGTGCTCGAACGCGGCGACCGGCTCCTGACCGGCGACGAGGTCGTCTACGACGTGCTCCACCTGCCGTCGCGCCTTGCGGAGGAAGGGTTGTCCGTTCGGCTCGCCGCGGAGGTGACGGAGATCCGGAACGGGAGCGTGTTGCTGGCTGGGCGCGAGCAGGTGGCGGCGGATGTCGTCGTGCTGGCGCTCGGCCGGCAACAGCGCGACGCCGGCTTGCCGGAGGCGCTGGCTTCAGCGGGAATCGAAGTGTCCGTCGTCGGCTCCGCGGAGCGTCCCGGGCGCATCCTCGACGCCTTGCACAGCTCGTTCTTCGCCGCTCGCCGGCTCTGAAGACCAGAGCACGAAGGGTTGGCATCCAAAAGTGTATCCACTATGGTGACTGGTAACCGGCGAAGGGAATCCGCATGAGTGGCCCCACCTCCGATCTCCACGCGGAGATTCGCGACTGGATGTACGCCGAGGCTGAGCTTCTCGACGACGGTTTCGAGCGCAAGTGGCTCGAGACGATGGTGAGCAAGGACATCGTGTACCAAGTCCCGTTGCGGCAGACGGTCGAACGCGCTCGGGGGGCGGGCTGGGTCGACGGCACCTACCACCTCGACGAGCGCTACGGGTCGCTCGAAACCCGGGTCGCGCGGAACGAGACGCAATATGCCTGGGCGGAGGACCCGCCGTCGCGGATCCGGCATTTCGTCACCAACCTGCGCGTCCGCGAGGACGCTGACGGGCTGGTCCGGGCGCGGACGAATCTGCTGGTCTACCGCACCCGGCAGGACGGAGTCGTTCCGCAGATGCTGTCCGGCGAGCGCTGGGACGTCCTGCGCCGCGAGGACGGCGTGCTGCGCCTGCTCGAGCGGCGGATGCTGCTCGACCTGACCGCCATCGGCACCCACAACCTGTCCATTTTCTTCTGATCCGGCCCCAGGGAAGGCATTCCGCGATGACCCAGACGACGCCTCCTTCGACGGCGGACCGCATCCTGGCCGAACTCGCCGAAGGGCTCCCGTCCGGCGAGATTCCGGCGACGCTGTACGGCGACACCGAGCTCTACCAGCGCGAGAAGCGCAACATTTTCGCCCGCTGCTGGGTGTATCTCGCGCACGAGTCCGAGATCGCCGCGAAAGGTGACTATGTCCTGCGCAAGATCGGCGAGGACTACTTCGTCGTCGTGCGCGACGAGGACGGCGGCGTGAACGTCCTGTTCGACGCGTGCCGCCACCGGGGCGTGCAGATCTGCCGTGCGGACGCGGGCAATACGTCGCACTTCCGCTGCCCGTATCACGGCTGGACCTACGACACCAAGGGCAATCTCGTCGGCGCCCCGTTGTGGAAGAACGCGTTCGGCGGCATGGACAAGTCCAAGAACGGGCTCGTCGGCGCGGCGAAAGTCGAGAGCTACCACGGGCTCGTGTTCGCCACGCTCGACGAGAGCGCGCCGCCGCTGCGGGAATACCTCGGCGGGATGGCGTGGTACCTAGACCTGGTTTTCGGGCTGAACGAGCATGGCGTGGAAGTGCTGGGCGCGCCGCAGCGGTTCGTCATCGACGCGAACTGGAAGTCCGGCGCGGACAACTTCTCGGGCGACGACTACCACCTGGGCACCCTGCACAAGTCAGTGTGGGAGATCGGCGCGTTCCCCGTGCCGTTCGCCGCCAATATGATGGGCTACCACATCCAGGCCTCGCCCGGGCATTCCCTTTCGTTCTCCATGGCGCCGGACCAGGACGAGCCCGGTCCGCGGTTCTTCGGCTTCCCGGAACGGCTCGCGAATTCCTTCACCAGCGACCGGATCAGCGACCATCAGCTCGACGTCGCCCGCCGTTCGCGGGTGTTCGTCGGCAACGTCTTCCCGAACTT
Source organism: Amycolatopsis orientalis DSM 43388 (assembly GCF_000411975.1). GTDB lineage: Bacteria > Actinomycetota > Actinomycetes > Mycobacteriales > Pseudonocardiaceae > Amycolatopsis > Amycolatopsis orientalis_D. The sequence goes on from NZ_ASXG01000196.1 coordinate 346,752, forward strand.
CTCGATCCTCGCGCTCCCGATGACCGAGGACGGATCGCACTATCCGCCGACCGCGGTGCTCACCGTCCGGGTGTGGCAGCCGGTCAGCGAGTCGAAATTCGAGATCTGGAACTGGTTCCTCGGCTACAAGAACATGACGCCCGAGGAGAAGGACCGCTCGTACCGCGCCGGCCTAGGCACGTTCTCGATGGGCGGAGCGTTCGAAATGGACGATACCGAACCGTGGATCACGGTGGGGCGCACCGGCCGTTCGACCGCGGCCGAGGTGCTCGGGCTGAAGCTGAACTACCAGATGGGCATGCCCGGCATCGGCATCGCGCATCCGGTGAGCGAATGGCCCGGGCCGGGAACGGTGTACTGGACGCGGTACGAGGAAGGCGTGCAGCGCAACCTGTTCCGCTTCTACCACGCCATGATGACCGCGGAACCCGGCTCCTGGCCCTCGCTCACGTTCGAGGACGAGTGACGATGCGCGCCTATGACGCTGCGCTGTTCGGCGGAGCGGTCGGGATCGGCGCGCGCCCGGCGGTCGTGGTCGTCGACCTCGTCGCCGGGTTCACCGACCCGGCCTACCCGCCCGGCGCGGACCTCGACGAGGTTGTCGCCGCGACGCGCTCGTTGCTCGACCGGGCGCGCGCGACGGCGCTGCCGGTCGTCTTCACGACGATCGCGTTCGCCGAGGACGGTGCGGAAGGGCGGGTGTGGCGGCAGAAGATGCCCGCTCTCGACTGTCTGGTCGAGGGTTCGGCGGCCGTCGCAGTGGACGAACGGCTGGCTCGGCGGCCGGAGGAGCCGCTGGTCGTGAAGCGCACCGCGTCGGCCTTCGGCGGGACCGGGCTGGCCGCGCTGCTGGTGTCGCTGGGCGCGGACAGCGTGATCGTCGCCGGTGCGACCACGTCCGGTTGCGTGCGGGCGACGGTGGTCGACGCGTGCATGGCCGGGTACCGCACGGTGGTGCCGCGCGAGTGCGTCGGCGACCGGCACGCCGGTGCGCACGAAGCGAATCTGTTTGACCTGCAAGCGAAATACGCCGACGTGGTCGCGCTCGCGGACCTCTGCGACCGGTTGGAGGCGGCCTGATGCGGGCAGGGATCTATCCGGGCATCGAGCCTCGCCTGGTCGTCGGCGCTTCGGCGACGCGACGGCTGAGCGCGACCGAGGAACCGGACGCCTATACCGCGGTCGACCCCGCGAAGGTGCTGGACGAGCTCGTGCGCGCCAGGCTGCGCGGCCGGGGCGGGGCCGGGTTTCCGGCCGCGGTGAAGTGGCGGACGGTCGCGGCGGCGGACCGATGCGTCGTCGTGGCCAATGGAGAAGAGGGCGAACCCGCGTCGTTCAAGGACCGCTGGCTGCTCACCCATCGGCCGCACGCGGTGCTGGACGGCCTGCTTGTCGCTGCGGACGTAGTCGGCGCGCACCGGGCGATCATCTACTTGGCGCATCCTGAGACTGTCGAAGCCGTCCGCGGCGCGCTGGCGGAGCTGCCGCCCGGCGTCGCTGCCCGGGTGGAGATCTTCGTGGTCGATCACCGGTACGTGGCGGGCGAGGAGAGCGCGGTCGTCCGGGCGATCAACGGCGGACCGGCCTTGCCGACAGCCAAACCGCCGCGGGTCTTCGAAGCGGGTGTCGACGGACTGTCCACTTTGGTCAGCAATGTCGAAACGCTCGTCCACGCCGCCTGGATCGCCCGCCACGGTGCCGGTGCGTTCCGCCGGTACGGCACCGAATCGTCGCCCGGGACCGCCTTGATCACGTTGACTGATGCGGACGGAAACGCTGGGGTGTACGAGGTTCCGTTCGGTCCGACGCTGCGTGAGCTGTTCGACGAATGCGCCGGTATCGATCCGTCCGACGCGCCAGGGCTGCTGATGGGCGGATGGTTCGCCGGTATCGCCCGCCCCGAAGACGTGCTCGACACGCCGTGGTGTTTCGACGCGCTGGCCGAGGCGAAGACCGCCGTTGGTTGCGGCTCGGTGACCGTGCTGGGTGCCGACGAACGGGTCGGCGCGGTCGCCGCTCGCCTGGCCCGTTGGTACGCGAAGGAGTCCTCGCAACAGTGCGGCGTGTGCCGCAAGGGCACGGACGCGATCGCGGCGGCGCTCGTGCGGATCGACAACCACGCACCGGAAGCAGCCGACCTCGGCAACCTGCGGCGGTGGGGGACCAGCCTGCGCGGGAAGGGAGCGTGCGCGTTCCTGGACGGGGCCGCCAACCTCGCCCGCACCAGTCTCCCGCTGCTCGAAGTCCCGGTTTCCCCGTCTATTTCCGGAAGGGCCACCTGATGAAAGCGTTCCTCGATTCGACAAAGTGCTCCGGTTACGGCGCGTGTGCCGAAGCCTGCCCGTCCGTGTTCGAGGTCGACGAGTTCGGCTTCGGCGCGGTGATCGGCGACGGCACGGTGCCCGCCGGGGACGAGGACCAGGCTCGTGCTGCTGTGGCGGCGTGCCCCGAGGCCGCGATCCGGGTCGAGGACTGAGCATGGATCTCGGACTGGCCGGCAAAACCGCCCTCGTCACCGCCGCTAGCAAAGGCATCGGCTACGCGGTCGCCGAGCGGCTCGTCGGCGAAGGCGCCCGCGTCGCGATCAGCTCGCGTCCGGGCCCGGCGCTCAAGGACGCGGCCGAACGGCTCAGGGCGCAGGCACCGACTCGCGTCCAGGAACTGCCCGCAGATCTCACCGAGGACGGTGCGGGCGCCGCGCTGGTCGCGGAAGCGATCGGAACGTTCGGGTCGCTCGACATCCTCGTCAGCAACACGCCGGGGCCCCAGATCAGCCCGGTGCTCGAGCTGTCCGACGAGGACTGGGAAACCGGGTACCGCACGCTGCTGCGCCCGGCCGTGCAGCTGTCCCGTGCCGCGGCACGGCACATGGCCGAGCGCGGCGACGGCAGCATCGTCTTCCTCACCTCGACCTGGGTCCGTCAGCCCGCCGCGGGCGGAGGCCTGAGCGCCGCGTTCCGGTCGGCGATCTCGTCGCTGAGCAAGCAATACGCAGTCGAACTGGCCGGCGCCGGCGTACGCGTCAACCAGGTGCTCCCCGGCGCGACGGCCACCGGCCGGATGCGCGACATCGCGGCCGCGAAGGCCGACCGCAACGGCACGACGGTCGAGGAGGAAATCGCCGAGGTCGTCTCCGCCATCCCCATCGGACGCTGGGCCGAGCCGGAGGAAGTCGCCGACGCCGTGGCGTTTCTTGCTTCGCCCCGCTCGGCGTTCACCACGGGGCACGCGTTGTCGCTGGACGGCGGCGCGGTCCGGGCCACGCTCTGAAACCACGAGTAGACAAGGAAAACACATGCCGAAAAGCCTTCGCCAGCTGTTCGTCGAACAGTTCCGGCGGTGCCGCCTGACCGCCGACGAGACCGTCGCGGTGATCAGCGAGCACGGCAAGAAGCAGGAGTACGTCGACGCCGCGGTCGGCGCGGCGCAAGACCTCGGCGCGGGCGCTCTCGTGCTGACCGCGTCGAGCCTGTCCGAGCCGACCCTGCCGCCGTACCAGGGCGACGGCCGGGAGGTCCCGGCACTGCTGGCCGCGGCCGGGGAAGCGGACTTCGTGGTCGACGTGACCGTCGGCGGGCTGATCCACTCCAGCGTCCGCACCCGGATCACCGGGAACGGCAAGCGGATGCTGTTCGTCGCCGAACCGGCCGCGGTGCTCGAACGGCTGATGGGCGACGAAGACCTGCGCGCGCGGGTGGAAGCGGGCGGGCGCAAGCTGAAGGCCGGCAAGCAGCTGCGCGTGACCAGCAAAGCGGGCACAGACCTGACCGCGGACATCAGCGGCGACGACCTTCCGGTGACGCACCAGTGGGGTTACGTGGACGAACCCGGCCGGTGGGACCACTGGCCGAGCGGGTTCGTCGCGTGCTTCCCGCGCGACCGCAGCGCGCAGGGCACCATCGTCCTGCAACCCGGCGACGCGCTGATCCCGTGGCAGCGGTACGTTCGCGACGAGGTCGCCTTCACCGTCGAGAACGGCTTCATCACCGGCATCGACGGCGGGCTCGACGCCCAGGTGCTGCGCGACTATTTCGAGGCGTGGCAGGACCCGGAGGTCTACGCGGTGTCGCACATGGGATGGGGCCTGCACCCGATCGCGAACTGGGCGGCGTTCGAGGTCTACGAACCGCGCTCGCTCTACGGCCAGGAACTGCGGTCCACGCCGGGCAACTTCATGTGGTCGACGGGCCCGAACCGGTTCGCCGGCCGGGAAACCCCGGCCCACCTGGACATCCCGATGCGCGGGTGCACGGTCGAGATCGACGGCGAAGCGATGACCGTCGACGGCGTCCTGGCGGAATCGTGAGCGCCGTGGACCGGGCCGGGCTCGAGGCGGCGATCCTGCGGCTGGCCCGCGACCGGACGCTGCTGGAGGCGTTCCAGGCGGACCCCGAAGGCGTCGCGGAATCGGTCGGCCTCGACGCGGGATGGGCCCGCAGCATCGCCGAGGGCGACCGCGACCGGCTGCGCTCGGCCGGCGTCAACGACGGGATCACGATCCTGGTCAGCCGGTGGTTCAAAGCCGACCTCGGGGACTCGGCCAGCTCCGGCGCGTTCACGCTGAGCGACGCGCCGCTGCCCGCGCCGGACGTGCCGGCTGGGCTGGTGTTCGCGGGCGGCTGCTCGCACGTGCCGGACTTGCTGGCGCGGCCGGAGATCGACCCGGCGGACGGCGTCGACCGGCTGTCGGACAGCTACGCCCGGCTCGGCAAGGCGCTCGCGGCGGCCGAACCGGACCTCCTGCTGACGACCGCGGACTGCCACTTCCAGAGCTTCGAGACCGGCGCGTTCGTCGTCGGGACGGCCGGGACTCACACCGGGTCGATGGAGTTCTTCGGCCGCCCGGACCTGGACATCGCGCTCACCGGCGAGCCCGGATTCGCCCAGCGGATCGTTTCCGCGGTGCGGGCGGCGGGTCTGGAGGTCGAACCGGCGCCGGAGGTGCAGCTCGACCACGGCCTGATCGTCCCGCTGCGCCAGGTGCTTCCCCGCCCGGACCTGCCGGTCGTGCCGATCATCACGCAGCCGGCGCGGACGTTCTCGCCGTGGGGAGCGCGCGCGTTCGGCCGGGTCCTGCGCGACGTCGTGGCCGGCAGCGGCAAACGCGTCGCGTTCCTGGCCACCGGAGGTCTTTCGCACTGGCTGGACCCGGGGCACTTCGGGCAGGTGGACGTCGAGTTCGACACCCACATCCTCCGCGCGCTCCAGGAGGGGCGGGGGCTGGAACTGGCCGACCTCGAACCGTTCGCGCTGCTCAGCCACGGGCAGTACGAGTTCCTGAACTGGCTGATCATGCTCGCGCTCGCCGGGCCGGGGATTCGCGGCGAGGTGTACGCCTACGAGCCGATGGAAGCCTCCGGCGGGGGATGGACGGTCGTCAACATGCTGCTCCCGGCCCATGACTAGCCTCCGGATCGGCCTCACGCAGTGGCACGCGACGCGCGACGTCGAACGCAATCTGGACGTCGCGTGCCGTCTCGTGGCCGACTGCGCCGCGGACGGGGCCGACCTGGTGCTGCTGCCGGAGAACGGCCTGATGCTGGGGACCAACACCGAGATGCGGGCCGCGGCGATGCGGCTCGACGGACCGGAGCTGACCCGGCTCGGCGCGGCCGCGGCGGCCGCGCGGGTCCCAGTGGTGCTCGGCGGGGCGAAGCTGGTCGGCGCCGACGGGATCGTGCGGAACACGGCGGTCGTGTTCGGTCCGGACGGGACGGTCGCCGGGGGATACGACAAGATCCATCTCTTCGACGCGAACGTCGGCGGGCAGTCGTTCGAAGCCTCCGGCGTCGAGCGAGCGGGCGACCAGCCCGTGCTGCTGCGCCTCGGCGGCGTCACGATCGGCCTCACGATCTGTTACGACGTCCGGTTTCCTGAGCTGTTCCGCGCACTCGCCGCGGCCGGGGCGGAAGTGCTGCTCGTGCCGGCCGCGTTCACCGCCGTCACCGGGGAGGCGCACTGGGAGACCCTGCTGCGGGCCAGGGCGATCGAGAACGCGGCGTTCGTGGTCGCGTCGGCGACTGTCGCGGGCGCGCCGGACGACGCGTTCCCCACCTACGGGCACGCGCTGGCGGTCGGTCCGTGGGGCGAGGTGCTCGCGGATTTGGGGACCGCACCGCTGGCCTGCCGGGTGATCGGGCTCGACCTCGCTACGGTGGCTCGAACGAGAGCGAAGCTCCCGGTGCTGCGCGGGGTCCGTCCCGGCGCCTACTCGCGGCAGCCGGTGACGATCGCCGCGAACCAAGGAGGGGAGCCATGACCGACGAGCAGACCGCCCGTGCGCCGGAGGACGAGACGGTGCGGCCGGTCGGGGAGCCGATCGGCATCGCCAACGAGTTCACCGGCGTCCGGATCCAGAAGGTCCGCACGCGCAACGGGGAACGGCTCGAGGTGACCACGCCGAAGCACGGCCACCGGGTCCTGCTCGACGCCATGCAGCTGGAGATCATCTCCACGCTCACTCCGGAGGCGTTCACCGAGTTGATCGCCCGCCGTCTCGGTTCGCACGTCGAGACCGGCGAGGGGGAGGCGCGATGACCGAGCCGAAGGTCCGGGCGGGCACCACCGTCGACGACATCTACCAGATCCTGCGCGAACGCATCATCGAAGGCACCTACGGGCCGAAGACCCGGATGTCCCAACGCGACCTCGCCGAGGACCTGGACGTCAGCCGGACCCCGTTGCGCGAGGCGCTGCGCCGGCTGGAAGCCGACGGGCTGCTCGTGTCCGAGGCCAACCGGGGCATGCAGGTGGCCCCGATCGCCAACGCCGACACCGAGCAGCACTACGCGATGCGGCTGCTGGTCGAGCCCCCGGTGATCGCCGCACTCGTCGACGAGTTCACCGAGGCGGACCTCGAAGCGATGCGCGAGGTCCTCGACCGGATGTCCGCGGTCGTCGACCGCACGCGGGAGTTCCAGGAAGCCCACCGGCACTTCCACGACGTGGCACTGGTGCGGTACCCGCCGGCGATCGCCGAACTGACCCGTTCCCTGCACATGATGATCTACCGGCACCAGCGGGCGTACTTCTCGCGCCCCCGTGCGCCCGAGGAGATCCTGCGCACCGACGCGGCCTTCCTGGCCGCGATCGCCGCCCGCGATTCCGGCCTGGTGCGCCAGCTCCTCGAATTCCACCTGCTCGACGCCGCGCTGGGGCTCGTGCTCGACATCGACCCGGACCACCGGTTCGACGCCGTGCTGCTCGCGCTGCGCGGCCAGGGCATCACCCTCGACCACGACGAGAAGGGCCGCGTCGCGCGGCCCGCCCGCGTCGGCTGGGTGCGGCTGGACGCCGCGCGGATGCCCGCGATCACCACCACGAACCTCGTGTACGAGCCGAGGTCGGAGACCTAGCCCTGAGAGAGGCCCCTGTGACCTTCCCCCTTTCCGCGCCCGCCGCGCACCGGGTCGGCCTGATCGTGCCGAGTTCCAACACGACCATGGAGACCGAGATCCCGGCGATGCTGCGCGCCCGCGAAGCGAGGCGGCCCGACCGGTTCACGTTCCACTCCAGCCGGATGCGCATGCAGCACGTGACCCCGGCCGAGCTGAAGGCGATGGACGACGATTCGCTGCGCTGCGCGGTCGAACTCGGCGACGCGGACGTCGACGTGATGGCCTACGCCTGCCTGGTCGCGATCATGGCGCAAGGCCCCGGCTACCACCGCGAGTCCGAGTCGCGGCTCGCCGGGTGCGCCCGGGCGCGGACCGTGTCGGATGTCCCGGTGCTGTCCTCGGCCGGAGCCTTGATCAGCGCGTTGCGACACGTCGGCGCACGCCGCATCTCGGTGATCACGCCGTATGTCGAGCCGCTGACCAAGCTGGTCTGCGATTACATCGAGGCCGAGGACATCGCGGTGCACGACTCGATCTCGCTCGGCGTGCCGGACAATCTGAAGGTCGGCCGGCTCGATCCGGCGCGGCTGCTCGACTTGGCGGCCGAAGTGGACACCCGCGGCGTGGACGCACTGGTGCTGAGCGCATGCGTCCAGATGCCTTCGCTGCCCGCGATCCAGCCGGTGCAGGACCGGTTCGACATCCCGGTGCTGTCGGCCTCGACGGCCACGGTATGGCAGACGTTGACGACTCTCGGCCTCGAACCGGTGGTCCCGGACGCGGGCCTGCTGCTGGCGGGAGCGTGACGGAAATGGGCTTGCTGGAAGGGAAAACGGTCGTTTTCACCGGAGCGGGCGCGGGGATCGGCCGGGAGGTCGTGCGGCATTTCGTCGGCGAAGGCGCCCGGGTGGTCGCTGTCGACCTGTCCTCGGCGGTGAACGGGCTGCCGGACGAACTCGGCGACGCGGTGCTGCCGATCGTCGGCGACGTCCGCGATCCCGCGGTCAATCAGTCCGCTGTGGACGCTGCCGTCTCGACGTGGGGAAAGCTCGACGTGTTCGCGGGCAATGCCGGGGTATACGACGGAGCCAAGCCGCTGGAAGAGATCGAGCTGGACACACTGCCCGCTGCGTTCGGCGAGATGATGGGCGTCAACGTGCTCGCACCGCTGCTGGGCGTGCGAGCGGCCCTGCCGCACCTCCTCGCTGCGCGGGGTTGCGTGATTCTCACCGGTTCCTTCGCGACGTACCACGCTTCCGGCGGCGGAGCGCTGTACACCGCGTCGAAGCACGCGGTCCTTGGCTTGGTTCGGCAACTGGCGTACGAGTTCGCGCCGGACGTCCGGGTCAACGGTGTCGCGCCGGGCGTCGCTCCGACCAAGCTGCGCGGAATCACCGCGCTGGGCCAGGAACCGGCTGATTCGGTGTTGGACGGGACAGCGGCCGCGCTGCCGATGCAGGAAGTGCCCGCGCTGAGCGACTTCAACGGAGTCTTCACGCTGCTGGCTTCGGACCAGTCGCGGGCGATGACGGGCACGATGGTGCCGGTGGACAGCGGACTGGGGGTGCGCGGGCTGGCGCGGCCGGGCGGTCGCGTGGGTCGCTGACCCGGGACAGAAAGGGGCCCGGCGGGTGTCCGCCGGGCCCCTTTCTTGTTTGTCTCAGCGGCGCCGGCGCAGAACTGCGATCAGCAGCAGCGCGATCACCAGCACGCCCGCCGCGGCGGCGTTGCGCTTGATCACCGGGCTGGTCAGCGCGAGCAGATCGAGAGCGTCGTCGTTCTCCGGCAACGGTTCCGGCTGCGTGTCTGGAGGCGTGTCCGGGGGCGAGACCGGGGCGGCCATCCGGGCGGAGAGGTTCTGGGCGAACTGGGCGATGATCTTGCCGCTGATGTCCTCGATCGCTCCGCGTCCGAACTGGGCGGGTTTCCCGGTGATCGTCAAATCGGTGCGGACCGTCGCGGCTGTCGAGCTGCCGTCGGCTTCGAGCCGGCAGGTGACGGTCGCCGCGGCGGTCCCGCCGCCGCGGCGTTCCTTGCCCGCGGCTTCGATGACGACTCGGTGCGCGTCCGGGTCCTGTTCGACGAACCGGCCCTGCCCGCCGTAGGACAGCTGGATGGCGCCGATCTTCACCTTGACGGTCGCGGCGAACGTCTCGCCGTCGTAGGAGGTCAGCGTCGCGCCCGGAAGGCAGCCGGCGACCTGGTCGACATCGAGCAGCGCGGCCCAGGCCTGCTCGATCGGCGCCGGCACGCGGAAGGTGTGCTGGAGTTCCATGGTTCCCTTCGGTCAGCGGGTGAGCTTCGCGTCGTCCAGCCAGGACCAGACGCGCGACGGGTGCAGGGGAGTGGTGGTGATCTGCTCGGCGATCTCCGGCACGGCGGCGGCCACGGCGTTGCCGATCGCGGCGGGCGGCGGGATCGTGCCGCTCTCGCCGAGGCCCTTGAACCCGCCGGGAATCAGGTCGCTCGCAGTTTCGACGTGCTCCAGCACGACGTCGGGGACGTCCTCGGACAGCGGGACGAGGTAGTCGAGGTAGGTGGTGGCGGTCGGCTGGCCGTTGGGGTCGTAGGTGACCTGCTCGTGCAACGCGCTGCCCAGTCCCATCGTGAACCCGCCGAGCATCTGGCCCTCGGCGATGGCCGGGTTCACGAGGACGCCGGAGTCGTGGACGATCCAGTAGTCCTCGACCTTCACCTGCCCGGTGTCGAGGTCGACCGCGACCTGAGCGCCGTGCGTCGCGTACCCGAAAGTGATGCTCGCCGGGTCGAATTCGACGGTCTCTTCGAGCCGGATGGCCGTCGAGTCGCCGCGGCCCCAGCCCAGCCAGCCGCGGTGGGCGACTTCGCGCCACGGCATGGAGGCGCCGCCCTCGGCATGGAATGTGTCGCCGTCGAGGCGCACCTGGTCGGGGCCGACGTCGAGGTACGCGGCGGCGAGCGCGCGCATCCGTTTCGCGAGCTTGTCCGCGGCGTCCCAGAGCGCGCCGCCGGCGAGGGCGAGCGCCCGGCTCGCCTGGGAACCGATGTTCGAGTAGGGCGTGACCGCCGTGTCGCCGAGCCGCACGCGAATCCAGTCGCAGGGCACGCCCAGCCGCTCGGCGGCGACCTGGGTCAGGGCGGTTTCGATGCCCTGGCCGACGCTCGTCACGCCGGAGAAGACCGTGACGGTGCCGTCCTCGTTGACCCGGATCGTCGAGGTTTCGTAGCCGCTCCAATGGATGTGGAACATCTCCAGCAGCGCGCTCGGCGCGAACGCGGTGATCTCGACCATCGACGCCAGCCCGATGCCGCGGCGGACCCGGTCGGTCGAAGGCTTCCGCTTCTGCTCGGCGATCGCCGCCGCGCGGGCGAGGACGTCGGGATAGTCGCCGTTGTCGAACGGCACCCCGGTGTGCGTGAGATGGGGGAGCGCGTCGGACGGAAGCATGTTCTTGCGCCGCAACGCGATCGGATCGACGCCGAGCACCCGGGCGGCTTCGTCGACAAGCCGCTCGCGGATCCAGGTGCCTTCCTGCATGCCGTAGCCGCGGAAGGCAGCGGTGGGCGTGGCGTTCGTGTACCAGCCGGTGACGGTCGCGCCGGCTTTGTCGTAACGGTACGGGCCTTCAATCATCAGCGCGGCCACTTGGAACGGTCCGGTGCCGCCGGTGCCGGAACTGCAGAACGCTCCGGCGTCGCCGTGGAGGTCGGCGTGGATCGCGAGGAACCGGCCGTCGGCGTCGAGGGCGAGCCGGGAGCGGGAGAACGTGCCGCGGCCCTGGTACGCGGCGACCAGCGCTTCGGTCCGGTCTTCGATCCATTTCACCTTGCGCCCCAGCAGTTTCGCCGCGAGACACACGATCGCCTCGTCCGGTGCCAGCGACGCTTTCTGCCCGAACGAGCCGCCGACGTCCGGCGCGACGACGCGTACCTGGTCCTGGCGCAGTCGCAGGGCCTGTGCGAGTTCCTGCCGGACGAGGTGCGGCACCTGCGTGCTGCTCACGACGAGAAGTTCGCGCGTGGCCTTGGTGTACTCGGCGACCAGCCCGCGCGGTTCCATCGGGCTGTGGCTGATCCGCGGCACGACGAGATCGCGTTCGATCACGTGCGCCGCGCTCGCGAAGACCTCCTCGAGTTCCTCGATAGCGGTGCCGAAGTGGAAGCTGCCGATCTGGTTGCTGCCGGTCTCCGGGTAGAGCAGCGTCGCGTCCGCGGCCCGGGCGCCCGCGATCCCGACGACGGCCGGCTTCTCGGTGAAGTCCATCTCCACCAGCTCGGCCGCGTCCTCGGCCACCGCCCGGCTGGTCGCGACGACGACACCGAGGGGCTGCCCGACGAACCGGACCGTGGCGTCGATGGCTTGCCAGGCCGGAATCTGCTGTCCGTAAAGGAGCCAGCTCAGCGGGACGTCGTCTACCAGCGGTGCGATGTCGTCCGGTCCGAGCACCAGGGCGACTCCGTCCACGGCCCTCGCTTCGGTCGCGTCGAAGCGGGTCAGTTCTCCCATCGCGATCGGGCTGCGGACGAGCGCGGCGTGCAGCACGCCGGTCTCGTCCAGGTCGTCCACGTAGTGCCCGTCGCCCGCGAGAAGACGGTCGTCCTGGACCCGGGCCATGCGGGTGCCGATGTGGCTGGTCATGCGCGCGTCGCTCCTTCGCTCCAGCAGCTGCGGATCGCCGAACGGATCCCGACGTATCCGGTGCAGCGGCACACATGCCCGCCCAGCACCTCGGTCTCGGCCTCTTCCGCGGTCTTCCCGTGCCGTCCGGCGGCCGTCACGCTCATCAGGATTCCGGGGGTGCAGAATCCGCACTGCAGGCCGTGTTCGTCTTTCATCGCCTGCTGGAACGGCGACAGCTCCCCGGCCCGGGCCAGTGCTTCGACCGTCTCGACCTGCCGTCCGTCGGCCTGGACGGCGAACATCAGGCACGACCGGATCGGCTCGCCGTCGACCAGCACGGTGCAGGCACCGCAGACGCCCTGCTCGCAGCCGACGTGGGTCCCGGTGAGGCCGAGGCCGTGCCGCAGGAAGTCGCTCAGCAGCGTGCGGACCGGCACTTCCGCGGTCGTCTCGGCGCCGTTGACCACTGCGGTCACGGTGCGGGTTTCCTCGCTCATGCGGCTACCTCCTGGAGGCGCCCGGCCTGTCGCCGGACAAGGGTGCGGATCAGGCCTCGGCGGAACGCGGCGGAGCCGTGGTTGTCCGACGGCGGGTCGATCTCGGCGGACGCGGCCTCCGCGGCTTGCTCGATCGCCGGGCTGGACAACGGGTTGCCGGTCAGCGCCGCTTCGCACCCGGGCAGCCGGACCGGACGGTCGGCGACGCCCGCCGCCGACGCCCGCGCCGCCGTGACGATCCCGTTTTCCGTTCGCACAGCCAGGAACAGCCCGGCGAACGGGAAATCCCCGTGCCGACGGGAAATCTCGGAGTACCCGATCCGGTGTCCCGGCAGCCGCGGGAAATCGGCCGCGACCAGAAGCTCGTCGGGCTCTTTGCTGGTCATGAAGACCGACTCGAAGAAGTCCTCCGCCGCCACGACCCGGGTGCCGCGGGCGCGGGAGGCCAGGTGCAGTCGCGCGCCGAGGCCGACCGCGAGCGTGGGGAACTCAGCGGCCGGATCGGCGTGGCACAGCGTGCCACCGATGGTGGTGCGGTTGCGGATCTGAGGATGCGCGACGTGCCTCGCGGCCTCGCCCAGCACCGGCAGCGCCTCGCCCAGCCGGGCGTCGTGTTCCACCGCGGCGAGCCGGACAGTGGCCCCGAGCGAGACGACGTCGTCGCCGATCACGATGCGGTTCAACTCGGCGATCCTGTTGATGTCCAGAAGGACGGACGGCCGCGCGAAGCGCATGTTCACCAGCGGCACCAGGCTCTGCCCGCCGGCCAGGACCGCCATGTCCTCGCCGTGCTCGGCCAGCAGATCCAGTGCGTCGTCGACGGTTTCCGGCGCCCGATACGACAGCGGCGGCGGTTTCATGATCCCTCCCAGGAGATCGCAGCGGCCCGGCCCGGCCCCTCGGGACGAGGTGGACTCAAAAGTGTATCCACTTATGAATGCACAGAACTTAAGCACTGTGCGGCCGGTCACGTCAAGAGGGGTGCCGACTGGCGGCCGAGGCGCTCGGTGCGCAGGCTGGTCAGGGCGAGCCGCGGTCGCGACCGACTGGTGCGGGAACGACTCGGTCGCTTCCTCGCTTTTCGAACAGATCGCCCGCGACCGGCATCCGGAACTGTTCCACATTGGACGGACGCTGCGGAACCGTCCGGCCCGGCTGCTCCGCCGCCGTGAACAACAGCGCTTCCGCCGGACCTCTCGTCAACGCCGCCGGCGCAGTGCGCCGAGCGCTGCCGCCGCGGCCACGATCACCACCGCGGGCAAGGCGATCTTCTTGAGCAGCACCGGAAGAACCGCCGCTCCGACGTCGACGGCGTCCGGTGCCGACTCCGGAGCGATAGTGCCGGCCGAGTTGAGCGTCTCTTCGAGCCGGGAGGTGAACTGCTGGATGATCCGGTCGCCGACCTCGGCCAGGATTCCTCGGCCGAATTGGGCCGGGCGGCCGGTGAGGTCGAGTTCGGTGTGCACCAGGACCCGGGTGCCGGCCGGGTCTGCGGTCAGCGTGGCGGACACGGTGGCCGCGGCCGTGCCGCCGCCTCGGCTTTCGCGGCCGGCGAGATCGAGCAGCATGGTCCGAGCGGCCTCGTCGCGGGTGACCGTGCCCGCGCCTTGGTAGCTCATCCGCACCGCTCCGACCTTGACCATGACGCGTCCGGAGAACGAGGTCCCGTCGACGTGGTCGAGGACGGCGCCGGGCAGGCAGGGCGCCACCCGTTCGAGGTCGAGGAACAGCCGCCAAGCCACGTCGGGGACGGCGGAGACGGTGAACGTGTGGTCGAGTTCCATGGTGGTCTTCCTGGTCTGGGGGGGGCTCAGGCGGACCGCAGCAGGTCGCGGATCCGGCTCGGGGACAGCGGGCCGCGACGGATCACCACGCCGTGCGGGCGCAGGGCGTCTTCGATCGCGTTCGCGAGGACGGCCTGCGGTGCGATCGCTCCGCCTTCGCCCAGGCCCTTGACGCCGAGGTCGTTCATCGGGCTGGGGGTGTGGAGTTCGTCGAGGTCCAGGTCGGGGATCTCGGCGGAGGTCGGAACGAGGTAGTCGAGGTAGGTCGCGGTGCGCGGCTGGCCGTCCGGCCCGTAGATCATCTCCTCGTACAGGGCGCCGCCGATGCCTTGCGCGACGCCGCCGGTCACCTGGCCCTCGGCGATCGCCGGATTGACGATGGTCCCCGCGTCGTGGACGACCACGTACTTCCGGATCTCCACCTGGCCGGTCCGTTCGTCCACCTCGACGAGAGCCGCGTGCGTGCCGCTCGCGACGGCGAACCCCGGTGGGCGGAAGTGGACAGTCTCGGATAGTTCGGCGGGACCTTCCCCGAGAAGCGGGGTGCCAGCGGCCAGTTCCGCGAGAGTCAGCGACGGGCCGGCGGGAGTGCCTCGCACGGTGAACACTCCGTCCGTGAGGTCGAGGTCCGCCACAGAGACCTCGAGCCGCTGGGCCGCGGCTGTCAATGCCTTGTCCCGCACGAGTTTTCCGGCCCGATGGGTGGCGTTGCCGGCGTTCACGAGCGCTCGGCTGGCAATGGTGCCGACCCCGAAGGGCGTCGCCGCCGTGTCGCCGCCGACGACGTCGATCAGGCCGGGCGGCACGCCGAGCGCGTCCGCGGCGATCTGGGCCATCGACGTGCGGTGGCCCTGGCCCTGCGACGGAGTGCCGATCGCCAGCTTGACCCGTCCGGCAGGCGTGACCTCGATCCGTGCCGTTTCGAACGGCCCCAGCCCGGTGGCCTCGATGTACATCGCGAACCCGACGCCGACGCGTTTCCCGCCGGCCGCGCCGCGCTGGCGTTCGCGGACGGCGGGCAGATCGATCTTCGCGACAGCGCGCCGCAGCAGTTCGGGGAAATCGCCGGAGTCGTAGACCTGCGGTGTGCCGGACCGGTCGACCAGCCCGGTGCGGTAGGGCATTTCGCCGGGCGGGATGAGGTTTCGCGCGCGGAGTTCGGCGGGTTCGAGGCCGAGCGCGACGGCGAGCCGGTCCATCGCCCGTTCCATCGCGAACACCGCCTCCGGCCGGCCCGCGCCGCGGTAGGGGGTCGAGAACGTCGTGTTCGTCAGGACACCCGCGACGTCGAGGTCGACGGCGGGCACCCGGTACGGGCCGAGCAGATGGCACAGCGAGTTGTACGGCACGACCAGGCCGGTCATGTTGTAGGCACCGAAGTTGACGGTGATCTTGTCGCGCACGGCCAGCAGCCGTCCGTCCGCGTCGGCGGCGAGTTCGATGCGGTGGATTTGCTCGCGGGCGTGCGACGACGCGGTCAGGTTCTCGTTGCGGTCCTCGCGCCAGCGGATCGCGCGGCCGAGCCGCCGCGCGGCATGCGGGACGATCAGCTCCTCGACGTAAAGGATGCCCTTCTGCCCGAAGCCGCCGCCGACGTCTACGGCGAGGACCCGCACGTCTTGCGGATCCAGTTCGAGCGTCCGCGCGATCGAATCGCGGAGCCGGTGCGGTGTCTGGGTGCCCGACCAGACAGTCAGCTCCCCTCGGTACGGATCGACGTGTGCGGCGACGGCCCGGGTTTCGATCGGCGACGCGACGTAGCGGTGGGCGTGGAACTCCTCGCGGATCACAGTGTGCGCGTCGCGGAAGACTGCGTCGGGATCGCCAACGCGAGTTCTGGCCGCGACGGCGACGTTGTCCGGGAGTTCGTCGTGAATCCTTGGCGCGTCCGGTTTTCGGGCCTCGTCCGGGTCGACCACGACGGGCAGCGGCTCGTACCGCACGGCGATCAGTTCGAGCGCGTCCTCGGCGAGGTAGCGGTTCTCGGCGAACACGACAGCCACCGGCTGCCCGACGTACGCGACTTTTTCGGTCGCGAGCAACGGCATCGGCGTCATCCGCACGAGCGGGTCGACCAGGTCGGCCAGGCCGGGCGGCGTCCGCAGTTCTTCCCGGTTGAGCAACGGCGCGAGGCCGGCCAGATCGTCGCCGGTCCAGACCGCTGCGACGCCGGGCGCGGACAGCGCTGCCGACACGTCGACGGAAACGATCCGCGCGTGTGCTTCGGGGCTGCGCAGGAACGCTGCCTCCAGCGCGTTCGGCAGCTCGAGGTCGTCGACGTAGCGGCCTTGTCCGCGCAGCAGCCGATCGTCCTCGACGCGGGGCAGCGAACGGCCGATCCAGTCCGTCATCGCGGGGACTCCTCTCCGAACTGCGCGTCGAGGGCCTGAGTGACGGCGCGCCGGATATTGCGGTAGCCGGTGCAGCGGCACAGGTGCCCGGTGAGCGCGTCGGCGACTTCCTTTGCGGACGGACGAGCGCCGGCCTCGGTCAGCGCGGTCGCGGTCATGAGGAAACCCGGTGTGCAGTACCCGCATTGCATTCCGTGGCGTTCGTGGAAGGCCTGCTGGACGGGAGTGAGCGGGCCGTCGTCGGGCGCGAGGCTTTCGACGGTGCGGATGTCCGCGCCTTCGCATTGGACGGCGAAGGTCAGGCAGGAACGCACCGGTGCCCCGTCGACGAGGACGGTGCACGAGCCGCACACGCCGTGTTCGCACCCGGCGTGAGTGCCCGTCAGGCGCAGTCGATCGCGGAGGAAGTCTGAGAGCAGCAGCCGTGATTCTACTTGTGCCGTAACGGAGTTTCCGTTGACAGTCAAGGCGACGGAGTGCCAGGCGGAAGGCTCGGCCAGCGGTGGAGTGGTCATCGGGTGCGCTCCCAGGCGGTCGTGACGGCGCGGGTCAGGAGATGGGCTGCGGCTTCGCGGCGGTAGTCGGCGCTCGCGTGGACGTCGCCGGGCGGGTTCAGGTGCTCGTGGACGGCTGCCGCGGCGTCGGCGAGCGCGTCGGGATCGAGCCGGGTACCGCACAAGACGGCTTCGGCGGGCGGGAACCGGACCGGAGTCGCTCCGGCTCCGCAGAAGACGATCCGGACTGCCGAGGCCGTGTCCGCGGTCCGGTCGAGCACGACGCACACGCCGACGGTGGCGAAATCCCCGTGCCGCCGCGCGAGTTCTTCGAACGCCCAGCCCCGTCCGGCCGGCTGCGCGGGGAAGACGACCTCGGTGAGGAGTTCGTCGTCGGCGAGTGCGGTCTCGAAGGTGGCGACGAAGAACTCCGCCGCGGGAACGGTGCGGCTCCCGGTCGGTCCGGCGAGGACGAACCGAGCGTCGAGCGCGGTCGCGGCGGCGGGCAGTTCGGCGGCCGGGTCGTGGTGAGCCAGGCTGCCGCCCACCGTGCCGCGACGGCGGATCTGCGGGTGTCCGATGTGGTCGATCGCGGCCGCGAGCAACGGCCAGCCCGCGCGCAGCCCTGGATCAGCGGCGGCGGTCGCCTGCCGGACCGCGGTGCCGATCCGCAGCTCGCCTCCGGGCCTGGCGCGGTGCTCGCCGAGGCCGGGAATCCGGGTGATGTCGACCAGCAGCTCGGGGCGGGCCAGCCGCATTGACAGCATCGGGACCAGGGACTGCCCGCCGGCCAGCACTTTGGCCTCGCGGGGGTCGCCGGAGAGCAGGGCCACGGCCTCCGCGACGGTGTCCGGCGCGACGTAGTCGAAGGGGCTCGGTTTCACGCTGACCCTCTCATCCCTAAGTGATTGAGTTCTAAGATACTTACATCGAAGCGTCCGCTTGGCAAGAGCTCGGACCTTGCCGGGTCGGAGCACAATTCGCCGCATTGGCGGGGAAATGCGAGGGCTGTCGACCTGGTTACCCGGGGGCAGGTGTTGGTGCTCAGTTTGAACGGACGTTCAGAGTTAGGATGACCGGCATGAGCATCGAAGAGGTCCGGCCGTCCGTCGGGGAGAGCGCGGGCGGGCGCGGCCGGGTCCAGGACCCCGCAGCAAACCGGCGTGCCGTCCTGGACGCCGCCCGCCGGCTGTTCGCCGCGCGCGGGTACGAAGCCGCCACCCTGCGCGAAATCGCGGTTGAAGCGGGCGTGACGGCGGGTTCGGTGCTCGCGTACTTCGGGTCGAAAGACGGGCTCTTCCGCGCGGTCGTCGGCGGCGGCACGGGGATCGCCGTCGACATCGTCGGGGCGGCCGCGGACGGTCCGGAGCAGCTGCCCCGCGCGCTGGCCGAGGCTTATCTGCAACGGTGGGACCACACGCCGGCAGAGCACCCGTGGGTCGCGCTGATCCGCTCGGCGGTCACCCACGTGCCCAGCGCCGAACGGCTGCGAGTCATCCTCGAGGACCAGGTCACCGCGCCGCTGGCGGCCTTGCTCACGGGGGTGCCCGACGCGCGCGAGCGGATCGCGATCGTGCGCAGCGTGTTGTTCGGGGTGGTGATGGAGCGGTACCTGTTCGCGCACGAACCCGCGCGCTCGGTGCCGAGCGAGGTGTTCGCGCCCTACTTCGCCGAGGCGCTGTCGGCCGCGCTGGATCGCGCACACGCCCCGGCGGCGGACGCCGTTGACCACCTCCTGGCCGAGTGGCGGAGCGAATCGCCCGGCCTGGACGTGTCCGCGACGGCGGTTTTCGGGAGGCTGCATCGGTGTTCGGTCCTCTACCGCGAGTCGGTGAGCCGGATCGTCGAGGAGCACGGGATCAACCTGGCGGCGTTCGACGTGCTGACCGGCCTGCGCCGCGCGGGCGCCCCGTACCGTCGCACCATCGGCGAGATCGCCGAAGCGGCGCTGGTCAGCCCGAGCGGCGTGACCCAGCGCGCGGACCGGCTCGAACAGGCGGGCCTGATCGTGCGCGAGCGGATCGACAAGGACCGCCGGATCGTCCATCTCCGGCTGACCGAACGCGGCCTCCACCTCGTAGACCGCGTGGCGAGCGCGCATTTCCCCAGAGAGAACGAGCTTCTGGGCGAGATGAAACCCGGGGAACGGGCCGCGTTGGCCAGATTGCTGGGAACGCTGGAGAAATCCTTGTCCGCGGCGGGTGCCGAGTAACGGCCGGTCCGCAGCGGGGTCCGGACGGCGGGCAAGGTACGCGTCTTTGACCACCGGCGACGACATTTCGCGCGGCCCCTGCGGCCGGCAGTCTGTCGTTGCATGCGCTGATGGGGCGAATCAGGCGCTTGGCAACGCGTTCAGCGCGACGGCCCGAGAGAAAGGCCGGTGCCCCACTGTGCGCGGCCGTCCGGTCCCGCAGCCTCACCGATCCGGCCGTGATGGCTGATGATCGTCGTTCCATCGTTGGCCGCGTTCGGTTCCGGTTGCCGGTGCTGGCCCGGGTGCGGATGGCGGCGCAGAGCGAAGTTGGAGTTCTTAATCGGTTCGCTGTTCTTAGCCCTGCTGTGTGCCCGAGAAGTTTGTGTTGAACTCGTCGTGGCGGGGGTTGGCAGTCGTCCGTCTCGCCGTTCTCGGTGCGAGTGGGGGATGCTGGCCTTTTAACAGGTGTCGAATCGGGCGCGAAGCCGTTTCTGGACGTCGAGTGCCTCAGGTGTGTAGAACGCCTGGGGATTTTGCTCCCCGGCGGTGTCGGTGCGGTAGTGGCAGCCGGCCGCGTCGACGCTGCCGGCGAACTTCAACGCGGCGGAGTTCGCAGACTGCTCGTTGAGCTGCCAGGACACATACAGCGGGTGCGGCGGGCTCGGGCGCAGAGCCGTGATGGCGGCGGATAGGTCGGCGTAGGCCGTCTCGGGGTTGGCGATGTCGACGTCGAGGGCGGAGAGCTGGTTGCCGGCGACGCTGACGAAGCGGGGGCGGACCGGCAGGGAGGCCAGTTGTCCCCGAATCCGCTGTTCTGCGGCGGCATCGAAGGGGAAATCCACGTCCCAGTACAGCATCGACGTCGGGGGAGTGGCCGTGCCGCTCGACGGCGGTTCTACGCTGACTCGCATGGGCTTGGTGCCCAGTTGTGCTCGGACGGCGTTCAGCGTCGCTGCGTCGTCGGCGGTGTGCAGTTCCAACCGGTCCGCGGACCATTCCGCCGCGCTGTCCGCGACGGCGGTGCGGATCCCGCGGAGCGTTCGAGCGCGGTCCGCGAGCTGTGCCGGGTCGGGCGTGCCGTTCTCCCGAATCTTCATATTCGGGGCTACGACAAAGGTGGTCGTCTGCTGGTAGCCGGCGAAGTCGTTGGCCTTGAGCTGGATGAGTTTCCGGGACACGTCGGCGATCTGGTTCTCGGGTGCGGCGCTCATGGTGATCTCGAGGTCGTAGGAAGAGCCGGCCTCGTAACTGTTGTCGTAGACGGTGTAGACCTTCTCCACCCCGGGCGTCGCGCGCAGCTCAGCTTCGATCCGGTCCGCTTCCTGCTGGCGGTCGGGCAGGCCGGTGCAGCCGACCAGCACCGCCGCGGCGGTCAGGTGCACGAGCACGAGCTTGCGTCGAATCACCAGTGTCTCCCCTCGCTGTCGCCTTCACCGTAGTCGGACGGGGCGACGCACGGGTGACGACGGGACGCGATCAGCATCAGCCAGTTGCGGTCGTGACTTGCGAGCGACTCCGTTGAACTGCAGCTCGTGGTCAACCAGCGACGCGGCCTCGCCAGCCTGAGCTCCGGATAACCTCCCACCGCCTCGGCAGGGGCGATGGCAGTACGAGGCGAGTTCGACGGTCCCTTCCCTGCGAGTCCGTGTGTTGTCTGATCTGGCAACATTGCCCGGGCCCTCCGGTGTTTCTCGGACTCGACCGCGGCAGCGAGCGATCCTCTTTTCTCGAATATTTTCCGCGCCGGATGTGCACACCCGGCGGCGTCTCTTCCGGGGTGCGCACCTCATCGCGGATGCGATGTCGCGGAGAGCAACGCGCCGCGTCGGGAGGCTGCTTTCGGCCAGATCTGGGGTTAGGGATATATCCCGAGAAACTCGGCTTAGCGTGTACAGACTTTGCTCGCCAGGTGCAGGCGCCTTCAGGAGACGTCGGTTTCCGTCGCCGGCGA
The DNA here is from genome assembly GCF_000411975.1 of Amycolatopsis orientalis DSM 43388. GTDB lineage: Bacteria > Actinomycetota > Actinomycetes > Mycobacteriales > Pseudonocardiaceae > Amycolatopsis > Amycolatopsis orientalis_D. The sequence goes on from NZ_ASXG01000196.1 coordinate 367,960, forward strand.
TCTCAACTCGATCATCGGGCCGACCGGGGGAGACCAACGGTACGACAGCGAGGGGCACACAGGCTCGGCAGGCGAGGAACCCGGAGACGAACTGCCGCTCGAGGGTGAAGCGGAGCTTTCCGAGGCGGAGGTCGAGCCAGTCGACGGAGATCCGGAGCTGGGCGATTTGCCTCCCGGAACTTCGAACCGAGTCGTGTACGCGGAAGAACTCGGTCTGTTGAAGGAATGACTGAGGCGCTACTGCGCCTTTCGCCGCGCCCGTTATCGCCGCGCGGCGGGAAGCAGTCAGGACGCGCGCGGAGCAAGCTCTCGCCGACGTGCACGTCGCTGCCGGCCGTCATCCTGATGTGGCAGCCGAGTTAAGTCCTTTGCGGACGACCGCGCGGAGTTGTTCGCTCGCCGGATCTGCTTGTACGGCAGGGTGGACGAGATCGGGTCGCTCGCCGGGTCCTGCGGCGAGGGATCGAGCGGTGCGATGAACGGCAGGCGCCGCTTCGGAGATGAGGTTTCCGCATGCAGCGATCGACAGATACGTCGGCGGGACGTGTCTCTGGACGCTCGGGCGTTGACCGGGCGGTGGCCGGGCCTGGTCGCGGTTGCTCGGCAGCGGGGCTTATCGGCGGCGCTCGCCGGAGGCCGGTCCGGTGGAGTGCCGTGGGATGAGTGTGGGGGCTGCGACGAGGGTGCGGGGTGCGGTGCCGCGCGAGGCGGCGGCGAGCAGTTCGAGTGCGCCGGCGGCGATCTGTCCGAACGGGACTCGCACGGTGGTGAGCGGCACGGGGAGGCGGCGGACGATCGGGATGTCGTTGTAGCCCACGACGGACAGGTCGTCGGGCACCCGGAGCCCGAGGGCGTGCGCCGCGGCCATGACGCCGATGGCGGTGTTGTCGTTGACGGCGAAGATCGCGGTCGGCGGGGCTGCCCGGTCGAGCAGGGCTCGTCCGGCGGTCTCGCCGGACTCGATGGAGAAGGCGTTGCCGGCGACGAGGCTGTCGTCGGCGGCGATCCCCGCCCGGTCGAGAGCTTCGCGGTAGCCGGCCAGCCGCTCGAGGGCGCTGGAGGCGTAGCCCGGGCCGCCCACCAGGCCGATCCGCCGGTGGCCGAGGTCGAGCAGGTGCCGGACCGCCAGCTGCGCTCCGAGCCGGTCGTCGCCCACGGACGCGGGGCCGATCCCGTCGGTGCGCAGCGCGAGGGCGTGCGGCACGTCCTGGGCGGTCGGGGACCCCGCTCGCGCGGTGGTCAGGATCAGCCCGTCGACGCGGCGGCGCATCAGGGTTCGCACCGCGATCCGTTCGGTGTCAGGCTGGTCCTCGGTGGTGGCGACGATGGCGAACATGTCGCGGGCGCCGGCCGCGGCGGCGATTTCCTCGTACAGCATCGCCATCACGGTGTCGGTGAGCCGGGGGACGATCACTCCAAGGGTGTTGGTGCCCGACCTGCGCAGCCCGGCCGCGAGCGGGTCCTTGACGTAGCCGAGTTCGGCCGCGACCTGCCGGACGCGTTCGGCGGTCGGGCTGGTGGAGCGGGGGAGGCGCTCGTCGAGCACGCGGGACACGGTGGACTTGCTGACCCCGGCCGCGCGGGCCACGTCGAGAATCGTTACCACAGACTCAGGCTACTGGGCGGCGCGGGCGTTCCGGGTCCGCTGTTGACGGCGGGGCGGGTTTGCCGCAAGCTATGGGAACGTTCCCGGAATCGTTCCCATAGGTTCTCGACGACAGGAGTTTTCGTCATGAAGCTGGATCTCCGCGGCCTCAATCCCGCCCCGGTCACCCCGTTCACCCCGGATGGCGAGGTGGACCACGCGGCGATGGCCAAGCTCGGCGGCTGGCTGGCGAGCCACGACGGCGTCACGAGCCTGGTCATCCTCGGCCACGCGGGCGAGGGCACGTTCCTGACCCAGGAGGAGCAGGTCGCGACTATCGCCAACCTGGCCGGGGCGGTCGACCTCCCGGTGATCGCGGGCATCACCGGCGAGGGCACCGCGGTCGCGGTCGCGGAGGCCAAGCGCGCCGTCGCGGCCGGCGCGAAGGCCGGGCTGGTCTACCCGTCGCACGGCTGGCTGCGCTTCGGCTACCAGGCCGGCGCGCCGCAGGAGCGGTACCGGGCGATCTACGAGGAGACCGGGCTGCCCTGCATCCTGTTCCAGTACCCGGACAACACCAAGGCGAACTACGACCTGGACACCCAGCTGGAGATCGCGGCGCAGGACGGCGTGTTCGCCACCAAGAACGGGGTGCGCAACATGCGCCGCTGGGACACCGAGATCCCGGTGCTGCGCCGCGAGCAGCCGGACCTGCAGATCCTCTCGTGCCACGACGAGTACCTGCTGCACACCATGTTCGACGTCGACGGCCTGCTGGTCGGGTACGGCGGCCTCGCGCCGGAGCCGCTTCTGGAGCTGGTCGCCGCGGGCAAGGCCCGCGACTACCCCGCGGCCCGCGCCGTGCACGACCGCCTGCTGCCGGTCACCAAGGCGGTTTACCACCGCGGTTCCCACATGGAGGGCACAGTCGCGCTCAAGCTCGGCCTCAAGGCCCGCGGCATCCTCGAACACGCTGGAGTCCGCTCGCCGCTGATCGATCTTTCTGCCGAGGCCGAGGAAGAAATCGTGCAGGCGCTCAAGAGCGCGGAACTGGTCTGAGCGTGGCGTGCCGGCGGCGCGCCCGCGTCGCCGGCGCCACTCCCCGGCGTTCCCTCGCCGGGTCGGCGACAATGCAGTCCCCACGACTCCGCACCGCAGCGGAGGGCGAGGAAGCGAATCCATGACGACTTTCGCTGGTCGCGGTCCCGACGCGGCTGACCGGGCCAATGCCGAGCTGGTGGCCCGGCTGGAACGGATCCCGGTCACCCGCCGGATGCGGGCCATCCGGCTCATCATCGGGGCCGCCACGTTCTTCGACGCCTACACCGTGCTGGTCATCGCGTTCGCGATGCCCCAGCTCTCCGCCGAATGGCATTTGTCCGCCGCCGAGGTCGGGCTGATCCTCTCGGCCGGCTACCTCGGCCAGTTCATCGGCGCGATCCTCTTCGGCTGGCTCGCCGAGCGGATCGGCCGTTCGCGCACCCTGCTCGTCACGATCGTGCTGTTCGTGTCGATGGACGTCGCCTGCCTGTTCGCCTGGAACGGGGCCGCGATGCTGGCGTTCCGGTTCCTGCAGGGCATCGGCACCGGCGGCGAGGTGCCGGTCGCGAGCGCGTACATCAACGAGTTCGTCGGCGCCCGCAGACGCGGCCGGTTCTTCCTCGTCTACGAAGTGATCTTCCCCGTCGGCTTGCTGTTCGCCGGTTTGGCGGGCTATTTCCTGGTGCCGGAGTTCGGGTGGCGGGCGCTGTTCGTGGTCGGGCTCGTCCCCGCCGTGCTGATGATCCCGTTGCGCGCTCTGATGCCCGAATCCCCGCGATGGCTCGCCGCCACGGGCAAGTTCGAGCGGGCCGACACGGTCGTGTCGATGCTCGAACGGGAGGCGGTGAAGGAGGGCAAGCCGCTGCCCGCGCCGGTCGTCGCGCCCCCGGCGCGCCCGAGTCCAGCCGCTTCCGGCGGGTGGCGGGAGCTCTTCCGCGGCATGTACCTCAAGCGGACGCTGATGCTGTGGGCGCTGTGGATCACCGTGTACGTCGTCAACAACGGCCTCGTCACGTGGCTGCCCACCCTCTACCGGCAGGTGTTCGACCTCCCGCTCAAGACCAGCCTGCTCTACGGCTGGATCACCTCCGCGGTCGGAGTCGTCGCGTCCGTCGTCTGTGCCTTCAGCATCGACAAGGTCGGCCGGAAACGCTGGTACGCCATCGCTTTCCTGGCCACGGTCGTGCCGCTGGCGGTCCTGGCCGCGCTCGGCGCCACCTCGGCGATCCAGGTCGTCGTTCTCGCCCCGATCGCCTACGCGATTCTCCAGACCATCGCCTTCTCCCTTTACCTGTACTCGGCCGAGCTGTACCCCACCCGCCTGCGCGCGGTGGGCACCGGTTTCGGCAGCGCATGGCTCCGCGCCGCGTCGTCGGCCGGCCCCTTGCTCGTCGGCCTCGTCGTCTCCGGCCTGGGCATCCGGTGGGTCTTCGCCGCGTTCGCCGCCGTGGCACTCGTCGGCGGCGTCGTGACTGTCCGGTACGCGATCGAGACCAAAGGCCAGGT
>NZ_ASXG01000197.1 GCF_000411975.1 Amycolatopsis orientalis DSM 43388
TGTTGAGTCGCAGCTGATGTGACACAGTTTGTGTCTCTCGGCATGTGACGCACCCGGGTCGGGTGATGTTCGGGGTTTGTCGCTTGATCAGCGTTGTGGTTGCTGGCCATGACGCGGAAACGAGCGAAGATGCTGCTGATGGACGCGACATTGGTGGTTCAGGCGAAGCTGGGGAACGTGTCGGAGTGGTGCCGGGCCAACGGCGTCGACCGGCGGACGTTCTATCGGCACCGCGCGCGGATCGAGGCCGAGGGGTCGTGGGTTCCGCGGTCGCGGCGGCCGAAGACCTCCCCGCACGCGACGCCGGAGCCGGTGGTCGCCGAGATCGTGCGGTTGCGCGCCGAACTGGTCCCGGACAACGGCGCCGACCCGATCCGCGACGCCCTGGCGGTGCTGGCCGCCGAGCAGGACTGGGCCGAACGCGGGTGGCGGGTGCCGGCGCGGGCCACGGTCAACCGGGTCCTGGCCCGCGCCGGGCTCGCCGAGCGCAACCCGCGCAAGCGGCCGAAGTCCTCGCTGCGCCGTTTCGCCTACGCCTGCCCGCGCGACTGCTACCAGATCGACGCCACCGAGGTCGTCCTCGCCGGGGGCACGAAAGCGGTCGTGTTCGACGTGCTCGACGACTGCACCCGCACGCTCGTGGCCTGCCTCGCCGCCCAGGCCGAGACCGCCGACGCCGCGATCGCCGCGGTCACCGCCGCCGCGCGCGACTACGGCGCACCCGGGATCGTGTTGTGCGACAACGGATCCGCGTTCACATCCCGGCTGCGCAACCCCGCCGCCGGGCCCTCGGGGTTCACCCGCGTCGTCACCGGCTGGGGCAGCAGGATCATCCACTCCAGCCCGTACCACCCCCAGACCTGCGGCAAAGTCGAACGCCACCACCAGACCCTCAAACGCTGGCTCGCCCGCCAGCCCGCCCCGGCCACGCTGGCCGAGCTGCAAACCCTGCTCGACGCCTACCGCGCCCGCTACAACAACCGCCCCCACAGCGCCCTCGACCGCGCCACCCCGCACCACGCCTGGACCGCCGCCGAACACCACGGCGGACCCGGACACCCGCCCGCCCAGACCGACGCCACCGTCCACACCCTCACCGTCAACGCCCAAGGCCTCGTCCAACTCGGCAAACGCGCACGCATCCGCATCGGCACCACCCACGCCCGGCACACCGTCACCATCATCCGCGACGGCGACCGCGCCACCGCCTACACCAGCAACGGCGACCCCATCGGACACATCCACCTCGACCACACCAAGCGCTACCAAGGCACCCTCACCCCAGCCGCCTAACATGAGACACAACAACCGAGACAACCCTGCGACAGATCAACCGAGACACAACACGGAAGCAGCTTCCGTCAGGGTTCCCCTCACGAACAGTCAGCGCACCGCGGCCCACTCGGATTGCTTCGCTGGCACCGCTTTTTCGTACGCCCGCACGGTCTCGGCGGCGATCCGGTCCCACGAGTACCGCGCCCGGACCCGCTCCTGCCCGGCCGTCCCCAGCGCCTCCAGTTCAGCGGGTTCGTCCAGCAACGCCCGCAACCGGGTCGCCAGCCGGGACGGATCGCGCGGCGGCACCAGGCGGCCGGTGATCCCGTCCACCACGGTGTCCGTCAAGCCGCCCACCGCGGCGGCCACCACCGGCACCCCGCAGGCCATCGCTTCCAGGGGAACGATCCCGAACGGCTCGTACCACGGCGTGCACAGCACCGCGTCCGCCGAACGCAACAGCGCCGGCATCTCCGCCCGGCTCACCTGACCCGCCAGATGCACCCGGTCCGCCACCCTGAACCGCTCCGCCAGCCGGCGCAACCGCTGCGCCTCGGGGTCCCGGGAGAGCGCCCCGGAAGCCGGTCCGCCCGCGATCACCAGTTCCGTCTCCGGCACCCGCGCGAGCGCGGCGATCGCCAGGTCGAAACCCTTGCGCGGCACCAGCCTCCCGACCGAAACCAGCCGTTTGGGCGCGGTCCGCGGCGCGGCCGGGCCGCCGGTGCCGAACCGGCCCAGGTCGACCCCGCACGGCACCACCGAAATCCGCTGCCGCGGCACGCCTTGGCGAGCCAATTCGAACACTTCGTCCGAACAGGTCGCGACGATCCGGTCGACCTGCTTGCCGACCATCCGCTCCAGCCGGATCCGGTCCGGCGGGCTCGTGTCGGCGTCGCCCTGATGCCGCCGCTTCACGACGCCGAGCGCGTGGAAAGTCTGCACCGTCGGCACGCCGGCCTCGCGCGCGGCGAGAACAGTGGCCACGCCGGACATCCAGAAGTGCGCGTGCGCCACGTCCGGCGCGTCCTCGGTCCACCGGTCGCGCAGCCAGCTGCCGAATTCCCCCATGTGCGGCAAGAGTTCGTCCTTCGGCAGCCGCCGCGCCGGGCCGGCCGGGACGTGCACGACCCGGTAGCCCGCCGGGGTCTCCACCGTCTCGGGCGTGTCCTGGTCGTCGCGTCGCGTGTAGACAGTGACATCGTGGCCGCCGCGCGCCAGCGCCGCGGAAAGGTCTGCCACGTGGACGTTCTGGCCGCCCGCGTCCTCCTCCCCCAGCGCGGCGAGCGGGCTGGCGTGTTCGGACACCATCGAGATCCTCATCAGACTCCTTCCGCAGCGGGGACGGTTTCGGCCAGCAGGCGGTCCCAGCGGGACAAGAACGCGTCGAGACCGAAGTGGGCCAGGGCGTGTTCGCGGGCCGCCTTCCCGGCCAGCACGGCGAAATCCGGTTCGTGCACCAGCTCGCGGAATTTCCGCGCGAGCACTTCGATGTCGGCCGAGCACACCCCGGCGTCCGGGGGCACCGCCGAGGGAGCTTCCGTGGAGGCGACCGCGACGACCGGCATGCCCAGGTGCATCGCCTCCAGCAGCGACAGGCCGAGCGACGTCCAGCGCGCGGTGTGCAGATACACGCGGTGCCGGGCCAGCTCGTCGTGCAGCCGCGGCGGACGGACATCGCCTTGTCCGCCGGGCAGACCTTCAGTGCCCATGCCGAACACGTTCACCGGCGCGATTTCGCGGAACGCGGGCAGCAGATCGGCCCCGGTCACGCGGGCGCGGCGGCGCGGTTCGTTGATCATCGCCGCGCCCGCGGGCAGCTCGCCGGTGTAGCGCTCGCCGGGGTCCGGGATGCCGTGCGGGACGACGACCACCGGCGCGATCCCGTTGTCCCACATGAGCGCGTTGTACGAGGTGACGTGCACGATCGGCACCTCGTCCTGCCCGGCCATCGGATGCCGGGACACCGCGGCGCCGTGCCGGGGCGCGTTGTGCTCGACGTACACCATCGGCACCCGCGACCCCAGCTGCGGCCGCACGAACGCGGCTTCCTCCGGCCGCTGAAGCACGACCACGTCCGGCCGGGCGTCCGCGAGCCGGTCGACCGGCACCTCGGTCGCCGAGGGCCAGTCCCGCCCCGCCAGCCCGAGCCCCCAGGGCGCGCCGTCCGGGCTCGCCGGGACGAAGTACTCGTGGCGGCCGCGGACGAACGCGTCGGTCCACGAGCCGTGCACGTGCCAGAGCAAGATCCGCATGGAGGTCGGCTTATCCGCGCCGCGGGGACGTTAAACCAGGCGAGCTGCCGGGTACCCCGGATCGGCTTTCGCCGCGGAAGCCGCCGCCCAGCCGAGGGAACCGACCTTTCCGCTGACTCCGGACGTCCGGAACCCGCTCCGCCGCGATCATCGGCCGCCTCGGTCAACTCTCGCCGCGGAAATTGTCGCCCAGCTGAGGATGCCCGCGCTTCGACCGGCCTTCCTCGTCCTCCAGCGGGCTCTCCGGCTCCGGCCGCCGGGGCGGGCGCTCCTCGTCGTCGTCCACCTGGGTCCGGCGCGGGTTCGCCGTCTGGGGTTCGCGCGGGCGTTCGTCCGTCATGCCGCCTCCAGCACCGTCTTGAGCCAGCCTTCTTCGCGCCGGTCGAACGACTCGTACGCCTCGATCGCCGCCGTCGGCTCCTCGCGGCGGGTGATGAACGCGGTCGGGTCGACGACGTCCGTGCGCACCAGGTCCAGCAGCTCCGGCAGGTAGCGGCGATGGTTGCAGTTGCCCAGGTGGACCGTGAGGTTCTTGTTCATCGCGGTCCCGAACGGGAAGCCCTCGAACCCCGGCGGATACACCCCGATCACGCCGATGCTGCCCGCCTTGGCGACCGCGTCCACCGCCCAGCGCGCGGCCTGGCTCGGCGCGTCGCCGGGAACCCACAGGTCGCCGTCCGGAGACGCGTCCGGCGCGACCTCCGCTCGTTCCCGCTCGAAGCGCGCGGTCTCGGTCGGCGCCGCGGGGCCGGTCTTGGGCCGTTCCGCGTCCACGCCGACCGCGTCGATCACCCGGTCCACGCCGATGCCGCCGGTCAGTTCGCGGACGAGCGCGACCGGGTCGTCCTCGTTGAAGTCGATCGTCTCGGCGTTCTGTTCGCGCGCCTTGTCCAGCCTGGACGCGATGCCGTCGACCGCGAACACCCGGCCCGCGCCCTGCCGTTTCGCCGACGCGATCGCGAACTGGCCGACCACCCCGGCGCCGAGCACCAGGACGCTGTCCCCTCGGCTGACCTCGGCCAGCCGGGCGCCGAACCACGCGGTCGGGAAGATGTCGGACAGCAGGATCGCGCGGTCGTCGCTCACCGCGTCCGGGATCCGGACCAGCGAGGTCATCGCGAACGGCACCCGCGCGTACTCGGCCTGCAGCCCGTCGACCGAGCCGGTGGCCTCCGGCCCGCCGAAGAAGCAGGTGCCCGCGGACGGGCCGTTCGGGTTCGCGCGGTCGCATTGCGCGTAGTAGCCGGAGCGGCAGTAGGAACACGTGCCGCAGGAGATGGTCGACGGGATCACCACGCGGTCGCCGGGCGAAAACCCGCGCACCGCGGGCCCGACCTCTTCGACGACGCCCACCCCCTCGTGCCCGAGCACGGTCCCTTCGGCCATCCCGGGCATGGTGCCGCGCACCAGGTGCAGGTCGGTGCCGCAAATCGCGCTGCGGGTGATCCGCACGATCGCGTCGCTGGGTTCGAGGATTTTCGGGTCGGGCATCTCGTCGAGCCGGATGTCCCCGGTTCCGTGCCACACCACTGCCTTCACTGCGTTCTCTCCTTGTCGGAAGTCACCAATCCGGGCGGCGCACCGCGGGAAGCCGGTCGAGCGCCGCCGCCACCGCCGCGGCGACCCCCGGTTCGGTCAGCGGAGCGCCGGCCGCGCCGTGCGGGAGCACCTCGACCTCGACGCCGGCCTCGCGGGCCGAGGCGACGCGGGTGCCGTACGCGGCGAACCAGTCGCCGGACGCGCGGCCGTTGCCCTCCGGGTCGGGCCCGACGAGCAGCACGGACCGCACCGCGTCCGGGTGCCGTTCGGCCAGCCGCAACGCGACCGGCGCCAACTGTCCGGCCGCGACGACGTCGGCCAGCGGCTTGGCGCCAGCGGCCTGTTCGAGCAGCGCGGGGGCCTCCTCCGGCGGACAGGGCACGACCTGGTGCTCCGGAGCCGCCTGCTGCCAGCCGGGAGGAACCTCGTCTCGGGCCCCTTCGTCCAGGATTACGAGCATCCGCTGCTCAGCCATCTGCCAGGACCTCCTTCGCGCGCTTCTTCCCGGCGCGTACCCGAGGGGCCGGGGGCGAAACCCGGAGTTTGGCCGCCGCCTGCCGGGGTATCCCCGCGGGTCGGCCGAGCAAGGGAGACAGGGTGCGGGACGGAATCGCCGAGCCATGGGGCACGCGCACGCCGTACGGGCCGGGCGGGGACTGGCCGGTGCGGGTGGACTGCCACCTCGCCGACGACCTGGAGGTGGGCGAGGTCGACCGCTGGGTCCGCACCGCCGCGGTCCTGCATTCGAACGGCGACGGCCTCGACCTCGCGGTGAAGGACGGCCGGATCGCCGGCGTGCGCGGCCGGGTCGACGACCGCGTCAACCGCGGCCGGCTCGACCCCAAGGACCTCTTCGGCTGGCAGGCCAACAACGCGCCGGACCGGCTCGCCACCCCGCTCGTGCGCGACCGCGGCGTGCTCCGCGAGTCCACTTGGGACGAAGCGATGGACCGGATCGTCCAGCGCAGCCGCGCACTGCTCGCCACCGAAGGGCCGAACTCGCTCGGCTTCTACACCAGCGGGCAGCTGTTCGCCGAGGAGTACTACACGCTGGCGGCGATCGCCCGCGGCGGGCTCGGCACGAACCACCTCGACGGCAACACCCGGTTGTGCACCGCGACCGCGGGCGAAGCGCTGAAGGAAAGCTTCGGCTGCGACGGCCAGCCGTCCTCCTACACCGACATCGACCACGCCGACGTCATCGCCCTGTTCGGGCACAACGTCGCCGCGACGCAACCGGTGCTGTGGTCCCGCATCCTCGACCGGCTCGCCGGGCCGCGACCGCCGCGCTTGCTCTGTGTCGATCCGCGGAAGACCCCGGTCGCGGAGGCTGCCGAGCTGCATCTGGCCCCGCTTCCCGGCACGAATGTCGCGCTGATGAACGGAATTCTGCACGAGGTCGTCCACCACGGATGGTGCGACGACGCCTGGATCGAGCAGCACACCGTGGGCTACGACGATCTCGTCAAGGTCGTCCGCGACTATCCGCCCGAGCGCGCGGCGTCGATCTGCGGGGTCCCCGCGGACGAGATCCGGGCCGCGGCGAGGCTGGTCGGCACCGCCGACCGGCTGCTGTGCACGGTGCTGCAAGGGTTCTACCAATCGCACCAGGCGACCGCCGCTTCGGTGCAGGTGAACAACCTCGTGCTGCTGCGCGGGATGCTGGGCAAGCCCGGCTGCGGCGTGCTGCAGATGAACGGCCAGCCGACCGCCGAGAACACCCGCGAATGCGGCGCGGACGGCGACCTCACCGGGTTCCGGAACTGGAACAACGACGCGCACGTGGCCCAGCTGGCAGAACTGTGGAACGTGCCGATGACGCAGATCCCGCACGACGGCCCGCCCACCCACCTGATGAAGATGCTCGACCTCGCCGAGAGCGGCGACCTGCGCTTCTGGTGGATCTCCGCGACCAACCCGGCGGTGTCGCTGCCCGAACTCGCGCGGGTCCGGAAAATTCTCGGCCAGGACCGCCTTTTCCTCGTCGTGCAGGACGCGTTCCCCACCGAAACCACCGAATTCGCCGACGTGGTGCTGCCGGCGGCGATGTGGGGCGAGAAAACCGGCACGCTCACGAACGCCGACCGCACCGTGCATCTGTCCGAGAAAGCGGTCGACCCGCCCGGGCAAGCGCGGCCGGACCTCGACATCTTCCTCGACTACGCGCGCCGGATGGACCTTCGCGACCGCGACGGCGCCGCCTTCCCGCCATGGCACGACGCCGAATCCGCTTACGCTGCTTGGCAAAAGGCGTCCGCCGGACGTCCTTGTGACTACAGTGGACTGTCCTATGAGAAGCTTCGCGTGGTCAGCGGAGTCCAATGGCCGGTGGACGACGCCCATCCGGACGGCACCGAGCGGCTTTACGCCGACGGCAGGTTCTTCGCCGATCCCGACTACTGCGAGGAATACGGCAAGGATCTGCACACCGGCGAGCCGGTCCAGCCGGAGGAGTACCGGGAATACAATCCGCACGGCAAGGCGATGCTCAAACCCGCCGAATACCTCGTGCCGAAGGAACCGCCCAGCGCCGGCTACCCATTCTCGCTGATCACCGGACGGACCCTGTACCACTTCCACACCCGGACCAAGACCGGCCGCGTGCCGCAGCTGGAAACCGCTGCCCCGGAGGTGTGGGTCGAACTGTCCTGCCGGGACGCCGAACGCGCCGGGATCGCCGAGGGCGACCTGATCGAGATCCGCACCCCGCGCGGGCGCGTGCACGCCAAGGCGCGGCCGTGCGGGATCCGCGACGGGGTGCTGTTCCTGCCCTTCCATTACGGCTACTGGGACACCGCCGACCCGACCGGCGCGGACGGCGTCCGGGCGGCCAACGAGCTGACCGTCACGGACTGGGATCCGGCCTCGAAGCAACCGCTGTTCAAGACAGCCGCCGCGGCGCTGCGCAAGGTCTCCGACGGGATCGCGAAGGAGACCCTCGCGCTCGGCGACCGGGCGGTGTCCGAACAGCTCGTGCGCTGACCCGTCAGAGCAGGTCGCGCGGTACTCGCCGATGCCAGTTCCGCGACACCAGCCGCCGGTCCCCCTCGTACCCGTCCAGCCGGGCGTCGATCACGAACTCCTCCGGCGTGCAGGCGACCCGCGTGTACGTCTCCGTCCGGACCAGCCAGTCGTCCCGTTCGAAGGTCACCGTCCACGCGGTTTCCGCGGCCGGGGAACAGAAATCGTCCGCGACCCACGTGTAGCGCTCGTGCACGTCCCGGGTGATTTCCAGGTCGATGTCGTCGTAGCGGATCGTGCCGGAGTTCTTCACGACGTCCAGCGCCGAGTGGTACTCGACGAGGTCCCGCGACACCGTCCACTTCTGCTCCGGCCGGCTCACCTGCGTGGTCGGCAGCGGTGGCGTCCCTTCCGGCTCGCCGAACTCGTCCGGGGCGACCTCGTCCGGTTCGCCGGTCGGCCGCACCGGCAGCGTCAGCGCGCTGGCCCCGGTCCGCACGGCGAGCGTGACCGGTTTCGGCGGCGGCCACGCGAGCGGCCAGTACGAAGTGGACAGTGCGAGCCGGATCCGGTGGCCGGCCGGAAACGCTTGCGCCACCCCGTTCAGCTCGAAGTCCACAGTGCACTCTTCGCCCGGGGTCAGCGGTTTCGGCTCCTCGTGGCCGTCTCGGTGCGTCAGGTTCAGCAGGCCGTAGGTCACCCGGGTCGCCCGGCCGTCCGGCGCGACGTCCGACAGCCGCGCAGCCACCATCGCAACCGGCTGGTCCGCCGAAACCCGCAGCCGCACCACCGGCGCGCCGAGGATTTCGCACCGCTCGGTGAGCACGTCGGTATCGAACACGAGCGACCCGCCGTCCTCCTCGCGCTGGTCGTAGGGCAGGTCCGGCGGCGCGCTGTACGAAGCCCATTTCCCGGCGAACTGCCCGACCGACAACGGCGACGCGACCGTCAGCGGCTCCTCGGCGACCGGCTCGCCGGGCTGGGCGAGCCGGTGCCGGGCCAAGGCGTACTCCGTGGGCCGGACGTGCGGCGAAGGCCATTCCGCCTCCCCGACCCACCGGCCGGGGCGGTCCTCATAGGACGTCGACGGCGGGACGCTCTCCTGCATCCAGGTGCGCAGGACCGGACCGTCCATCACGCCGTTCTCGACGCCCTTGAGCCAGTGGTCCCACCAGCGCACGACTTCCTGCAGGTAGCCGATCGCCGGACCCGGTTCGCCGAGGTGCGGGTACTTGTGCGACCACGGCCCGATCAGCCCTCGGCACGGCACGTCGAGGTTCGCCAGCAGCCGGGTGACCGCGTTGGAGTACCCGTCGGCCCAGCCGCTGGAGGCGAGCACCGGGCACTGCACGCCGGAATAGTCCTCGGAAACCGAAGCGTGCCGCCAGTAGCTGTCGCGCCGCTGGTGCCGCAGCCACTGTTCGGCCCACAGGCTGCAGTTTTCCAGCCGTTCCCGCCACATCTCCCGCCAGCGGTCCCCCACCAGCGCCGGGTCGGGCGGCATCGTCGCCTCGCCGAACATCGTGCCGGACTCGGCGATGTTGTCCGACAGCAGGCAGCCGCCCATGTAGTGCATGTCGTCGGCGAACCGGTCGTCGGTGAACGAGGAAATCACGATCGCGCCGAGGCTCGGCGGCTTGCGCGCGGCGACCTGCAGCGCCGCGAACCCGCCCCAGGAAATGCCCATCATGCCGGTGCGCCCGTCGCACCACGGCCGGTCGGCGAGCCAGGCCAGCACGTCCTCGGCGTCCTGTTGTTCCCGCTCCAGGTATTCGTCCGCGAGCACGCCTTCCGATTCGCCGGAGCCGCGCAGGTCGACGCACACGCAGGCGTAGCCGTGCCCGGCGAGATAGGGGTGGTGGATCGAGTCGCGGACGGAGGTCAGGTCTCGCTTGCGGTACGGGATGTACTCGACGATCCCCGGCACGGGCAGCGATTCCGATCCGGCGGGCCGCCAGATCCGCGCCGCCAGCCGGGTGCCGTCCGAAACCGGGATCCGGACGTCCTCGTCCTCCATGATCTCGTACGGCAGCGAGGGAAGAGCGCGCGTGATCATGCCTGCCGGGTACCCGGAGCCGCGCGTCCGAAACGGTGTTGCCCGCGGGCGGAGAACGGGTACCCGTTGCGCATGATCAGCATGAAAGCCCAGCTGTATCAGGCCTACCTGCGCGCGACCCGGCAGAAGGCCTTTTACGACAACGCCCGCGTGCTGCACCAGCGCCTGCACCGCCACCAGCGGCCGTCGCAAGCCCGGCCGCCGCGGAAGCTGCGCAAGCACTTCGACCTCGAGCACCGCGAGGTGCGCGGGTTCCCGTGCTGGACCGTGCGGCCGCGCACCAAGGCCGGGCTGCATGTGTTCCACCTGCACGGCGGCGGTTACGTCGAGGAAATCGAGTCCCACCACTGGGAGTTCGCCGCCGACCTGGCGCGCCGGCTCGGCTGCACGGTCACGCTGCCGATCTACCCGCTCGTCCCGCGGCACAGCAACGTCGAGACGCTCCCGATGGTGCAGGCCGCGTTCGAGAAGACGCTCGGTTCCGAACCGGCGGACAGCGTGGTGCTGTCCGGAGATTCCGCGGGAGCCGCGCTCGCCCTGTCGATCGCGCAGCGGCTGCGGGACGAGGGCAGGCCACAGCCGAAACAGACGATCCTCCTCTCGCCGTGGCTCGACGTGACGCTCGAAGACCCGATTTCGGTCGTCCTGGACGAACACGACCCGATGCTCGGCATCACCGGCCTGCGCGAGGCGGGGAAAATGTACGCGGAGGGCACCGATCCGCACGATCCGCGGATCAGCCCGCTGTACGCGGACCTCAGCGGGCTCGGCCCGTTCAGCCTGTTCATCGGCACCCGGGACGTGCTTCTCCCGGACGCCCGCCGGTTCGCCGACCGCGCTCGCGACGCCGGGATCGACGTCGACTACGCCGAGTACCCCGGCATGTTCCACAACTGGATCATGCAGCAGATCCCCGAGGGCCGGCAGGCACGCAACCACCTCGAACGCATCCTGCGCCGGTAAGGCGCGGCGTCACTCCGGCTCCGGCGGGAGCGGCACGCCGCGGCGACTGGTGCGGTAGTCGTCGCGGCGGGCCACTTTCCCGTCCTCGGTGCGGACAATGTGGACAGACTGTCGGGCCTTCGCCATGTGCCGTCCCGTTTTCACCGCTTCCTCCCGGGACTTCGCCGTGTTCGCCGCGCGCTGATGTCCCTCCACGCGGTTCTTCCACAGCCGGTTCTCATACAGCGTCTCGACGTCGCCCTCCACCGTCTGTCCCTCCTGGTCAGTCCTCGAACTCGAACCGCAGCCGTTCCTCGCACTGCTCGTACTTCGCCTCGAGTTCGTCCTGGCTGTCCGCCCCGATGATCAGTTCCGCCAGCTCGAACGAATAGCTGTCCTGCTCCGGAAGCTCCGACAGCCGCTGGCCTTCGGCCGGCGTGACCGACACGGTCGTGCCGCCGAGTTGCTCGCACAGCGTGGCGATCTCCGCCTGCGCCGGAATCCGGGTCACCACCGCGTCGCCGTCGAAGCGGCGCAGGTAGCAGCGCCCGGCGATGCGGTACTGGCCGCGCCCGCGCGGGAAGCGCGGCTCCTGGCCGAGCCCGAGCCGGACCATGATTTCGTGGTTGGCCACGCCGTCGACCAGCTCGAACAGCTCAGCGTGCGACTGCGAGTGCCGGGGGTTGATCTCCAGCAGGCACACCTGCCCGGACTGCGGGTCGCAGAAGAACTCGATGCTGAACGTGCCGTTCTCGTAGCCGACCTGGCGCATCACGCGCTCGGCGACGTCGAACATCCGCCGGACGGTCTCGTCCGGCAGCTGCGACGGGTACTGGTGCCGCAGAAACGAAGACCGACCGGGGAAATCGACCGAATCCAGCGCGGCGTACAGGTGCACCTCGCCCTTCCAGACGTACCCCTCGACCGCCGCCTGCACCCCGTGCAGCTCGGATTCGGCCAGGCACGCCGCCCCGCCGACCTCGGCGATCTCGCGCGGCAGATTGACCTGGCGCAGCACGTCCTCGAACGGGTCCCCGACCCGTCCGACACCCTCCCGCAGTTCTTCGGCCGCCTTCGCGAAGCCCTGCTTGTCCCGCACGTGGAACGCCAGTTCCGACGAGAACCCCTTGACCGGTTTGAGCCACATCGGGAAGTCCACTCCCGGCGGCGGCTGCGGGTCCCCGTCCAGGTCGACGATGCCGAACGGCGGCAGTTCGTCGATCACCTTCCGCTGTTCGAGCCTGCTCCAGTACTTGTGCTCGCATTTGAGCACCGCCGGCAGCGGCACGTGCGGGAGGCCGTGCTCCTCGCACAGCAGCGGGGCCATGGTGGCGGCCGGGAAATCCCAGTAGGACACGATCGCGGCGGGCTCGCCGTCGAAATCGTCCAGCTGCTGGCGGGCCTTCTGCATCAGGTCCGGGAAGTCGATCTCCCCGTGCTGCAGTTCGTCGGGGCTGAGCAGCGGGCGGAACCGCAGCCCGGCCGCCGACGGGAGTCTTTTCAGGATGCGCTCGTTCTCCTCGTCAAGCCCGAGCACGAACACGTCGTCTGTCATCGTTCCGCTCTTCCCGTCGGGTTCAGCTCTTCCGGCCGGCCAGCGCGTCGCGGATCTTGTCGACGATCGCCGCGCCCGGCGCGAGGACCAGATTCGCCGGCGGCTTGCTCGGCGCGTGCGGATGCGGCCTCGTCGGCGCGATCTTCTTCGCCGCCAGCACCCGCTCCCCCAGCTGGTCCAGCTCGTCGGCCGAACACGCCTCGCGCAGCCGCGGCAGCAGGTCGGTTTCCTCGTCCTTGATGTGGTGGCGGACGTCGGCGATGAGCTTGCCGAGCAGTTCCTCGTAGTCCGGCTCGCCCGGCTTCTTCCGCTCGAGCTGCTTCATCACCCTCTCCGCCTCGGCGTGCTCCTCGATCTCGTGGTCGGCGATCCGGTCGCCGTCGTCGAGGTGCTTGCGCGCCGCCGGGTACATGAGCTGCTCCTCGGCGACCGAATGCCGGACCAGCTCGGCGATCACGTGGTCGACCACGTCTTTCCGGTTGCCCGCCCCGGGTTCGCGCTCGAGTTCGGCGAAGACCCGCTCCACGTCGCGGTGGTCGTCGGTGATCACGGTGATCAGGTCGGTCCTGCTGGGTGCGGCCATGCTGCCTCCTCGGGTGTCGGGAAACCTCCGGTTACCCGTTGTGCCGCACGGCAACCACCCGAACCGGAACTACCCGGCCGGCCGCGCCCGGTCGTCCGCGACCACCACCCGCCGCAGCAGGGAGATCAGCGTCTCGCGTTCTTTCGCGGACAGCTCGGCGAGCAACACGTCCTGCGAGCGCTCCGCCTCCTTCTTCAACTCCCGCGTCAGCGTCTTCCCGGCGCCGGTGAGCGTGACGCGCTGCCGCCGCCGGTCGTCCGGGTCGCGTTCGCGGCCGACGAGGCCCCGCCGCTCCAGTTCGTCCAGGTAGCCCACGAGGTGGCTGCGGTTGAGGCCGAGCCGGTCGGCGAGCGCGTGCTGCGCCAGCGGCCCGAAGTCGGAAAGCCCGGCCAGCACGGCGAAATGCGGCAGCCGGAGGTCGTGCGCTTCGAGCGCGGCGACCAGCTCCCGCCGGCCGATCCGCGCGACGTGCCCGGCGAGGTACGAGGGCAGCGCGAGCAGGGTCGGCGGGCGCAGTTCGTCCATGCCGGGATCCTACCCGCTGGACAGATATCATTCCATCGCGTAATCATGTCGCCATGACACGAGTTCGGACCTCCCATGCCTGACTACCGCCACGACCTCCAGTTCGGCGTCATCCTCCTGCCGGAAGCCGCCACGCCCGACGCGGCCGCCCGCCTCGCCGAAGCCGCCGACCAGGCCGGTCTCGACCTGCTCAGCGTGCCGGACCACCCGTACCGGCCGGACCTGCTCGACGCGTGGACCGTGCTGAGCGTCGTCGCGGCACGCACCGAACGCATCCGCGTGTTTCCCAACGTCGCCAACCTGCCGCTGCGCCCGCCTGCCGTGCTCGCCCGCTCGGCGGCGAGCCTCGACCTGCTCACCGGCGGCCGCGCCGAACTCGCCCTCGGCGCGGGCGCGTACTGGGACGAGATCGCCGCACAAGGCGGACCGCGGCACACCCCCGGCGAAGCCTTCGCCGCGCTGACCGAAGCGATCGACGTCGTCCGTGCACTGTGGACG
Source organism: Amycolatopsis orientalis DSM 43388 (assembly GCF_000411975.1). Lineage (GTDB taxonomy): Bacteria > Actinomycetota > Actinomycetes > Mycobacteriales > Pseudonocardiaceae > Amycolatopsis > Amycolatopsis orientalis_D. The sequence continues at coordinate 14,187 of NZ_ASXG01000197.1, forward strand.
CCTGGGCCGCCCGCGACGGTTCCCGGCGGCCACCACCGGCTCACCGGCACGCCGCCCGGGCCGTTTCCGGCGCACCGGATGGAAATCTGGCTCGGCGCGCTCGGCCCGCGGATGCTGCGGCTGATCGGCCGCGCCGCGGACGGCTGGCTGCCGAGCCTGACCCGAGTCCCGCCGGATCGCCTGGCCGCCGCGAACGCGCTCATCGACGACGTGGCCCGCGAGGCAGGCCGTTCCCCTGGCGACATCCGCCGGCTGTACAACCTGCCGGGGATTCCGTCCGACGATGCCGGCGCCTGGGCCGGGCAACTCGCCGAACTGGCGCTCACGCACGGGATGAGCGCGTTCCTCCTGTCCGTCGACTCCGCGGACGCGATCCGGTTGTTCGCCCGGGAAGTCGCGCCGCGGGTGCGGGAACTGGTGGCTGCCCGCCGGTGAGAACGCGGCAGAACCCCGAGGACCGGCTCTGCCCTCGGGGTTCCGCGGACTAAGCCGCCTGCGTCGCCGGCACCTTCCCGCTCAGCAGATGCCCCGCGTTCGGCACCTCCGGCTTGAGGCCGAGCTCGCCGAGAATCCGGAACGTCGTAGCCGTAGCCGCCGACAGCACCGGAATCCCCACCGCGTCCTGCACCGGCTGGATCGACGGCAGCGACGGCATCTGCACGCACGCCGACAACACCAGCGCGTCCGCGCGCGACAAGTCCAGTTTCCGGTAGTGCGCGAGAAGATCCGCCGGATCCAGCCGGGCCACCGCCAGGTTGTCCGGCACCTCCAGCGAGAGCGAATCGACCACCTCGACGCCGGCGTCCTCCAGATACTCGACAACCGCCTGGGTCAAGGGCTTCAGGTACGGCGTCACGATCGCGACCCGCTTCGCCTCCAGCGCGGCGATCCCGGACAACAGGGCGCCCGCCGACGAAACCACCGGCGCGTCGGAGCCTTCTGTGCGCAACGCCGACGCGATCGAATCCTCGGCGGTGCAGTGATAGCCCGGGCCCTGCGCCATGATCGCGACCAGACAGGCAGTCGCCACGACGCCCGGTCGCGCGTCCGCCAGTTCGGTCGCCGCGCGTTCAGCTTGGGCGTTCATCGCCCGAAGCTGCTCCGGCGTCACGTGCTGCATCCGCGCGCGGGCAGAGTGGAAGACGAACCGGTCCTCCGGATAGCGCTCCTCGCGAGCCCGCAGCATCCGCGGCAGCTCGGTTTCCATGGTCAGGTTGGAGCTCGGGACGATCATCCCGATGTGGTGGTCGGTCATCGCTTCGCCGCCGGGCGCATGTCCTTCACGGTCAGCTCGCCCGCGTCGACGATCAGCTCGTCGTCGAGGTACAGGCTGTTGCCGCGCATCGGGATGTCGAAGTGGCACGCCGTGTCGTTCGGGCCGCCGAGTTCGTTGTTCGGGCCGATCGAGAACATCACGTTGCCGTAGAAGCTGCGCAGTTCCATGCCCATGCCGCCGGGGAACTGGGTCAGGCCGTGCCAGTGCGCCCGCTCGTCGAGACCCCAGCCGACGTGCGACATGCCGTAGCCGCGCGGGTCGTGGAAGGACTCGATGTAGCTGCGCAGCAGGTCGGCGTCGAGGCCGGACGAGCCCGCGCCGCCGCGGATGTCCTGGATGAAGCCCTTTTCGATGGTCAGCTCGACCGGCGTCTGCACGTAGGTGTTGAACGGCAGCAGCACGTCGCCGGGCGCGAGCACGATCTTGCCGTCCACGCCGTCGTCGGAACCGCCGGTGAACACGAACGCCGCGGGCCAGTGGTCCCAGCGGCCGGGCTGGTCGGTGTAGCCGTACTCGCTCATCGTCGGGTACACGCCGAGCTGGTACGTCACGTCGGTTCCGTGCGGGCTGGTGATCCGCATGGTCTTGGCCTTGGCCAGCAGTTCCGCGCCGATCTCGACGCGCTCCCGCAGTTCCTTCGTCGGCATCAGCCGGGCCAGCAGCTCAGGCGGTTCGACGGCGGTCAGGATCCGCGTGCCGGCCGCCTGGATCGCGAACTGCTCCGCGCTGAACAGCAGGAACGTGCAGTCGACGACCATGTCCGCGGCCTTCAGCGCGTCCACCGCGAGCGGCAGCTGGTCCAGGCCGGACTGCCCGACCGCCCACGCGCCGGACGCGCTCGCCGGCGACGGCAGGCGCAGGTGATAGGTCGCCGCGCCGAGTTGCTGGGCGGCCCAGAGGAAGGCGTCCGCGTACTCGGCGCGCTCGGCGCCGCGCGTCAGCACGACGACCGTCTCGCCCTCGTGCACGCCGGAAAAAGTCAGCTGGCGCAAGCAGATGTCGTTGAACAGGTTCTGGTCCATGGCGACCTCCTTGATTGTCCGAATACGGATTGTCCGGGTACGAAAAAACCGCCGGGGCTAGCGAGCGAGCAGGTCTTTCAGCGCCGAGCGCAGCGCCCGCAGTGCGGGCCGGGGTTCGTCCCAGAAGAGCATGTGCCCGGCGTTGTCGATCCCGACCAGCGGATGCGCCGGGTTGGCCCGCTTCAGCGCGGTAACGTCCTCCGGCGTCACCACGGGACTGTCCTTTCCGAACAGCAGCACCGCCGGACCGGCGAGCTTTTCCCACAGCGGAGGGAATTCCTCGGACTCGAAACCCGCGTGCGTCGCGGCGATCGCGGTCCGGGAGCACGACGCGAGCCATCCGGCACGAAGCTCCTGCTCCCGGCGCGGCCACCGGGGCCACGAGGCGGCGACCTCGTCCGCGTCGGTGCCGCACTGGGCCTGCTCCAGCTGAGCGGCGAAAGTGTCCAAAGCGGTCGGATAGGGCCGGCCCGCGTGGCTCATCGGCGGGTCCGCCAGGACAACGCCTTGTGCGGAAGGCGCTGCCTTGGCGGCGATCCGCGCGCCCATCGAGTGGCCGAACAGCAGCGGCGCGGACAGGTTCAGCTGGTCGATGACCGCTTCGACGTCGGCGGCGTAGGCGTCGAGGTCGTAGCCGGGTCCGTCGTCGGACAGGCCGCGGCCGCGGACGTCGAGCACCAACGGACGGACCAGGTCGGTCAGCTCGCGGGCGACGAAGTCCATGGTGATCGCCGGGCTGGTGATCCCGGGCAGCACCACGAGCGGGACGCCGTCGGCCGGGCCGTAGTCGAGGAGGTGCAGCCGGAGCGAACCGGACCGCACCCAGACGCTGGTCGCCGGGACGTTCGCCAGTTCGGCGAGCGCGGGCTGGGTCAGCACCCGGTCGGACACTGCGGACATGCGGGAACTCCTTCCGGGTTCAGCGGGCCTTGGCGAGCAGCTCGACGCCCTCGCCCAGGCCGATGACGTCGGCGTATTTCGCTTGCAGGTCAAAGAGAGCGCCGTCGTGCGGTCCGCGGGCCCGGTCGCCGCAGGCCTCGCGGACGACGAGCGTGTCGAACCCGGACTGCACGGAATCGACCGCGGTGGCCCGCACACAGCCCGAGGTCGTCGCGCCGCAGATCAGCACGGTGTCCGCGGCCAGACCGGCGAGCAGCGCGGCAAGGCTCGTCCCGTGGAACGCGGAGGCGCCCTTCTTGACGATCAGATGGTCGGTGTCGCGCCGTTCCAGCCGCGGATCGAGCGCTGCTTCGGCGCTTCCGTCGCGCAGGCTGCGCATGCCGGGTGCCTTGCGCAGCCACGCGATCGCGTCGCCGTCCGCCTCGGCGGGGGTGTAGCTGATCGCGGTGTACACGACCGGCGCCCCGCTCTCGTGTGCGGCCCGGACCAGCGCGGCAGCCGCTTCGACCTCCGCGGAAAGGTCTGCGCCGGAGGGGAATTCCGGCTCGGTGAAGCCGCGGGTCAGGTCGACCACGACGAGCACCGGCGCGGTTCCTCTCGGCACCGCGGCACCGAAACCCGCCCGGGCGTAAGTCTGGTCAGTCTCGGCGCCGTGCAGTCCGTTCTCAGGCGCGTTCACGCAGCAGCTCCTTGATCAGTTTGTGCTGCGACCGGACCCGGCCGAGCAGCCAGCCCTGGAACAGCCCGAGCGCGCCCGCCGCGACGACTGGGAGATACCGCTTCGCGTCGGGCGGCAGCAGCATCGCCAACCCATCGAGGGAATCCGAGGCGGGGGCAGCGGCAGCCGGGGCTGGTTCTGGGCTGGTGCCGTCGTTTTCCAGCAACGCACCGAGATTCTGCGCGAACTGCTGCAGGATCCGGTTCGACACCGTGCTGATCGCGCCCTTGCCGAACTGCGCGATCTTGCCCCGCACCACCAGATCGGTGTGCAGGTTCAGCGAGGAGCCCTTCGGACCGGGCACGAGCGTCAAGGTGACGTCCGCTTCGGCGTCGCCGTTGCCGTGGCTGTCCGCGCCTCGCGCCGACAGCCGCAGCCGCCGCTCGCCCTCGGCGATTTCGGTGAACCGGACCTTGCCCGCGTACGCGGCGCTGACCGGGCCGACCTTGAACTTGACCTTGCCCAGGTACGACTCGCCGTCGCGGCCCTCCAGCACCGCGCCGGGCAGGCAGCCCGCGACCCGCTCGACGTCGTTGAGCAGCGCGAAGACCGTGTCCGGATCGCCGGGAAGGTCAAGGGTGTTCTCGAGAATCATCGGACCGCGTCCTCTTTCCTGCCGGATCCGGCGCACCGCTTCGCGGCGGTCGCCTCGATCGCGTCCACAATGGTCTGATAGCCGGTGCAGCGGCACAGATTCGCCGACACCGCCTCGCGGATGTCCTCGCGCGTCGGCGACGGTTGCTGGGCGAGGAATCCCTCGGCGAGCATGAGGAACCCGGGCGTGCAGAAACCGCACTGCAGGCCGTGGTGTTCGGAAAACGCCTGCTGCAGATCGTTCGGCTCCTCCGGGGTGCCGAGGTCTTCGACGGTCCGGATCGCGCAGCCTTCGGCTTGCACGGCGTACATCAAGCAGGCGCGCACCGGTTCGCCGTCGACCAGGATCGTGCACGCCCCGCACACGCCGTGCTCGCAGCCGACGTGCGTGCCGGTGAGGCCCACGTGGTGCCGGAGCACGTCGAGCAGCGTCCACCGGGGTTCGACGAGCAGTTCGTGCTCCTCGCCGTTGACGGTCAAGACGATCAGCTGTTTGTCGGTCATCCGCGGGTTCCCGCTTTCTCCCGGTCGGCCAGGTCAGGCACAGCGAGCGCGGCGAGGACGGCCTCGGGGTGGATCGGGGTCTGCTCCAGCTGGACCCCGGTGCGCCAGAGGAGGTCGTTGACCGCGTTGAGCACCGCGGCGGGCGCGCCGATCGTGCCGCCCTCCCCGGCTCCCTTCGCGCCGCTTTCGGTGAAGGCGCACGGGGTTTCGAGGTGATCGACGGTGATGTCGGGGATCTCCGCGGCGGTCGGCACGAGGTAGTCGATGAAGCTCGCGGCCGACGGTTCGCCGTTCTCGGCGTAGGTGACCTCCTCGAACAGCGCGCCGGCGATGCCCTGGGCGATCCCGCCGCGCGCCTGTCCGTCGACCACCTTCGGGTTGATCACGACGCCGCAGTCCTCGACGCAGGCGTAACGGAGGATTTCGACCTGCCCGGTGCCCGGATCGGCCTCGACGACCACCGCGTGGGTGGCGTTGGAGAACGTGCCGTCGCCGGGGACGTCGAACGCCGCGGTGGCGGTGAGCGTCGGTTCGGCCTCCTTGGGCAGCAGGTGGCTGCGCAGGTACGCGACGTCGGCGATTTCCTCGAACGAAAGCCGCCGGCCCGGGTCGTCGAGCTGGATCACTCCCCCGTCGCCGTCGAGGCCGACGTTCTCGACGCGGGTGTCCATCAGGTGCGCCGCGATCAGGCAGAGCTGCTCGCCGAGCCGGGTCGCCGCGGTCGCCACCGCGGAGCCGCCGATGGTCACCGAGCGCGACGCGAAAGTGCCCCAGCCGTAGGAAATCCGCTCGGTGTCGCCCTGCCGGAGCTTGACCTTGGCGAGGTCGACGCCGAGCCGTTCCGCGACGATCTGCGCGAACGTCGTCTCGTGCGACTGCCCGTGGTTCACCGTGCCGCTCGTGACCACGATCGAACCGGTGAGGTCCATCCGGATCTCGCTCACGTCGAACCCCGGGACGACGGTCATCTTCCGCTTCGCGAACGCTTCCGAGCCGTAGCCGGTGCGCTCGGAAAAGCAGCTGTAGCCGATGCCGACGTACGGGTTCTTCTCGCGCAGGTCGTACCAGCCCTCGTCGCGGAGGATCTTCTCCCCCAGCTCCAGCGATTCGAGGTAGCTGCCGGGATCGTAGGTGACCTTGTTGACGCCCGTGTACGGGAACTCGGTGATCACGTTGCGCCGGCGGATCTCGACCGGGTCGAGGCCGAGCCGGCGCGCGGCCAGGTCCATGATCCGCTCCATCACCAGGACGTACTGCGGCCGGCTGACCCCGCGGTACGGGGCGGTCGGCGCTTTGTTGCTCGTGATCGCCCTTGCCCGCACCCGGTAAGCCGGGACCCGGTACACCGACGGCATTTCCGCGGCCGCCATCAGCGGTTCGATGCCGACGGTGAACGGATAGCACGAGTACGCGCCCATGTCGCAGACGATGTCGGATTCCAGCGCGGTCAGCTCGCCGTCCGGAGTGAACGCGGCGCGGGTGCGGTACCGCTGCTCGCGCGCGAGGAACCCGGACGCGAGGGCTTCGCCGCGGTCCTCGATCCACTTCACCGGGCGCCGCAGCCGTTTCGCCGCCGCCGCGACCGCGATTTCCTCCCGCCCGACCACGCATTTCTGCCCGAAGCCGCCGCCCATGTCCGGGACCACCACGCGCACCGAACGCTCCGGAATCCGCAGCGACCGCGCCAGCACGGTGCGGACCTGGTGCGGCACCTGGCTGCACGTCTGGACGAGAAGCTGGTCGTCGCGGTCGTCCCAGGACGCCACCGCGCCGCGCGTTTCCAGCGGCAACGCGTTCTGCCGGCCGCTGCGGGTGACGAGTTCGATCACGCACCCGTCCGCGAACGCCTCGTCCACGCCGGGCGTGTCGAACGCCGTGACGTCGAGCAGCACGTTGCTCGGCGCGTCCTCGTGCACCAGCGGCGCGTCCTCGGCGAGCGCGGTCTCCTCGGACACCACAGCGTCGAGGACCTCGTAACTCACCTGCGCGGCCTCGATGCCGTCCTCGACCGCGTACGGATCCTTCGCGACGACCAGTGCGATCGGCTCGCCGACGAACCGCACCTTGCCGCGCGCGAGGATCGGCATCGTGGTCGGGGTGAACTCCTCGGGCGGGCGGTCCAGCAGCGCGACCATGTCGCCGAGCTGGAGGTCTTCCGCCGAGTACGCGGCCACGACGCCGTCCACCTCGCGAACGGCGCTCAGGTCGAGTTCGGTGATCTTGCCGTGCGCGACGGTCGCGCGCACGAATCCGGCGTGGAGCATGCCGGGGAGGTGGACGTCGTCGACGAACCGTCCCCGGCCGGTGACCAGCCGCGGGTCCTCGCGCCGGCGCACGGACGCGCCGATCCACTTGCCGCCCCGGCCGTCGAACCGGGGTTCTCCGGGCTTGCCCGTCATCACCGCTCTCCCTTTTCCCACGCCTGGCCCAAACTCCGTGCCACCAACGTCCTCGTCAACGCGCGCCGGTAGTCCGCGCTCCCTTGTGCGTCGCTCCGCGGATCGATCGCCTCCGCCGCCGCCCGGCCGCACGCGGCGAACAACTCCGGCCCGGGCGCACCGCCCGCCAGGACCGCCTCGGCCTCCGGAATCCGCAGCGGCGCGGGCGCGACCCCGCCGAGCACCACGCGGCCGCCTCCCAGCGACCCGTCCGCGCGCTGCTCGAGCGTCACCGCCGCCGCGACCGTCGCGAAATCCCCGGCACGGCGGGAAAACTCGGTCAACGCGGCCTTCGGCGCCGCCCGGGTGAAGCGCACCTCGGTGACGACCTCGTCCGCCTCCACCGCGGTCGCGTAGAAGCCGTAGAACATCTCGCCGGCCGGGATTTCGCGGCGGCCGTCCGGGCCTTCGGCGACGATCACGGCGTCCAGCAGCAGCGCGAGCACGCACCACTCCGCGGTCGCGTCGCCGTGGACGAGGCTCCCGCCGACCGTGCCGCGGGACCGGATCGGCAGGTGCCCGACATACCGCATCGCCTCCGCCAGCACCGCGAAACCCGGGCCGAGCTGGGCCAGCTCGACCTGGCGGTGCGTCGTCATCGCGCCGATGCGCAGCGCCGTGCCGGTGTGCGCGATCCCCGTCATCCCCGGCAGGTTCCGCAGCCGCCCGAGGTCGACCAGGTCGCTCGGGCGGGCCAGGCGGAAGCTCATCATCGGCATCAGGCTCTGCCCGCCCGCGATCGCCTTCGGCTCCCGCCCTTGCCCGGCGAGGTCGGAAAGCAGGCCGACGGCGTCGGCGACGTCGTGCGCCCGATGGTAGGCGAACGCGGCGGGCTTCATGCGATTTCCTTTCCAGGCAAGTGGATCAGACCGCGTCCAGTTCGGACTGGTGCGGTGCGGGCGCGGCCTCGTCGTCGATCCGGTCCAGCTCCCGGCCCCGGGTTTCCGGCGCGCAGAAGACCATGAACACCACCGCTCCGACGACGAGCAGGCCGAGCAGCGTGAACGTCAGCGGCAGGCCGAACACCGGCCACAGCACGCTGCCGAACAGCAACGGCGCGAACCCGGTGACCGCCCGGCTCGACGACGACGCCCAGCCGAAGCCCGACGCGCGCAGCTCGGTCGGGTAGAGCTCGGACACGAAGGCGTACATCACCGGAATGACCACGAGCGAGAACAGGCCGAACGCGCCGATCGCCACCACCGCGGCCCCGGCCGAGCCGAGCACCAGCGAGAAAATCACCAGCGTGACCGCGGCCAGCGGCCCGGCAGCGGCGATCACCCGCTTGCGGCCGATGCGGTCCACCAGCAACACCGCCACCACGACGCCGACGATACCGAGCGCGTTCATCAAAGTGGTCGAAGCGAACGCGGCGATCTCGCCGAATCCCCGCGCCTTGAGGATCGACGGCATCCAGCTGAGCGCGGCGTAGTACACCAGCATCACGGTGATGAACAGCGCCCAGGCGACCCCGGTGACTTTCGGGCTGTACGCCCAGACCCGGCGCAGCTGGTCGACCGCCGCGAAAAGCCCGCCGCCGCGCTTGTCTTCCTGAATCGCCGGCGGAATCCGATACGGTTCCTTCGGCGCGCCGGTCCGTTCGACGAGATTGTCGATGACCAGCCGGGCTTCCGCCTCGCGCCCCTTGCGCACCAGATACAGCGGCGATTCCGGAACTCCGCGACGGGCCCAGAACAGCAGCACGGCGGGCAGGATCATCAGCACCAGCATCCACCGCCAGTTCCCGGAAACCGGAACCAGCAGCGTCGCCGACGCCCCGGCGAGCGTGGTGCCGACCGGCCACCAACCGTCCATTGCGGACAGCACGCGCCCGCGCTGCTTGCGCGGCGAGAACTCGCTGACGATCGCGTAGTCCACCGGAATGCAGCCGCCGAGCCCGACTCCGGCGAGGAACCGCAGCAGCAGGAACACTTCGATGTTCGGCGACAGCGCGGCGAACACCGAGAAGAACGCGAACAGCAGCAACGTGATGCTGAACGCCCGCTTGCGCCCGATCCGGTCCGCGACCGTGCCCCAGGCGACCGCCCCCACCGCCATGCCGATCAGGTTCGCGGTGGCGACGAATCCGCGCTGCGTGGCCGACAGCCCGAATTCCGTGCCCACCAACGGGGTGAGGAATCCGTTCAGCGCCACGTCCCAGGCGTCGAACATGTAGCCGAGTCCGCCGATGAGGAAGATCTTGCCCTGGACGCGCCAGCGCCACGGCAAGTCCTGGACCACCTGGTCTCCGGTACGCATAGCCTTTGCTCCTTTGCGAAGTCTGCGTGTTCCGTGCGTGCTATCGGGCGAACTGGTAGTGGATCGATTCGTTGTCCGGGTCGTTGAGCGGAGTCCCGTTCCACAGCCAGTCGTAGGACACGTCGGACTCGCCGTCGAAGCTCCGCAGCTTCTCGTCGCGCTCGCGCTGCTCCGGACCGTCGGGCAGGTGGTAGAATCTCATGTTCCGCAAGGACGCGTCCTGCACCATCCCGGCATGCTTCGCGCGCCGGTGCACATACCGGGCCAAGGCGTGGTTGATCCCCTCGCGAGTCGCCTGCCCCAGCTCCTCGGCGAGAACCGCCCCGTCCTCCATCGCCTGCGACGCGCCCTGCGCCTGGTACGGAAGCATTGCGTGGCAAGCGTCTCCGAGCAACGCGACGCGCCCGTCCACCCACACCGGATCGCGGCGGCGCCGGTACATCGCCCAGACCGAGACGTCGTCCTTGGCCTTGGCCAGCATCGCCGGCACGCGGTCGTCCCAATCGGAATACTCCGCCGCGAGCTGCTCCGCGCTGGCCGGCGCGCTCCAGTTCTTCTCGACGTCCTCCGTGCACGGCACGATCGCCACCACGTTCAGGTACTCGCCGCCGCGGATCAGGTAGTGCACCAGGTGTTTGTCCGGCCCGTACCAAATCGTGGAGTGATACCGGTCGACGAGGAACCGCGTCGCCGGGTCCGCCGCGATCGAATCGCCCGGAATCAACGCCCGGTACGCCATCTCGCCGGAGAACGCGAGCGTGTCGTCGAAGCCGGCGAGATCCCTTACCGCGGAACGAATCCCGTCCGCCCCCACGACGAGATCGCCCTCGAACCGCCGCCCGTCCTCGGTGAGCACGGCAGGCCGCTCCGGATTCCGGCGGTCGAGATCCACCACCTTGGCCGCGGTCGCCACCCGCACGACCGGCCCCGCCCCGTCCGGATCGACGCACGCCCGCAGCAGAACGGAATGCAGATCCGCGCGGTGGTAATGCCAATAGGGCGCACCGTACTTGTCGACGACCCGCTGCCCGAGCGGCAACTGCGCGATAATGCTGCCGTCGGCCCACCGCCGCCGAACCTGATCCTGCGGCTCGCACCGCACCTTCTGCAACTCGGCCCGCAACCCGAGCCCGATCAGGATCCGGCTGGCATTGGGAGCCGTCTGGATCCCGGCCCCGATCTCGCCGAGCTGCGGCGCCGCTTCGACCACGGTGACCCGCAATCCGCGCTGCCGCAACGACAAGGCAGCACAAAGCCCGCCCAACCCGCCGCCGGCGACCACTACCTCGAAAGACTGACTCGCCGCCACCTGCTCGACCTCCTACCCGCTAGCCGCCTCCGCGCACCCGTTCTCCGGATGCGGTTAATCCGAACACGGATTATCCGAACACGCAATAGTCGGGCGGGAAAATTCCCGGAAGCTCGGTGCTTTGGCCGCGCTCGGCGCCTCGGCGGTCACCGAGCGAGGCGATGCGGCCCCACTGCGCCACCGGGCGAGTCAGATCCTCCGGCGCGTCCGGTGAAGGGACCTTCCACGACCCCCGTACGCTTTCACGCCGAGAGGCATTCGGCGCGTCTCACACACCCAGCTTCACATCGGGTTCTCTCTCCGCAGCACGGGATGCGGCGGACTCCCCGCCGCGATACCCCGCCACCCGATGCGACACCTCGGCCAAACGAGCCCCCGCCAAGGTCCGTGAAGGGCCCCTTGAGGGAATCTGATTCCCTCAAGGAGTCCTTCACGGACCTCCACACCGCGCTCCCGCCGACGCACCCCCCCTGCCGAGCAACCGCATTGCTGCCCGCGAACCCGATGCGCGAGCCGCACACCCGACCGCAGCCACGCACCTAACCCACCCGCGCCCCAGCCCCGCCCGCAGCCGCCGCGCCCACCTCGGCCCGACCCCAGCCGCCGCACTCACCCCGCCCGCCCTCACCCAACCGCAGCCGCCGCACTCACCTCGGCCCGACCGCAGCCACCGCACT